>VOQV01000009.1 GCA_016642085.1 Pantoea sp. Brub | reverse complement strand
TAACGATCTCCAACTTCTGCTCGTACAAAAGGAATACCTAATTTTTTAAATGCTAATTCTAATCCCATATTACTCATTAATGTTCCTACCACTCCTCCTTTTAAATTTCCCATGCGTAAATCTTCATATGCTATAATATAAAGTATTTGATCTCCATTTACTTTATTTCCTAAATGATCAATCATTATAACTCGATCACCATCACCATCATAAGCCAAACCTATATCGGCCTTTTCCGATAACACGATCTTTTGCAAATATTTTATATTTGTTACACCACAATTTTCATTAATGTTTATTCCATTTGGTTTAGCTGCTATAGTAATTACATTAGCTCCAAGTTCACTTAATACTTTTGGTGCAATGTGATAAGTAGCTCCATTTGCACAATCTACAACAATTTTTAAATTATTTAAGTTTAATTGATTTGGAAAAGTTGATTTGCAAAATTCTATATAACGTCCAGCTGCATCAACAATACGACTAGCTCGTCCTAAATATGTAGAATGTACACAAGAAATAGGTTTTTCTATTTCTAATTCAATAGCTTTTTCTACATTATCAGGTAATTTAATTCCTTCTGAGGAAAAAAATTTAATACCGTTATCATGAAAAGGATTATGTGATGCAGAAATAACAATACCTGCTTCTGCACGAAATGTACGAGTTAAATAGGCGATTGCAGGAGTTGGCATAGGACCAGTAAAAGCTGCTGATAATCCAGCTGCTGACAAACCAGCTTCTAATGCTGATTCTAACATATAACCAGAAATGCGTGTATCTTTGCCAATAATTATTTTCTTAGATCCATGACGAGATAATACTTTGCCAGATGCCCAGCCTAACTTTAAAACAAAATCAGGAGTAATTGGCGGTTCACCTACTGTACCTCTAATACCGTCTGTACCAAAATACTTACAATTACTCATATGTTTCAATATTCCTTGACCATCATCATTAATTTTATTATATGCATTGCATTAACTGTTTCTTTTATATCATGTACACGAATAATTTGTACATTTTGCATGGCAGCAATAATTGCACATGTAAGACTACCTATTAAACTTTGAGATGGTAAAACATTTAATAATTGATAAATCATAGATTTACGTGACATACCTACTAATAATGGTAAATTAAAATAATGAAATTTATGTAGATTATATAATAATTGATAATTATGATTTATATTTTTACCAAAACCAAAACCTGGATCAAGGATAATATTATTCAAGCTTATTCCTGCAGATTGATATCGATTAATTTGCTTAATAAAATAATCGTTAATTTCAGTAATTATATTATTGTATCTAGGTTGTATTTGCATATTAATTGGTTTACCTTGCATATGCATTAAACAAACAGGTAATTTACTATCAGCCGCTATTTCAATGGCTCCTGGATAAGATAAAGCACGAATATCATTAATTATATGCACTCCTGCTTTTATAGATTCATGCATTACTTTAGTTTTTGAAGTATTTACAGAAATCCAAATATTGAAACGTTTTGCAACAGCTTCTATAATAGGAATAACACGTTCCAATTCTTCTTCAGTACAAACATTATTAGCTCCTGGCTTAGTTGATTCACCACCTATATCAATAATATCAGCTCCTAATTTAATCATATTATTAACATGTTTTAATGCACTATCTAATAAATAGTATTTGCCTCCATCTGAAAAAGAATCAGGAGTAACATTTAAAATACCCATGATTTTAGGAGTAGTTGATAAATCAAGATAAGAATCACGAGCAAAAAGCTTCATATAAAATCCATTATTAAATCTTAATTTAAGATATACTATCTATATTACAAAAATATTATTAATAAATATTGGATTTACTAAATAATATTAATATTTTATTTTGTAATATTTAAGATTTACCTATTAAAATATCTGTTTCATTTGTTACTTTTTTAGTATTATTATCATTATCCCAACTTTCTGGTAAACGGACTTTACGACGTGACATAAGATCATCTATTTGATTAACATCAATAGTTTCATATTTCATTAATGCTTCTTTCATTTCATGAAGTATATCAATATTTTCATTAAGAATTATGCGAGCTCGTTGATAATTCCTATCTATTAAATTTTTTACTTCTTGATCAATAATTCTAGCTGTTTCATCAGACATATGTTTAGCTTTAGCCACTGACCGTCCTAAAAATATTTCTCCTTCTTCTTCAGTATATAATAATGGACCTAATTTTTCAGAAAATCCCCATTGAGTTACCATATTTCTAGCTAAATTAGTTGCAACTTTAATATCATTTGATGCACCTGTCGAAACATGCTCTATGCCATATATAACTTCTTCTGCTAAACGTCCTCCATAAAGAGTAGAAATTTGACTTTCTAATTTTTGACGACTTATACTAATTTCATCTTTTTCAGGAAGGAAAAAAGTTACACCTAAAGCCCTACCTCTCGGAATAATAGTTACTTTATGTACTGGATCATGATTAGGTACCAAACGACCAATAATAGCATGACCTGCTTCATGATATGCAGTAGATTCTTTTTGAGATTCAGTCATGACTAAAGAACGACGTTCTGCACCCATTAAAATTTTATCTTTTGCTCTTTCGAATTCAATCATTGAAACAACTTTTTTATTAAATCTTGCAGCAAATAATGCTGCTTCATTAACAAGATTAGCTAGATCTGCTCCAGAAAAACCTGGTGTTCCACGTGCAATTATAGTTGGTTTGGTGTCCTTTGATAAAGGAACTTTTTTCATATGGATTTTTAAAATTTGTTCACGACCACGAACATCTGGTAACCCAACAATGACTTGACGATCAAATCGACCTGGACGTAATAAAGCAGGATCTAAGACATCGGGACGATTTGTAGCCGCGATAACTATAATTCCTTCGTTTCCTTCAAATCCGTCCATTTCAACTAACATTTGATTCAATGTTTGTTCACGTTCATCATGACCTCCACCTAAACCAGCCCCACGTTGACGTCCTACAGCATCTATTTCATCAATAAAAATAATACAAGGAGCTGTTTTTTTTGCTTGTTCAAACATATCTCTAACTCGAGATGCCCCAACACCGACAAACATTTCAACAAAATCTGAACCTGAAATAGTAAAAAATGGTACTTTTGCCTCTCCAGCAATCGCTTTTGCTAATAAAGTTTTACCAGTTCCTGGTGGACCTACCATTAGTACTCCTTTTGGTATTTTACCTCCTAGCTTTTGGAAACGATCTGGTTCACGTAAATATTCAACTAACTCACTAACTTCTTCTTTAGCTTCATCACAACCAGCAACATCATTAAAAGTAGTTTTCACTTGATCTTCACTTAACATACGAGCTTTGCTTTTACCAAAAGACATTGCACCTCTACCACCGCTCTGTATTTGACGCATAAAAAAAATCCAAACTCCAATTAATAAAATCATTGGAAACCAAGAAATAAGTATTGAAGTTAATAGACTAGGTTCTTCTGGTGGATTACCAATTACCTTAACGTTTTTAGTTAATAAAATATCAAGCAATTTAGGATCATTAATCGGAACATAAGTAATATACTTACTATTATCTTTTCTCACAAAAGTAATTTCTCGTCCATTAATACGAGCTTCACTAACTCTATCTTGGTTTACTTGTGATAAAAAAGTAGTATAATCAACTTTATTACTAGTTGATTCACCGGGACCAAATCCTTGGAATATAGATATTAAAACTATTGCTATGACTAACCAAAGAATTAGGTTTTTCGCCATATCGCTCAAAGGATTAACCTCATATTACAACAATGTTAACAGATAGCTAAGGGTATTATAGATTATTTTTTTGTAATTAAATTTTTCATTCACCCAACAGCCACAATACATAATATATTTAAATTAAATGATTAAAGAAATAAACTTCAGTTTAAAAATTTCAACAGTCAGTTAATATTGTTTTATATTTTATCATATTAAACATTTTATTATTAAATAATAAGATAATTCATAATATCAATTAAAAACTTCTTTATTCAATAAAAATATAAATTATATTATGTCTTTTATATACAAAATTCAATTTTCTTGCTCAAAAAAATTAATTGAGGCATTATTTAATATAATAATCATATTAAATAGCATATGCTTTTAAAAGCTTAAAACATTTTACATTGATTTTTATAAAAAAACAGAAATAAAGATATAAGTTTCATTATGATAGATATATAAATACCATATCTTCTACATGGTATATTATATATTAGTAAATATTATTTTTAATATATTATTCGAAATGGCGATAAATTTGTTTAATTTCAATCCCTGTATAAGTAAAAAATAAAATGATATTTATTATATAGCTAACAAATAATTTATATATCATGCAAAATAATATGATATGTTCATATATTATTAATATAATATCGGCTATGGGGCTGGGCTATTGATAGATACAACCCCATTTGGCTATATTAATATGATCAGTTAATTATATATGTATATATTTCAATCTTTGTTTAAAGATATTCTACTTTTAATATTTTGTATTTTACATGACCACCAGGAGTATTAATTATAGCAATGTCATTATACTTTTTTCCTATTAAACCACGAGCAATTGGTGAATTTATAGAAATTAAGTTTTTTTTAAAATCAGATTCATCATCACCTACAATACAATAAGTAAACTTCTCCTTTGTATGAATGTTTAATATACTTACAGTAGAACCAAAAATAGCTTTTCCAGTTTTTGGTATTTGAGTAATATCAATTATTTGAGCATTAGATAATTTATTTTGAATTTCTTTAATACGTCCTTCACAAAAAATTTGTTCTTCACGTGCCGCATGATATTCAGCATTTTCCTTTAAATCTCCAAATTCTCGTGCTGCAGCTATAGATGCAATAATACGAGGACGTTTAATAGTTTTTAATTCGTTTAGTTCTTTTCTTAAAATTTCAACACCCTTTAATGTCATGGGAAAGTGATTCATTTATTTTTTCTCCTTTATTAATATTCTCCTAATTAAATAATGTAATTAAATTATAAAAAAATATTATTATATTTTTAAGTTTAATATTATAATTTTATTTAATTAATATATTAATTAAATAAAATATTCAAACATCTTACAAAATTTAAGAATTAAATTATAGTATATAATATAATCTGTATTTATCATAAACATTATTTTTTTAATATATGCTAAGCACGGTTAAGAAATTTATTGTTTGTATTTATAAAATATCTAAATATATTAAATATAATTTAAATATTTTACTTTTTTATAAAACATTTATATAATTATTATTCAGATAATGAAATGCTATTTTTATAGCACATAATGTAATGTTATTGTCTAATACAATCATCTTATTAACATATAATATGTTTAAAAATATTAAATAAATTTTAACTAATAATGATTTAATAATATTTGTTATTTTAATACATGATTGTTTTTTATATTATAAAATTTGTTAGCTGTTAAAAATTTATAATTAATTCTACTTTATCATTGAAGAAATTTTATTAAATCATTACATAATTCATTTAGTCCTTCTTTATTAATTGCAGAAATTAAATAATATTTATCATTTGACGAAATAGATTGTTTAATTAATTGAACTGTTGAATCTATTTCTTGTGTATTTAATAAATCTATTTTATTAAAAATTAGCCAACGTGGTTTTTTAAATAAAGTATTGCTATATTTTTTTAATTCATTAATAACAATAAATACATTGTTAATTAAATCAATTTGGTTATAGACTGAAATATCTACAAGATGGATTAACAATTTACAGCGTTCTAAATGTTTTAAAAAATGAATACCTAAACCAATTCCTTCAGAAGCACCTTTAATAATACCTGGTATATCTGCTATAACAAAGCTTTTATGATTCTTATTATATACTCCAAGAGTAGGATATAATGTAGTAAAAGGATAATTAGCTACTTTTGGCTTAGCTGCCGATATAGATCTAACAAAAGTTGATTTACCAGCATTTGGTAAACCTAACATTCCTATATCTGCTAATAGCATTAATTCTAATTTTAAATATCTTTCTTCTCCTTTAGCACCTTTAGTATGCTGATATGGAGTTCTATTTGTAGAAGATTTAAAATTTATATTACCTAAGCCATGTAGTCCACCTTTAGCTACCATTATTTTTTGTTTATTGATAATCATATCACCTAATATTTCACTATTAGTAGCATCAATAATACGAGTGCCTAAAGGCACTTTAATAATAACATCTTTACCATTTTTTCCTGTGCAATTATTATTTTTCCCATTATTGCCATTTTTAGCAATAATGTTTTTATTAAAAGAAAAATCAATTAAAGTATTTAAATTTATATCAGCTAAAAAATAAATGCTTCCACCATCACCGCCATTTCCTCCATCTGGACCACCTCTTGGAATAAATTTATCTCTATGAAAACTAACACAACCATTCCCTCCATTACCTGCAATAACTGAAATGGTTACTTCATCAAGAAATTTCATGCCTTCTCCATTGCATGTTTATATTTTTAATATTTTAAATAATTAAATAAAAATCTATTTGTTAATAATACTAACATATCTGCGATTTTTTGATCCCTTTATTTCAAATTTAACTTTTCCTTCTATAGTAGCAAATAAAGTATGATCTCTTCCACATCCTACATTATTTCCAGCATGAAATTTAGTGCCACGTTGTCGAACAATAATACTACCAGCTGATACCAACTCACCTCCAAAACGTTTTATTCCTAGACGTTTTGAATGAGAATCCCGTCCGTTTCTACTTGAACCTCCAGCTTTTTTATGAGCCATTTGTCACTCCATTTAAATTAACAATATTTAATATTTTTACATTAGTAAAGTACTGACGATGTCCTTGTTGTTTACGGTAATGTTTACGTCTACGAAATTTAATAATTGTAATTTTTTTGCCACGAATATGAGATATTACTTCAGCTTTAATTAAACTACCTGTAATAAAAGGTGTACCAATATTTATTTGATCTTTATTGACGATCATTAAAATTTGATGTAATTCAATACACTTACCAATATCAGCACGTATTTTTTCTAAACGAATAGTTTGGCCTTCAGTTACTTTATGTTGTTTACCACCACTTTGAAAAACAGCATACATATAAAATTTACTCCTAAATTTATTTGTTCAATTTTTTACAACTGAATTAACAATTAAAAAAAATAAATTTGATTTTAGAATATTATTTAAAGTAATAATATTATTATATTTCATTTTAAATTAAAGAAAAACATATTATTAAAATTAAATTTATTAAACAATGATAAAAATTGTTTGTTTTAAAATAATTTTTGTTATAACAACAATATTTTAAAAATTGAAAAATATATGAAAATAGAACAAATTAATAAACTACTTGCTGTAGATATTAATGCAATCAATAAAATAATTTTAGAAAATTTACATTCAAATGTATCTCTTATTCAAGATGTCACACATCACATTATTAATGGAGGCAAAAATATTCGTCCTATTATTGTTTTACTTTCTGCTAAGGCAATAGGTTATAGTGGTAATTTACATATATTAAGTGCAGCATTAATAGAAATTATTCATAATGCTACATTATTACATGACGACATAATAGATAATTCTAATACGCGTCGTGGAAAAAAAAGTGCGAATGCTTTATTTGGAAATTCAGCAAGTATCTTAATAGGTGATTTTATGTATGCACGTGCTTTTCAAATGATGAATAAAATAGGGTCTAAAAAAATTTCTAAAATTATTGCTAATGTGTTACATAACATTATTGAAGGAGAAGTTTCACAATTAATTAATTGTAATAATCTAAATTATTCTGAAAAATATTATATGCATGTAATTGATCGTAAAACTGCTCGACTATTTGAAATTTCAGCTTGTATTTCTACTATGCTGACTGAAACTGGATTAATCTATGAAAAGGCATTAAAAAAATATGGATATTATTTAGGCATGTCTTTTCAAATTATTAATGATATATTAGATTATAATAATAGCAGCAATTCAATAAAAGAAATAGGTAATGATCTTAAAGAAAAAAAAATAACTTTACCTTTAATACATGCAATTAAAAATAGTTCTAAAAAACAAAAAAACATGCTTATGCAAGCATTCAAACAGAACAAAAATATTTCAATAGACTTCGTATTAGAAATGATGTACGAGTATGGATCATTAGAATGGGCACGTAATAAAGCTGCTAAAATAGCTGACAAGGCTATTTTAGCTTTAGATATACTACCAGAAAGTTTATGGTGTTCCGCATTACAATCACTCGTTAATATTTTAATACCTCGCACTGAATGCTAACTTACAATATATTTAAAATATATAAATTATTTATTATTGTTATTACACCAAATAACAATGTTTTAATTTGATATCCTTTTAATTTTAGCTCCTATAGTTTTTAATTTGTTTTCTATATGTTCATAACCCCGATCAATATGATCAATGTGTTCTATTAAAGTAGTTCCTTGTGCTATACAACCAGCTATTACTAAACTAGCTGATGCTCTCAAATCAGTTGCCATTACTTTAGCTCCTGATAATGTTTTAACTCCTTGACAAATAGTTTTATTGTTCCTGATTGTAAGATTTGCACCCATACGTATAAGTTCAGGAATATGCATAAATCTGTTTTCAAATATTGTTTCTGTAATTACACTAGTACCGTTAGCTATTAAATTTAAAATGGTAAATTGTGATTGCATATCAGTTGGAAATCCAGGGTAAGGTGCTGTACGTATGTCAATTGCTTTTGGACGTTTACCAAACATTTCAAGACTAATCCAATCTTTGCCAGTTTTTATTGTAGCTCCTACATGAGTTAATTTTAAAAGTACAGAACTTAATATTTGAGGTAAAGTATTTCGACATAAAATACTACCACCAGAAACTGCTGCTGCTACTAGAAAAGTACCAGTTTCAATTCGGTCTGGTAAAATACGATATACTCCTCCTCTAAGGCGTTTAACTCCCTTAATAATAATTTCATTATTACCTGCACCTATAATTTTTGCCCCTAACATATTAAGAAAATTTGCAGTATCTACAATTTCTGGTTCTCGTGCAGCATTTTTGATAACAGTAATACCTATCGCTAATGTTGCTGCAATCATAACAGTCACAGTAGCACCAACACTAATTTTTGTCATTACTATAGTGGCACCTTTTAGGCGTCCATTTATACTAGCGTTAAGATAACCTTTGTCTATTGTTATTTTAGCTCCTAAGCATTTAAGACCTAAAATATGGAGATCAACTGGACGAGCACCAATAGCACAACCACCTGGTAATAAAATTGCACCATGACCAAATCTTGCTAATAATGGACCTAAAGCCCATATTGAAGCTCTCATAGATTTTGCTAAATCATACATTACTTTACAAGAATTAACTTTACTAGTATCTATATAAGTAGAATTTTTGCATTCAATTTTTGCACCTAAATAAGTTAGTAGTTTAATGGTAGTATTAATATCACGTAAATTTGGAATATTTTGGATTTCAACAGGTTCTTCAGTCAGTAAAGTTGCAAAAAGAATAGGTAATGCTGCATTTTTTGCACCAGATATAATTATTTCACCATGTAAAGATGTAGGTCCATTTATAAGAAATTTATCCATAAAATTATAATGCCAAAATCAGTTTATTTAATTAAATTATATTAATTAAATAAATTATTTATTATTTATATTTACCCATTCATTATTAGTATATGTTTGTATAGAAATAGCATGAATTGTATTATTAGCTATATATTTCATTAATGGAGCATAGATAATTTTTTGTTTATTAACATGACTTAATCCATTAAAAATATCGCCTACAGCAATTATTTGAATATACTTATTATTACTTTTTACATATAAATGTTGTAATTTTAATTCATCATTTAATAATTGTTTAATTTTATTATTATCCATTATTTATTCACTTAAGATATACAAATTTATTAATTTTAATAAATTTAGAATATTATATACATACATTTAATATCTATTATAATTTATAATATGATTTTTTTATAATTTAAATTAATTATATTAATAAACATTAATTTATTTAAGAATAATTTGTCATCATTTAAAAAAAACATTAAACATATATTGATATATATCATTAATATATATTTAATATTATAGCTACTAAAATTGCATATTACATATAGTATCAAATATACTATTAATTAGTATTAATATTTTATAAAATAGTTTAACTGTTTTATATTATTTTTATTATGTAGATTTATAAATTGATAAATAAAATATTAAACAATTAGATTAAATGATAATAATATGAGATATGAAATATGTTAAATAAACAATTAACTATAAATTTTAATTTTGAAGAAGTAGGAAAAAAAGTATTTCATATTGAACAAGCAGGATTAAAACATGTTAGCCAATATGTTAATAAGGAATTTACTAATGTATGTAATATGATTTATTATTGCAAAGGTAAAGTAATACTTATGGGTATAGGAAAATCAGGACATATTGGGAAAAAAATTGCATCCACTTTTGCAAGTACTGGAACCCCATCTTTTTTTGTTCATCCTGGTGAAGCTAATCATGGTGATTTAGGTATGATTAGTTATGATGATATTGTTATAGCTATATCTAATAGTGGTGAATCTAATGAAATATTAACTTTAATTCCAATTATTAAACGTAAAAATATTAAAGTAATATGTATGACTAGTAGAGTTTATAGTTCTATGAGTAAAATTGCAGATGTGCATTTGTGTATTAAAGTACCACAAGAAGCTTGCCCATTGGGATTAGCTCCAACATCGAGCACTACTGCTACATTAGTCATGGGTGATGCATTAGCAATTTCCTTATTGGAAGCACGAGGATTTACTATAAAAGATTTTGCACTTTCTCATCCTGGAGGAGTGATCGGTAGAAAGCTTTTAATTCATGTTAGTGATATTATGCATACTGGTTGTAAAATACCATATATAAAAAATAATGCATCGCTATATGATGCATTAATAGAAATTACAAATAAAAATCTTGGTTTAGTTGTCATTGTAGATGATTTAATGAATATTCAAGGTATTTTTACAGATGGTGATTTGCGAAGAGTGTTAAATACAGGAGTTAATTTAAAACATCTATCGATTTTAGATGTTATGACTCATACTGGAATTAAAGTTAATCCTAATGTATTAGCTGTTGATGCTCTTCAGTTAATGCAAATTAACAGTGTGACTTCCTTACTTGTTTCTGAAAATAAATCTTTATTAGTAGGTGTAGTGCATATACATGATATAGTACGTGCTGGAGTTATATAAATAGGAATTCAAATGCTTTCAGAAAATAACTTTATTGAAACTTGTTATGGTCCAGTCAGTAAACATATTATAACAATTGCTAATAAAATTAAATTATTAATTTGTGATGTAGATGGTGTCATGTCAGATGGTATCATTTATATTGGAAATAATGGAGAAGAACTAAAAGCATTTCATGTGAGAGATGGATACGGTATTCGTAGTCTTTTAAAAGCAAATTTAGAAGTAGCTGTCATCACCGGAAGAACTGCCAGATCAGTAGAAAATCGATGTAATATACTTGGAATTAATCATCTTTATCAAGGACAATCAAATAAACTTTTAGCATATTATAATTTGCTAAATAAATTATCTCTTTGTAATAATCAAGTATCTTATATAGGTGATGATCTTATAGATTTGCCAGTTATGAATAAAGTAGGATTAAGTGTTACTGTACCAAACGCTCATCCATTATTATTATCTAATTCGCATTATATTACTTATATATCAGGAGGATATGGTGCTGTTAGAGAACTATGTGATATTATTTTAATAGCGCAAAATAAATTTAATTATGATTAATAATTTTATTAAATTTAAAAAAAAATATTTTTTAATATTTATTATATGTGTAATTATATATTATTTAATTAAATTAAATTTAATTAAAGATAATGATGTTTATGAATTATTCACTGATAATAAAATACCTAATTTTACTACTTTTCATTCAAATAATTATATTTATGATATCCAAGGTAATTTAAAGTATCAAATTCTTTCAAAAAAAACTATTCATTTTTCAACTAACAAACTAAGTTGGTTGTATAAACCTGTTTTAATTACATTTATTGATAAGAATCCAATTTGGATAATATATGCAAATAAAGCAAAACTTACTAAAGAGCATATTCTTTATCTTTATGGTAACATTCAGTATCATTCATTAATTAAATCTGCTTTTATTGAAAAAATTAAAACGAATAGTGTTATAATCAATTTTGTCAATCAAGATATAACATCTAAAGATAAAGTTGTTTTATATGGCAAAAATTTTTATTCTATCAGTAATTGTTTTACAGGTAATTTACAAAAAAACATTATCACATTTAAAGGTAAAGTTAAAACATATTATGCAATTAATATACCAGAGAAAAAAAATTAATTTAATATTGTTTAGTATATTTATTATGCACAGTTCTTTAGCATTATCATTAAGTAATAATTTTAAACAAATATTAAATATTAATTCAGATAATCAATTTGTTGATTTAAAAAAAAATATAGCTATATTTAATGATCATGTAATCCTTAGTCAAAAAACTATAAAAATATTTGCAAATAAAGTGATAGTTATGAGATTTAGTAAAAATAATAAAAATATTATTGTTCAAGCTTACGGTCATCCAATAAAATTTTATCAAGTACAAAATAATGGTCATATAATCAAAGGATATGCATTAAAACTATACTATGAATTACAGAAACAAATTATTAAATTAACTGGTAATGCATTTATTTCTGGAAATAATAAAACAATACATAGTGAATGTATTACTTATTATTTAAAAAAACATAAAATTCAAGCACATTGTAACAATAAAACCAATAAAGTGATTACTAAGTTATATCCCTCTCATATTTAATGTTGATTGTAAAAAATTTACTAAATATTTATGACTAAATTAATAGCACAAAATTTAATAAAAGTATATAACACTCGTCGAGTAGTAGATAACGTAAATCTAATAATTACTTCTGGTGAGATAGCTGGATTACTGGGTCCAAATGGAGCAGGTAAAACAACTATGTTTTATATGTTAATAGGTATAGTGTCACCTGATAAAGGAAGTATTTTAATTGATAATGAAGATATAAGTATTTTGCCAATATATGCTCGTGCACGTAAAGGGATTGGATATCTGCCACAGGAAGCATCAATATTTCGTCGTTTAAGTGTATATGATAATATAATGGCTGTATTACAAATTAGAAATGATTTAACAAAAAGCCAATGTCGTAATCATGTCGATAAGTTAATGAATGAATTTAAAATTGATCATTTACATAATATTATTGGTCAAAATTTATCTGGTGGAGAGAGACGACGTGTAGAAATTGCTCGTACATTAGCAGCTAATCCTAAATTTATTCTTATGGATGAACCATTTGCAGGTATTGATCCAATTTCTGTTATAGATATCAAAAAAATTATTAAATATTTATCTAATAAGGGTTTAGGAATTTTAATTACTGATCATAATGTTCGTGACACACTATCAGTGTGTGAAAATACTTACATATTGAATCATGGTAAAATAATTGCTCAAGGTAATCCTAATGATGTTATTAGAAATGATCAAGTTAAAAAGGTATATTTAGGAGAAAAATTTATTATTTAAAATATTTATGCTATTCATATAAATAAATTATGCCAGTAAGTTTTTTTAAATAATAAATGCTAGGTTAATGAATATTAAAAATTTTGTAATATTTTTTAACCAAATAATTGGTTAGTTAATTAAAGGTACAATATTGAACCATAGTTTTTCATATTTTTGTAGATATGTTAATAGTACATGTTCTTACTATTAAATAAATAAAATTACATTTTTTATATTTATAATTATTGTAATAATTAAATTTAATTTAAGTAAATTAGTTACATTGAAAAAATATTTTGTATTTGCATTAATAGTAATTTTTCTGTTTTAAAAAGATTATATATAAATATAACAATAACTATCTATATATTATTGCTATAACAATTAATAGTATATATATAGATTGATTATAAATCATTTATGTTTGCTTATTTTTTAAATAATTTGATAATAACTTTATTATTATTTTTTATTGAAATTTCATCATATTGAAATATTTGTTTCAGTATATAAAAATTTATACTGAAATTTTTAATTATAAATAAAATACATTAAATTTTAGATGTTTGAATACAAAAATATTGTGGCTGAAAAATGATATTTATTAAACAACTTATAACATAAATTAATTTATGTTATTTCACTAAATCTTCATTCAAATCTATAAAATAACCACAGATAATTATCAAATATCAGTTATTTGATATTTGATAATTTAAATATTGTTGTAATACACAAATTTATTTTTTTACAAAAATAAATGTTGGAGTTTTTTTATGAGAATGTTCTTGATTAGAAGTTTTATTAAAATTAAAATTATTATTACTAATTAAAGATAATTTGTTATTTTTTTTAGTAGAGACTAATGCATAATTAGAATCATTTTCAAATTTAGTTCCTATGCCATTTTCTCTAGCATAAATTGCTATAACAGATGCTACAGGAATGTAAATATTATGTAATTTATTACCAAAACGGGCTTTAAAAGAAACAAAATCATTATTTAAAATGAAATCACTTACTGAACTAGGAGAAATATTTAATATTATTTGACCATCACGAGAATATTCTAATGGTACTATAATAGCATTATTAGTATTAATATTTACTAATAAATGTGGAGTTAACTGGTTATCTATTAACCAATTATAAAAAGCATTTAATAAATAAGGTTTTAAGGAATTAATATTTAATTTATCCATAATAGAAGATTATTTTTTATATATATTATATTACATATTGTGAAATACTGTTTTTATAACCAAATTTAAGATAATTTAATTAAATTTATAAAATATATTAACAACAAATAATCGTTTAGAAAAAATCTACATAAGGATTTTTTCTAAAATTATAGTACAATTTACCTTATCAAAAAGTTAACGTTTAGAAAATTGCGGACGACGACGTGCTTTACGCAATCCTACTTTTTTACGTTCAACATGACGTGCATCACGAGTAATAAAACCAGCCATGCGAAGTTTAGGTCGTAACATTTCATCGTATTGCAATAAAGCTCTAGAAATACCATGACGAATAGCACCTGCTTGACCAGATATTCCACCGCCTTTTACAGTTATGTAAATATCTAATGTATTATTCATGTGAAGTAACTCAAGAGGTTGGAATGCAATCATTTGTGACGTCTGACGACTAAAATAATTTTCTAGAGAACGTTTATTAATTAATATATTACCTTTTCCTGGTTTAATAAAAACCCGTGCTGATGCGCTTTTACGACGACCAGTTCCATAATAACTATAATGCTGACTTTCAGCCATTTTTTTTTCTCAGTTAAATGTCAAGGAATTGCGGTTTTTGCCCCGCATATTTATAATTATTACCTGCGTACACTTTTAGTTTACGATACATAGATCGTCCTAATGAACCTTTTGGTAGCATACCTTTAACTGCCATTTCAAGTATACGTTCAGGGTAATTGGACATAATGTTTTTAAATTTAGTTTTTTTTATACCACCAATATATCCAGTATGTTTATAATAAAATTTATTAATGCGTTTATTTCCAGTTACTAAAATTTTTTCGGCATTTAAAACTATAATATGATCTCCAGTATCAACATGAGGGGTATATTCAACTTTATGTTTACCTCTTAAACGACGTGCTAATTCGGTTGCTAAACGACCTAAAATTTTACCATCTGCATTAATAAAGTATTGTACATGTTGAATATTTTCTTTTTTAGCTACGAAACTTTTCATTTAAAAATTACCTGAAAATATACTATTAATAGTAATAGAATAATGGAAATTTAAATTTCATATGATTAAAAATTAATATCAAAATTCTATTGTTAATTATAAATAAATAAACTCTAAAAATCCAATTGTATTTTAGAAAAAATTGGATTTTTTTTAAACAACAATGATTGATTTAAATATTTTTTACTTTGCATTTCGTTTAAACGTGACAAACATCTTTGATATTCAAATTTAAGATTCGTACCTTGATAAATTAAAGATAAATTAATTTCTGCAGAAACTATTAATATAATATTTTTATTATATAATTCATCAATTAATAACAGAAAACGTTTTGCTTTGTCATCAATATTCGATCTCATAATTGGAACGTTATATAATAATATAGCATAAAAATAATTTGATAATTCCATGTAATCTTCTTGATTGCGTTCTTCACCACAAATTTCATTAAAATTAACTGCTAATATTTTATTTTTATTGCCAAGTAATTCTATATAACGATGATTAATTTTAATATAAGATATATTTTTTATTGAACTTCCTGAAAAATAATTAAATATATTATCCATATAGATATTATTTTTATCATTTATTGGATATTTCCACAAAGATATATAATCTAATTGATAAAGTCGATAATCAACTATAGAATTCATATATACAATTTCGCAACATTTTTGAATTTTTTGAATTGTAATTGAAAAATTAGTATTCTGCAAACCGTTATGATATAGCTTATTAGGTTCTATATTAGAAGTAATAACCAACATAATACCACTTTCAAAAAGCTTTATTATTACAGGGCCTATAATTCTAGCATCACTTACATCTGGTACAGAGAATTCATCTAAACATAAGATATCTGTTTCAGTTTTAATTTTCTGAATAATTGTTAATAACGGATCATATTGTCCTTGTATTTTAATCAATTCATTATGAAGATATGTCATAAAATGATAATATTGGAAGTATAATTTTCTATTTCCTGGTATGGAATCGAAAAACAATTTCATTAACCAAGTTTTACCACAACCTGGATTACCCCATATATAAATACCATATAATGATAAACTAGTTTTTTTTATAAAATTCAATAACCTTAAATGTATTTTATAATATAAATATGTTTTTTTATTTAATAATAATTTTGTTCTCAAACAATCTAATTTCAAAATTGTTTGATATTGTATATCATTAGTTTTGACATTACCTTGTAAGATATTTTTTTTATATTGTATGATTAATGGTGATTTTTGCATGCTTATTGATATATATATGAAAATATTTAAATGTATAACAATTAATTATAAAATAATTTATTATGCAATTAATAATTGTATTCTTAAATATCAGTTATAAATCAATATAATAAGTATATAAATATATTTATGATATTAATAAAATTAAAATTAATTTGGAGTACTTATTATGGCTTGGTTATATGGACTCATTGGTTTAACTATAGGTTTTATTCTTGGTATATCTTCAACTCGCTATCTTAGCAAAAATATACGTAAACAACAACATTTACGATTAGAACTAGAAAAAACTAAAACAGAATTATTAAATTATCAAAAAGAAATACAAGAATATTTATCACAAAGTATTAATTTGCTAGATAAAATGGTATATAACTATCGTAATCTTCATCAACATATATCTAAAAGATCTGAGAATATATTGAAAGATAATTATTACTATCAAAATTTTGAACAAAATACTAATGAACCATTATCAGTACAAGCTCCACTTGATTATTCAGATAATGCTTCTTCTTTATTAAGCAGAAAATATAATAATCAATATTAAGTAATTAACATGATTATATAATATTTAATTCATAAACTATAATCTTGAAAAAATTAATAAAACATTCTTACATTGTTAAATAATTTATCTATAGAGAGATCTACAAATGAAAAGACAATCAAGATTATTTAATATATTAATTTGCATTATTTCAATAAATTTTGTTCCTAGTTTAAATGCAATGGCTATGGTATCACATTTTTCAAAACATCATTGCAACAGTTTAGCACCAACTTTAGAAAAAGTGTTGCCTGCAGTAGTTAGTATATATATTGAAGGTAGAGAAATACCAATTAAAACACCAAATTTAATGCTAGATCCATTCAAAAAAAAAAATAATCTATTAATTGAAAAAAGATATATTACTAATCAAGTTCAGCCACCATTTACAGGATTAGGCTCAGGAGTTATTATTGATGCTCATAAAGGATATATATTAACAAATAATCATGTAATTAATGGAGCTAACAAAATTAATGTTCGTCTTAATGATAATAGTGAACATATTGCTCAATTAATAGGGTTTGATGAACAAACTGATATAGCTTTAATTAAAATAAATACAACAAAACAATTAACACAAATGAATGTAGCAAATTCAGATAAATTAAAAATAGGTGATTTTGCTGTTGCTATAGGGAATCCTTTTGGATTAGGAGAAACAGCTACTTCTGGTATTATTTCTGCATTAGGTCGTAGTGGATTGCATATTGAAGGATTAGAAAATTTTATCCAAACTGATGCTGCTATTAATAAAGGTAATTCTGGTGGAGCATTAGTAAATTTACATGGAGAGCTTATTGGAATTAATACAGCAATTTTAGCATCAAGTGGTGGTAATATAGGAATTGGTTTTGCAATTCCAAGTAATATGGCTATTGGTGTTGCAAATCAATTAATTAAGTATGGTGAAATTAAACGCACTAAATTAGGTATAAAAAGCATTGAGATGAATAATCTCATGTCACAAACTTTTAATACTCACATAAAACATGGAGCTTTTATTATAGAAGTGATGCCAAATTCACCAGCTTACAAAGCAGGAATAAAAGCTGGTGATATCATAACAGCTATTAATGATAAACTAATATGGAATTTCGATCAACTTCGTATTACAACCGAAATGGCGCTGCCAGGACAAAATTTAAAAATATCTTTATTACGTGGTACAAAAAAACTAGTCATTAACCTTGTGTTTCCAAAAGCAAATGAACATAATCTAAATGGAAAATATATTTTTCATTCATTAACAGGTGCTGTTATTTGTGATATCACATCAATATCAGGTAGTAATGGCATTAAAGTTAAAACTGTAGAACATAAAAGTCCTGCTGAATTAATAGGACTGAAAAAAGGAGATATTATTATAGGTTTAAATACTACTAGAATTAATACAATTCAAGAATTACGTAAAATATTTGAAAATAAACCATTAATATTAGCATTAAATATAATGCGTGGTACAGATAGACTTTTTATTTTACTTTAGTAATAAATTAAAAATAACAAAACAGCGGACATTATATAAAAGCTATTTAATCCGCTGTTTAGTTTTATTTGTAATAATATTAATTAATTATTACACATTACAAATATTTAATTAATATTAATTATATACTTTTATAATTTTGCTAAAATATTTAAATATAAAATATTCTTCATTATTGCACATAGATTATATTGATTGACTAATTTCATTGGATAATTATAAATAAAACATAATTCATAATTACCAAAATATATTTTAACATCTAACATAATAAATTTTGGGTTGTGATAACATAGATCTTTTTGATTTCTAAAACTATATGCTATTTAATAGATAAATCTGCTATATTTAGCTTTTCATATAATATGCAGAATATACAGATAATCATAAATTACTTGAATCTATAATTTCATATCCAAGAAAAAATATTATTAAAATGGTATAATATGAATATCAGTAGTAGAAAATTTATTCATAGCTGGGTATTTCTACTTCTAATATATTTCTATTTTTAACAAATATTATATTTATGATAAGAATGTATCTCTTTTATGTAAATATTTAATAGAAGAACTAGGTTACTATTTTATTTTGTATTTTATTGCATTATCTTTTTTTTTACATTAATGTAATTTTGTATAGATATTTAGTAAGTAATAATATATTCACGTACTAATCAATGAGTATGAATTAAATATGTTATATAACATATTTAAATGTTTAATATACTTAAATGAATTATTTTATTCTAGACACGTATTGACCAGAACGTGTATCGACTTTAATAAATTCTCCAACCTGTATAAATAATGGTACTTTCACTATTGCTCCAGTAGATAAAGTTGCTAGTTTATTTCCCGTATTTATAGTATCACCTTTTAAACTTGGTTCTGTAGTAATAATCTTTATATCTATGAAATTAGGAGGTTGAACACAAATTGGAATATTATTCCACAATGTTATAGTATATTCTGTATTTGTTTGTATCCATTTCTGTGTTTCTCCTACAACTTTTTTATTAATTTGAAATTGTTCAAAATTTTTAGGATGCATAAAATAATAAAATACTTTGTCAGTATATAAATATGTTAAATTAATATCTATAACATCGGCAACTTGAGCGGAATCATTAGATTTAAATGTTTTTTCGATACGAGTACCTGTTAATAATCTACGCATTTTTACACGTACAAATGCTTGTCCTTTACCTGGTTTAACAAATTCACTTGACTCAATATTATAAGGTTCATTTTCAAAAATAATTTTTATTCCGATACGAAAATTATTACTAAAATATTTTGGCATTACAAGTTCTCTATAAATTAATAAATAAATATAAATTTAAAATATAACATTTTTAAACAATATACTTTATTTAAAAGCACAATTGTACAATAACTTGATTACATTATGGCCGAATTGGAAAAATTATGCATTAGCGTGGTTAATAAAATAGATAACAGTATAAAATACATAAAAATATTACGCATTTCATAATTATTTCCTATTAGTTATGTCTTATAGTATAACTAATACATTTTGTCAGTTATCACATGATGATAAAGTTAACAATATTAGTGTTAAACACATATGAATCATACTAAAAAATAGATAAAAAATTAAGCTATGCAATTGTAAAAAAAATTAGATATATTAATACTTTAATCAAAATGTATTATTATATAATATCAATGACAACATAAAAACCATCTCTTTACGTAGTAATCTATTGTATTATTTGACATAAAAATAATAACCTATTACTTACATTGATTAGATAGAGTGCAAGGAACATGTTTATCAAAAAAACATTAATAATACGCTAATTACCATATAATTTATCTGAGTATATGGTAGCTAAATTAGTTAAAAAAGTTATTAATACCTAATGAAATATTATTAATATCTTAATATGGATTATATCATTATTATTATTTTTTATTAAACAAAAAAAACAACCCCCTTAACCTAGGGAGTTGTTTAATCAAATTTGATCAATAAATATAAAATATTTAATAGTTTTATTTAAGATGATTACGAGAGTATCTACACTACATCATACCACCCATACCACCCATACCGCCACCACCCATACCACCAGCAGCTCCACCAGCAGATAAATCAGGTGCATTGCTTTTAGGCATATCAGTAACCATACATTCAGTAGTAATCATTAAACCAGCAACAGATGCGGCATATTGAAGAGCAGAACGAGTTACTTTTGTCGGATCTAAAATTCCAAAGTCAATCATATTACCATACTTTTCAGTTTGTGCATTATATCCATAATTACCACTACCAGCTTTTATATTGTTTGCAACAACAGATGGTTCTTCACCAGCATTAGCAACTATTTGACGTAATGGAGCTTCCATTGCGCGTAATGCAACTTTAATACCAACATTTTGATCTTCATTTTGACCTGTCAAATTAACAAGTTGTACTGCTACTCTGACTAAAGCAACTCCTCCACCAGATACAACTCCTTCTTCTACTGCAGCTCTGGTAGCATGTAGAGCATCTTCAACACGAGCTTTCTTTTCTTTCATTTCAACTTCAGTTGCAGCACCGACTTTCAATACAGCAACTCCACCTGCTAATTTAGCTACTCTTTCTTGCAATTTCTCTTTATCATAATCAGAAGTTGCTTCTTCAATTTGTTGACGAATTTGAACAACACGACCATGAATTGATTCTTCTTTACCCATACCATCAATAATAGTAGTAGTATCTTTATTAATTACAACACGTTTAGCTTGACCTAAATCTGCTAAAGTAACTTTTTCTAGTTCTAAACCTATTTCTTCAGAAATTACTGTACCACCAGTAAGAATAGCAATATCTTGTAGCATAGCTTTACGTCTATCTCCAAAACCAGGAGCTTTAACAGCAGCTACTTTTACTATACCTCTCATAGTATTAACTACTAAAGTTGCTAAAGCTTCACCTTCTACATCTTCTGCAATAATTAATAGTGATTTACCAGATTTTGCAACTGCTTCTAATATAGGTAACATTTCACGAATATTAGAAATCTTCTTATCTGCTAATAAAACAAATGGATTTTCTAATTCAACAGCTCCAGTTTCTGCTTTATTAATAAAGTAAGGAGATAGATATCCTCTATCAAATTGCATTCCCTCAACTACATCTAATTCATCTTGCAGTCCATTCCCTTCTTCAACAGTAATTACACCCTCTTTACCAACTTTTTCCATTGCTTGAGCAATTAAAGTACCAACACTTTCATCAGAATTAGCAGAAATAGTACCAACCTGAGCTATTGCCTTAGGATCTGAACATGGAACAGACAATTCTTTTAACTTTTCTACTGCAGCAATTACTGCTCTGTCAATACCACGCTTTAAATCCATAGGATTCATGCCTGCTGCTACAGCTTTTAAACCTTCGTTAACAATGGATTGTGCTAAAACAGTAGCAGTAGTAGTACCATCACCAGCAGCATCATTAGCTTTTGATGCTACTTCTTTAACCATTTGGGCACCCATATTTTCAAACTTGTCTTCTAATTCTATTTCACGAGCAACAGAGACACCATCTTTAGTAATAGCTGGAGCTCCAAAAGATTTGTCTAAAACCACATTACGACCTTTAGGACCTAAAGTAACTTTTACTGCATCAGCTAATACATTTACTCCACGCAGCATTTTTACACGTGCGTCATTACTGAATTTTACATCTTTAGCTGCCATTTTAAATATCCTTTAAAATTCGCTTCGTTCAGTGAACTATGCATAAAAATTAAGCTTTAACATTCAACAATTGCTAAAATGTCACTTTCAGTGAGAATTAAAACTTCTTCTTTATCATCAATTTTTTCTGTTTTAGCACCATAACTTTCGTTGAAGATTACTGTATCACCAATTTGTACGTCTAATGGTCTTATTTGACCATTCTCAAGAATACGTCCTTTACCAACAGCTAATACTTCACCGCGAGTAGATTTGGATGCTGCAGAACCAGTCAACATAATACCTCCGGCTGACTTAGATTCGAGTTCTTTACGTTTGACGATAACACGATCGTGCAACGGACGAATTTTCATTCGATAGTTCTCCTTTAAAAAATCCAATTATTATATTTATTGGTTTGATATTGGGCTAAATGGCTTACAGCCTTGATGGTGAAATAGATAGGGCCATGATTTGATCCTTTCAAGGGGTGAGAACAACAAATTTTTTATACTGATAAAATAAATATTAATTTTTTATATATATTTTTTCCTAAGAACTTAATAAGTAAGAATATTTATTACAAATCAATATTTTTAATATTTATTAACAATCAATATTTTTCTCATTTTTTTTTTCAAATTCACCATCTATTGTATAAGAACAATAATTTATATTAACCCATTTCAACAAATGCATCATTATTTTAGATATTACAAATTTTTGCACTTGAGGAATTATTAAAAATAAACCAAATAAATCAGTAAAAAACCCTGGTAATAATAATAATAAACCAATAACCAATAAATAAACGTTTTGTATCATCCTAAACTGAAAGTGTTTATAACTTATTATTTGTTGTCTTATTATTAAGATTTTTTTTATATTTTGACGTTTAATTATAGATAGGCCAATGTATGAAGTAAAGATTGCCAATATAATTGTATATGTTACTCCAATAATATTAGCAATATTAATAAACAATACAATTTCTATCAATGGTACAATTAATAAAAATATTAATAATAAACTTCCCACAAAATACTCCTTTAAAATATAATAAGTTCAATATATTAATTAATAAACTAAATTATTATAATATAGTGTGCAGTATCATATTTATTTTTTTAGAAAAAAATATTTGCAGATTTTGATTTACATCATTAACAATTATATATTAATTTGGATAAATTAAAATATTGTTTTTTCATTAAATATCATAATATAAATTATATATGTTCATATCATGATTTAATTATCTTTAATATTTTATATGTATTAATAACCAACGGATAATCATAAAATGAATTTAATTATTGTACTATGTACAGTACCAGATAAAATATGTGCACAACAAATATCACAAAAAGCATTAAATGCGAAATTAGCTGCTTGTGTAACAATTTTACCAAAAGTAATTTCATATTATATATGGGACAATAAATTAAAAAAAGACAAAGAAGTACAAATGCTATTAAAATCAAATATAGATCATCAACAAAAATTAATTACTTTAATAAAACAGAATCATCCCTATAAGATACCAGAAATATTAACAATTCCTATTCACAATGCAGATAACGATTATACATCATGGCTATTAAAATCTATGAGATAAAATGAATTAAATTTCTTATTAAGTTTAATTTATATAATCAATATAATACGCTAACGTATTATTTATTTTTGTATGTATATTATTGACTATTTATCATCTTTATTGTTTAATGAATAATACTTATATAGCCCAGATAGCTCAGTCGGTAGAGCAGGAGACTGAAAATCTCCGTGTCGGTGGTTCGATTCCGCCTCTGGGCATAATAATATATACATGAATTTACACTTATTAAGTTTTTTATATAATAAAAATTTAACAAATTAATATGAAATAAAGTTATTTATCAATAAATAACTTTATTTCATATTAATTTTGTGTTGACATGCATAAATGCTAATTTTAGCATTTTTATAAGAAATATTGAAATCCATTCAATTAATTTACTAAAAAGTTTTTAAAATATCTAAATATATTTCTTTCATTACAAATTTTTCTATAAGTACTAGCCTTAGAAAAAATAATATATTTGTTTACACGAGTATATTTAGATCTAAATTTTGGATCAAAAACAAGAATTATTGTAAATGTTAAATCATCATGAACTTCTCGATATGTATATTGTATCAGGAGAATCTGATATGCAATTCAATAACATCATCAACAAGATCATGAATAACATTCAGAAAATAAATATAAATGATTATTTACATGAAATTAGACATTATTAGATCTTAATTCTAAACACATATCTATTGATATCTTACTATATTACACTTTGGTAAGTTTTTAACTCTGGAGCCAAAAATTGAATAATAATTTATTTATATACCTTATAGATAAGGTCTTTTGCTTTATTAAATAACAAATCATTTTGCGTAAAATATATTAGAGAAATTAGTATTAAATTTAAAAATTACAGATTGTTTTTCTGAAATAGGACCTATTTCAAATGCATATACTGAAGAACTAATTAAAACAAAATTATTGATAAGATACTACTATGATTCTTATTAAATAGAATATATACTCTATATATCAAATATCATAATTATTAACATTAGAAATTATCTTCAACACTATTATTATTTTATTAAATTTATAATAAAAAATTAATAATGAACTATCAATTAGATTGCTTATCAATTAATGATTACTTAAAAAGGAATATCATCATCAAAATCTATAGATGTTTCTTGATTTTTATCTAACTCCTTACTATGTTCTGAATGCGATTGATTATCATTTTTAATATTATCATTATTTTTTGGTTGTTGAGATTGATTCCAATGATTTTGATTATTATTAATATTTTGACGATTACCTAACATTTGCATAGTACCACCTATATTAATAATGATTTCAGTAGTATAACGTTCTTGACCAGTATTATCTTGCCATTTTCTAGTGCGTAATTGACCTTCTATGTACACTTGTGAACCTTTACGCAAATATTCACCGGCTATTTCTGCTAATTTTCCAAAAATAACAACTCTATGCCATTCTGTATTTTCTTTAGTTTCACCTGTTTGTTTATCCCGCCAGCTTTCTGATGTAGCTAATGTGATATTAGTGACGGCATTGCCATTAGGCATATAACGTACTTCTGGATCTTGACCTAAATTTCCTATTAGGATAACTTTATTAATACCTCTACTAGCCATAATAATTTACCTTTATTGAAAGAACATTTCAATTATTATTCATTTAATAATTAAAAATAACATATAAAATATAAATTTAATATTCTTAAATACATTTAAATTAATGCTTAATTTTATTTTAATAAAAATTTTTTATTTGTTGATACTAAATATACATTTTTAAAAAAAAATGTAAACTAATTAAATAAAAAATTATCAATATAATATTTATTGTTTTTTTTGTTATAAGTATAATTTATTTGTTTAAAAAAATAAATGAAATAATAATTTTTACTAGTTTTTATGTTTTTTAAAATGAAACAAATAACAATAATTATTATTAATATATTTATCAATATTATCAGTATATAGATATAGTTTATTATAAATGTACCAAACATATAAAATAAATTTGTTATTCATGATTTTTATGCAAATTTTTTAATATACACTACTATTTAAGTATTTTGTTTTTAGAATTAGAATATAACATTATTATATAGTTTAAAATTGTAGATCCGATGACAGATGTTAATAAAATTGGTAAACTAACAATAAAAAAAGAAATTAACATGACAATGGCATCAATAAACATTTGTAATTTAACAAAATTAATTCCTAAACGATTTTGAAGCCATAATGATAAAATATTAATACCACCAAAACTAGTTTTATGATGAAATAAAATTATAAATCCAATGCTTGCAATTATATTACTCAATAATATTGCATAAAAAGGATTAATGGCTGAAAAATGTACAAATAGTGGATGCATATAAGTAAATATTGAAACTAATCCAACAGAAAAAAAAGTTTTTAACGTAAATTCTAATCCCATTAAGTTAAAAGATAATAAATAAAAAGGCAAATTAATTAAAAAAAAAGAACTACTAAAAGATAAAGGGGATACATAACTAATTAAAAATGCAATTCCTGATGTACTACCAGTAAGGGCACCAGATTGTTTTAATATAATTACACTAAAAGATATTATTAAATTACTAAAAACAATGGCTAGTGTATCTTTTATATGTAAGTATATGAAGTGATATGATTCCTTAATATTATCCATAAAAATATCTCATGATCATTATTGCTTATTAGTTAATTATTAATTTATATATATAAATATTAGCTAAAGTAGTTTAATATAATCTTAGTATATATATTTTATGAAATTGTATGGAAAATTGTACTTATTGTGCGTAATAATGAATAATTATATATTTTAATATCAATATATAAAATATATTTAATATTAACAGTAATTATTTATCAAGTGGATTAAACGTTATTTTAATGAAACACAATATAAATAGTAAAATACCATTTTTATTTATAAAAACATTTACAATAAATATTTATTTTACACATTATGTTTCATAATTTGTATCCGCATAATTATCAAAACGAGACCATTTACCGTTAAAAGTTAATTGTATAGTACCAACAGGACCATTACGTTGTTTACCTAAAATAATTTCTGCAATGCCTTTTAGATCACTGTTTTCATTATATAATTCATCTCTATAAATAAACATTATTAGATCAGCATCTTGTTCTATAGAACCTGATTCACGAAGATCTGAATTCATAGGTCTTTTATTTGATCTTTGTTCAAGAGATCTATTGAGTTGAGATAAAGCAATAACAGGAATATTAAGATCTTTTGCTAATGATTTTAGAGAACGAGATATTTCTGCTATTTCTAAAGTTCGGTTGTCAGACATGCTAGGTATTTTCATTAATTGAAGATAATCTATCATTACCATATTCAAACCATTATTTTCACGATAGACACGACGAGTTCTAGCATGAATTTCAGTTGGAGTTAAACTAGAAGAATCATCAATAAAAATATTTTTCTTTTTTAATAAAACATTTATGGTACTGGAAATTCTACTCCAATCTTCATGATTTAATTGACCTGTACGAATACGCGTTTGATCAACTCTTGATAAAGACGCAAGCATACGTATAACTATTTGCTCACTAGGCATTTCTAAACTAAAAATTAAAATAGGTTTATCATATAACATAGCTACATTTTCACATAAATTCATGGCAAAAGTTGTTTTCCCCATAGATGGACGTGCAGCAATAATAATAAAATCTGATTTTTGTAAACCAGATGTTTTTTTATTTAAATCATGATATCCAGTATTAATTCCGGTAACTCCATCATATGGTTTTTTTAATAAAGATTCGATACGTGAAACTGTTGATTCCAATATATCAGAAATGTTTCTAGGACCATTACTTTTAGAATGAGATTCAGCAATTTTAAAAACATTAGATTCTGCAAAATCTAATAATTCTTCACTATTGCGACCTTGAGGATTATAACCTGCATTAGTTATTTTAGTTCCTACTAGAATAATATCGCGTATGATAGCTTTTTCACGAATTATGTTAGCATATGCACAAATGTTTGCAGAACTTGGAGTATTTTTTATTAGTTCAGCTAAATAAGCAAAACCTCCAACTAAATCTAATTTATTATTTATTTCTAAAGATTCAGATAAAGTAATAAGATCAATAGGTTTATTATTACTTAATAAAATGTTCATTTCTGAATAGATGATTTTATGAGCAAAATTAAAAAAATCATCAGAAATAATATATTCAGAAACATTACACCAACATTCATTATCTAACATGAGTCCACCAAGAACTGATTGTTCAGCTTCTAAAGAATGTGGAAGAATTTTAATATTATCTAATTTATTAGTAATTTTATTTTTTAGCATAAGATATATTTTTGTTGGTTTTTAATGATTAAATGTATTTAAAATAAACTTAACCATTAAAAAATTAATTTTTTGCAAAATAATGATTTATTAATACAATTTGTTTGTTAAATATAAAGAATATTTTAATATATAAGATAAGGTTTTCTTTAAAGAAAATAAAATTTAATTCAAAATATTAATTACAATATCCAGTTATTATTAATTAAATACAAATTTTTCAATCAAACAATATAAATAAATATACTAAATAATATATTTCTTAATAATATATGTATATATGAACTAAATAACTTTTATTTTAAATACATTAAATTATATTTAGCAATGATTTTGCTATGTTTTGTAATATCAAATAATTATTTCCTGTCTTACAAATGTCTTCACTAATAAAACGGCGCCATTTTTTTGCACCTGGAATACCTTTAAATAAATTTATCATATGACGAGTTATATTTTTAATATGAACTCCTTTGGATAATTCATGATTAATGTAAAAATTCATTTTATGAATTAATACAATTGGATCAAAAATGGTATTTTGGTAACCAAACAATTTATCATCAACTTGAGTTAAAATTACAGGATTAGTATACGCTTCACGACCCATCATTACTCCATCAAGATATTGTAAATGAATTTGGGCTTCTTCTAATGTTTGGATACCACCATTAATTATTATATTTAAAAATGGAAAATTACGTTTAATGCGGTACACATAATGATAATTTAAAGGAGGAATGGTCCTATTTTCTTTTGGGTTTAATTGTTTTAGTAAAGCCTTACGTGCATGAATAATAAAAGTTTTGCAATTACTTAATTCTGATATTATACCTATAAAATCATTTAAAAAATTAAAATTATCTTGTTTGTCAATCCCAACACGAGTTTTAATAGTTACTGGAATATCTACAATATCGCAAATAGCTTTAATATGATCAGAAACGATATTAGCATGTGACATTAAATATGCACCAAAAAAACTATTTTGCACTTTAAGAGAAGGGCATCCAATATTAAGATTAATTTCATCATAACCACGCTTTTCTGCCAATTTAGCACAATAAGCTAAATCTTTTGTTTTACTACCGCCCAATTGTATTGCTACTGGATGTTCATCTCTATGATAAAACAAATAATCATATTTGCCATGAATTATTGCATTTGTACTGATCATTTCAGTATACAATAATGTTTTATAAGTCAATTGACGATGTAAATAGCGACAATGCCGATCAGTCCAAGAAAACATCGGAGCTACAGAAAAACGAGTAGAATACTGTATATTATTCATTATGAAATATAATTTATGTATTTATTTCTTTTTAGGCACTTCCTTGTGCCTATCATATATTTGTATTAATTAAAATATTTAGAATATATTTTACCAATTACAATTTTTATTATGATCTTCCCAAGATTTGATTTCTTTTTCTGCTTCATCTTTAGAATATCCATAACGTTTTTTAATTTTTTCCATAAGTAGATCTCTTCTACCTTCAATACATTGGATATCATCATCAGTTAATTTATTCCATTTTTCTTTTATTTTTATTTTAGATTGATTCCAATTATTGCTTAATTTATCTTTATTCATCATAATCATATCTCCAGATAAGTATTAACATGTATTATTACTATTTATTTGAAATTCCAAAAATATGAATAATTATTTATTTGAATTGTAACTAAATTAAGTGTAGTAGAAAAAATTATAATTATGTTAAAATTTTTGCTTGTTTACTTTAAAAAACAAAAAACGTTTAATATATTACTCTAAAAGGTTTAATAATGAAAAATATGTAATTACTACAAACAACAATTATATAAATTAATTATAAGATAAACATCTAACTCAACTATTATTTTAATTATTATTTAATATATAATGTATATTTTTTATACATAAAATAAGAGGATGAATTTTGACTAAGATTTATTATTATTTAGTAAAAATCATTTCATTTTTTTTAGTAAAAATCACAATTGTTCGCAATAATTTTTTACATAAAGAATTATCTATTGATAATAAAACTATTATGTATATTTTACCGCATTATTCTCAATTTGATTTATTTATTTTACGTATGCAATGTATTAAATATAATCTTCCAGATCCTTTTACTTATGTAAAATTCAAGAATATTGAAATACCACGTAATATTTGCATTCATAACACTTTTAAACATAAGAGTGAACATTCTTATTATATTCCTCATATACAATTAATCAAGTTATTTAATGAATATACTGAAGTATGTGAAAAAGACGATTTAAATATTTTTTTTTTACCAGTTTGTATAACATTAGGTCAGTTATCACGATATACTAATGGAAAAAAAGTAAAATTACATATAACTGTTTTAAAACAGTTACATAAAATCTTTTTGTTCTTTTTATACGGATGTAATGTTTTTTTAGATTATTCGAATTTAATTTCTTTAAAAGACTTATTTCTTAACCATGGTAAAGATAAATTAATTGTAAAAAAATTAATTAAATTATCAAGTATTTATTTTTTGCGTAGAAAGTTAGCTGTACTAGGCCCATCTTTACATAAGCCTAAAAAGTTATATACAAATTTATTACAATCTAAAATTATTTTAAAATCTATAATAGATGAATCTATAAGCAAAAAAATTACTTTAAAAGAATCCTATAAAAACGCTTTTAAAATATTAAAAGAAATTTCAGCAAATTTTTCTTATTTATTTATTCATATTGCTGATTATACTATGAGTTTTATATTTAAAAAAATATATAAAAAAATTAATGTTAATGGAATTAATTATATAAACACAGAAATTAATAAAGGTAACAAAATTATTTATATACCTTGTCATCGTAGTCATATGGACTATTTATTAATATCTTATGTATTATATCATCAAGGTTTTATGCCACCTCATATAGCTGCTGGTATAAATCTTAATTTTTATCCAATAGGATTTATATTTCGTAAGTTAGGTGCTTTTTTTATACGTCGTACTTTTAAAAATAATAAATTATATTCAGTAATATTTCGTGAATATCTAATTGAAATCATGCACCATGGTTATGCAATAGAATATTTTATAGAAGGTAAACGTTCTCGTACTGGAAGATTACTAAATCCTAAAACTGGTATGCTAACAATGACTTTACAAGCTGTTATGAGAAATATTGATAGACCTATTTCTATAATACCCATATATATAGGGTATGAACAAATAATAGAAATTAATGATTATATAGAAGAATTGTATAATGGAAAACAAATTCATATCTTAAAAAAGATTTATAATTATTTAAAATTAATCAAAATGACTGAAATTTATATTAACTTTAGTAAACCAATTTCTTTAATGCATTACTTAAACAAAAATTATCCAGCATGGCCAAAGTATTATATTATTAACAATAATCAAAGTAGACTATGGTTATCTAAAATAGTTCATAATATTGCTTTTGATATAATGACGAGAATTAATGAAGTAAGTTCAATAAATGCTGTAAATTTATGTGCACTTATAATTCTTAGTGTTCCTAAATATTCATTAACAAGAACAAAATTTATTAAACAATTAAATTGCTATCTAGAATTACTTCAGAATATATCTTATTCTTCAAATATCGTAAATATTACTGTATCTGCTGAAAAATTACTTAATTATATAATTAGACTTCATGAATTTCATACTCAACATGATATTATTACTTTACCGGTAAATAAAATCAATGTTATGAATTATTATTATAACAATATTCAACATATGTTAATAATTCCTTCATTAATTACTACAATTCTTTTAAAGAATTATAAGATAAATATATATAAACTGTATTCCCAAATAAAAATAATTTATCCATTAATAAAAAACGAATTATTTTTAAAATGGAATATTTATGAACTACCACACATATTAAACAATATTACAAAACAATTAAAACGTCAAAATTTGATTTTTTATAATAAAGATTATTTACAACCAAACTTTTCTTTTGGTTTTTATGATCAATTACAATTAATATCTATGAGTAGTATTCAAATATTAGAACCTTATTTTTTAATATTTTCCATTTGTATAACACATACAAATATTAATAGCAATAAATTAGAAGAATATTATCATATATTAATTAAAGATATTTTAATAGCTCAAGATACAAGTAGATTAAAATATTTTGATAAAGAAAAATTTAATTCAATATTAGTTTTTTTAAAAGAAAATAAATTTTTATATAAAAATGGACAGGTAAACAAAATAAAATTGTTTAGAATTTGGAATATTTTAAAACAATTGAATAATAATATACACATGGAAAAATTAATTGCAATATATCTTACAAGTAAACAAAAATATCTTTCTTAAAATCTATATATCTAAAATAAATGATGAAAAATATATTTAATCAAATAAATGTTTATGTAAAATTCGAACTACATTTTCTGCATCCATATCAGATACTAACAAACATAGATTATAATTGCTAGCACCGTGGCAAATCATACGTATGTTAAATAATTTTAGTACACTAAATATTTCTTGACCTAAACCACAAGCTGTAGATAATTTATTACCAATAATAGCAATAAGAGATAAATTTTCTTCTATTTTTATAGTACAATAAGATGCTAATTGATTTAATAACACATTTTGTATAATTTTTTTATTAACTAAGTTATCCATCATAGTATTAAATGTTATAGATATGCTCATTTCAGAAATAGTAACAAGATCAATAGATATATTATGTTCTATAAATATATTAAATAATTTAAGTAAAAAACTTGTTTTGTGTAATAATTTACAATTATATAATGTTAATAATGTTTGTTTATGCCTTAATGCTAATGCTCTAAATAAAGGTAAGTTTGTAATTTTGTTATAAATTAATGTTCCTGTATCTAAAGGTTTCTTACTAGAGCCAACAAATACTGGAATATTACTTCTCATAGCAGGAATTAATGTTGCAGGATGTAATATTTTTGCTCCAAAATTTGCCATTTCAGCAGCTTCTGCAAAAGTAATTGTATTTATTTTCTTAGCATTAGATACTATACGTGGATCAGTTGTATATATACCTGATACATCAGTCCAAATATCTATGCGATCTGCTTTTAAAGCTTCTCCTAATAATGTAGCTGTATAATCACTACCACCACGTCCTAATGTAGTAGTGTGGCCATCGTTATTTCTACCAATAAATCCTTGTGTAACTATGATATTTTTCATAATTATTGGATTTAGATATAGTTTAGTATAATTCAAAATTAACCTAATATTAGGTTTAGCACAACCAAAATTGTTATTTGTATACATTACTTTACGTACATCAAACCATATAGCTGTTATTTCCCTTTCACATAAAATCTGTACGAATAAGAGAGTTGACATTAATTCACCATAACTTATTATTTTATCTTTTAATTTATTTGAATTAATTATTGTATTTAATTTAGATAAGTTGAAAATTTTATTTATTATAATATCAATTAATTTTCTAATATTACTAGGTTGTGCAAGCTTATTAATTATATCATATTGAATATATTTAATTTTTTTTATTAATATATTTCTCTTTAGTTTGTCTTGAACATTAGATAGAGAAACAAGAAGATTTGTGACATTAGCAGAAGCAGATAATACTACCAGACGAATATTATTATTATTGAAAATTATATCAGCACTGCTATTCATAGAATCAAAATTAGCAACACTAGTACCTCCAAATTTTGCTACAATCAATTTTTCACGCATAAGATACCCTCTTATGAAAAATATTTTTCACTATTCAAAAATAGCATTAAGTTAATTTAAAGTTCTATATAAAAAGTACAGTAAATTAGACATATTAAATATTATTTGAATGTTGCTTTATTATTTGTGATAGATTACATCAATGTGATACAAAACAATTTAGGTAATAACTTCATCTTAGCTAATTAAAAATAATATAAATACATGTTTATGTACTATTGTTTAATAATTTTAATTTTATATATATATTAAGTTTTTATTACAAAATTAATATATAAATTATTTAAAAATGCATCATACTAATAAAAATTATGATTATGAAAAATATTAACCCAACAAAAACAATATCTTGGAAAAAATTACAAGAACATTTTAAAAAAATAAAGTCAATTACACTTACTGAATTATTTACTAAAGACATTAACCGTTTTAATAAATTTTCTTTAAATTTTAACAATGACATTCTAATTGATTTTTCAAAAAATCATATAACACAAGAAACTATGAATCATTTATATCAATTAACAAAAGAAACAGATCTTATAAATGCTATTAAAGCTATGTTTTTTGGAAAAAAAATTAATATTACAGAAAATCGTGCTGTATTGCATATAGCTCTACGTAATTTAAGCAATGCACCTATTATTTTAGATAACCAAAATATAATGCCAGAAATACAATCTGTATTAGATCAAATGAAAAGTTTTTCTGAAAAAATTATAAATGGTCAATGGAAAGGATATACTGGTAAATCAATTACAGATATAGTTAATATTGGCATAGGTGGCTCTAATTTAGGTCCATTAATGGTTACAGAAGCATTACGTCCTTATAAAAATCATTTGAATATACATTTCATTTCTAATATCGATGGTTCACATATCACTGATACATTAAAAATATTAAATCCTCAGACTACACTTTTTTTAATTGTATCTAAAACATTTAATACTCAAGAAACAATAACAAATGCTTACAGTGCACGAGATTGGTTTTTGAGTATAGCAATTTACAAAAAATTCATACCAAAACATTTTGTTGCTATTTCTACTAATATAGAGGCGGTTGTAAAATTTGGAATTAATGAAAATAATATATTTAAATTTTGGGATTGGGTTGGAGGTCGCTATTCTCTATGGTCATCAGTTGGTTTATCAATTGTTCTTGCTATTGGATTTAATAATTTTTTAAATTTATTAAATGGTGCACATTATATGGATCAACATTTTCTCCAGACACCTATAGAAAAAAATTTACCAATATCACTAGCATTAATTAGTATTTGGTATAGTAATTTTTTTGGAACAGAAACTGAAGCTGTTTTGCCTTATGATCAAAATATGCATCGTTTTACTGCGTATTTACAACAAGTTAATATGGAATCTAATGGCAAATCTATAGACAGACAAGGTAATCTAATACATTATCAAACAGGACCAATTATTTGGGGAGAACCTGGTACAGATAGTCAACATTCATTTTTTCAATTAATTCATCAAGGTACTAAATTAATTCCATGTGATTTTATTGTTCCAATAATTAGTCATAATCACATTAAAGATCATCATTTAAAGTTACTTTCTAATTTTTTTGCACAAACGAAAGTATTAGCTTTTGGTAGTTCTAACAACAATTTAGATAGCAAATCATCACCAATACATAAAAATTATACATTTTTAGATAAAATAAGATTACCATTTAAATCATTAACAGGCAATCGTCCAACAAATACAATTTTAATACGAAAAATTACCCCTTTTAATCTTGGTTCTTTAATTGCCCTTTATGAACATAAAGTTTTTACTCAAGGAATTATTTTAAATATTTTTTCTTTTGATCAATGGGGAGTTGAATTCGGCAAAAAAATATCAAATTTAATTTTAAAAGATTTAAAAAATGATGATTATATTAATAAATATGATAATTCTACTAATGAATTAATCAATTATTATAAACAATGGAGAAAATAAAAAACGTTATATATTATTTAATTTTAAAATTGCACTACATAATTAGTGTATACTAATAATATTTATATCAAGAATTAAAATTTAAATTATTTAATATATATTTAATAATGGATTTATACGTAATAAATTAAATGGTACTGTTTGATAAACATAATAATTAAGCCAATTCAAAAATAACAAATTACCATGACTACGCCAAGTAATCTTTGGTAATAAAGAAGGATCGTCTTGTGGAAAATAATTAAAAGGTATTTTAGGATTTAGTCCTGCTTTGTAATCACGATAATATTCATTAGAAAGTGTAAGAGCATCATATTCAGGATGTCCAGTTACAAATACTAAACGTTTATCCTGACTAACCATTAAATATGCACCAGCTTCTTCTGATAAAGCTAATAATTCTAAATCTGTATAATTGGTAATAAGTGTAGTTGGGAAATCTGCAAAACGTGAATGAGGTGCAAAAAAATTATCATCAAATCCACGAGTTAATAAAGAATAAGGTGATAATATTCTATGCTCAAATATACCAGATAATTTAGTATCTCTTATTTTTTTTGAAATACCATATAAAATATTTAAAGCAGCTTGTACAGCCCAACATATAAATAATATTGATGTTACGTGCTCTTTTGCCCAATTTAATATTTTTTTTATCTGTGACCAATAAGAAATATGATTGAAATGCACTAATCCTAAAGGAGCACCCGTTATTATTAAACCATCAAAATTATCATTTTGAATATCATCTAATTTGTAATAGAAACTATTAATATGTTCAATAGGCGTGTTACGAGGTTTATAATTATCTAAACATAATAATTTTATATCAAGTTGTAAAGGATAATTAGACAATAAACGCAAGAATTGATTTTCTGTTTCTATTTTTTTTGACATTAAATTAAGTATTAATATTTTTAGAGGTCTAATTTGTTTAATACTAAAACAAGATGAGGTAATTAATAGGTTATTTTCATTACTTAAATATTTTACAGATGGCAATTGATCTAAAACTTTAACTGGCATCATGAATTCCATTTTTAACGTAATACAATGTTGCAAATATCTAGTTTTGAAATTAGATCATATTTTTTAAATATATATCATTATGAAATAAAATTAATAACATTTACATGTTTAAATGATATTAATTATAATTTTACAATTAATTTTTTATAGTTTGAGATATATATATTGATAAGCATTAATAAACAATAATATAAATGAAATATTTTATAATGTATAAAAACTATTATTATGGCGGAACGGACGGGACTTGAACCCGCGACCCCCTGCGTGACAGGCAGGTATTCTAACCAACTGAACTACCGCTCCATAATTTTTACCTGGCAATTTCCTACTCTCACATGGGGAATACCCACACTACCATCGGCACTATGACGTTTCACTTCTGAGTTCGATATGGATTCAGGTGGTACCATCACGTTATATTTGCCAGGTTATTGT
>VOQV01000008.1 GCA_016642085.1 Pantoea sp. Brub | reverse complement strand
TAAACTTTTCTATGTTACCGTTCGACTTGCATGTGTTAGGCTTGCCGCCAGCGTTCAATCTGAGCCATGATCAAACTCTTCAATTTGAATTAAATTTGCATTAAATTTAATTATTAAAACAATAAACTTAACCAATTAAAAATTAATATTTAAAATTTAAAAAAAATACTGATATCACTCTTACGAGTACTCACACATATTACATTACAAATTTTAAAAGAACTATTTAATATACAATAGATAACCGTAAAGCAATATACATACTACTATTTAATATCATTGATAGTCAAACTATTTCTTTCAAAATAAGAAAATTAATTCCATTATGCAATTATAATTTAACATTTTTACATTATAAACAATATAATTATAAATATCTCATAATAAAATGAGATTAACATATAATAATATCATTATTTATAACATCGATATTTATTTGTTTGTTGGGAACAAATTCTCCTTGAAGAATTTTTAATGCTAATAAATTTTCAATTTTTTGTTGAATGAATCTTTTAAGTGGTCGTGCTCCGTATATGGGATTATAACTTAATTTTCCTAAAAGATGAATAGCTTCTTTAGAAAAAGACAAATTGTATCCCTGTTCTTGAAGACGTTTATTTAAATGTTCTATTTGAATTTGTGTAATAGATATAATATCATTCATATTTAGCGGATGAAATACTACTATTTCATCTATGCGATTAATAAATTCAGGATTAAAATGATGATTAACTATTTCCATGATCATATTTTTAATTTGTGCATAACTGTATTTATCTATGTTTTCATGAATTAAATTTGATCCTAAATTAGAAGTCATAATAATCAACGTATTGAGAAAATTAATAGTTCTTCCATGTCCATCTGTTAAACGACCATCATCTAATAATTGAAGTAAAATATTAAAAATATCTTTATGTGCTTTTTCAATTTCATCTAATAATATAACAGAATAAGGTCTTCTACGAATCGCTTCTGTGATGTATCCTCCTGATTCATATCCTATATAACCAGGTGGAGCACCAATCAATCTTGATACAGAATGTTTTTCCATAAACTCAGACATATCAATTCTAATTATTGATTCTTTGCTATCAAATAAAAAATTTGCTAATGATTTAGAAAGCTCGGTTTTCCCTACACCAGTAGGTCCTAAAAATAAAAAAGAACCAATTGGACGATTAGGATCAGATAAACCAGTACGACTACGACGAATAGCATTTGATACTACTTTCACTGCTTCATCTTGTCCTACAATGTTTTTATGCAATTCATTTTCTATTCTTAATAGTTTTTCTTTTTCTGTTTTTAATATTTTATCTACTGGTATTCCTGTCCATCGAGATAAAACATCAGCTATTTCTGAATCTGTAACACGATTAGATAACAGTTTTATATTACTTTCATTTAATTTAGCTATTTTAAGTTCTTTTTCAAGATATGGAATAGTACCATATTGTAATTCAGACATTTTTTCTAAATTCACTAAACGTCTAGATTGTTCTAAAGCTAACTTAGCTGTTTCAAGCTTAGTTTTGATATTTTGGATACTTAAAATAGATAGTTTATCCATTTGCCATTTTTTTTCAAATTCTTGATATTTCTTTTCTGTTTGATATAATTCTTGTTCTAAAATTTTAAGACGATCTATGCTAACAATATCTATTTCTTTTTTTAAAGCCCTTTGTTCAAGTTTTAATTGTATAATACGTCTTTCAAGTTTATCAAGAAATTCAGGTTTTGAGTCAATTTGCAAACGAATACTAGCAGCTGCTTCATCAATTAAATCAATGGCCTTGTCTGGTAATTGTCTATCTACTACATATCTATGAGATAGCTTTGCTGCAGCAACAATAGCAAGATCAGTAATTTGAACATGATGATGTAATTCATAACGTTCTTTAATACCTCTCAAAATAGCAATAGTATTTGTTACTGTTGGTTCAGATACATAAACTTTTTGAAATCTTCTTTCAAGAGCAGGATCTTTTTCGATATACTGACGATATTCATCTAAAGTTGTAGCTCCTATACAATGAAGTTCTCCTCTAGCTAGAGCAGGCTTGAGTAAATTACCGGCATTTATAGAACTACTATCAACTTGACCAGCTGATGCTATAGTATGTAATTCGTCAATAAATAAAATAATATTCCCTTGTTGTCTATGTAATTCTTTTAATAAATTTTTTAATCTTTCTTCAAATTCACCACGATATTTAGCACCAGCTATTAAAGCACCTATATCAAGTGATAATAATTTACGATTTTTTAAATTTTCAGGTATTTCAGAATTAATAATTCGTTGTGCTAATCCTTCAACAATAGCAGTTTTACCTACTCCGGGCTCACCAATAAGTACAGGATTATTTTTAGTTCTACGTTGTAACACTTGAATTGTACGACGAATTTCTTCATCTCTACCAATTACAGGATCTAATTGACCATTTTCAGCATGTTTAGTAATATCTAAAGTATATTGATTTAAATATTTATATTTATTTTCTTCTATATTATTCATTATTATTTCCATGAGATATATGTATTAATATATTGATAATAATTATAGTAAATAATAAATATTATAATATAATAACGTTATTTCATTGGAGGATATGTTGAATATATAATATACAAATATAAAATGTTTTTTATATTATTCTTAATTATTATACAAAATTAAGTATCTATAGAAATAGATTGTATATATTTACATTCAATTATAAATAATATTGTTTAATTATATTAATATTTAATAATTTTTAACATCGTTTGTTAATATACTGATAATTTCTTTCATATCTTTTGGCATAGGTGCATGAAATTCCATTTTAGTTAAAGTAATTGGATGATAAAAACATAGTTTAATTGCATGTAACGCTTGACGATTGAAATTAATTAATGTATTTTTAAACAATTGGGAAACTCCTTTTGGTATATATAAGGAACGGCCATATAGTTTATCACCGAGTAAAGGATGTTTAATATAAGACATATGTACTCTAATTTGATGAGTTCTGCCAGTTTTTAAACGTAATCGTATATGTGTATGAGCTCTGAATTTTTTTATAACATGGTAATAAGTTATAGCTGGTTTACCAGATGAATGAACCGTCATTTTTTTTCTTTTAATTATGTTACGAGCAATTGGTGCATTTATTACTCCATGAAATGGTATAATACCCTTTGCAATTGCTTCATATTCACGAATAATTTCATGTTTTTGAAGCATAGTTATTAAATTTTTATGTGCTTTTAATGTTTTTGCTACTATTATTAGACCTGTAGTATTTTTATCTAGTCTATGTACTATTCCTGCTCTAGGTAACTCAATAATATGTGGGTATTGATATAATAAAGCATTTAGCATTGTGTTATCTACATTATTAATACCAGGATGTACGACAAAATTAGCTTGTTTATTAATAATTAGAATATAATTATCTTCATAAAGAATATTTAACGGTAGATTTTGTGCTTTTGGTGGTATTTGTTCTTGTATTTCAGTATTAATTATTATATATTCATCACCTGTCATTTTCGTTTTTGGTTTGTTAATTATGATATCATTTATAGTGACATTATTATTAATAATCCATTGTTTTATACAAGAACGTGAATAACATGGTAATTGTTCGCTTAAAGCTTTATCTAAACGTTTATTAATTTGAAATTGAGATAATTTTATTTGTAATTGAATGTTTTTTATCATAATTAAGTATTATTAATTAAAATTTTATGTAATTATTATTCATTTCATATTTTTTTATAAACAAGGATAAATTTCCTTATGTTTTGTAAAATATATTTAGTAATTATTGTCATATTTAATATCATGCTTATAAGTTGTTCTAATATTAATGAACAAATAAATTTAAAACAACAAATATTAGCTAAAACGAATTTCTTGAATTTGTCATTTTTTAATAAAACCAAAGATCCTGTAGATATTAATTCAAGATTTGATGTGTATACAGCTGCTCAAGAAAATATTCAACATGGTAATTTTAAAAAAGCAATAAAACAATTAGAATCTCTTAGTAATCTTTATTATTCTGGTCCTTATTTACAACAAATACACTTATACTTAATATATTTATATTACCAAACTGGAAACTCTATTGCAGCAAATAAATTAATTGATCATTTTGTTTTATTGAATCCAAATCATCCTAATATTGACTATGTATTGTACATAAAAATTTTAACACAAATGGATGATAATAAATCGTCAATTATGGATTGTATTAAAAATACAATACCTATTTATAAACGACCATTATACACTAAACAAATATTCATTAATATTTTAAATTTTTTGCAGAAATATCCTAACAGTCAATATGCAGTTGATGCTAGAAAACGTTTGATATATTTAAAAAATATTTTAGCTGAACATAATTTTTATATAGCTCTATTTTATTTTAAACATAATGCTTATATTGCCAGCATTAATCGTATCAATGAAATAATTCATTATTATTCTGATAGTTTGATAACCTATAAAGCATTAAAGTTATTAGAAAAATCTTATCGTAAGTTACATCTTTATCATGAAGCCGATAAAATAGCTAAAATAATTGCTGTAAATAAGTAATGTGATTATTTTTTAGCTAAATTGATTAAATTTAATAAATGGTCTATTTTTATTAATATACAATGTTTATTATAGTATTGATAATATCAATAATTGATTAAACTTAATTGTTAAATACAAATTTATAAAGAATTATTTATGTGTTATTTTATTTAAAAATTATTTTTTTTTAAAAAACAATTAAAAATTATTTATAATGAATAATAAATTAAATTGCTATAATACTAATTCTATACCACGCATTTCATTTTTAGGTCCAAAAGGTTCTTATTCTTATCTTGCCGTTTATACATATGCTTCATATTTTTTTAAAAATATAATTGAGTGTAGTTGTTTAAAATTTAGTGAAATATTTAAAAAAGTTGAAAACAATCTTGCTGATTATGCAATATTGCCAATCGAGAATATTAATTCTGGTTCTATCAATGATGTTTATGACTTATTGCAGAAAACTAATTTATTTATTATTAATGAACTAAATATATGTATCAATCATTGTATTTTAGTTAATACAAGTAATGTTAATTTAGATATGATTGAAACTATTTACAGCCATCCTCAACCTTTTCAACAATGTAGTAAATTTATACAACAATATCCTAATTGGAAAATTAAATATACTGACAGTACTGCAAGTGCAATGAAAAAAATTGCTATTTTAGATTCACCTAAAGTAGCAGTATTAGGCAATGAAATTGGTGCTTCAATATATAAACTAAAAGTTTTAAAGCGTAATCTTGCAAATTATAAAAATAATTATACAAGATTTATTGTATTAGCAAAAAAACCTGTTCATGTTTCTAAAAAGATCCCAGCTAAAACAACATTAATCATATCAAGCAAGCACAGACAACAATTAAACATGTTAATTGATGTTTTACTTATATTACATAAACACAATTTAATTATCAGTAAACTAGAATCTCGTCCTATTAAAGAAAATCCATGGAAAAATGCATTATATGTTGACATAAAAAATAATGTAAAAAATAAAAAAATGCAAGATGCTATACATAAGTTTAAAAATCTTACATATTCATTAAAAATTTTGGGTTGTTATCCTATTAATGATTCAATCAGCAATTAAATATATATCAAAATAAATCATTAACTGAATTTAATAAAATGCGACTTTCAATTAAAAATTTTTTAGCATAATTACCAAACCAATGTTTAGTGAGATTAAAATTATTAATAAAATTTTTTGTATCACCGTTTTCTAAAAATAAAATAATTTTATTAAGTCTTTGATGATATCTCTTTATTAAATTTATATTATTTTTTGAAGACATTATAATATCAGCACATAATTGAGGTTTTTGTGAAAACAAACGTCCTACTATAGATAATTCTATTCTATGAATTGGAGATGATAGATATGATAAGTCATTAAGATTAATATTTTCTTCTGCTAAATGCAAACCATAAAGAAATGTTGTTAAATGACGTAATGCTTGAATAACACCCATATTTTTATCATGTTTAATTGCATTAGTATAATATATACGAACACCCCAAAATTGAATTTGTTGAATAAACCATTTATAAGCTTCTGGTTTACGTCCATGGCAACAAATTATAGTTTGTTTGACTAAACTAGTACAATCTGGACCAAACATTGGATGTAATCCTAATACAGGACCTTTGTGCACATTAAGCATTACTTCTAACGGAAGCTTTTTTACAGAAAGTAAATCCACTAAAATACAATCTTCTGGTAATGGTGGTAATTTTGCTATGACTTTTTTAAATACACATATCGGAACACTAACTATTACCATACATGCATTATTCAGTAATGCATTAGCATTTTGCCATCCATCTTTTTCAATAATTTTAATATTATATCCAGATAAAGTAAGCATCTTTTTAAATAAACGTCCCATGTGCCCATTACCACCAATAATTACGATTGATCTAATAGTAGAGAAAATAGTTTTAAAACCTTTTTTATGTTCATTTATGTAAGATTCTCTGAATATGCGACGTAACACATCTTCTATCAAATTAGGAGATATACCAAATTCTTCAGCTTCTTTACGACGAGATTCTAATATGCTAGATTCTCTTTCTGGAATATAAATAGGCAATCCGTAATGGCTTTTTATTTCACCTATTTTAGTAATTAATTTTAATCTTTTTGATAACAATTCTATTAAAGATTTATCTATATTATCAACTTGATTACGTAGTTCAATTAATTTAGTAGTAACCATTTTATTTTATCAGTATTTAACGTACTGATAATACTCCTTGAAGATCTTGTTGTATATTTATTAACAATGTTTCGGTTTCTTTCCAATTAATGCATGAATCTGTTATAGAAACACCATACTTCATCTTATTTCGTGGTTGTTTGTAAGATTGATTCCCTTCATTAATATTGCTTTCTAACATTATACCAATAATAGAACGATTTCCATGTTTAATTTGAGAAATAATTGATTTAGCTACATTGATTTGAAAATGATGATTTTTATTAGAATTACCATGACTACAATCTACCATTATAGCTGGATGTAATCCTGCTTTAATCATTTTTTGTGTACAATAAGTAATATTTTCTGGATTATAATTTGGTGTTTTCCCTCCACGTAAAATTATGTGTCCATATGGATTACCTTTAGTATGTAATAAACATACTTTACCAGCTTGATTAATTCCAACAAAACAATGCGGTTTTGCAGCAGTAGATATAGCATTAATAGCTGGATTGAGACTACCATTAGTAGTATTTTTAAAACCTATTGGTGTAGAAAGACCTGAAGCTATTTCACGATGAATTTGTGATTCAGTAGTACGTGCTCCAATTGCTGACCAACTAAATAAATCACCCAGATATTGAGGATTATTAGGATCAAGTGTTTCAGTTGCTAAAGGCAAACCAATTTTTATCAATGAAATTAATAATTTACGAGCAATATGTAAACCTTCTTCCATATCAAATGAATTATCTATATAAGGATCATTTATTAACCCTTTCCAACCAATTGTTGTACGAGGTTTTTCAAAATAAACACGCATAACTAAATAAATATTATTTTTTAATTGTTTTGCAAGTTCATTTAAACGTATTCCATAATCTATTGCAGCTTCTGTATCATGTATTGAACATGGTCCACATACTACCAATAATTTGCTAATATCTTTACCTGAAATAATATTAGAAATAATTTTTCTAGAAGATAAAATTTGCAATTGTTGCTGATAATCGATAGGAAATTTTAATTTAAGTTTTTTTGGTGTAATTAATGTTTTCTCATTCGTAATATGTATATTATTTGTTAAATGTTTGTGCATGATGATATATTCCATGATAAATACAAGTAAAGGAATATACTTATATCATATTAAATATAGTATGCAATCTAGAATATATAACTTTAATTAACTACTTATAAATTAGTCAGTAAATAAAAGAAAAAACTTAAATAAGTATTTTAAATAAATTTAAATAAGACGTTCTTTAATGCGAGCAGATTTACCGATACGTTCACGTAAATAATATAACTTAGCTTTACGTACATCACCATGACGTTTGATAACGATACTATTAATCGTAGGTGAATGAATATGAAATACTCTTTCTACTCCTTCTCCATGAGAGAATTTACGAACAGTAAAAGAAGAATTAATACCTCTGTTACGTATAGCTATAATTATACCTTCAAATATTTGAAGTCTTTTTTTAGAACCTTCTAATATCCATAATTTAACTTCTACTAAGTCACCTGAATTTAAAGAAGGTATATTCTGTTTGAGTTGATTTTTTGTTAATGTCTCAATCAATCTATTCATGATATAATCTCTTATTTTATTTATTTTTTTTATTTTCTTTCTGAAACTCAATTAATAATTTTAATTGAGTTTCAGAAAGAATGATTTTATTTAAAAGATCTGGTCTTCTTAACCATGTTCTTCCTAACGATTGTTTTAATCTCCATTGTTGAATATCAAAATGTTTTCCAGATAATAATACCTGAGGCACACTTTTACCTTCTAAAAAATTAGGTCTAGTATATTGTGGACAATCTAATAATCCATTAAAAAATGAATCTTCTTTTATAGAATTTTTGTGTCCTAGTACTCCAGGAATATGACGAGAAATTGAATCAATAATTACCATAGCTGGTAATTCTCCTCCACTAACTATATAATCCCCAATAGACCATTCTTCATCAATTTCTGTTTCTATAATACGTTCATCAATTCCTTTATATCTACCACATACTAAAATAATTTTAGTATATTGCACTAATTTTAAAATTCCTTGTTGATCAAGTTTATGACCTTGAGGAGATAAATAAATTACTTTTGTTTCATTGCCTAATTCTGCTTTGGCAGCAAAAATAGCATCTTTTAGTGGTTGAAACATTAACAACATTCCAGATCCACCACCATATGGACGATCATCCACATTTTTATATTTATTAGAAGTGAAATCACGAGGATTCCATATTTTAATATTTAATAAACCTTTACTAATACCTCTGCTAATAATACCATATTTATTAATAATATTAAACATTTCTGGAAATAAACTTATTATTCCTATCCACATTGGATCTATTGCCATTAATTATTAAATACAATTAAAAATCAGGATCCCAATTTACTTTGATAATTTTATCAGATAAATTAACTTCTTGAACTACATTAGTATTAATAAATGGAATCAATCTTTCTTGAAAATTTAATTTATTGTTAATTTTTGTTTTAATAATCATAACATAATGTATACTTGTTTCTATAAAATCAATTACCACTCCCATTTTATATCCTTTAGTATTTAGCACTTGACAACCTATCAAATCTTTTAAATAAAAATTATCTTCTTCTATAGGTAGTAATTGAGAACTATTAATTATAATTTTTGAATTTGCTAATTTAGTTGCTGCAGTACGATCAGAAATATTTTTTATGTTAACAATGATATCTTTATATTGATATTTCCATTTGTTAAATTCAATTTTTTTCCATTTAAAACTATTATAAATAAACCATGGCTGATATAAAAAAATATTTTCTATCTTTTCAGTAAAAGAAGTAACTTTTACCCAACCAAAAATACCATATGCAGATCTTATTATTCCTATAACTATAGGGTCTATTGGAACAGATTTAAAATACTTATTAATCATATTCTTGACCTAAACAAGCATATTTTTCTTATTAACTTTAATTAGTGTATTAACACGATCAGAAATTTTAGCTCCTTTGGTAACCCAATATGTAATACGTTTTAAATCCAAATATAAATTATTCATGTTTTTATTATACATTGGATTGTAATAACCTACTTTTTCAATAAAAAGTCCATTACGTGCATTACGTTTATCAGTAACAACGACTTGATAAAATGGACGTTTTTTGACTCCATGCCTTGCTAAACGAATTACTACCATAATTTCTCCTAAAATATATTAAGTAAAAACCCGGATTCTATATATGAATTATTAATACAGAACCGGGTCATTATATAAAAATCATAAAATTATTAAAATTAAATATAAAACTATTTACAATATTGAATTACGGAACAAGAAATAATATGAATATAACAAAATATTAATTTTATTTAAAAAATATTGGAGATATCATATTTTTTATGTTTCCCATCATGTTTCGCATTCCTCCTTTTTTCATTTTTTTTATAATAAGTTTCATATCATTAAATTGTTTTAATAAACGATTAACATCTTGTATTTGCATACCAGAGCCATTAGCTATACGACGTTTATGTGAACCTTTAATAATTTCTGGATTTTTACGTTCTTGATTAGTCATTGAGTTAATTATTGCTTCCATATGCAAAAAAGTGTCATTATTAATATTTAACTGCATATTATTTGGTAAGTTTCCAATCATAGGTAATTTTGCTATTAAATTATTTATATTTCCCATCTTGCGTATTTGTTTTATCTGTTGTAAAAAATCATATAAATCAAAATAATTACCTGTTTTTATTTGTTTAACTAATTTTTTTGCATCTGCTGTATTTACTTTACTTTCAAGATTTTCAATTAATGATATTACATCACCCATTCCTAAAATACGAGAAGCAATACGATCTGGATAAAATTGTTCTAAACATTCAATTTTTTCACCTGTACCTATGAATTTAATAGGTTTTCCTGTAATATGTCTTACTGATAAAGCTGCACCACCTCGTGTATCTCCATCTGTTTTTGTTAAAATTATACCTGTAAAAGACAATTGATCATTAAATGATTTTGCTACATTAATGGCATCTTGTCCCATCATAGAATCAATCACAAAAAGAATTTCAATAGGATTGATTATGTTTCGTATTTGCTTGAGCTCTTCCATTCTAAACTTATCAGTATGAAGAATCCCTGGTGTATCTATCAATAATACATCATAGAATTTAATTTTTGTTTCTTTTAAAGCACTTTGAACTATTTGAATAGGTTTTTGTTCTGGAGAAGATGGATAAAAATTTATATTAATTTGTTTAGATAAAGTTTCAAGTTGTTTTATCGCTGCTGGTCTATAAATATCAATAGAAACCATTAAAATGTGTTTTTTATATTTTTCTTTTAAAAACTTACCTAATTTACATATACTAGTAGTTTTTCCAACACCTTGTAAACCTATTAGCATGATAATAGCAGGTGGTTTTATTGCTAAATTGAGATGATTGTTTGCTGTACCCATAGCTACAATAAGCTCATCACGAACAATTTTAATAAATTCTTGTCCTGGTGTTAAACATTTATTTACATCTCGACCAACTGATATTTTTTTTACACGATTAGTAAAATCTCGTACTACCGATAAAGCAACATCAGCTTCAAGCAATGCTATAGACACTTCATGAAGAGTATTTTTTATATTTTCTTCTGTTAATCTACCTATACCTCTAATATTTCTTAGAGTTTGTGATAAACGATTAGTTAAATTATCAAACAATGTTACCTCATTTTAAAAGTATATTTGAAATTTGTTATACACATGTTACATAAAATAATATCAATATATGATTTGCATATGTTTATTAATTAAAATATTATTATATTATTACAGTAATAATAATTATATTATAATTTAAATAAATTATATAGTTATATTTAATTTATTTTTTTCGCAATGATAATTTTAAATTTTGAGTATAATTTATTTGAATATTAGATAATAAAATATTATTTGCAATTTTTTTAGCTTCATATAATGAATGCATTTTATAATTACCACATTGATATTGATTTATTTCTTTTATTTGAGATTGTTCTTGTATTGTTAATACATTTTCCATTGAGTTTTTCCAAGCTGATATAACATTTTGTTCATGTAATATACCAATTATACTCATATAAAAACCTGTACGACAACCCATTGGAGAAATATCAATAATTGTTATTTCAGTACTATTAATTTGATCACGCATAAATTTTGCAAATAAATGCTCAATTGTATGCATGCCACATTCATTAAGAATTTCAAGATTTGGTTTGCAAAAACGCAAATCAAAAATAGTAACATTATCTCCTAAAGGAGTATTTATAATTTTGGCTATACGCACTGATGGCGCAGATATTAATGTATGGTCAATATTAAAACTATCTAATACAAATGACATACAATGTACCTTTACATATAATCACATAATAAAAATAGATATTTATCTAATTACTTTTTTATTTAATTAATCATTATTTTCAATTCTTTTTTGTTCAAACAAAGATTTTTGTGCTTGATAAATAAAATCTGTTTTAGTTAATATTTCTAATGATTCTTTACATAATATATTGTGATACGTTTTTGCTAATTTTAAACCTGTATTGATTATACCATTATTTTTTATAATATTAAGCATACGTGCTGAATAAGTTAGTTCAGGATTATCAAAATATAATACTAAATGTTTACAAATTTGTTGATAATTTTCACCTCCATGATGATTATCTAATATTTTTGCTAATTTGCTTAAATCAGAAAATATTTTTTTACCGACTTCAGTTACTAAATATTTGGTATGATTATAATCAATCATAATCTTTTGATTTGGTTTTCTACCTTTTAATACTATAACATTCCAGTTTCTGTTAGCAGATTTAATTTCTTCATCTGTCATTTCAGAACTATCCAGTAATAAGCACCAAATTAAAAATAGATCTAAAAAATATACCTGTTTTTTTTCTAAACCAATAGCTGAAAATGGATTGACATCTAGTGATCTAATTTCAATATATTGAATACCGCTTCTTAAAAGTGCATCAGATACATTTTCTCCATAAACAGTAGTACATTTAGGACGAATTGGAGAATAAAATTCATTTTCATTTTGAAGAATATTAGTATTAATTTGTAATTGGTTCCCATAAAAATCTTTCATACCTATAATTTTAAATGCTTTACATGGTGTTTGAATTGCTGTTTTTAAAGCTTTAACATAATTTTCAAGAGAGTTAAAAGTGATTTTTAATAAATCTTGACATTTATTTTGATATCCAAGATTACTTAAACGTAAAGATGTTGCATATGGTAACCAAAATGTATTGTTATCATTAGTTTTAAATGGTAATTTAGTTTTAATATTATCTAAAAAACTATTACACACTGCTGGCGAAGCACCAAAAAGATAAGGAATTACCCAACCAAAACGATAATAATTTCGAATTAATATTAAATACCCAGTTGAAATAGTTTTTTGAGATGTGTCTAATTGCATTAAATGTGCCCAATCCTTCCAAAAGGATGTAGATAGAGAAAAATTGTAATGTACACCGGATATAAGTTGCATCATTGATCCGTAACGATTTTTTAAACCTTGACGATAGAGTGTTTTCATACGACCAAGATTAGATTTTCCATATTGAGCAATTTTAATTTTATTAACATCTTGGATAATACAAGGCATGCTAAATGGCCACATAAGTTCTTTATTTTGTAATGAAACCGCAACATAACGATGAATATCTCGCAAAAAAGCAAACATGTACTCAATATTGTCATTTACCGGAGTAATAAATTCTAATAATGATTCTGCAAAATCAGTTGTTATCCATGAATGTTTAAGTGCAGATCCAAATAATTCAGGGTGATTATTATTAGAAATAACTCCATTATGCTTAATTCTTAACGTTTCTCTTTCAATACCTCTGGTAATATCTTTCAAAACATCAGGTTTAGTTTGAAGCCAAGATAAACCTTGAGATATATCCGGAATCATAATGAACCTCCAGTTATAATTTATTTTAATTCATTTAATATCAATTAAGGATCTTAAATAAGGTTTATATTATAATAGTATTGTTGTTTGTAAGCTATAAGTGATAAGTTTTAATTAAATAAATATAATTAATTCCTTAATATAATTGTCATTAAAATATTTATTTTAAAATAATTTATTGAAATTAACAAAAAGATAATCTAAATAGATAATCATTTATATATACTAAAATAATTTTTTAAATTATGCATCTTTTAAAGATTTTATATATTAATACACATATAAAATTTTAAGAAAACAAATAATGAATATATACAATAATTTGTTGCACCCGAGAGGATTCGAACCTCCGACCGCTCGGTTCGTAGCCGAGTACTCTATCCAACTGAGCTACGGGTGCATTGTTTTACGGCGAGGGAGGGATTCGAACCCTCGAGTGGATTTTAACCACTACTCCCTTAGCAGGGGAGCGCCTTAAGCCTCTCGGCCACCTCACCTAATTACTTTTTAATTAAAAATATTAAATACTAATAACAGATATTATTACTATTAAGTTATACCAAGTCAAATTATTTTTTTTGCTAAAAATCATTTAGAATAGAAAATTAATATAAATGTATTAAAAGATAATGCGTCTCACATTTTCAATAAAGCAAGACGCATTGTATTTCAAATATTCATTGGATTTTTTTCTTCTGATTGAATCATTTGATAAATTTCTTCTCGATGTATAGATATGTCTTTTGGGGCATTGATGCCAATACGAATTTGGTTGCCCTTAATGCCTAATATTGTTACAGTTATTTCATTACCAATAATTAAGGTTTCACCAACTCTACGAGTTAGAATGAGCATTCTCTACTCCTTTAAAATTAGTATATCTATTTTCAGAGATTGTCTTTTTAAGATTTTTTGATAATTGAATAATAATCAATTAAAATGTACATAACAAATATGCATAAATATCTTTATAAAAGATTTACTTAATAGTATTTTAGTTGAAGTTAACTATAATAATTTAATTTGAGTCTTAATAATATAAAAAAAGCGCTGTAATCATTCAGCGCTTTTTTTATTGCAATAAATTTATAATAAACGCTTATCAATCAAAGATTGTACATTTGATAATGCTGTTTCAAGTGCTTTAATATTATTCCCACCAGCTTTGGCTAAATGAGGTTTTCCCCCTCCTTTACCATTAATTTTTTTTGCTAATTCTACTATCATTTCATTAGCTCTAACATATTGAGTTAAATCTTCTGTTACACTAACTATTAGTGATATTTTATTTTTTACTACAGTTGCTAAAACTATTATTGATGAACCCAATGTTTTTTTAAGAAGTCCTACCATATTAGATAATAAATCTGGATGTACATTGTTAACTTTTTTTATTATAAGTTTAATACCTTTAATATTAATAGCACTATGGCTTAAATCAATACTTTGTTTAATCATTTGTTCATAACGCAACTTTTGCAATTCTTTGTCTATATGATTTATGCGCTTTATTAAACTAATGACTTTTTCATGCAGATCATTGACATTACTTTTTGTTAATTTTGCTATATTAAATAATTGGGTTCTATGTTTTTGTATGTGAATAAGAGCATATTGACCAGTTAAAGCTTGAATACGATGAATACCAGCAGCAATACCGCATTCAAATTGAATATGAAATAAGCCAATATTACCAGTATTTGATATGTGAGTACCACCACATAATTCTTTTGAAAAATTTCCAATTTGAACAACACGAACATTTTGTTCATATTTTTCAGTAAATAACATTTTTACTTTTAGGGTTTTAGCATCATTAATATTCATAATGTCAGTTACAATCGGTAAATTATATCTAATTTGATCATTTACAATATTTTCAATTTGATTTATTTCATCTATTGATATATTTTGAAAATGTAAAAAATCAAAACGCAAATATTTATCATTAATTAATGAACCTTTTTGGATGACATGTTTACCTAAAACACAGCTTACAGCAGTATGTAATATATGCGTTGCTGAATGATTTACACAAATAAGATTTCGGTGTATTATATCTACTTCTGTTTCTACAGAATCGCCTTTATGTAACTGACCCAACAATAATATACCAATATGCATGATAACATTATTATCTTTTTGTGTATTTTTTACAATAAAATGGCAATTGGTATTTTTGATAATACCTATATCTCCTATTTGACCTCCAGATTCACCGTAAAATGGAGTCTGATCTAGTATAATTAATGCATTATTGCAAACAAAATTAATGCTTTCTACTTCTTTGTTATTTATATAAATGGATTTAACAATTGATTTTGATTTGTGCTGATGATACCCTAAAAAAGTAGTTTGTTCTCTATAATTAATTTTATTTAAATTATTTAGTTTAAATGCATTTACTTTGCGTGCACGTTGTCTTTGTTGTTCCATTTCTGATTGAAATTCAATTAAATTTAATTTTATGTTACGTTCACGACATATTTCTGTAGTTAAATCAATTGGAAAGCCAAAAGTATCATACAGACGAAATGCAATTTGTCCATTTAAAGTGTCATTCTTTATATTTTTTAATTCTTTATTTAATAAATCTAAGCCATATTCAAGTGTTTTTGCAAATTGTTCTTCTTCAAGTTTTAATATATGTTCAATATTATTTTGACAAATAAATAATTCTTTATTTGAATCACCTAATATTTCTATTAATGGTTGTATAAATTTATATAAAAAAATATTTTTAATCCCTAATACATTACCATGTCTAATAGCTCTACGAATAATACGACGTAATACATAGCCTCGATTTTCATTTGATGGTATTACTCCATCTGCTATCAAAAACGCAGATGCTCTTATATGATCTGCAATAATATATAAAGATTTATTATTAATATCTTTTGTATTAATTATTTTAGCTATTGACTTAATTAATTTTCTAAATATATCAATTTTATAATTTGATTTAACATTTTGAATTACAGAAGCAATACGTTCAAGACCCATACCAGTATCAATTGATTTTTGTGTTAAATTTAACATTTTGCCATCTAATTGACGATCAAATTGCATAAACACTAAATTCCATATCTCAAGGTAACGATCATCATTAATTTTTAAAGTATTAGCAGTAGGAATGATTATAGGATCATTATTATCATAAAAAATTTCACTACAAGGTCCACATGGACCAATATCACTCATTTGCCAGAAATTATCTGAAGAATAAGCAATACCTTTATCATCTCCTATTTTAATAACACGTTCATTAGAGAGGCCTATAATATTTGTCCAAATATCATAAGCTTCATTATCCATTTGATAAACTGTAACAAATAAACGTTCTTTAGGAAGATTAAACCATTTTTTATTAGTTAATATTTCCCATGCAAATATAATAGCTTCTTTTTTAAAATAATCACCAAAACTAAAATTACCCAACATTTCAAAAAAAGTATGATGTCGTTCAGTATAACCTACATTTTCTAGATCATTATGTTTGCCGCCAACTCTAATACAACGTTGAGAAGATACAGCACGTGAATAATTTATTTTTTCTTGGTTTAAAAAAATTTTTTTAAATTGATTCATACCAGCATTAGTAAATAATAACGTTTGGTCGTCATTTGGTACTAATGAGCTACTAGCTATAATTTTATGTCCTTGTTTTTGAAAATAATCAAAAAATATTTGACGAATTTCACTAATACTTTTAGTCATACCTATCCTAAAACTTTATTTTTCTTGAAATGTATTAATATGTATTCTAATATAAATATCTATGTAAAATTAATTAATTCATTGCGTATCATTATCAGATATCTTTTCTGTTATACCATTTTTATTAATTTTATTGAACAATAGATCACGTAATTTAAAATCAATTTCATGTGCAACTACTGAATTTTCTTTTAAAAAATTACTAGCATTTAATTTACCTTGTCCAATATTATTACTTTTATAACTATACCATGCTCCAGATTTATCAATTATTTTATATTTTACACCTAAATCTATTAATTCACCATAAGTATTAATGCCTTCTCCATACATAATCTGAAATTCAGCTTGCTTAAATGGTACAGCAATTTTGTTTTTGACTACTTTTACTCTTGTTTCACTACCAATTACATTTTCACCTTCTTTAACAGCACCAATACGACGAATATCTAAACGAACAGATGCATAGAACTTTAAAGCGTTTCCTCCAGTTGTAGTTTCCGGATTACCAAACATCATCCCAATTTTCATGCGAATTTGATTAATAAAAATTAATAAAGTATTAGATTGCTTTAAATTACCAGATAGTTTACGCATAGCTTGACTCATCATACGTGCAGCTAATCCCATATGTGCATCACCAATTTCACCTTCAATTTCAGCTTTTGGTGTTAATGCTGCTACAGAATCAACTACAATCACATCAATACCACCTGAACGTGCTAACGCATCACAAATTTCTAATGCTTGTTCACCTGTATCTGGTTGAGAACATAATAAATTATCAATATCTACGCCTAATTTTTTGGCATATATTGGATCTAATGCATGTTCTGCATCAATAAAAGCACAAGTTTTCCCTTTAATTTGTGCCGATGCAATCACTTGCAGTGTTAATGTAGTTTTTCCAGAAGATTCAGGACCATAAATTTCTACAATGCGACCCATTGGAAGACCACCTGCTCCCAAAGCTATATCTAATGATAATGAACCTGTTGAAATTATTTCTACGTCCATTGATCTGTCTTCACCTAAACGCATTATAGAACCTTTACCAAATTGTTTTTCAATTTGATATAATGCAGCTGTTAAAGCTTTTTGTTTATTTTCATCAATAATCATCCAAACTCCTATTAATATTGATACAAATAAATTTTATTTAGCAAAATCATATAATTAATATTAATATATTTATTATATGAAAATGTTTTAATGTATTAGAAATTCTTTATAAAATAGTTTTAAAGCCCACAGTACAGATTGATATCTTATCATGTTACGATTACCAAAAAATTTTTTTTGAATAGTTAAAATTCTATTATCAAATGAAGCAAAACCAAACCAAACTGTTCCTATTGGTTTTTCTAAACTACCACCACTCGGACCAGCTATACCACTAACTGCAATTGAATAACTAGATTGTGCTTTATTTTTAGCTAAAATAGCCATTTCACGTGTAACTATTTCACTTACTGAACCAAATTCAATTAATAAGTTGTGATTAACTCCTAATATTTGTCGTTTTGATTTATCACTATAAGTTACAAAACTACTATTAAACCAAGCAGAACTACCAGATATATCAGTAAAAATTTTAGCAATCCAACCACCTGTACACGATTCAGCAGTAGTAATAGTAGCTTTTTGAATACTTAATTGTTCACCTATTTTATAACTAATTAGTTTTAAGTTACATACATTCATAGTATATTTCTGTTAATTATAAATGATATAAATATAAATAATTATAGTTATATATATTATTTTATAATATTAAACATTATTTTTTTAAATTACATATATAAAATTATTAATCAATAAATATTATTGATTAATGAATTTGAAAAGATATTGTTAAGTATAGATTTATTGTTTAGTTATTAATATTAATTTTAATAAATCATTAATTTGTAACTATGCAATGATGAATTCAATTTACGCAAATAGATATAATTTTATATATTTATTACATTATATTAACAATATAATATTATCTATACATATAAAATATATTATTTAAAACAACTAAATGTATTCCGTTTATAATCATTGAATATTTATTCATAGTTTAATAAGATATAATTTTATATTTTGATGATAATCATTAATGTGAAATATAAGTGAAACGGAGTAAAAAATGAGTTTAATTACTCATACACCAGTAATTCAACAATATTTAAAAATTAAATCTAAATATCCAAATATATTATTATTTTATAGAATGGGAGATTTTTATGAATTATTTTATGATGATGCTAAACGAGCATCTAAATTATTAAACATATCTTTAACTACACGTGGCAATTCAGCAAACAAACCTGTTTTAATGGCTGGTATCCCATATTATACATTAGATAACTATTTAGCTAAACTATTGCAATTTGGAGAATCTGCTGCAATTTGTGAACAAATAGATAATTTTCAACAAAAAAAAGGACTAATTGAAAGAAAAGTTGTTAAAATTATTACACCTGGAACTGTTATAGATGAATCCTTATTAAAAGAACAACATGATAATATTTTAGCAGCAATTATTTATTATAAAGGTAATTATGGCTATGCTACATTAGATATGAGTTCCGGTAACTTTCGTGTTAGTGAACAAAGCAATGTAGAGATAATGGCTTCAGAATTACAAAGAACTAATCCTGTAGAATTACTTTATCCAGAAAATTTTCTGGAAATGTCATTAATTGAAAAAAGAACTGGCTTACGCAAAAGACCCTTGTGGGAATTTGAAATTGATACTGCATATCAACAATTAAATCTTCAATTCGGTACTTATGATTTAAGTGGTTTTGGTATTGAAAAAGCAAAATTAGCTATTAGAGCAGCTGGTTGTTTACTTCAATATGTAAAAAGTAGTCAGTGTACTAATTTATTACCACATATTTGTTCAATAAGCATAGAGCAACAACAAGATAGCATTATTATGGATATTGTTACTCAACGAAATTTAGAAATTACACAAAATTTAATAGGAAAAGAAGAAAATACATTATCATCAATATTAAATAAAACCATTACTCCAATGGGAAATAGAATGTTCAAAAGATGGTTGCATAAACCTATTAGGGACATAAATATTATCAATCAACGTCAAAAATCTATTCTAGAAATACAAGATAAAGATTTGTATAAAAAATTACAAGATATCTTGAAAACAATAGGCGATTTAGAACGAATACTTGCTCGTTTAGCATTACGAACTGCAAGACCTCGAGATTTCACATATTTACGCTATTATTTTCAAGAATTACCTAAGATACATAAATTGATTGCTAATGTTAAAAGCACACAATTAAAAGAATTAAACCAAAAATTAGGATTATTTACAGAATTATGTTTGTTATTAGAAAAAGCTATAGTCGATTCACCACCTATGTTTATAAGAGATGGAGGAGTCATTGCTAACGGATATAATCTAGAACTAGATGAATTACGCATTTTGGCTAATGGAACAGCATCTTATGTAAATAAACTTGAAATAACAGAACGTAAAAAATTAGGATTAGATACACTTAAGGTAGGATTTAATTCTATACATGGATATTACATTCAAGTTAGTAGGAACCAAAGTCATAAAATTCCTATTCATTATGTACGCCGTCAAACATTAAAAAATGTTGAACGTTATATTACTTCTGAACTAAAAGAATATGAAAATAAAATTTTGATATCAAAAGATCAAGCTTTAAAATTGGAAAAAAAACTATATGAGTCTTTATTTGATAGAATTTCACCTTATATTAAAAAACTTACAACTAGTGTATTTGCCTTATCTGAATTAGATGTATTAAGTAATTTAGCAGAACGTGCTAAGAAACTTAATTATTGTTGTCCAAAGTTACAAGAACAACCTATATTAAAAATTATTGAAGGGCGTCATCCAGTAATTGAAAAAGTATCAAAAGAACCATTTATTGCCAATTCTATAAATTTAACATTAGAACACAGAATGTTAATTATTACAGGACCAAATATGGGTGGTAAAAGTACATATATGCGTCAAACTGCTCTAATCGTATTAATGGCATGGATAGGTAGTTTTGTTCCTGCTAAAAAGGCTATAATTGGAAAATTTGACCGTATATTTACACGCATTGGAGCAGCAGATGACTTGGCTTCTGGACATTCTACTTTTATGATAGAAATGAATGAAACAGCCAATATTTTAAATAATGCTACTCAAAACAGTTTAATACTTATGGATGAAATTGGTCGTGGTACTTCAACATATGATGGTTTGTCACTTGCATGGTCTTGTGCTGAATATTTAGCTAATAATATTAAAGCAATAACATTATTTGCCACACATTATTTTGAATTAACTCTTCTTAAAGAAAAAATCAAATGCTTAGATAATGTACATTTTGATGCAATAGAATATAATAATACTATTGTATTTATGTATAAAGTAAAATCTGGAACAGTAAATAAAAGTTATGGTTTTGCTGTAGCTGCCTTGGCTGGTATTCCTAAAGATGTAATTATAGCTGCACGTAATAAATTAAAAGAATTAGAAAAAGAATTTTCTGATCCTATTCCTAATAATGGCAAATCTATGATTGTATCTGACACTAATCCATTAACATCAAAAAAAAATATGTTTTTAATTAACAATATAATAAAAAATATAAATCCAGATAAAATTACACCATACCAATCTCTTAAATTAATTTATTATTTAAAATCAATCATATAATTTTTATTATTTGTAATAAAAATTAAATATACTAATATTAAAATCTGTTTTATATTGTATATTCTATATTTTAATAAATTAAGAAATATAATTTGAATGTATTTATTAAATGGAAATAAAATAATATAATCTTTTTTGAAAGATACTGATTTTGTAGTTATATTATTGATATATTATTTAACACAAAAGCGATGACTAACCATCGCTTTATTATATTATCAAGTGACAAAATCATTAATAAGAAAATATTGATTCTAGATTAAGACCTTGTAATTGTAATATTTCGCGCAAACGTTTTAAAGCTTCAACTTGAATTTGACGCACTCTTTCTCTAGTTAAACCGATTTCTCGACCAACATTTTCAAGTGTTGATGCTTCATAACCCATTAATCCAAAACGTCTAGATAGTACTTCACGTTGTTTATTATTAAGTTTAAATAACCATTTAATAATGTTTTGTTTCATATCATCATTTTCTGTAGTATTTTCAGGACTATTATCTTTATTATCTGGTAATAGATCTAAAATATTTTTTTCAGAAGCTTTGTTATTAAAAGATATATCAAACGAAGTAATTCGTTCATTTAAACGTGACATGCGATTTACATGTGCTAAAGATTTATTTAATTTTTTAGATATTTCTTCTATGGTAGGTTTATGATCAAGTTTATAAGCAAGTTCACGTGCAACACGTAAATATGTATTTAATTCTTTAACTATATGAATGGGTAAACGAATTATGCGAGTTTGATTCATAATAGCTCTTTCAATATTTTGACGAATCCACCAAGTAGAATAAGTCGAAAAACGAAATCCACGTTCAGGATCAAATTTTTCTACAGCACGAATTAATCCAAGATTACCTTCTTCAATTAAATCTAATAATAACATCCCTTTATTGCTATATCTACGAGCAATTTTAACTACTAGTCTTAAATTACTTTCAATCATTCTACAACGTGAAATAATGTCTCCTCGTAAAGCTTTTCTTGCAAAAAAAATTTCTTCTTCAGCTGTTAATAAAGGAGCAAATCTAATTTCTCCAAGATAAAGTTGTGTAGCATCTAACATTTTTTGATTTATAGATGAATTTTTTTTTTCTAGTAGTAAATCACTATTAGTAACATCATCATATTCACATTCATTTTTAATAAAACTATTTTTATTAATTAAATCTATTTTTTTTATAAATGCTTTTTTGCTATATAAATTTTTTACTTCTAATATATTTTGATTCATAATCGATCTTACCTGTATTTTAACAAATTTAAAATAAAATACTTATGGTACATGTATCGATACATTAAAATAATGTAATTGCTTTACTTTCTTTTATTATAATAAATTTCAATATATTCACTTATTACTATGATTATTTAATTTATCTCTTGTATTAAATTATTTTTTTAAAGAATTATGGAAATAATAATGATGTTTTATTTTTTAATAAAATTATTTACAATTTTAAATTTAAACTTTTACTAAACAAGTTATTAAAAATAATAATTTAATATTTAATTAATTATTAAATATAATAATATATTTAAATAAATATATTAAATTCATTTATTTAATATTTTAATAAATTATTTTTTTTATTACTTGCATTAATAAAAAATTATTATATTGTGTATACATAAAGTATAGACAATAAATATATTTTTATAAAAATTATTTATAAATAAAAATATTTCAATAATATTTTTTAATATGTGAAGTGGAAATAAAATTGATCTATAAATTAAAAAACAATTATATAATATATATAATTAAAATATCATTTAATATTAATAATATGTGTAATAAATTATTTTTTTAAAATTATAAAATTAATAATTTTAAAAAAAATAATAGTATTATTATATTTAATTATAAATATAACAGAAATTATGTATATAAAAAAATATCATATCTTTATACTTTTAATAATAGTACTATTGCTTCGCAAGCAATACCTTCTTTTCTTCCTATAAACCCGAGTTTTTCAGTTGTAGTTGCTTTAATGTTAATTTGATCTAATTGACAATTAACACATCTTGAAATATTGACACGCATTTCCTCTATATAAGGTATCATTTTAGGAATTTGTGCTATTATAGTGATATCTATATTGCCTATGGCATATGATTTAGATCTAACTATTTGCCAAATTTTATGTAATAGTTTACTACTATTTACATTTTTGTATTTTATATCATGATCTGGAAATAAACGGCCTATATCACCTGCTGCTATAGCTCCTAAAAGCCCATCCATAAGAGCATGTAATACTACATCTCCATCAGAATGTGCATTAAATCCATATTTAAAATGTACATGTACTCCTCCTATGACTAATGGACCATTCCCTCCAAAAGAATGCACATCAAAACCAATGCCTATACGAATCATATATTATTTGTCAAATTATTTGTTTTTAAATAAAAATGAGCTAATGATAAATCTTCTGGATAAGTTATTTTTATATTATCTCTACGTCCATGTACTATAATGGGATTATAACCACAATATTCTAACGCTGAAGATTCATCTGTAATTTTAATTCCTGTAGATAATGTTTTTTCTAAACAAAACATTAATAAATAATGCGGAAAAATTTGAGGAGTTACAGCATGCCATAATCCAAGACGATTAACTGTAGTTTGGATAATATGTTTACCTGGTTTACAACTTTTTATCGTATCATTTACGGGGAAAGCTAAAATACCACCAACATTACTTATATTTCTTATTTTCATTAAATTTATGAGATCGTCTGGATGTAAACATGGTCTTGATGCATCATGCACTATAACCCAATTGCAATTATGTATAGCTTTAATTCCAGCTAAAACTGATTCTGCTCTAGTTTTTCCTCCAATAACACTAAATATTTTAGGATGATTAGATAACTTTAATTTAGTAAAATATCTGTCACGATATGTTAATACAACAATAATTTTTTCAATGGCAAAATGAGAAAATAAAGCAAAAATACTATGTTCTAAAATAGTATATTGACCAATTTTTAAATATTGCTTTGGAAAATTTATGTTCATCCTACTACCAACACCAGCTGCTGGTACTATGGCTATTACATCTTGACAAGATAAATTATTATTCATTATTACATAATACACTTTAATTAAATATTTAAATATTAAGTATGTAATTTTAAAAAGTCAAAACTACTATAGTTTAGTTTAATATAAAATATAATACAACTTTTTCTTAGATAGTTTTATTGTAATTAAATAACATTGATAATAAATACAATAATTATTTATAATATATATACGTTATGCATATTTTATATAGCTAATATGATCTTTTTGATTATTTTAAATATTAATACGATTATTATTACTATATTATTTAGTTTTAAAGTTAGACGTAATGTAATAAAATATAGTGGTATAATCTCAATTATTTTAATGAAATATACTTTCAAATATCTAATTTTGTTCAATTTGATAAAGAAAATAAAAGCATACTTTCTAATTGATTTATTTATTCATTATAATTATTCAAAAAATTCTGGCAATGTATTTTTAGTATCACAAATGGTAAAAAACATTTAAAAAATACGTTCTTTTGCATGGTTGCTCTTTCTTCATCACAACGTGCGCTCAAATATAGCTATCAAATTTATATTTTCAAAAAAATATTTCAGACTTTCTCTTTTTAGAATATCAGTATATTTATTAATAAATGGATTAATACCCATTTTTAAATCTTCATAATTACAATAAATTATTAATTCTATATTCGTTTTATTAGCTATTTTATCTCTAAAACTTATACATATTATGAAATGTTTAACCAGTGTCTATATGCAACAAAAAAAATGGTATGTTAGTTTGATACATATACTTTACGTGCTAAATGTAACATTACTGAAAATTTTTTTTACCTATAGCAATACAAGATTATTGAATTCTACTGCTTTTCTAAAAATACAAATGCTTTCTGTCTCTAATTTAGATACATGAGTAAATTAGTTTATAATTATAAGAGTTCCTTAAAATAAATTAATAATAGCATTATTATATTTATGTTTTTTAATTTTTTTTGGCTTCATGACTAATAATAGTTACAGGCATTAATTGCAAGATAAGCTACATAAATGAATTTTTTAGATATTTCATTAGATTTTTCCCCATATAAATAATTAATATTTGATTAGAACTAAAAAATAAATAATTATTTTTTAGTTCTTTTAAACTGTTATATCCAGTAATAAATTTAACACTTTATGTACAATATCTATATTTTTATGCAATCAGAATAACTACTTGCGCCTACAGATGAAATTATTCAGATGCAACTTGAAATGGTATGTTAGCTGGTTGTACTGCTTGAATTTTTTTTCCACATCTTCTAGAGATAAAAGAATTCCTTTTTTTTAACGTACAACATATTTACTGTCTAATGTTAATGTAATTAAAATTTTATTGATTTTTTCTTGTGATATATTATTTGCCAAACCAAAACTCTTACCAACACAGATTTTTTTATTGCATTCAGACGTATTAAGTGTAAGACTTCATCATTTATTAAATAATAATATAATACTATATCCACTGATTAAATGATTTCTAAAATACGTAATGTCAATAAATTTCCCAAAAATTATGAGGTGCATATATATTAATAAAAGGTTTTTAATTTTATTACGTTATTTATATACTAATAATGATATTTCAGTAAGAGTTATAAGTAATGGTGATTATCATTTCTTTCACAAAAGTTTTACTAAAATAGGTGATACGTCACCAAAAATAATTCTATTAATAAAAGTGATCGATCAATAACAAAAGAAAATATAATATTATTGTTTAGTTTATTATTCACTATATTAACTATATGTATAGTTTTTATTAGATGTTTTAAATATTGTTAAATTAAAAATTTGAATTCTTAATTAAAATATTAATACTATATTATTTTTTTAATATATATATATTTAAATATTATCATAATCTATTATTGAAAATATTTTAAAAAAATTATTTATATTATTAATACTACTAGATTCAAAAGTTTTTAGATTGAATACGATGTAAATCAGTAAATCAAGTTGTTATGTTTGATTCTCTTATTGCATGATTTATTAGATGAATTTTATTAATTGGATTATATTTTTAATATCATTTATACTTTGTTTTAATAATTTTACATATCTTACTTTTTGCTAAGATGGTAAATATTAGAAGAAACATTTTTAAGTTAATATTTCATTTATCCAATAATTTATCAATAAAATCGATATGTTATTAAAAATAAATATCCTATATCAATTAATATTACGTGAATATTAAGACAAATACTTGTAATCAAATGTAAAAAATAGTAGATTGAATACCAAAACTAGAATATAGAATATGTGCAACTGGTAAATTTTCTAATGTCAATAGAACGTATTATTCTTCTGTAATTTTGTCTAAAGTTAAATTAATATCAATTAATAATTTGTTGTGTTATGTATTTGACATATGTTGCAATAAAATAAAATTCATTTTAATTACTTATTTTCTCCCAAGTCCTTTGCAAGATCTATTACTGGTTTTAGTACATTATATCTAATTACGAATTTATCAAATTATTCTGCATTATTTTACGTTTTTGGCCGATATTCTATCAATTCACTTATAATAAGGAATTTCGTTTTCATTCATATTATCTTTATACATATGAGCAATACGAATGCCAATACAGTTAGCCGATACGTAAATTATAACAACCTGGATCTTTACTAATTCAACTAATTTCAATTAACATGGAAGGTCCACAACCATTATGACAATTTGTAATTCTTAATACTATAAAGTTTTCATTAACTTTATGTAATATTATAATTTGTTTAATTTGTGTAATACATGTTAGTAAAATAACGTTCATTTTCTACTACATCTAAACAATATTTAGAAAATTAAACATATGTACCATTTGAATGCATAAGTTGTCAAAATACATTGCATATTAAATTATATTTATGAGCAATATTATGATATTTAATTTATCTTTTTCATGTATTCAAATTATAATTACATTGTGATTTATAGTTAAATAAAAATTACTGTCATTGATTGATATTCAACTATTTTAGTTATGTCAGTTTTTATAAGATAACTTCGATAATCAAAAATATGACCAGTTGTAATAAAAAGTATTAAATACCATATTATTATAAATACCTTTTAGTTAACTAAATGTATCAGTATGAACAGCTAGTTTATAATAAGTATGGATTAGTCCAAATATTACGTTTGCACGTTTCTTACTGTTTATTTAAAAGTACTTATGCCTACTCGTTCCAAAGTACATTTAATTTTGGAATGTTTATAATTAGTATGATTACCCCAATTACATTAATAGTAATTAGCGCAATAACAACATTTAATATTTTATTGACTGGATAATATCAAAAATTGTTTATGTACCAAGATATGTAAAGTTATTATGATGTTCCATAGATAATATTTCCTCTATCAGTAAATTCAATCCAATTAAATTACAAGGTTTTATATATCTACAAAAATTAAATTATTAAGCATATAGATCTACTATGATTATTTAATCGAATGATCAAAGTAGTTTTAAACTTTATGAGTAAATAAGTACCTCTTAAAATTAGTTCAATATCACTAGTTAAAACGTTAATTTTATTTTAATTAAACTTTTATATAAGTTTTAGTATAGGTAAGCAAATATTCTGAAAGTTTCTTCTTCCAATTATATATTTTTTATGTAATTTAGAATAAAATGGATTATAAGTATATAATATATTTCTAATCATATCATACTCAGTATGTTAATGAATTAAGATCTATTTTATGGTAAGTTATATGTTTTAATGTAATGTTTTTTTAAAATACTATAAACTTGAAAAGTTTAACCGATTAATTAAACTAATATCATCGCAAATGGTTTTTTAATTACAAATTGATTAAATAGTTATCAACTATTGTTTAAATGTAATAATGCCTTTCAGATACACGATAAAATATAATCGCAGTATGACAGAATTTTAATTTTTGCTGAATATGTTCAAATTACATATCTCGATTATTTTATTGATAAATTCTATGAAAATCTAATTAATTACACATTATCTTCCAGTAAATCCACCAATTAATTGATTTGTTAAATCTTGAGTAATAGTTTTCTACGTAAACAATTACTTTGTTTTTTAATATTGCTGAATTTTTTCTAATTTTGCTTCTAGTACTAATTAATTTATTTATTTTTCTATCATCATGAATAAATATCTTTTTGATAATGATATTCAATACGTCATTGATCAAAAAATGCATTAGTGAATGTATCATTTATGTTATACATATTTAATTATTATAGTGAAAAATGATTATTTAACTGCGTTATCTATATAAAAAGCAGTGTTCACAAAAATATATATGTCCATTCTGTTTGCAATTATTTTATCTTTTACATAATTTTGTTAAAATAATCTAATAACTATTTTAAATCGATTTTTATTCAATCAACCTTGTTGAACATAATTTTGCCAGTCTAACTGACATAGAAAATATTTAGTAAAATAAAGATTTCTACAAAATAACTAATTTTTACCTATTTCTGTATTATCATTACTCTCTGCATAAAGGAATGACAAGATGCAATACTAGTAATTGAACAAATCAAAATCATAATATCAAGATAATTATCTGTAGATAAATGAAAATTATTATTAGATGAGATAAAAATATTGATGCATATCTTCTGTGATATGATTTACCAATCAGGTAGATGTAGAATTACACTCTAACGATTTTCAATATTGAAATGTATTATACTGATAGTAATGTATATTTAATGTTTTATTTCATCTTGTACAAAAGGAATCGAATAGAAACATGCTGTCAACTAACAACAGTTGCAATTTATTAAATAATAATGTTGTTTGTTGATTAATTTAAACTAATTCATTGCCATTTAATGATGTTTTTTTTAATAATTCATTAATTAAATTAGTATTATGTTGATATATCATACTAATTTCATCTCCTGGTTGATAAAATCAAATTAAAATTATTTATTTTAATTTCTATATGATGAATATTGTTATCAGACTTTTTGTATGTAATTTGTTAATTAGATACCATATAAGCAGCAAATAGATTATGTTTATTATATTTGTTTATATTATTGATATTTGAAATAATATTATTGTTAATTAATTTAGTAACTGTAAAATTTTTAATTATATTAATTAAATCAACAAATTAAATTTTTGCTTTATCTATATGATTAATATTAGCATCAATATAGTTAAGTAAACATGTTTACCTAATTCAAATGATCTTTTATCTAAATCCTTTTCGGCTTTATTAAAAAATTCATATCTCCTAATCTAAAGATTATAAAATAAATACCATTCATTTTAGGAGCTTGTTTTAACATTAAAAACTTATATAAATAAATATTTTCTTCTGGAGATAAACCTTCACTATAAGTTGAAATAACAAGTATTAATATTTCTTCTTTATCAATTTTTTTAAAATTAAAATCTTCTGTATGAATTACATTAACATTTATTTTAATTAGCACTAATTTATTATATCATTATTCTGCTAAACAACAAATATTACTTGTTTGAGATGCAGTGCAGATATTATAGTAATTATAGGTATATTGGTTGTTATATTTATGATTATTACATTGATTTTTTTTATCAGTCAATACCAAAAACTAACCTGATAACTACGCTTAGTTGTTATCAGAAAAATCTTTCTTTAAACATTTTAATTTATCATTTGAAATTGGAATAGGAATAGTGAAAACTATTTGTTTAGTTTTTACCGCATGAAAAATTTCATTTATAAATATTAGTTGATAATAGTAATTATAATAGAATAAGAATTAAATTATTAATATTATGTCAAAAATTTTAACTAAAAGAATATTATTTTAGTTAACTAACAAATTTAAGTAATTAAATAAAATTTATTGTTTATATACATAAATATATTTATATATTCTCTCAAAATATTGTTTAATGATTTATTACTACTTTAATTTCCTTTAAACTTTTAAATAAATTATTATCTCCAATAATTTCTTCTATTCTGATTAATTGATTATATTTTGCTATGCGTTCAGAACGACTCATAGATCCAGTTTTAATTTGGCCAGATGCAGTTCCTACAGCTAAATCAGCAATTGTTACATCTTCTGTTTCACCTGAACGATGAGAAACTATGACTCCATATCCAGCATTTTTTGCCATTTTAATAGTTTTTAATGTTTCAGTTAAAGAACCAATTTGATTTAATTTAATAAGAATAGAGTTAGCTATTCCATTTTGAATGCCTTTTTTTAATAAATTAACATTTGTTACAAATAAATCATCTCCTACTAATTGAATTTTATTACCTAAAATTTTAGTTTGATAAGCAAAACCATCCCAATCACATTCAGCCATTCCATCTTCAATGGAAATTATTGGATAATTTTTAGTCAATTTGCCTAAAAAATGAGTAAATTCTTGTGCACTAAAAATTTTATTTTCATGTTTTAATAAATATTTATTATCTACATATAATTCAGAAGCAGCACAATCGATTGCTAATGTAATATCATTACCTAATTTGTAACCAGTTAATTCTACTGATTCAGAAATGATATCTAAAGCTTCAATATTTGATTGTAAATTAGGTGCATAACCACCTTCATCTCCTACATTAGTACTTAAACCCATTTTTTTTAACAAATTAGCTAATGTATGAAAAATTTCACAACAAATACGAATAGCTTCTTTGATATTCTTAGCAGATATAGGTTGTATCATAAATTCTTGAATATCAATATTATTATTAGCATGTTTTCCACCGTTAATAATGTTTACCATGGGTAACGGTATACTATATATTCCTGGTGTACCATTTAATTCAGCAATATGTTCATAAAGTCTTTGTTTTTTAGAAGATGCCGCAGCTTTAGCATTAGCTAATGAAACTGCTAAAATAGAATTAGCACCAAATTTAGATTTGTTTTCAGTACCATCTAAATTTATCATGATTTGATCAATACTTGTTTGATCTTTAGCATCTTTACCTATTAAAGCTTTAGCAAATATATTATTTATAATTTCAACAGATTTACTGACACCTTTCCCTAAAAAACGCATTTGATTATTATCACGTAATTCTATTGCTTCATGTGAACCAGTAGAAGCTCCTGATGGGACAGATGCTAAACCTATAAATCCATCTTCTAAATGTAACTCTGCTTCAACAGTGGGGTTACCTCTTGAATCTATAATTTCACGACCTATTAATTTTGTAATTTTAGACATCAAATTTTCCTTTATTAAAAGTGATATATATTAATTATAAAAAATATCTTATTAAAATGGTTTTTCATTATTTTTTTTATATTCATATGCTGCTTTAATAAAATCAGTAAAAAGTGGATGACCATTGCGTGGATTAGAAGTAAATTCCGGATGGAACTGACAAGCTATAAACCAAGGATGATTCGGTATTTCTATTACTTCAACTAATTGATGATCTTCAGAACGACCAGTAATTTTTAAACCTGCTGCTTCAATTTTATTTAAAAATAAATTATTAACTTCATAACGATGCCTATGACGTTCAAATATTACATTGCAACCATATAATTGATAAATTTTGCTATTCGGAATTAAGTTACATAATTGACTACCAAGACGCATAGTGCCACCTAATTGATTTAATTTGCTAACATTAATTTTTTTTTTATCCCATTCATTTATTAATGCAATTACTGGATATTGACAATTAGGTACAAATTCTGTAGAATTAGCTTCTTTAATGCCAGCTACATTTCGAGCAAATTCCATTAAAGCTATTTGCATACCAAGACAAATTCCTAAATATGGTAATTTGTTTTCTCGTGCATATTTTACTGACATTAATTTGCCTTCAACACCACGATATCCAAAACCACCTGGAATTAAAATTGCATCTAAGCTGCTTAATAATTTCATTCCTTGTATTTCAATTTTTTGAGAATCAATTAATTTGATATTTACAGCTAAATTATTTTTTAAACCTCCGTGTCTTAATGCTTCTATAACAGATTTATATGCATCCGGTAAAGAAACATATTTACCTATTATACCAATATTTACTGATCCTATTGGATTAGATTCTGTATAAATTATTTGTTCCCATTCTAATAAATTAGCTTCTGGTACTTTAAGATTGAAATACTTACAAATATAATTATCCAACCCTTGTAATTTTAAAATACTAGGTATTTTATAGATAGAATTAGTATCATTTAAAGATATTATTGCTTGTTTGGATAAATTACAAAATAACGCTATTTTAGATATCTCATTAGGTGGTAATCTGCGATCAGAACGACATATTAATATATCAGGCTGAATACCAATAGAAAGTAATTCTTTGACAGAATGTTGAGTTGGTTTAGTTTTTAATTCACCTGCAGTGTCTATATAGGGTACTAATGTGAGATGAATATACATAGTATGATTGCGACCAATATCTACTGCCATTTGACGTATAGCTTCTAAAAAAGGTAATGATTCAATGTCACCTACAGTTCCTCCAATTTCAATTAAAACTATATTATAATTTTTTCCAGCATCAATAATATGTTCTTTTATAGCATCAGTTATATGAGGTATAACCTGAATTGTATCACCAAGATAATCTCCTCGACGTTCTCTATTTAATACTTCTGAATATATACGTCCAGTAGTAAAATTATTTTTACGTGACATTTTAGTATGAATAAAGCGTTCATAATGTCCTAAATCTAAGTCAGTTTCAGCTCCATCGTCAGTGACAAATACTTCACCATGCTGTCTAGGGTTCATAGTACCTGGATCTATGTTAATATATGGATCTAATTTGATTATAGTAACGTTTAACTTTCTAGCTTCAAGAATAGCTGCAAGAGAAGCTGTAGCGATACCCTTACCTAAAGAAGAAACTACCCCGCCGGTTATAAAAATATAATTTGTTATCATAATAAACTTAATATCTTAAATGAAAAATAATAAAATAACTAAAATACAAACCTATATATTTAAAGTATTCATATTAAATCTGAATGATAAAAAAATATATTATTATGATATGCAAGTAAATTTTATTATAAATTTATTAATAAAATATAAATTTAAAAAATAATTTAATGAAATATATTATATATTTATATTATTAATCTATATAAGATCTTTAATATTATTTGAATATAAATCTATTAACATTAGATTTATTAAATTATTTATAATAAATATTAATTGTAATTTAACAGTGTATTATTAACTAATGATAAAAAAATGTTAAATACATATTAATAAAACGTTCATATAACTATTAGAACATCATAATATATTATGAATATTATATAAAATAGATTTGTTATAAATTATTATATTATATAATTTATATTATTTAAATACATAATTAGTGTATTAATTTTAATAATATTAATTATTAATAAATATATTAAAACGTAAATTTTTTACATTTATTTATTATTCTATCTTGGTTGAATTATATATTTCGTATTTGAGGTTATTTATTAATTAATTATAATAAATTTGTAATATTTAATGTTCAATTGACAATATTGAAAACATTTTAAATATATATTTTTTAAGTATAAAATAAAAGATAGAATATACTATTAATATTTGAGACTTTAATAATACATCATTAAAATGATGTATTGAATAATATTTTTAATCAAAACTATTTTGTATGAGGAGAATAAAATATTGAATAATAGTTTAATAATTAAAACAACAGATTATAATGATACTTATAATAGAAGTTTATTAAATAAAATACCAAGATATGCAAGTCGTCAAAATATTGGTTTAATTTCTACTGACTTACCTTTTTTTGGTAATGATATTTGGACTTTATATGAACTTTCTTGGTTAAATAGCAAAGGATTACCACAAGTATGTATAGGTAGAATTATTATTAATGCTAATAGTATTAACTTAATTGAATTAAAAAGTTTTAAATTATATTTAAATAGTTTTAATCAAACTAAATTTGAAACATGGATGATAGTTCGGCAAGTTTTAGAAAGAGATATTAGTCATTTAGTTGAAGGGGAAGTACATGTAGCTCTATTTCGTTTACATGAAATAGAATGGCAACCTTTAAGTTGTTTTAATGGTTACTGCATAGATGAACAAGACATAGAAATTTATGATTATTTTGTAAATGCTAATATGCTATCTAATATTAATAATAATATAGTGAAAGAAACGCTTGTAAGCAATTTACTAAAAATTAATTGTCCAATTAGTAATCAGCCAAATTGGAGTTCTATTATGATTTCTTATAAAGGGATTAAAATTAACCATATATCATTACTTCGATATTTAATTTCATTTCGTAAATATCAATTTTTTAGTGAACAATGCGTTGAAAAAATCTTTAATGACATATTATATTTATGTCATCCAGATGAACTAACAGTTTATGTCAGATATACAAGGCGTGGAGGTATAGATATTAACCCTTGGCGTAGTAACATTGATTTTTATCCAAATTATTCACGTTTAGTAAGACAGTGAAAATTGATAATTTTAAATTGTATTGTATAAGTAACTTAATGAATTAAATAAATTATAAGAAGATTATAAAAATAGTTGCAATAATTTGTATATACAGGTATATTAAGTTAATAGACGCGGGGTGGAGCAGTTTGGTAGCTCGTCGGGCTCATAACCCGAAGGTCGTCGGTTCAAATCCGACTCCCGCAACCAGTTAATACAACATCATCAACAATAAAATATAATTTTATTTTTCAAATAACTTTCACAATAAAACCTCTTATAAGCTAATTATTAATTATTATTTTTAATAATTAACTTTACAATCTAATTTAGACGCATAAATTATTTATTGTTATTGGAGTGCATAAGTGAAAAAACGCAACACCGAACTAGTTCAAAGTTTTCGTCATATTGTTCCATATATAAATTCTCATAGAGGTAAAATATTTGTTATTATGCTTGCTGGAGAAGCTATTGCACATAATAATTTTTATAATATTATTAATGATATTGGGTTGTTACATAGTTTAGGAATTCGCCTAGTATTAGTATATGGTATTCGTCCACAGGTTGAATCTATTATATTACAAAATCAACTACAATCAGTTTATCATAAATCTATTCGTATTACTGATTCAAAATCGTTTGAATTAATAAAACAAATAGCTGGTTGTCTACAATTCAATATTACAGCTCTTCTTTCAATGTCACTAAATAATACACCTTTACAAGGTGCTCATATTAACGTTGTTAGTGGTAATTTTATTATTGCTCAACCACTTGGTATAGATGAAGGAGTAGACTATTACCATAGTGGTAAGATTCGTCGCATTGATGATAAATCCATTCATCATCAACTTAATAATAATACTATAGTTTTATTAGGTCCTATAGCAGTTTCCGTAACTGGTGAAAGTTTTAATTTAATTTCAGAAGAAATTGCTACACAATTAACAATAAAATTAAAAGCAGATAAAATGATTGGTTTTTCTTCATCTCAAGGCATAATCGATAATGATGGTGTAATTATTTCTGAATTATTGCCTAAAAATGCAGAACAATATATACATTTAACAGATCAAAATCATTTTCTTTTAGAAACAAGACGTTTTATTCAAGGAGCTATTAAGGTTTGTCGCAGAGGGGTATCTCGTTGTCATTTAATAAGTTACCAAGAGAATGGTGCGATATTACAAGAATTATTTTCTCGTGATGGTATTGGTACACAAATTGTAAAAGAACCAGCAGAACAAATTCGTTATGCTACTATAAATGATATAGGTGGTATATTAAAATTAATACGTCCATTAGAAGAAGAAGGTATTTTAGTTCGTCGTTCACGTGAACAATTGGAAATAGAAATTAATAATTTTATTATTATCCACAAAGACAATATTACTATTGCTTGTGCTGCATTATATCCGTTTATTGATGAAAAAATAGGTGAAATGGCATGTTTAGCTGTACATCCTGATTATCGTAATTCATCTCGTGGAGAAATATTATTACAACAAATATTTTTACAAGCACGTAAAATAGGATTAGAAAAAATTTTTGTATTGACGACTAGAAGTATACATTGGTTTCAAGAGAGAGGTTTTAAACTAGTAACTATTGAATTTTTACCTAAAAGTAAAAAACAAATATATAATTATCAAAGACGTTCTAAAATTCTTGTAATAGATATTATTAATTAAATAACAGTTGAAATATTAATTTATATTATTTAATAAATTTAGTCATTAATGATTTGTTTACTGCATATTTTTAGCAAACATAATATCTATATATTTAATTAAATTTTCATTAGGATATGTAGTAAAAATACCATTCTGATTTGTTTTTTCATTAAACCCTCTTATAAACAAATAAAACATACCACCAAAATGTTTTTGATAATTGTAATTATGTATACGATTTTTAAGATAACGATGTAATACTAATGTATAAATATTATATTGAATATCATATCGTTTGTTAATTATTTCTTGTTCTAATACTTCATCTGTATAGCAATGATCATTATTACCTAACCAATTTAATTTATAATCGATTATATAATATTTATTATTCCATTTAAATATTAAGTGAATTAAACCTTGTAATATTCCTTTTATATCATTAAAATTAAGATCATTAGTCTGTTTAGATAGATTGTCATAACGGCGAATTAATGCATCTAATTTATAAGCTACAATAGGTTTATTAACAAATAAATGAAATTTCATATCTATTAAACAATCTACATTTTTGATTTTATTTAATGTCAATCCTTGTGAATTAAGAGGTTTATGAACAATACAATTAATCCATTCATAAATATATGGAAGCCAATTAACAGGATAATTGTAATTTTTGATTTGTTTATTTACCCATGATTTTGTAATATTATTATATTTAATATATTTTAATAAATTATACATAAATTGATTAAATGCAGTATTTTCAGGTAGAATATGTTTGATCATCAATGATGATTTATACTTAATATTGTTATGTTTTGATTGAACTAAATAATTAACATTAAATGTAGAATAATTTTTTTTACATAATGAATGATTAATTAAATATGAATAATCAAATGTATCCCAAAATTTTTTAAATTTACGTGTAAATGTTTTGCTAGTTAATGTTTGTTTTATTTGAATTTTATTATTTAATAATTGATTAAATTTCAAATCAATGTCTTTTATATCAATAATTTCACAATTAATGTTACTAATATTGCTTATAATCTGATGTGGATTAGTTTCATCATATTGCAATAAATACCCCATTGCACTTTGATAACAGTTATAATTGATTTTTTTTATTTTTGATTTTTTAATAATTGAAATACCTATACTACAATGATATATAGATCTAGTTAATGCTACATATAACAGACGAAGATCTTCAAATATTGTTGTTTTGTCTAACGTATAATTAGCATTTTGATAATTTAACTCATTCATGTAATTATTATTTTTATCATATTCTATATAACTGTTTTTTCTATATCCTGTTGCAAATGGTAACCAAACAATAGGATATTCTAATCCTTTAGACTTATGTATAGTTGTAATATATATTAAATTTTTATTTTTCTCTAAGCGTATAGAATCAGTATCATTATTAATTATTTCATTTGTTTGATAAAATTTATCAGTTAAAAAGGATATTAATGCACGAGCTGAATAATTCAGTAATATATATTTTTCTTGGAGTAATTCAACAATATGCATTAAATTTATTAATTTACGATTACCATTATTTGAAACCATAATATTTTCAGCAAATTTATATTTTAACATAATATCAAAAATCATTTGCGATATACCAAATTTATACCAAATATTTTTCCAGTTAATAAATTCTTTAATTAATAATTTCCACTTTTTTTTATTACTTATGAGTATATTTAATTGTAAAGAATCCATAGAAAAAATAGTAGTAGTCAATGCATTGCGTATAAATTTATCTTTTGGTTCTTGTATTGCTTTTAATAAACATAATAATTCAAATGATTCTGGAGTAAAATAAATATTATTTTTGTTATCTGATAAGTAAATTGATGGAATAGAAAAAAAATTAAGAGCATTTTGAATTAAATTAGCTTCATGTTGGTTACGCACTAATATTGTAATATCTGATGCTTCTAATTTACGCATTAAATTAGGTTTTCCTATTTGAACATTACCATGATGTGATGCTAATAATAAATTATTAATATGGTATGCACAGTGTTGTGCTATTAACTGTTCATAATCAACTAATTTAATTTCAGAATTAAGATTTAACCAAAAACTCAATCCGGTTTTTTTTATATTTTGTACAATAAATTGTAATTCCTGATTATTTATAGCAGTTTTTATAGGTACATATGGAATATTTGGAAGTAAAAATGGCAATTTTACTTTAGAAAATAAGTAATTAATACTATTAATTATATTTTTTGCTGAACGCCAATTAATATTTAAAGTATAATATTTGCTTATATCTTTTCGTGCATGAAGATATGTAGATAAATCAGCTCCACGAAAAGAATAAATTGTTTGTTTTGGATCACCAATTAGTATTAATGTATTTTTTAATTGATCTGAATACACTAGATTAAATATCTTATATTGTTTTAGATCGGTATCTTGAAATTCATCAATTAGTGCTACTGGAAAATGATTTTTAATGATTTTTGATAATAAATAACCTGTAGGTTTATTTAATTCTTCGTATAAATTATTTATTAAATCATCAAAAGTTATTAATTTATTTATATATTTTTTTTTTTTTATATCAATGCTAATTTCTGCAAGTGCTTTTTTTATAAAGCAATTTCTTAATGATAATGGTTTATTATATAAAACATCAATTTCATGAAATAAATCATGTTTAGGTGGTATACCTATTTTATTTTTTTTATTGATATTATTTTGTTGAAATTTTTTAAGTTCTGTTGGTAATTGATAATCTAAAGTTTCGCTGTTAGCCCAAATTGTTATTTTTGAAAGCCAATTAAATAGATTTTTGTCATTATAACTGCGTTTATCTATATTAGAATTACTGATAATATTAAAAATATCTTTGCAAGATTTTTTCCATTTTTCTTTTATTAAAAAAATTTTTTCCATATTTTTTTCATGTTGTTGATATAACATTGTATTTAAATAGGAAATAGAGTCATTTATATCAAATGACTGTTTTAAAAAATATGGATATATTGTAGTAAAAAATTCATCAACATTTTTCCATTCAGATAAAATAATTCTTGCTAAGCTTAATGGAATCGAATGAAATATATCATACCAAAAATGGTTAGTGGATTCTTTTAATAATAAATATTGATCTTTTAATAATTGTTTATTTAAGTCTATATTTTGTTTGTATGGGTTCAATTGAAGCATGCGCATACAGAAACTGTGAATAGTGAAAACAGATATTTTGTCAATTAAATCTCGTTCAGCGACTAATAATATTGCAATTGTTTTTTTAAAATCAATAATTTGTTCTAATATTATCTGACAAATAGGATCATTACTTTTACCATATATGCAGTCTAAACGTAATTGATGTATAGTATTATATATTCGTCTACGTAATTCAAAAGTGGCAGAATCTGAAAACGTTACAACTAATATTTCTTTAATAGATAAAGGACGAAAATATGCATTTTCATTACCTAATCCTAATAATAATCTTAAATATAATAAAACTATAGTAAAAGTTTTACCAGTACCTGCTGAAGCTTCAATAAGTATTTTACCAAATAGAGGTAAAACTATAGGATTTAATGGAAGAGAAATTATTTTTGTCATTTTATTTTAAATAATTCTAAAAAAATATTACATTTAATATATATATGATATATACGTTAACATAATTATTTTTATATAAGTTTCTATTTTGTATAGAAATGGCAATATATTTTTTGCATAAAACCATTATTTATTAAAAATGTTTTTATGTGCTTGTAGTACTGGTAAATACCATATCTGTGCTGCATCAATGATCTGTTGAATTTTTTTTCTATCTAAAGAATTACTCCAACGTTGTAAGTAAGGATCTTTACACTCACCATGAGATTTATATCCTCCTATCCATGATAATAATAAACGATTAATGGCTTTTGATTGAGTGTCAGTATCAAAAATTAATTTTTTGGTATTTTTGTCATAACAACTATTTAACCATGCACTACCGCTTTTATTTAATAATATTATCGGATAACTCATTCCTATATAATAACCTTTAATATATTTATTTAATAAGTACATTGCTTGGTTTTTTTTTATATTATCAAAATACCAATACTTATTACTAGAACCAACCATAAGACTATTTCCACTACCTCCAAGAGAACAATATATCAGATGTTCTAACCAAAGCAATAAACCATGATATATATTTAATTTATCTGAATGCCAACGTAATAACCCATCTTCTTGTATATTTGTCAAAAAACCAGTTAATGTTATATTGTCACATTGTAAATTAATTTGCCAATTTTCAGTATTTTTTAATTTATATCGTACTCGTTTTACTATTTTTTGCATGTCATCTAAATAATCTTGCCATAATAGTTCTCCAAGAACACCAGATGGTAAATCATAGTTAGTCATATAATGCAGGTAAAGTTTTTGTACATGATCTATGTTACCTTTAATTAAAGTATTTAATAAGTTATGTTTAATATTATAATGATTCATATCATTCATAGATAATTGATTATTTAAACATTTATTTTTTTTAAAATTAAAATTGATGCCTAATCTTTTATTAAACCAATATTGTATAGGATGTTTCCAAAAACATAATAATTGCTTGATATTTAAATTATTTACTTTAACAAAATTTAATGGTTGGATAAAATCATTTTGTTTTGTACCTGTTTTTTGAGCAGTATATAACCATTCATGAGCAAAACTATGCATGACCGAATTAATTTGAAAATTTGTGCTATCAAATGGAGTATAACTATGTAATTTAATTAAATGTTGTTTAATACGTTCAGCACTTTGTTCTATTGTAATATTTTCATCACCTGCAATGTAAAAACTGTACCCAATGTATTCTAATAATTCTGTGATTAAAATAGATGATGTATATTTAGTATTGTATTGATTAGAACCGTCAATATAACTTATATAAAGTGTATTTTGAGCAGACATTAATATTTCAAGAAATGAATAACGATCTTTGTAATAATTATTATAATCTCCTTTACGAGGCGTATTGTTAATTAAATCCCATTGAAATTTATTTGATGTGCGAGGATAATTATCATAATTAAGTCCCAATAAACATACGACTTTAAATGGAAATGCAACATTCATATGTGTAATAGAGCAAAAATTCAGTTTTTCATTTATGAAAAGTGAACAAGTATATTCTTGAGATAATATTTTATATAATCCATAACGTAAAAAAGTTATGTGAACTTTATTTTTAAAATGAACAGCAATTCCATCAGAAAGAAAATTTCTCCAATGATTGTCTAAAATGGAAATGGTTAATTCATCTTTTTTGTTTATATTAAAAAAATCATTAATTATTTTACGAGCTAAAGGTATCCAAAATTGCAAAGGATAAGATTTTTTAAACATGTTATTCCAATAATTGATATAACAAATTAATTTTGATAAATTAAATATTAATTTATTTAATTTTTTAGAAATTGTTTTTTTTGGAATATTCTTATCATCACTTAATAACATGTTTTTAAAGCTTATACACCAATTAGTTTGAATTTGAGTATTAATATCAAAAATTGAAAGCATTGTTATTTTTGTATTATATATTTCTACTGGTATACTTGACTTATTGATTAAATTATATAGTAAATTTAATTCACTTTCATTTATATCAAAATGATTAGATAATTGTGGGTTATCTAACAAATTTAATATTTGTTGAAATGATAATGTTTTATCAAATAATGATAATAAATCTAAAAAAGTAATTATTATTGGGTTTTGTTTATAAAAACTATTATGAGAAATAGAAAAAGGTATATATTTGTTAGAATGTAGATTAGAAAATGTCGCTTTAATAAAAGGTAAATATGCATCAATATCAGTTACCATTATAATGATATCATTAATATTTAAATCTTTATTAGATTCAAGTAAAGATAAAATATAATTTTGTAA
>VOQV01000007.1 GCA_016642085.1 Pantoea sp. Brub | reverse complement strand
TTAAAAATTAATCTTAATACAGAACGATTAATTTCTCTTGCAGAAAATATGCCTATTGATATTTTGCGTGTACGTGACGATGATATTCCTGGTTTAGTAATGGATGGAATAGTAGATTTAGGAATTGTAGGAGCAAATGTTCTTGAAGAAGAAGTATTAAATAGATTAGAACAAGGTTATAATCCAAGTTATATAATATTACGACGTCTTGACTTTGGCAATTGTCGATTGTCATTAGCTATATCAGCGAATTATGCATATACAGGTCTTAAATCTTTAAATAATGCACGCATTGCTACTTCTTATCCACATCTGTTAAAACAATATTTAAATTCAAGAGGAGTTAATTTTAGAACATGTATGTTAAATGGTTCAGTAGAAGTAGCACCACGTGCCAGTTTAGCTGATGCAATTTGTGATTTAATTTCTACTGGAGGAACATTAGAAGCTAATGGTTTAAAAGAAGTAGAGGTCATTTATCGTTCTAAAGCAGTTATTGTTCAACGTAGTGGTAAAATGATTTCATCAAAAAAAGATTTAATAAACAAAATGATGCTTCGCATTCAAGGAGTTATTAAAGCACGTGAATCTAAATATATTATGTTGCATATATCAAAAAAACACTTAAAAGAAGTTATTAATTTATTACCAGGAACAGAATATCCTACAGTATTGCCTTTAGCAGGAGATATAAATCGTGTAGCAATGCATATGGTTACTACTGAAACTTTATTTTGGGAAATTATGGAACAACTTAAAATTTTAGGTGCTAGTTCTATTTTAGTATTACCAATTGAAAAAATAATGGAGTAAACCATGGTATTTTTAAATCCAATTGAATGGAAAAAATGTAACACAGCACAAAAACAAGCTTTATTAATGCGTCCTTCTATGACAACGTCTAAAATGATTCAAAAAAAAGTTTTTAATATTTTAGAACAAGTAAAACTTTATGGCGACCAAGCTTTATATGATTTAAATTATAAATTTGATAATTTAAAAATAAAAAAATTACGTATTAATCATCAACAAATAACAGATTCAAAAAAACATATTCAAAAAAATTTAAAAAAAGCAATGAAAATTGCATATAAAAATATAAACAAGTTTCATAAAGCACAAGTGATTAATCCAATTAATATTGAAACTCAATCAGGAATTATCTGTGAACAAATTATTCGTCCAATAGAATCAGTAGGCTTATATATTCCTGCTGGTTCTGTTCCATTGTTTTCTACTGTTTTAATGCTATCTATTCCTGCTAACATTGCGGGTTGTTGTAATATCATTATATGTTCTCCTCCACCTATTTCTAATCAAATCTTATATGCAGCATATTTATGTGGAATAAAAAATATATTTCAAGTAGGTGGTGCTCAAGCAATAGCAGCGCTTGCTTTTGGTAGTACTACAATACCTAAAGTAGATAAAATATTTGGGCCAGGAAACATTTATGTAACAGAAGCTAAAAGACAAGTAAGTCAACGTTTAGATGGTTCTTCTATTGATATGCTTGCAGGTCCATCTGAATTATTAATAATTGCTGATGATTATGCAATACCATCATTTGTTGCTTCTGACTTATTATCTCAAGCAGAACATGGATTGAATTCTCAAGTCATATTATTAACAACATCTTTGCAATTAGCAAAACAAGTATCTAAATCCATAAATGATCAGTTAAGACAACTAAAAAATAATACATCTATATTAAATGTCCTCAACAATAGTCGAATAATAATTACATGTGATTTACAACAATGTGCATATATATCTAATTTATATGCTCCAGAACATTTAAGTATTCAAATAAATCAACCAAGAAAGTTAGTAACTTTAATTAATAATGCTGGTTCTATATTTTTAGGACATTGGTCACCAGAATCAGTAGGAGATTATGCTTCTGGAACTAATCATGTATTACCTACATATGGGAACACTAAAACATTTTCTAGTTTAGGTTTAGCTGATTTTCAAAAACGTATGACAGTTCAAGAATTAACTCCGAATGGTTTACTTAATATAGCAAAAACAATTGAAATATTAGCTACAGCTGAAAATTTAAGTGCTCACAAACATTCTGTAACATTACGTATTAAGTCATTAAAGGGTAGATAATGAATTTAAATATTAAAAAATTAGTACGTACAAATGTGCAAACTTTAAAACCTTATCAATCAGCTCGTCTTTTAGGAGGAAAAGGAGACATATGGCTTAACGCTAATGAATTTCCAATACCTGTATCTTTTAAAATTTTCAATAATGCAATGAATAGATATCCAGAGTGTCAACCAAAATTAATGCTAGAACTTTATGCTTCTTATGCTAATTTAGATTCAGATCAGATTTTAACATGCCGTGGAGCAGATGAAGCTATAGATTTAATTATGCGTACTTTTTGTGAACCAAATAAAGATTCAATTTTGTTTTGCTCCCCAACATATGATATGTATAGGGTTGTTGCAGAAACAATTGGTATTCATTGTTACAATATCCCAAAACTAGAAAACTGGCAATTGAATTTATCAGCTATTATTAATCAATTAGATAAAGTTAAAGTCATTTATATATGCAATCCAAATAATCCAACTGGTAATGTATTAAATCCTTATGATATTCAATACCTTTTAAAAATTATTGATGAAAAAGTTATATTAGTAATAGATGAAGCTTACATAGAATTTTGTGCTGAATCAACTTCATCTTACTTATTAACTAAACATACGAATTTAATTATAATACGTACATTATCTAAAGCATTTGCACTAGCTGGAATTCGTTGTGGTTTTATTCTAGCAAATAAAATAATTATTAATTTTTTATTAAAAGTAATAACACCTTATCCTATATCAACACCAGTCATTGATATAGCAACGCAAGCTTTAAGTAAAAATAATATTGTTTCAATGTATAATAAAGTTAAAAAACTCATTGATATACGCAAGTGGTTTTTAGTAAATTTAAAAAAATGTCATTGTGTTGAAAAAATTTTTTCAAGTGAAACTAATTATTTATTAGTACGTTTTATAGATTCATCAAAAATATTTAATATATTATGGAAACGGGGTATTGTGCTAAGAGATCAAAATAATCATTTAGGATTATCAGGATATATACGTATTTCTATTGGAACAAAAAAAGAATGTAAATATGTTATCAGTATATTACAATCTTTATCAACGGATTAAATATGAAACAAAAAACTCTTTTTATTGATCGTGATGGCACTATCATTGCTGAACCAGCAGTAAATTTTCAAGTAGATACATTTAACAAATTAGCTTTTGAACCTTATGTAATTCCTGCTTTATTAAATTTACAATCTAATGGATATCATCTTATAATGATTACTAATCAAGATGGACTTGGAACTAGTCAATTTCCTCAATCAGATTTTGATGGTCCTCATAATTTAATGATACAAGTTCTCACATCTCAAGGTATTATGTTTGATGATATATTAATTTGTCCTCATACTGTTGCAGATAATTGTGATTGTCGTAAACCTAAAATAAAAATGGTAGCAAAATGGTTAGGGGAAAACATCATTGATATAGAAAATAGTTATGTAATAGGAGATCGATTAACGGATGTACAATTAGCAAAAAATATGAATATAAAGTCAATTCTTTATAATAAAGAAAAAAATAATTGGATTAGTATACAAACAAAATTATTAAACAATAAACGTTATGCATTAGTTAAAAGAAATACTACAGAAACAAATGCTTACGTTGAGATATGGTTAAATATTGAAGGTGATAACAAAATAAGCACTGGTATAAAATTTTTTGACCATATGCTTGAACAAATTGCATTACATGGTGGTTTTAAATTACATATAAAAGTAACAGGAGACCTTGACATTGATGATCATCATACAGTTGAAGATACTGCTCTAACATTAGGAAAAGCTTTAAAAGAATCATTGGGCAACAAATTTGGTATTGGTAGATTTGGTTTTTTTGTAATACCTATGGATGAGTCTTTAGCACACTGCATACTAGACATTTCAGGACGCCCATATTTAAAGTTTAAAGCTAAATTCAAAAATAAATATGTAGGTGATCTTAATACCGATATGGTTGAACATTTTTTTTCTTCTATTGCTAATACGATGATGAGTACAATACATATAAAAGCTAAAGGAAAAAATGATCATCATTGTGTTGAAAGTATATTTAAAGCTTTTGGTCGTACTTTACGTCAAGCAATGTGTATAGAAGGACAAATATTACCAAGTTCAAAAGGATTACTATAATGAATATAGTTATTTTGAATACTGGATGTGCTAATTTAACATCAGTGAAATGGGCAATTAAACGCCTTGGATATATTCCAGATATTAGTTGTAATCCTAATACAATATTAAATGCTGATAAACTTATTTTACCTGGAGTTGGGACAGCACGCACTGCTATGAATCAACTTAAAAAATATAACTTAATTAATTTAATTAAAGAATTTACAAAACCTGTATTAGGTATATGCCTTGGGATGCAACTATTAGGCAATATTAGTGAAGAAAATGGTGGCACTCCCACACTGGGAATAGTTGATGAAAAAGTTTCATTAGTGAAAACTAATGGTCTACCTTTGCCACACATAGGATGGAATAGTATTGATATAAAGACTAACAATTATTTATTTAATGGCATTACCAATGGCAGTTATTTTTATTTTGTACATAGTTATGCTATGTCAATAAATGATAATACTATATCGCAATGCTATTATGGAGAACTTTTTACTGCTGCTATTCAAAAAGATAATTTTTTTGGTGTACAATTTCATCCAGAACGTTCTAGTAAAGTTGGAAAGAAATTATTAAAAAATTTTTTGGAGATTTAATGATTATTCCTGCAATAGATTTAATAGATGGCAAAGTAGTACGTTTATATCAAGGAAATTATAATCAACAGTTCAATTATAGTAAAAATCCATTAAAATATTTACAGTATTATGTAAAGCAAGGAGCTAATATTATACATTTAATTGATTTAACAGGTGCTAAAAATCCTGATAATCGTCAAATTGTATTTATAGAAAAATTATTAAATAATATTAATATTGATATACAAATAGGTGGTGGTATTCGTCATTCTAAGGATATAAAAACTTTATTAAGTATTGGTGTAAATCGCGTTGTTATAGGTTCTATGGCTGTACAACAAATAGAACAAGTCAGGGAATGGTTTATACAATTTGGTTCTGATTCTATAATCTTAGCTATTGATTTATTTATTGATGAATTTAATTCTCAAAAAGTAGCTATACATGGATGGCAAAAGCAAACAGATTTAAATCTAGATAATATAATTAAAAATTTCAAATCAGTTGGCTTAAAACATGTATTATGCACAGATATTAGCAGAGATGGTACATTAAAGGGTCCTAATGTAGATTTATATAAAATGTTAACAAAAAAATATCCAAATATTAGTTTTCAGTCATCTGGTGGAGTTCGTTCTTTACAAGATATAAAATTATTATCTAAAAGTGGTGTGCATGGAGTAATTATTGGTAGAGCGTTATTAGAAAATAAATTTACATTATCAGAGGCAATTCAATGTTGGCAAAAAGAATAATTCCATGTTTAGATGTAAAAGATAAAAAAGTTATTAAAGGTGTACAATTTCGTAATCATAAAATTGTAGGAAATGTTATATCATTAGCAAAATTTTATGCTGAAGAAGGAGCAGATGAAATAGTATTTTATGATATTACTGCTTCTACTAGTAATAGGGTAGTTGATAAAAGTTGGATATTGCGTATTGCAGAAGTTATTAATATTCCATTTTGTGTTGCAGGTGGTATTAAAAACTTAGAAGATGCAGCCAATATTTTAAAGTCTGGTGCAGATAAAATATCTATTAATTCACCAGCATTAAATGATCCATTTTTTATATCAAGATTAGCAGATCGTTTTGGAATGCAGTGTGTTGTTATTGGTATTGATAGTTGGTTTAATAAATTTAATTGTAAATATTATGTTAATAAATATACAGGTAATGAGTCATTATCTCATGTAACTCAATGGGAAACTATCGATTGGGTTATAAAAGTTCAAGAATTAGGTGCAGGAGAAATAGTACTCAATATGATGAATCAAGATGGTATGTGCAATGGTTATGACCTAGTACAATTGAAGATAATACGAGAAGTATGTCAAGTTCCTTTAATTGCTTCTGGAGGTGCAGGTAATATGCAACATTTTTTTGAAGTATTTAATCAAAAGATAGATGGAGCATTAGCTGCATCAGTATTTCATAAAAAAATTATTAAAATTAAAGATTTAAAAAACTATTTAATTCATAACGGCATGGAGATGAGATCTTGTTAACTCCAAAACAAATAAAATGTTTAAATTGGATAAAAACAAATAATGCTATACCAGTTATTATTCAGCATTACATATCTGGTGAAGTATTAATGCATGGTTATATGAATCAAGATGCGTTGCGACAAACTATACAAGATGGTAATGTTACTTTTTTTTCTCGTACTAGGAAATGTTTATGGACTAAAGGAAAAACTTCAGGCAACTTATTAAAAGTAGTTGATATGACATCTGATTGTGATAATGATACTATACTAATTTTAGCTAATCCAATTGGTTTTACATGTCACCTAGAAAATATAAGTTGTTTTGCTGGTATAGAACCAAATTTGATTTTTCTATATAAATTAGAAAAAATATTATTTAATCGTAAAAAAACTAATTCCAGAAATTCCTATACTAATAATCTTTGTCAAAGTGGAATCAAACGTATTGCGCAAAAAGTTGGAGAAGAAGGCATAGAAGTTGCATTAGCAGCAGCAATAAACAATAAATTAGAATTAATTAATGAAGCATCTGATTTAATGTATCATTTATTAGTATTATTACTTAATCAAAATTTAGATATTAACATGGTTATTTCAAATTTAAAGACACGTAACAAACAGTCCCACTAATACAATATTTTAATTAATATGAAATTCTATTTATATAAAATATTTAATTAAATATTATTATATTAATAATTATTAATTAATATATTATTTTTTAGTAACATTAATAATATTCAATCCTTCTTGATTATAATATTTAGCATTTTTGCGATTATTATAAGGACGAATAGATGGATTAGAAAGTAACTCAAAACTAACAGCACAAATTAACATACCAGGATTAAGTGCTAATGTTACACTGCCATAATTATAAAATTCTAATACAATATGTCCTCTCCATCCAGGATCAATGCGATGTGCAGTAACATGAACCATCAAACCAAGACGAGCTAATGAAGATCTACCATCTAACCAACCTACTAAATTATTAGGCATAGTAATTGATTCTAATGTTATACCTAATACCAAATTACCAGGATGTAAAAAAAATGATTCTTTTTCTTTTAAAATTATTTCATTACTCATAATTCTATCTAAAATTGAATTAATTTGTGATTCTGATTCATTTAAATTAATAAAGGCATCTGTATGCCCATTAAAAATACGAAATTTATTACCTAAACATAAATCTACTGTAGCACCATTTATACGATTAATAGTAGGATGAGGAGTAATTATTAATTTACCATTATTTAACCACAATTCAATATCTTGATCACATAATTTCATAAAATTGATTCTATACCAATTTGTTAATTGAAATACAAATTATTTATAAATAAATTTATATTATTGTTAATGTATTATGATAATCGGGTACATAGTACCCGTTATAAATTAAAAATTAAATATTACCTATTAAATTTGTAGATACAGTTATAGTAGCATTGCCTTCTTTCCATTTAGCTGGGCAAACTTCACCTGGATGAGATGCAACATATTGTAATGCTTTGACTTTACGTAATAATTCAGATGAATCACGTCCTATATTATCATTGACTATTTCAATGGATTGAATAATACTTTCTTGATTGATAATAAATGTACCTCTGTTTGCTAAACCTGTTTTTTCATCTATTATTTCAAAATTACGAGCTAAATGACCAGTTGGATCTCCAATCATGGCATATTCAATATTTTTAATAGTTTTAGAAGAATTATACCAAGCTTTATGTGTAAAATGAGTATCTGTAGATATTGCATAGATATCTACTCCAATTTCTTGAAATAACTTGTAATTATTAGACATATCACCTAATTCAGTTGGACACACAAAAGTAAAATCAGCAGGATAAAAGAAAAAAATATTCCATTTACCAGTGATATCTTTTTCTGTTATGTTAATAAAATCATTATTTTTAAATGCAATATTATTAAATGATTTCACTTTAGTATTTATAATAGACATCAGATTACATCTCCATATAAAATATGTATTATACCTAAACGAATACATTATAAAATATTATTATATTATAATGTCTTGTATTTGAAAAAACTATATTTATATAGTTATATTTTATCGCAAAGTAACTTAATACAATAATAATATATTTTACATATTAAAAATAATTACTTATTATGTAATAAGTGAATAAATTTAAGATATTGATTTTTATAATTTATATAATACAATGTTGTACATGGTGTATTTAAATCTATTTAATTGTTATGAATTCATGTATGAAAAAAATTTTAGTAACATGTGCTTTACCTTATGCAAATGGTGTCATTCACATAGGTCATCTTCTTGAGCATATACAAGCAGATATTTGGGTTCGTTATCAACGAATTTTAGGAAATGAAGTTTATTTTGTATGCGCGGATGATGCTCATGGTACTGCAATTATGGTACAATCTCAGAAAATGGGTGTTATGCCAGAATTAATGATTGCTAAAATAAAGGAAAAACATGAGACTGATTTTACTAAATTTAATATTACTTATAATAACTATTATTCAACGCACAGTAATGAAAATAGATATTTTTCTGAATTAATATACAATCGTCTTAAAAATAGTGGTTATATTCAAAAACGTGTAATATCTCAATTTTTTGATCCTGAAAAAAAAATATTTCTACCAGATCGTTTTATTAAAGGTATTTGTCAACAATGTAAATCACCTGATCAATATGGGGATAATTGTGAAAATTGTGGATCTATCTATAGACCTACAGATCTAATACAACCAAAATCTATTATATCTAATACAACACCAGAACTTAAAGATTCAGAACATCTTTTTTTTGATTTACCGTCATTTAGTGATATGTTATTTTCCTGGACTAAATCTAAGGTGTTACAAAAGCAAGTATCTAATAAAGTAGGAGAATGGCTAATTTTAGGTTTAAAACAATGGGATATCTCTCGTGATGCTCCTTATTTTGGTTTTGAAATTCCAGATTCTCCTGGCAAATATTTTTATGTATGGTTAGATGCTCCAATTGGATATATAGCAACATTTAAAAACCTATGTAATAAATATAATAATATTGATTTTAATGAATTTTGGAATAAAAATTCAAAAACCGAATTATACCATTTTATTGGTAAAGATATTATTTATTTTCATAGTTTATTTTGGCCATCAATACTTGAAGGTAGTAATTTTAGAAAACCGACTAAAATTTTTGTGCATGGTTACGTTTTAGTTAATGGTAAAAAAATGTCTAAATCAAGAGGTACTTTTATTACAGCAGAAAATTGGTTAAAATATTTAGATTCTGATAGTTTACGCTATTATTATGCAACAAAATTATCATCATCTATTGATGATATAAATTTAAATTTAGAAGATTTTGTACATCGAGTGAATAATGATATTGTTAATAAAGTAGTAAATATTGCAATGCGTAGTGCAAGTTTTATTACTAAATATTTTAATAATATACTTGCAAGTGAAATATCTGATATAAAATTTTACCATATTTATGTAAATTCATCGAATAAAATTGGTAATTCATTATTACAATTAGAATTCAAAACAGCAATGAATGATATTATGTCTTTAGCTGATTTAGCTAATTGCTATATTGATCAAAAAGCACCTTGGATTATTGCAAAAAAAGAAGGCAAAAATAGTAATTTACACGAAATTTGTTCAATGGGTATTAATTTATTTCGCATTCTTATTACTTGGTTGCAACCTATTATGCCTGATTTAAGTGAACGTGCTGAAAAATTTCTCAATATTAAACTGCATTGGAATTCAATTCATAAACCTTTATTAAATCATAAAATTTCTCCATTTAAAATATTATATAACCGTATTGAAATAGAACAGATTAACCAGCTAACTACATTTTCACAATTTGATTGTCTAGATGATTAATATAGTAATATAATTAAATATTAATAACATTTTCAATCTAAAAGAAATACTTTATTACTAAAGTATTTTTGTGCTAATTTTTGTTATAATGGAATTAATTGTAAAAATTCTTGTCTAAATTTTGTATTAGTTTCAAATAAACCACCTAAGGAAGTTGTAGTGGTTTTGCTAGTAGCATCTTTTATTCCTCTAGCTTTAACACAATAATGAACAGCATTAATAGAAATTGCAACATCATTAGTTGCTAAAAGTGTTTGAAAAGCTATTAATATTTGTTGAGTTAATCTTTCTTGTATTTGAGGACGTTGTGAGAAAAATCTAACAACTCTATTGATTTTAGAAAGACCAATGATTTTATCTTTAGGAAGATATGATACAATTGCTTGACCATCTATGATTAATAGATGATGTTCACATATACTGGTTAATATAATATTACTCACTGTAATCATTTCTTGTGTTTTCATTATGTTTTTAATAAAACTTATTTTTGGGAAATTATTATAATCTAATCCAGAAAAAATTTCATTTACAAACATATCAGCAATGCGCATAGGAGTTTTAATTAAACTGTTGTTTTCTAAATTTAAATTTAATAAAATTAAAATTTTTTTAATATATTTGGCAATTGTTTTTTTACGTATGTCATTATTTTGTTTAAAATTTAAACTATAGAATGGTGTTTCTAATCCTTGTTTTAATAAAGTTTTATGTATTAAATAAGCTTGATCATTTATCATGAAATATCTAACTCTATTTTGCTAAATTAAATTATTTTTATTAATGATTACAAAGTATTATAAAATTTAAAATGTTTAATATTCAGTAAAAAATGTATATTATACCTAACGTCGTTATATATAATAACATATCATTTGAATTTAATATTAAATATAGAACACCAAAAATAATTAATTTTACTAAAAAAATATTATATATATTTTTTTATAATATATATGTGTATATGTGTTTGTACATGCAGACTGAAACTAATTATTGTGTGCTTTCATTACAAATAATAAATAACAAACATTATTTAATAATCTTTCACTTTATGCTTAATAAAACATATATTATAAAATAATATATTGTATGATATATATTATTTTATTCAAACAACATAAATATATTTAAATATGAAATTTTAGGAAGATGTATTTAAATAAATGAAATGTATTAAATAATTTATAATCATATTTATTAATCAATTACAATAACAAACGTATTAATTATGTTATCAATTATTATATTACTTTTTATAATATTAATAAATATAAATATTTTTTATTAAAGTTCAACTATAAAAAGATCATTAAAGGTAATATACTTAAATGCATTACTTATCTTTTTAATATATAAAATATATGTGCTACAACATCCCTATTTGTATTACTTTTTTGAGATTGATTTTAATTCCTATTTTTGTAATTACCTTTTATTTACCTTTTTATTTTAAACCTTTTATTACATCATTAATTTTTTTCATTGCTGCTGCAACTGATTGGCTTGATGGTTTTGTAGCACGTCGTTGGAAACAAACTACAAATTTTGGTAAATTACTAGATCCAATAGCTGATAAAATTATAGTTACTGTATCAGTATTTTTAATTTCTGAATATTTTCATGTTTGGTTTATAACAATACCATCATTTCTTATCATTATAAGAGAAATTATTGTTGCTGGATTACGTCAATGGATTGCTGAAGTTGATAAATGTAAAAATATTACTGTTTCAAAAATAAGCAAAATAAAAACATCAATACAAATGCTATCATTATTTATATTGTTGTGGCATCCTTGTTCCATATTTATTCATATAGGTATATTATTACTTTACATAGCATTAATTATCACTATTTATTCTATGATTAAATATATATGTAAAATACAATTTGACATTTTTAAATAGTAAATATTACTATTCTATATAGTTTTTTATAATAATTATTAATGTAACAAAATATATTAATATAATTTTTACTAATTTAGTTATTGTTAATTTTTTTAATTTATCATAAAATAACAACCATGGCGCGTTGGCAGAGTGGTTATGCAACGGACTGCAAATCCGTCTACCTCGGTTCAATTCCGAGATGCGCCTTGCATTCATGTATTATTTTCGCCCGAGTGGTGAAATTGGTATACACAAGGGACTTAAAATCCCTCAGCTGAATAAGCTATGCGGGTTCAAGTCCCGCCTCGGGCACAATGTTATATAACATTATTCATAATAATATTATATAATATCTGTATTTTTAAATTAAAACGATAACAAATAACATTTTGTATGTTTATTCGAAATGCTATCGTTTGTCAAAATTTTACTGTTTTGTAAAAAAAGATATTTTAATAAAATTACAAACTTAACAATGACCTTAAATATCATTTTAATATCATATTAATTATATGTTATGTAATGTTTAATATTAATATTATGAATATATCTAAATATTTTATTTAATCATATTTAAAGTTATTATATATAATTGTGTATATAAATAATTATATACAATCTATGTTAAATCCATTGCAATTTAATTAATAACATAACTAAACAGTATGAAGACATGTATATTATTTATTTATATGTGAAATCAAAAATGTAGTATTGTAGTAATTTTATTAAAAACAGGAACAATAGTTATGCCTGCGTTACATAATCTCATTTCTAATCAAAAATTAAAACAACAAATATTATGTAATAATGATTTACGTATTACTGTTTCTTTTTATAAGTATTTTTATATAGATAATACTCATACATTTAGAGATAACTTATATCTTAAATTTGTAGAACTACAAATATTAGGACGAATTTATATAGCACATGAAGGTATAAATGCTCAAATTAGTGTGCCAAGTCATTTATATCAAAAAATGCAATTATGTTTATATAGGTTTGATAAATCACTTAATAACATTCATATGAATATTGCATTAGATAATCATTCTAAATCTTTTTGGGTTCTTCGTATTAAGGTACGAGAGCGCATTATTTCTGACGGAATAGAAGAAAATATATTACAAATCAGCAAGGTTGGTTGTTATCTAACAGCTCAAGAAGTGAATCTTATGCTAGACAATCCTAAAGTTATATTTGTTGATATGCGCAATGATTATGAATATAAAATAGGACATTTTGCTAACGCCATAGCATGTAAAGCTAATACTTTTCGTGAACAATTATCTAAAATAATTAAACTATTAGAAAATAAAAAAAATGAAATAATTGTTACATATTGTACTGGAGGTATTAGATGTGAAAAAGCCAGTGCTTGGTTAATTTATAATGGTTTTAATAATGTGTATCAAGTAAAAGGTGGAATTATAGAATATGTGAATACTGCACGTAAAGAATCTATACCAGTACGTTTTAAAGGAAAAAATTTTGTATTTGATGCACGCATGAGCGAACAAGTTTCTAAAGATGTTTTATCTACTTGCAGTCAGTGTGGTGAATTATGTGATATATACACAAATTGTTTAAATAATTTGTGTCACTTATTATTTATACAATGTATTAATTGTTTCAATAAATATAAAAACTGTTGTAGTTTATTTTGTAAAGAAAAAATTAAATGTATTTGATTTTTTTTATAAATTTATTATGAATTCATAAAAATTATCTATAGAAGAAATTTTAAATAAATTAAAAATGCTTTGGTTGGTTGCACAGATTTAAGCATTATTTTCAATGCTCCAATTAATTATTGTTCCAGCAAGAAAAGGTATTAATGAATGTTGACCAATACTAATATTATTTTGAATTTTCCACGGTTTTTTTACTAAAGTAATAGTATCTTTATTTAAAGATAATCCATAAAAATTAGGTCCATTTTCAGAACAAAAAGATTCAAAATATTCTAAAGCATTTAGTTCTTCAAAAACTGTTGCATATGCTAATAAAGCAGTAGGAGAAGTAAATATACCAGCACAACCACAACCAGATTCCTTTAAATGACGAAAATGAGGTGCACTATCTGTTCCTAAAAAAAATTTTTTGTTACCACTGGAAATTGCTTCTCTTAAAGCTTGTTGATGTATCTTACTTTTAAGTATTGGAAGACAATAAAGATGAGGATAAATACCATTATTAGTTAACAAATTATTTCTATTAAACATTAAATGATGTGGTGTAATTGTTGCACCAATTTTTTCATTAGTAGATTTAACATAATCAACTGCAGTTTTAGTAGTAATATGTTCCATTACCATTTTTAGTTCAGGAAATTGTTTATGTAATTGTTTTATAACATTATCAATAAAATATGATTCACGGTCAAAAATATCTATTTTAAAATCTGCTGTTTCACAATGAATTAATAGAGGCATATTTATTTTTTGCATACGTTCTAATATTTTAGTAATAAATGTAATTTTTTTAATACCATAACTAGAGTTAATAGTAGAATTTATTGGATATAATTTAATAGCAGCAAATAGACCGGATTTAAAACCTTTTTCTACTTCATTTGGATTTAAACTTTCTGTCAAATAGCAAGTCATTAATGGTTTAAAAGAATGATTATTTTTTATGATAGATAAAATACGATTGCGATAAGATTCTCCATATGCAATATTTGTTATGGGTGGTGATAAGTTTGGCATTATTATAGCACGACCATAAATTGTACTGGTATAAGATAACACCTTTGTAAGTAGATAACCATCACGAAGATGAACATGCCAATCATCTGGACGACGAATAATAAGTTTTTTTGTTGTAAAATTCATTAAAATTTGATTAATTATTATTTATTTATAAATTAATAATATTATTATATATAATAAGTGCAATATAATTTAAAACAATAGTTTGTAATTATATTTTTAATCATTCAAATACATATGAATATTTATTTGAAATTAAATTATCGTGATTCGTAATAAACATTAATCAATTGAAAAATTTTATTTTGTATCTAAGTTAACTATAGCAATATATTATTATGACTTTTTTAAAATCTTTAACAACAGTCAGTATTATGACTTTATGCTCTAGAATATTAGGTTTTACTAGAGATATGATTATAGCTCAAACATTTGGTGCTGGAAGTACTACAGATGCTTTTTTTATAGCGTTTAAGTTGCCTAATCTTTTGAGACGTATATTTGCTGAAGGAGCATTTTCTCAAGCATTTATACCTGTTTTAGCAGAATATAAAAATAACGCTAATTATGAAAATATACGTTTATTTATTGCAAATATTTTTGGTGCATTATTATTTATTTTATCAATAATTACTATTATTAGTGTAATTTGTGCGCCTTGGATAGTATTTATTACTGCTCCAGGATTTATTACTACTAAAAGTTCGTTTATGCTTACTAATTTATTATTACGTATAATGTTTCCTTACATTATATTAATTTCATTAGCATCTTTAGCTAGTGCTATTCTTAATATGTGGAATTACTTTTTTATTCCAGCACTTACACCAATAATATTAAATGTTACCATAATCAGCTTATCATTATTTGCTACAAGTTATTTTCATCCTCCTATAATGACACTAGCTTTTGCAGTGATAATAGGTGGTATATTACAATTAGGGTACCAACTAATATCTTTGAAAAAGATTGGTTTACTTGTAATGCCAAAAATTGATTTTAAAAATACAGGAGTATGGCTGGTCATTCGTGGAATGGTTCCATCAATTTTTGGTGTTTCTATGAATCAAATTTCTGCGATTGTTAATAGTGTTTTCACTTCTTTTTTAGTTACTGGCTCAATATCTTGGATATATTATGCTGACAGGTTAATAGAATTTCCATGTGGAGTTTTAGGAGTGGGATTATGTACAGTATTATTTCCATTAATTTCAAAAAGCGCTGCTGAAAAAGATCATCATAAATATTCACGTTTGATTAATACTAGTTTGCAAATATGTTTAATATTAACAGTTCCTATGTCTATAGCAATTATTATACTTGCTCATCCATTAGTTGTTGTGTTATTTCAACGTGGTACTTTTACTGCTTTTGATAGCTCAATGACTGAGCTTACTTTAATTGGTTATTCAATTGGTTTAATAGGAATTGTTTTAGTAAAAGTTTTAGTCCTTGGTTTTTATTCACATAGAGATATAAAAACTCCAGTTAACATTGCTATATTTACTTTAATTATAATACAGATCATAAATGTGTTATTTATTCATTCGTTGAAACATGTCAGCTTATCACTTTCTATAAGTTTAGGATCAACTTTTCAAGCAATAATGCTTTATTGGAAATTATCTAAAAAACCATTCTTTTTCATTTATGTTGGTTGGATTAAATTAATAATTAATATTATTATAGCAGTATTATTGATGACAGTAATTTTAATAATCACACTAAAATTTATGCCACCATGGGAAGATGGTATATTTGTATTTCGTCTAGCAAAACTTTTTATAATTTGCTTAATTATGGGTATTATATATTTATTAACATTAACATTATTAGGTGTTAACTTTAAAAAAATGCTTTCTGACATTAATTCATAATTATAAATTAATATCTTTAATACAAAGATTTATAATTTTCTTAAATATCAAAGTTATTTATTAATTACTGACAAAGTTTATTAATTGAATAAATAATTAATATAATTTAATCATTTATTTAAAAATAAGTATCTATTATTCATAGGATATGTATTGTGTGTATAAATATTTTTATTGCAAAACTATATTTTTTATTTAAATGATTAAATTATCAATAGATGTTGAGTAATAAAAATAATTATGTTATTACTCAATATGATTTACATATTTGCAATATTGCATTTGTATATAGTGTATTTATACAATACTTAATTCTATAAAAAATATTTTTTGCAATTTTATTTTTTTTAAAATATAAGAAAATATTTTATATTGTAAATGTATAAATAATTTTTTAAAAAAATTAATCTTAATAATAAGCCAAAAAAATTTATAATACTTAAATAGTATTTTTATACTAGATAATAATGCATTATTATAGTTATATGTAATATTATATTTTTTAATTAATTTATTTATCATCACATCATTTAGTTGCAAAAATTGATAATCAATATTTTTATATATTTTATTATTAAGAACGTTTAAAATAAAATAATTATAAATTTTTATATATTCATTAGTAATAATAGTATTATTGTATATATTAATTGGATATTCTTGAACTACATGAATTTCTTTTATATTGTATTTTATAACTTTTTCTTTAATTAAACTTAAAATAGAATAAGATAATAATTCTTGATTTTTTATAATGCCTGTGCCGTGACATTTTGAACAAATATGATTGTTAGATTTACCTAAAGATATATTAATACGTTGTCTTGACATTTCTAATAATCCAAATCTAGAAATTTGACTAATTTGAATTTTAGCTCTATCTTGGTATAATTCTTCTTTTAAATGATTTTCCACTTCACGTTGATTACTTAATAATGTCATATCAATAAAATCTATAACAATTAAACCACCTAAATCTCTTAAACGTAGTTGTCTAGCAATTTCTTCTACTGCTTCAAGATTAGTATTAAGAGCAGTTTCTTCAATATCAATACCATGCGTAGCACGTGCAGAATTAATATCAATTGCAGTTAAAGCTTCAGTACTATCAATTATAATAGAACCTCCAGAAGGAAGATGAACTTCACGTTGGAAAGCTGATTTAATTTGAGATGCAATCTGATAGTAATTAAACAATGGTATTTCACCAGAATATAATCTAATTTTATTTATAAAATCAGGTCGACCAATTTCAGAAATATATTTATGTGCTAATTCTAAAGTGTTTATGTTATCTATTAAAATTTCTTCAATATCTTCTCTTAGATAATCTCTAAATGTACGTACTATTACGTTACTTTCTTGATAAATTAAAAATGGAGCTGAATTATTTTTTGCAATATATTTAATTGCATTCCAATGTTTTAAAAGAGAACTTAAATCCCATTTTAATGATTTTATAGATTTTCCTAAACTAGCTGTTCGAATAATTATTCCCATATCTTTAGGAAAATCTAATAATGATAATAATTCTTTTAATTCTATACGATCATTGCCTTTTATACGTTTCGATATACCTCCAATATTTGAATTATTTGGCATTAATATTAAATAACTACCTGCTAATGTAATGAATGTTGTAAGTGCAGCGCCTTTATTACCACGTTCTTCTTTGTTAATTTGAACAATTAATTCTTGTCCTTCATGCAATAAATTTTTTATATTAAAACAATTGTATGAATGACAATTAACTGCAAAATATGTTCTAGAAATTTCTTTTATAGGAAGGAAACCTTGGCGTTCAAATCCATAGTCTACAAAAACAGCTTCTAGACTAGGTTCAATACGAGTAATTTTACCTTTATAAATATTAGCTTTTTTTTGTTCATATTTAGAATTTTCTATATTTAAGTCATAAAGACGTTTACCATCAACTAAAGCAATACGTAATTCTTCTTGATGAGTCGCGTTAATTAACATTCTTTTCATTTTTAAATTGCTCGTTATTTTTATAAGTAATGGAAATAAACAATTTCAACGAGTATTAAACAATAACCCAAATGTAATTAGATATAAAACTGTTGTTAATTAAATTAATTACATATATTCATCTATTTGATTGAATTTAATTAAATATTTAACTAAAATGTGAATTTATATCATTAAAAAAATATTATGCAAATATGATATTTAAATGTTAATTAGATTATAGTTTAAAACTGTTGAATATTTTGTTTTAAAGCATTATAAAATACATTATTAAGATTTTTAACTTTAAAAATGTATAGATTACAATTAAATTTATTATTTGATTAAAAATACTTTATATAAATCAATATGCTTTATTCATATTATTATTAACTGTCATAAATAACATAAAAATATCATAAAAAATTTATTAGTATAATATTAGTAAATAAATCAAAAAATAAGTATAAATAATATCATCTATTTTAGATACATATTTTATGGAAAGAAAGTATTTCAATGTGCAGGTTGTTATTATAACAATTCAAAATGTAGATCAACGAGTTGATAATTTTTTATTTTTTAAATTTAAAACTGTACCTAAGAGTATGATTTATCGTATGTTACGTAAAGGTAAAATATTAATAAATAAAAAAAAGGTTGTACCTGCATATAAATTACAAATAGGAGATATAGTACGTATTCCTCCTATTTATTGCAATGAAAAAAATCAAAACAATTCATCTACAAAATTAATAAATTTTAATTTTTTAAATAAAAATATCGTTTATGAAGATGATTATTTAATAGTTATGAATAAACCATCAGGAATTGCAGTACATGGTGGTAGCAAATTAACTGTCAACTTAATCGACAGCTTAAGAGCTTCACGTCCTAATGCATACTTTTTAGAATTAGTACATCGTCTAGATCGTGATACTTCAGGTATTTTACTTATTGCTAAAAAAAGATCTGTATTACGTTTTTTACATGAACAATTAAGAAATAAATTGATACAAAAACAATATTTAACATTAGTGCATGGATATTGGCCTTCTTCTTTACAAAAAATACAAGTACCTTTATTAAAAACAAGTTCAAAATTTGGTAAATATATTATTTCTATTAATATTAAAGGTAAACTTTCTGAAACACATTTTAAAATACAAGAACGATTTGAAAAATTAACCTTAATATCAGCTAAACTGATAACTGGATATACACATCAAATTCGAGTTCATACTTCACATTTAGGTTATCCCATTACATTTGATAAACGTTATGGAAATACAACTTTAGATCAAGAAATGTTACATACTGGATTAAATAGATTATTTTTACATGCATGTCATATTAATTTTCTTCATCCAAAAACTAAAAAATTGGTTAATTTCAACGCGTCTTTAGATCAAAAATTGCAATCTTGTTTATTTAAACTAAGGCAAAACAATGTTGCAAAGTAAAATAATATATTAAATAATATATACCCATAATTTAATGGATTAGCAAATAACTATTTATATTTTATATTTTTTTATAAATCATGTATAATGGCATTAATTTATTAATAATAAATATGAATTGATATTAATCAAACACAATTATTATACAATAATATATATTTGATTAAAGTAATACATTATTTTAATTTTAATAACTTTAATATATTTAAATATTTTTTTAAATTAATAAATAGGAAAAAATAATTATGGCTGTACAACAAAATAAACCTACTCGTTCTAAAAGAGGTATGCGACGTTCACATGATTTTTTACCGAATAGAACTATATCCACAGACAAAATATCTGGCGAAATTCATCTTCGTCATCATCTAACTACAGATGGTTATTACCGTGGTATAAAATTTATTACTAAATAAAAATAATCTGATTATAAAAATAAATAAAAATTTATTTATAAATCACTCATGTATTAATATTAATTGTATTTAATGTAAGTTTGTTGTACAAAATCTTATTATCAATCAGATCTTAATTACAAATATTTCTGTCATTTATTTATTCTGATGTTAACATTATAAAAAATAAATAAGTATTTATTTATATAAATATATTTAAATAAATTAAATTTAAAATTTATATACATTACATATGTATTATATTTTAACAATGGAATTGTTTAATAGTATCTAAATTTATTAGGTATGTATATTCTAAATATAGAAATTATTTAGTTAAAATTTAAAAAAATAAACATTCTATATTTTATAATTAATTAGCTAGGAGTTAATGAAGCATCGATGTTTACCAAAATTATCGGTACGGGTAGTTATTTACCTAGCCAAATTCGTACAAATGCTGATTTAGAAAAAATGGTAAAAACTTCAGATGAATGGATTATTACACGTACTGGTATACGTGAACGTAGAATTGCTGCACATAATGAAACCGTTGCAACTATGGGATATAATGCTGCTCAAAATGCATTAAAAATGGCTAATATACAAGCTAATGATATAGAGTTAATTATAATAGCAACAACTTCTTCTAGTCATGCTTTTCCTAGTTCTGCTTGTATGATTCAAAAAATGTTAAAAATTAAAGATTGTACAGCATTTGATCTAGCAGCAGCTTGCGCTGGTTTTATTTATGCATTAAGTGTTGCTGATCAATATATTAAATATGGCATCATGAAATATGCTTTAGTAATTGGTTCTGATATTTTAACACGTACTCTAAATTTAAAAGATCGTAATACCATGATATTATTTGGTGATGGTGCTGGAGCTGTTGTTTTAGGTAAAAGTCAAAAAGCCGGTATTATTTCAACCCATTTACATTCTGATGGACGTTATGCACAATTATTAACTTTACCATATCATTATCGAATAAACTCAAAGAAATCATCTTATCTTACTATGGTCGGAAATGAAGTATTTAAAATTGCAGTACAAGAATTAGTAAATATTGTAGATGAAACATTAAAAGCTAACAACCTAAATTGTGATATGATAGATTGGTTAATACCACATCAAGCTAATTTGAGGATTATTAATGCAACAGCAAAGAAATTAGGTATAAATATGAATAAGATAGTGATTACACTTGATCGTCATGGTAATACTTCTGCAGCTTCAATACCAAGTGCTTTAGATGAAATGGTTAGAGATGGACGGATTAAATCAGGACAAATTATTTTGTTAGAAGCATTCGGAGGAGGGTTTACTTGGGGTTCAGCATTAATTTGTTTTTAAATAATTAACATAGGAATTAGTTTTGTATAAAACAGCTTTTATTTTTCCAGGTCAAGGTTCACAATATGTTGGTATGTTAAAAGACTTAGCACAAGATTACCCAATAGTTATGGCTTCTTTCCAAGAAGCATCAGATATTTTAGGCTATAATTTATTAAATCTCTTGCTGAATGGTCCATCTGATAAATTAAATCAAACTTGTAAAACTCAACCAGCTGTTTTAGTTTCTTCTATTGCTATTTATCGTTTATTAAAACAATATGGAATTAAAAATCCTATATTAATGGCTGGACATAGTTTAGGTGAATACTCAGCTTTGGTATGTGGAGGTGTGTTACAGTTTGCTGATGCTGTTAAATTAGTTGAATTACGTGGTAAATTAATGCAAGACATAGTTAAAAAAGAAAATTATGCTATGCAAGCAATTATAGGATTAGATAACGCATTAGTTCAACAAATTTGTAAAGAAAATGGACGCAATCAAATTGTTGCTCCAGCTAGTTTCAATTCACGTAAACAAACAGTAATTGCTGGCAATATTGAAGCTGTTAAACGTGTAGCAAACGTTTGTAAAATTGCAGGTGCAAAGCATATTGTATATTTACCAATTAGTGTACCTTCACACTGTATAATAATGAAACCTGCGGCAGAAAAATTAGCAACACTTTTAAAAAATATGCATATGACAAAACCTTATATACCAATTATTAATAATGTAGATGTAAAAATAGAATTTGATCCAAATATCATTCGCGATGCTTTGGTTCGTCAATTGTATAATACTGTGCGTTGGCAAGAAATTATTGAAAAAATGTTAAAAATAAATATAAATCAGTTTATAGAAATAGGTCCGAACAAAATATTAACTGGTTTAATGAAATCTATGTCGAATAATATAAAATCATTGGCTGTAAATAATATTAATTCTTTTTTTATAGCTTTAAAAACAATGGATGTATTATAATTATGATATTTAAAAATAAAATTGCTTTAGTAACAGGAGCAAGCAGAGGTATTGGACGTGCTATTGCAGAAACTTTAATAAAGCATAATATAAATGTTATTGGAACAGCAACAAGTCAAAATGGTATTTGTATTATTGACTCTTATTTACAAAATAAAGGTAAGGGACTATTGTTAAATATAAATGATACAGAATCAATTAAACAAGTTGTAGATACAATAAATTATAAATTTGGTTCAATAGATATTTTAATTAATAATGCAGGCATAACATGTGATAATCTTTTAATGCGTATGAAAGAAGAAGAATGGCAAGATGTTTTAAATACTAATCTTACTGGTATATTTCGTATTACTAAAGCAGTAATACCTTCTATGTTAAAAAAACGCATGGGACGCATTATTAATTTAGGATCTGTTGTAGGCACTATGGGTAATAGCGGTCAAATAAATTATGCATCAACCAAAGCTGGTTTAGTTGGTTTTAGCAAATCATTAGCTCGTGAAATAGCTTCACGTGGTATTACTGTTAATGTTGTAGCACCTGGTTTTATTAAAACAGATATGATAAAAAAATTAAGTGCAAAACAGTGTTCTAACATTTTAGCCAAAATACCTTTAGGTCGTTTAGGAAAAGTAGAAGAAATAGCTAACACAGTTTTATTTTTAATTTCCGAACAAGCATCTTATATAACAGGTGAGACAATTAATGTCAATGGTGGTCTTTATATGATTTAATTTTAAAAAATAATATTTATTATTTATGTTAATAATTACAGTTCTTAATCATTTAGAATTTTATTAAATATTTTATATGCTATAAAAAACATAGTATAATCGAATTTTAACAGGACACTAAATAGTATGAGTGATATTGAACAACGAATTAAGAAAATCATTAGTGAACAGCTAGGTGTAAAAGAAGAAGAAGTAATTAATGCTGCATCTTTTGTAGATGACCTAGGTGCTGATTCTCTTGATACCGTTGAGTTAGTAATGGCTTTAGAAGAAGAATTTAATACTGAAATTCCAGATGAAGAGGCTGAAAAAATCACTACTGTACAAGCAGCAATTGATTACATAACCAGCCATAAAAAAAATATTTAAAATATTTTCAGACGGTTTACTGCAACCGTCTGATTCAGATATTTGCATTGATGGAATATATTAGTTGATTATATAATAAATTTTTATAAGTATAAATTGAATATAATAAAACTGTTAAAATATATTAATAATGATAATATACAATAAAAAATATTTTAAATATATATAAAAATGTAATGAATACTATTAATTAAATAATTATTTAATAATTTAGTCATCAAAATATGTTACAATTAAACTAATATAGTTTATTAAGATATTAATGATAAAATTAATACAAGAAGCTATATTATTAAAGTTGAAATGCCATTATATATTGCAAATATTAGTATATCGAATATTAAAAAATAAATTATTGTTAGCAAATTTTGATTTTATTAAAAAATGTATTGTTATTAAAAATATGAATAGTAAGTTTATTGTTCTTGAAGGTTTAGAAGGTGCAGGTAAAACAACTGCATGTAATACAGTTATGAACACGTTAAATGAATATGGAATTTGTAGTAAAAATATTATTTTTACTAGAGAACCAGGAGGTACACCTTTAGCAGAAAAAATAAGACAATTAATTAAATATGGTCTTAAAGAAGAAAAAATTATAGATAAAGTTGAATTACTTATGATATATGCTGCACGAGTGCAATTAGTTGAAACAGTTATTAAACCTGCATTAGTGCAAGGTAAATGGGTTATCGGGGATCGTCATGATCTTTCTTCTCAAGCATACCAAGGAGGTGGTCGTGAATTTGATAAAAATTTAATATATTTACTTAAAAATCTATTGTTAGGTAATTTTTCTCCAGATTTAACAATATATTTAGATGTTGAACCTAAAATTGGATTAAATCGTATAAGTTCACGTCAAGAATTAGATATTTTTGAAAAAGAATCTTTAAATTTTTTTAATAAAATAAGAAATCGATATTTAGAATTAGTTACAGAAAATAACAATGTTTTATTTATTGATGCTAACCAATCATTAAATTATGTAACTGATAAGATTAAAGAATCTTTAACTCATTGGTTAAAGGATTAAGTAATTATGAATTGGTATCCTTGGCTTACTAAACCATATGAGCAATTTATTGATAAATATCAAAAAGGATTTCACCATAATGTAATATTAATTCAAACAAATAAAAATTTAGGTGACAATTTTTTAATTTGGCAATTAAGTTGTTGGCTTATGTGTCAAAAATCAAATGGATTTAAAACATGTAAGATCTGTAATGATTGTTTGTTAATGAAAAACAATGCACATCCTTTTTTGTATAAAATGGAATTAAATCAACAAAATAATCATTTTTTAGGTATAGACGCAATAAGGATAATTACAGAAAAATTATATAAATTTGGTAAAGAAGACAATACCAAAATTATTTGGTTACCAAATATTACTCAATTAACTGTAAATGCAGTTAATGCTTTGTTAAAAATTCTTGAAGAACCACCTATCAATTGTTGGTTTTTTCTTACGTTATATAATTCTGGTACAATATTATCAACTCTTCGTAGTAGATGTATGATATTGCGTTTATTACCTCCTGATGAAAATAATGCTCTGTTATGGTTAAAAAAAAAATTATCAATGACGAACAATGTTTATTGTCTGCTTTACGTTTAAGTTCTGGTATACCTCCTGTCGCTTTAGATTTACTTAATAATAAAAATTGGGAAATAAGGAACAAATTATGTGAAATATTTCCTATTGCGATTCAAAGCAATATTTTAGAAATATTGCCAATATTTGTTGAAAATGACACTGTTATGTGCATTAATTGGTTAATCTATTTTTTAATAGATGCTATGAAATGGCAACAAAATATAAAAACAAATTTAATCAATATAGATCAAACAAAATTAATACAATTAATATCAGAACATTTTAATTTCAATAAATTAAATAACAGCATATACGAATGGACATTTTATCGTAATGCATTTCTAAACAATACCTTAATTAATAAAGAATTATTAATAACTTATTTATTACTAAATTTAATTAATAAAACTAAAATGAATTTTATACAATATTAATTAACTTTTAATTAACTTGAGAAAATACATGTTTATTGTTGATTCACACTGTCATCTAGATATGCTAGATTATAATACATGTCATCATAATGTTGATGATGTTATAGAAAAAGCTAAAAGAAAAGATGTTAGATTTCTTTTAGCCGTTTCTACAACTTTAACAAGTTTCCACACTTTAAAAAAATTAATTGACAAACACAAAAATGTTGCTCTTTCTTGTGGAGTACATCCACTTTATCAAAGTGTAACATATGAACTTGAAGAATTAAATTCTCTTGCTCAAGATCCGAAAGTAATTGCAATAGGTGAGACTGGTTTAGATTATCATTATAAGCAACACGATAAGATACAACAAAATAAATCTTTTAGAAATCATATTCGCACAGCTATTGCATTAAATAAACCGCTTATTGTTCATACACGTCATGCAATTCAAGACACAATAAATATTTTAAACGAAGAAAAAGCAAATTTATGTAGAGGGATTGTGCATTGTTTTAGTGAAGATGAAAAAACAGCATCTAAATTATTAGATATGGGTTTTTATATTTCTTTCTCTGGTATGATTACTTTTCGCAATATAGATAAATTTCATAAAGTAATAAAATATATACCAATTGATCGTATTTTAATTGAAACTGACTCGCCTTATTTATCTCCAGTTCCATTTCGTGATAAAGAAAATCAACCAGCTTATACACGTGATATTGCTGCCTATCTTGCAATATTGAAAAATATAGATTTAGAACAGTTAGCTACAGAAACTACTAACAATTTTTCAGAATTGTTTCAAATAAATATGAATCTATTGATTAATTAATGTAAAAATTATTTGAAATAAAAACATATTATATAACATACTAAATAATTTATTTTAATTATTAAAGATTCTATAAGAAATATAACTAACTGTATTCTAGGAGTTCTGTAATATGCTAAAAAACTCTTTTGCTAATTTACAAAAAATTGGAAAATCTCTTATGTTACCTGTATCAGTATTGCCAATAGCTGGTATGTTATTAGGTATTGGATCAGCAAATTTTACTTGGTTACCTTTTATAGTTTCTAATGTTATGGCACAAGCTGGAGAATCAGTATTTAATAATATGCCATTGTTTTTTGCTATAGGTATCGCACTTGGTTTTACTAATAACGATGGAGTATCAGCTTTAGCAACAGTTGTTGCTTATAGTATAATGGTTAAAACTATCACGATAGTTTCTGCAACGATTTTACATTATTCTGCAATAGAAATTGAATCTTTACATATTGCAGATACTGGAGTTTTAGGAGGAATTATTGTAGGCTATATGACATCATATATATTTAACAAATTTTATTGCATAAATATGCCAGAATATTTAGGATTTTTTTCTGGTAAACGATTTGTACCTATCATTGCTGGGTTAACTTCAATTGTATTAGGTGCTTGTTTATCTTTTATATGGCCACCAGTGAGTTTTTTTATTAAAAAGTTTTCTTATTGGGCAGTATACCAAAATCCATTAATTGCATTTAGCATATATGGTATAATCGAACGTTTGCTTATGCCATTAGGTTTACATCATATATGGAATGTTCCTTTTCAAATGCAAATTGGTGAATTTAGTAATAAGTTTGGACAACTATTTCATGGTGATATTCCACGATATATTGCAGGAGATCCAACTGCAGGAAAACTATCTGGAGGATTTTTATTTAAAATGTATGGTTTACCAACAGCGGCTCTCGCAATTTTACATTCAACTAAAATGACAAATCGTACTAAAATTAGTGGTATTATAATTTCTGCAATGTTAACTTCATTTTTAACTGGTATTACTGAACCTATAGAATTTTCCTTTATGTTTGTTGCCCCTATTCTTTATATTATTCATGCAATTTTAGCAGGTTTATCATTTCCCATATGCATATTACTTGGTATGCGCAATGGTACTAGTTTTTCACATGGTTTAATTGATTTTATTATTTTAAGTGGCAACAGTAGTAAAATTTGGTTATTTCCAATCATAGGTATTATGTATAGTTTAATTTATTACACAATCTTTCGAATTATGATAATTAAATTTAATTTTAAGACTCTTGGTAGAGAAGAAAATATTCAATTTAATTTTTCTATATCATCTAATAATGAAATTGCTAGAAAATTAGTTATAGCATTTGGTGGTAAAGCTAACATTATTACTCTAGATGCTTGCATTACAAGACTTCGTGTTAGTGTTAATGATATTAAAAAAATTAATAAAAAAGAATTACAAAATCTTGGAGCAACTGGTATTATCATCTTAGGTTCTGGTATACAAGCTATTTTTGGTACTAAATCTGATAATCTTAAAACTAATATGGAGAAATATATAAACAATTAAAGTTTAATATTTAATTGTTATATATTTGAATATTAAATAATTATTTATATAATAGTTAATAACTATGAAAATAATATTGTCAACTTTAATATAGAAATATATTTAAGGAAATATATCGTGATTGAAGAGAATATTTTTATTAAAATTATTCAAGGCGAAATACCTGCTGAAATAGTTTATAAAGATAAATTAGTTACTGCCTTTCGAGATATTTTACCAAAAGCACCTATTCATATTTTAATTGTACCTAATATTTTCATACCTACCGTAAATGATGTTAAACAATATCATGAAAAAGCATTGGGAAGAATGTTTATAGCTGCAGCTAAAATTGCTTTTGATGAAGGTATCAATCAAACTGGTTATCGTTTAATTGTTAATTGCAATAGACATGCTGGACAAGAAATATACCATGTTCATATGCATTTAGTTGGTGGCAAACAATTAGGCCCTATGTTGTTATCATAGTAAATAGAATTCATTAATTAATAAAAAATATATACTTGATCTAAACATGATAGATAAGTTATCTTTTTTATAAATAGGTATATTATTTATTCTTAATTTAATAAAAATATTATAAACATATATTGATTACATTGAATTATTGATTAAATTATTTATGAAATCACATATCCATTCTACAATAACTTTTTTTTCTTTTATTTGATGAAAATAATATAAACGATTATTTTTATTTAATTTCCATTTATTGGGATCTTTTTGTATTAATTTAATTAATGATAGTAAATTAATGTTATGTTTAGGGAGAAAATCAAAATATACACCCTGATTAATAGCTTTTATTTTACAAACTCCTAGTATTTTAGATTTTAATCTTAATATAGCAATATTTAATAAATTATGAGTTTCATCTGGTATAAAACCAAATTTATTAATAATATCTTTTTTTATTTCATAAATATCTTCTTCTTTTTTAGCGATAGCAATACGTTTATATAGAAATAAACGTGTGCTGATATCAGGAATCAATTTTTCTGGTAAAATAGCAGGCAATTGCAGTTCAATTTCAATTTGTTCAGAAGTTAATAATGCATCTAAAGATAACATTTTTCCATTTTTAAGATTATGAATAGTATTTTCTAGTAATTTCATATACAAGGAAAGTCCTAAAGTATCTATTTGACCACTTTGTTTTTCACCTAATAATTCACCTGAACCACGAATTTCTAAATCATTGATAGCTAAATTAAAACCAGAACCTAATGACTTAAATGAAGATATGACTTCAAGACGTTTTATTGCATATTTACTCATAGATTTTATATTAGGCGTTAAAAACCATGCATAAGCTTGTTGATATGATCTTCCAACTCTGCCACGTAATTGATATAATTGTGCTAATCCAAAACGATCAGCACGTTCTATAATAATAGTATTAACATTTGGTATATCTATACCGGTTTCAATAATCGTAGTACATACTAACACATTAAATTTTTGATTATTAAAATCATTCATTACTTTTGCTAATTCATTTTTGCGCATTTGTCCATGACCAATATTAATATTTGCCTTTGGAACTAACTTACTTAAATAAAGTGCTATTTTTTTTATGCTATTAATATCATTATGTATGTAATAAACCTGTCCTCCTCTAATAATTTCACGTAAAATAGCTTCTCTAATCACAGAATCATTAAATTCACAAACAAAAGTTTTAATATCTACACGATTTGAAGGAGGAGTAGTAATTATTGATAAATCACGAATATTATTAATAGCCATATGTAAAGTACGTGGAATTGGAGTAGCAGTTAATGTTAATATATCAATATTATTATATAATTTTTTAATAATTTCTTTTTGATATACACCAAAACGATGTTCTTCATCAATGATTAGAAGTCCTAAATTTTTCCACTTAATGTTGTTGTTTAATAATTTATGTGTACCTATTAAAATATCTATTTTTCCTGCTTTGGTTCTTTCTAATAAATAAGAATTTTCTTTATCAGTACGGAAACGAGATAACATATCAATAACAAATGACCAATTTTGAAATCTAGCAATAAAATTTTCATAGTGTTGCTGTGCTAAAAGTGTATTAGGAACCAATACTGCTACTTGTTTATTATTATCAACTGCAATAAATGCAGCTCTCATAGCTACTTCTGTTTTTCCAAAACCTACATCTCCACATATTAAACGATCCATCATTAATGGTTGACACATATCTTTTAATACTAAATTAATAGCTTTTTCTTGATCTGAAGTAGTATCAAATGGAAAATTTTTACAGAATTGTTGATAATTTTTTTTATTGAATTTAAAGTGATAGCCACTTTTAGTTGAACGGTTAGCATAACTATCTAATAGTTCTACAGCAATATCACGTATTTTTGTAATTACTTTTTGACGAGAACGTAACCAAATATCGCTACCTAGTTTATGTAAGGAAATATTTTTATTATAATAGCTTATATAGTTACTAATAAGATGCAGTGAAGATATTGGCACATACAATTTATCATCGTTAGCGTATAATATCATTAAATATTCAGATACTATACCATTTGTTGTAATATTTTTTAAACCAACATAACGACCAATGCCATGTTCTATATGTACAACTAATTGACCATAATGTAAATCTTCAATTTTGTCAAATATTACAGGATACATTCTATGATTAGTATTATCTTGTTGTTTCAAAGTATCTAGATATGTATCTAAAATAAGATCTGGTTCACAAATTAATGCAATATTATTTAAGGTATCTATAAATCCTTTTTTGTTTTTTTTAATAATTATATAATACTGATGTTCTGTTACATCGTTAATATTTTTGATTACTATAGGATAAATGTTTATAGAGGTTAGTATTTTTTGAAGTTTTTCTTGATGAATTTCATTAAATACTAAAAATATTATGCGTCCTTTGAATTTATTAATAAATTGACTTAAATTTTTAAGTGGTAATTTATCGTTTTGTTGTAAAACTATATTAGGTAATTTTTTATATCTTAAATTAAAATTTCCTGATATTGGAGGCAGATGTTCATTAGTAATTTTTAATTGAGGCCAAGATGTTATTTTTTTTTTTAAAATATCAGGTTTTAACCATAGCATACTTGGTTTAAGTAGGAGTCTTGATGTTTTTGCATAAAAATTATTAACATTTTGCCAAAAATCCACAATACTAATTTCAATATTATTAAAGCTAACAATTAAAGTATTATTAGGTAAGTAATCAAACAAAGTAGATAATGGTTCTTTAAAAAACAAAGGAGACCAGAATTCTATTCCAGGTGGTAATATACCAGAATTAATTTGTTTATATATGTTATTATTTTTATGTGTAATACCAAAAGTTGTCTTCCACCTTTGACAAAATAAATCTATAGCAATTGTATCAATAGGAAATTCATGTAAAGGCAATAATTGTATTTCTTCAACTTTTTTTAAAATTTGTTTGTTATATTCATTTAATATATGTATATTACTAATATTGTCATCTGTAAATACTATACGATAATAATTATTATTTATAAATATATCAAAAAAATTGTTTTGTATATTATATTCACCACATTGTACTATTTGATTAACCTTTTGATATCCAATCTGATTTAATGTATTAATGATATTAACTGTAGATATTTGTTGTTTAGTTTTTAGTACAATTGAGTTTTTTTTTAAAAAATCATAAGGACAAATAAATTGCATTAAAGTGTTAATTTGTGTAATTAAAACTCCTTTTTTTATTAATGGTAATTGATAAAGTGTTGATAAACGAGAATAAATAACATTTTGATTTGGAGAAATATAATTATAAGGAATATTTTCCAAATTAGGTAAATACATAACTGGATAACTTGTAAATTGAGATATTTCATCTACTAAACTTAAAGAAGTATTTACATTAGATGTAATAATAAAAACTAAACCAGAATAATTCTTGATAATGTTGGCGCATTCTATGGCATAAGAAGAACCAATTAATTGACCTAATTGATAGATCATGCCTGATTTTTTAGGTAATATGTATGTATGTTGTTTAAACATTAGATTAGAAGATTTTCCATTAAAGAAATAACTATAATATATATATAATTTGCAATATTATATTTGATTGATAAAATTTAATATAAAACATTACAATTATTATATTAAATTTAAATGAATTTCAACTGATTTAAATATATTAAAAATATTGCGTAAATAGAAAATTTATGTATCGACCTATAACATTATTTATTGCTTTGCGATTTTTACATGGAAATAAAATAGATAAATTTAATTATTTTATTTCTTGGCTTTCTGCTATTGGTATTATGTTAGGTGTATTAATTATGGTAATTGTATTATCTATTATGAATGGTTTTGAACGTGAATTAGAATATAATATGCTCGATATGGTACCACATATATTAATTACAAACAAATCAAATAATAGTTTTAATCCTAAACAATTTCCATTTTCTATTTTTAAAAATGTAAACAATATTAAGTCAATACAACCTATTATTACATCTGATGTAATAATACAAAGTTTACATAACATCTCTATTGGTACTGTAATAGGGATAAAACAGAATGAAAGGAGTCTGTTAGTTCATAAAGTGAATCATTCAGAAATAAAATTATTGAAACCTGAATATTATAATGTAATTCTTGGACAACGTTTAGCTTTAAAATTAAATGTTCAAGAAGGAGATTTAATTCGTTTAATTATACCTTCTATGAGTCAATTGACACCTCTAGGTTATGTACCTACTCAACGTTTATTTCATGTAGCAAGTATATTTTTTACAAATAGTGAAATAGATGATTATCAAATTTTAATAAATCAAACAGATGCTGCTAATTTAATGCATTATCCAGTAAATCATGTTACTGGTTGGCGCTTATGGTTAAATAATCCTCTTAATATTCAAACTATTAATAAACAATCTTTACCTAAAGATATGCAATGGCATGATTGGCGACAAATTAAAGGTGAATTATTTCAAGCTATACATATAGAAAAAAATATGATGAGTTTATTAATAAGTTTAATAATTATTGTAGCTACTTTTAATTTAGTGTCTTCGTTAAGTTTAATTATTATTGATAAACAAAAAGAAATAGTTATTTTACAAATGCAGGGTATGAAACGATTTCATATTATTAGTATTTTTATAATTTATGGCATGATTCATAGTATAATTGGTACATTAGTAGGAGCATTTTTTGGTGTTATTATTTCAACTAAACTTAATTATTTAAAATTGATCACTGATTTATTAATTAATGAAGCATTACTACCAGTGAGTATTAATTATAATCAAATAGTCATTATATGTATAAGCACGATAGTTCTAGCGTTATTATCAATAATATATCCTGCTTGGAAAAATACTTCATTAAATCCGACAGAAGTATTACGATATGAATAAAATATTTTTATTACAAAGTTATAATCTTTGTAAAATATATAAAGAAGGTAATATTCAAACAACTGTATTAAATAATGTAAATTTTAATATGAAATTTGGTGATTACACTTCAATAATAGGAAATTCTGGTTCAGGGAAAAGTACATTATTACATTTATTAGGAGGTTTAGATAAACCTACTTCAGGAGATATTATCTTTGAAGGTAAATCTTTAAATGCTATGTCTTCAATAGAAAAGTCTAAATTACACAATCAAAAATTAGGATTTATTTATCAATTTCATCATTTATTATTAGATTTTAATGCTTTAGAAAATGTAGCTATGCCTCAATTAATTAATAATATTAATACAAAAACAGCTAAAAATAATGCTTATGAAATTTTACAACAAGTTGGTTTAGCTCATAGAGCTAAATATTATCCTGCCAAACTTTCTGGAGGAGAACGTCAACGTGTTGCTATTGCCCGCGCATTAGTGAATAAACCACTTTTAGTTATAGCTGATGAACCTACTGGCAATTTAGATATACATAATACAAATATTGTTATAGAAATTTTTCATAAAATGAATAGGATCTATGGTACAGCATTCTTAATCGTAACACATAATCTTTATGTTGCTCAACATACTAAATATCAATTAAAAATTAATGATGGATCTTTAATAGGGAATGTATAATTTTTACAAAATGATTTTATGTAATTTTAAGTTGTCTTTATTAATAGCAATTCGTTTTATTTGTGGACCTAATCGCAGTAGTACTGCATCTTTAAATTGGGTTATTTCAACAATCAGTATAATTTTAGGTATTGTTATATTAATTATTGGATTAAGTGCTATAAATGGTTTTCAAAAAGAACTTAATAATCGCATTCTATCAATAATTCCTCATTATGAAATAGAATCAATAAATAATCAACCTTTATATAATTGGAAAAGAATTATCTCATCTTTAAAAAAGATACCAGAAGTTGTATCTATTGCTCCATATATAAATTTTATGGGTTTAATTAAAAATGGTATAAAGATAAAATCTATTTACATACAAGGTATTGATCCAGCAAAAGAGTTAGATTTCAGTCATTTATCAAAATTTATTAATAAAAATACTTGGCATAATTTTCAATCTAATAAAAATACAATTATGTTAGGCCAAGGGGTAGCAAATTCAATTGATGCTAACGAAGGAGATTGGATAACAATCACTATCAATGATAACAATGATACCGAAAAACTAACAAAATTGAAAGATATTAATGTACAAGTTAAGGGTATTTTTAAATTAGGAAGTATTTTAGATCAAAATATAGCAATAATAACTCTTTCTGATGCTCAAAATTATCTTAATATGCATAATAATATAACAGGAATTAAATTAAAAATTAATAATCCATTTAAAACACAGAATATATCTAAATATATAAATAAATTAGATAATTTGAATCTAATTGTACACAATTGGATAAACAAATACGGTTATCTGTATAATGATATACAAATGATTCGCAAAATTATATATTTAGTGATGATATTTGTAATGAGTATATCTTGTTTTAGTATTATTTCAATATTATTTATAGTTATAAAAGAAAAAAACAACGACATTGCTATACTGCAAACATTAGGAATAAAAAATTATCTAATATATATTACTTTTATGTTTTATGGGTTAATAATTAGCATACCAGGTAGTATTATAGGAATATTAATTGGTGTGTTAATTTCATTAAATTTAACTTATTTAATACATAAAATAGAATACATAATTAATTATCCTTTATTAAATAGTAAAATATATTTTATTGATTTTTGTCCTACAGAATTATACTTTACGGATATATTATATATATTACTGACAGTAATAGTTTTAAGTTTATTTGCAAGTTGTTATCCAGCACATTGTGCTAAATTAATCAAACCTGTTAGAGTATTAAATTATAAGTAATAGAAAAACACATTTAATATTCAGTTTTTAACTTTTGAAATAAAGTTTCATATTTCATACTAATTTTGCCTACATCATTTTGCCATTCACCTTTTTTAATTACATCTATTGGCGGATATAAGAAAGGATCATTTACAATTTCTTTTTTTAAAAATTTTTTTGCTTCAAGATTTGCAGTAGGATAACCTGTTGTTTCAGCTATTTTTGCAGATATTTCAGGTCTTAATAAAAAATTAATTAATTTTAGAGCACCGATTTTATTTTTTGAAGTTGAAGGAATAGCTAAATTATCCATCCATAAAATACTACCTTCCTTAGGCCAAATGATATGCAATGGAATACCAGACTTACGTGCAATATAAGCAGAACCATTCCAAATCATTCCAATTTTTACTTCTCCTTCTATATAAGGAGTTCCTGGATTATCTGAATTAAAAGCTAATACATTAGGCATAAGATTTTTTAATTCTTTGTAGGCATCATCAATTTGTTTTAAATTTTGAGTATTGCCTGATTTACCCATTTTAAGTAAGGCTATTTGAAAAATTTCTCGAGCATCATCAATTAATAATAAACTTTTTTTATATTTTGATTTCCAAAAATCAGCCCAACTATTAATACTTTTAGGATTAATATAATCACTATTAACCCCAATGGCAGTTACTCCCCACATATAAGGAATAGAATAATTGTTATTTGGATCAAATGGTTTATTAAGTAAGTTAGGATCTAAATATTTAAAGTTTGTTAATATATTTTTATCTATTTGTTGCAGCATATGTTCTTTACGCATTTTTGCAACAAAATAACTTGAAGGAACTACTAAATCATATGGTGCATGTGTCCAAGTTTTTAATTTAGTATACATACTTTCATTAGATTCATAAGTAGAATATATAACTTTGATGCCTGTTTCTTGAGTAAATTGTTCTAATAATCCTGGCGGAACATATTCAGTCCAATTATAAAAATATACAACATCATTATTTGCTTGTGCAATATTAAAATACAATCCAAATAAAATTAAAAATAACAAATTATAATATTTCAATATAATTCCTTTTTATGTATTATGTTTTTTATAAAGTAACCATTGACTACTGGATACCAATATTATAGATAAGAATACTAAAATTGTTGTTATTGCATTTATTTCTGGTGATACACCAACTTTTACCATAGAATAAATTTTTATTGGTAACACATCAAAAGTTGGTCCAGTAACAAAAGAAGATATTATTACATCATCTAATGACAAAGTAAAACTTAATAACCAACCTGCAGCTATTGCTGGCATTGCTAATGGTAAAATAATCTTTATTAGAATAGTATGTTCATGAGCTCCAAGATCTTTTGCAGCTTCAAACATGCGTATATCAAAATCTTTTAACCAAGAATATACAGTCACTACTACAAATGGAAGACAAAAGGTAATATGAGCAAATAATAATGACCAAAACCCTAAAGGAATCTCTAAAAACATAAATACAACTAATAATGAAATAGCCATAACAATATCTGGGGACATTATCACTATAAATAACATTCCACTAACAAATGATTTACTTTTAAAATAATAACGATGTAGAGCCACTGCAGTTAAAGAACCAATCACTGTAGCTACGCTTGCTGAACATATTCCTATAATTACTGAATGTTGTGATGCTTGAATTAAACTATCATTATTTATTAATAAATTATACCAAGATGTAGTAAATCCTTCCCAATTAATACCAAATCTTGAAATGTTAAATGAGTTAATTATCAAGATTATGATAGGAATATAAAACCAACCATAAATAAATAGCATGAAAACATAATATAAACAATTTAACATAACTATATAATAACCTTAATATAAAATTAATTATTAAATAAATTAATAGTACGCCAATAAATTAATATTAGCATGCCCATTAAAAAAATAATAAAATTACTGATAGCTGCTCCAAATGGCCAGTCTCTAATATTAAGAAATTGATTTTTAATAATATTACCTATTAAAAGATTTTTAGCTCCACCCAGTAAATCAGCTACATAAAATACACCCATGGCAGGAATAAAAACTAGTAAACATCCTGCTATAATGCCAGGTATGCTTAAAGGTAATATAATATGAAAAAAAACTTGTAATTTATTTGCACCAAGATCATATGCTGCTTCTAAATAAGTTTTATCTAATTTTTCTAAATTAGAATAAAGTGGTAAAATCATAAAAGGTAATAATACATATATTAATCCAAAAACTACCGCTTCAGATGTATATATAATATGGAATGGTTTGTTAATTATACCAATCCAAATTAAAAAATTATTCAACCATCCTCTATTACTTAAAAAAATTTTTAAACCATAAATACGTACTAATGAATTGGTCCAAAAAGGTATAATCAATAGACAAATCATAATATAACGTATATGTTTTGGTAAACTAATCAAAAACCAAGCAAAAGGATAACCTAATATTAAACAAAAAATAGTTGCTGTAATAGATATATGTAAAGAATGTAATAACACTTTAGCATATAAAGGATTAATCAATTTTATATAATTATTAAATGTAAACACTAATTTTACAAAATGTTTTTCATCTCTACTTAAAAAACTAGTTATAAAAATAATAATATTAGGTAAAAAAACAAATAATAATAACCATCCAATTACTAATAAAATAACATTTTTTTGAAATCTATTACTATTATTCATCAAGTTCATATGGTAGTACTACCTCCCAGCTTTCTACCCAAGTAACGGCCATTTTTTGATTTAAATAATGGTCAAAATCAGGATCATCTTCATTAAAAAATTCACTAACAGTAATTAATTTACCATTTTTTAATTCTATCGTTGACTCTAATGTCATACCCTTATAATTTCTTTCTCTTACATATCCTATTAAACAATTATCTATAATGCTATTACTATTTATTTCTCTAATGCGTAAATCTTCTGGACGTAACATGACATGTAATTTATCACCTATATTCACTGGGAATGAACAATAAATATCAAATTCAATATCTTCTATTAATACACGTATACGTGGCGATTGTTTATTATCAATAACTTTAGTATTAAATACATTAATTTCACCAATAAAACGGGCAACAAATAAATTTTTAGGTTCTTCATAAATTTCACGAGGAGTGCCATCTTGTTCAATATTGCCATTACGTATAACTACTATACGATCTGACATTGCTAATGCTTCTTCTTGATCATGAGTGACAAATATGAAAGTAATACGAAGTTTACGTTGCAAAGCTTTTAATTCATTTTGCATTTGTTTACGTAATTTATAATCAAGAGCAGAAAAAGGTTCATCTAACAATAAAACCATTGGTTGATTAACTACTGCACGAGCAATTGCAACACGTTGTTGTTGTCCTCCAGATAATTGGTTTGGACGACGTTTCATAAAATCTTCTAATTGTACCATTGATAATACTTCATTAACTCTTGTTTTAATTTCATTAGCAGAAGTTTTTTGCATACGCAAACCAAAAGCAACATTTTCAAATACAGACATATGCGGAAATAAAGCATAACTTTGGAATACTGTGTTGATGTGACGACATTCTGCTGATATATGTGTAATATCAACATTATTTAATAAGATATGACCACTATCAGTTTTTTCTAAACCTGCAATTAATCGTAAAATTGTAGTTTTGCCACACCCAGATGGTCCAAGCAGAGTTATAAACTCTCCATTGTTTATAGTCAAATTAAAATTATTAATGATATGTTTATTATCAATAATTTTTGTTATACCAGATAGTACTACTAATGGTTTTTTTATGTTATTTTGTATCATTTACATTCCATTATGCTAAAAGAAATTATTTTACGTAACATACATTACTTGATATTGTCTTAAAATAATCAATACAATTCTAGATAATTTATTATTAGATAATAGTTTGATTGTAACTAAACTAATGGTTATTTATTACTTTTAAGTGATAAATTAGAATAATTACGTACTTTATTGTTTTTGTTATCATTCAAATTAATACTTTATTTAAAGTATGTAATATTATGAAAAATAATGTAAGTACATGATGTTCTTTATTATATAAATATTCTGTTTTCATTATTAATCATAAAATATATAATAAATAAAACAATTATAAATTATATATTGATTAAGATATTATTTTAAATAATCAACCATTTTGATAGCATTACCAAGATAATTTTTTGGTGTTATTTTTTTTAATCTAACTTTTTCTTCTTGAGGCAAATTTAAAGTATCTATAAAATTATGTATAATCGATTTATTGATATTGTGTTCTTGTATAAGTTTTTGAACTTTTTCATAAGGATTATCAATACCATAACGACGCATAACCGTTTGAATCGGTTCAGCTAATAAAACCCATTTATCATTTAAATCATTTAATATGCTCGCTTTATTTATATCTAATTTGTTTATGCCTTTTAGTGAAGCTTGATATGCAATTGCAGAATAACTTATACCCATGCCTAAATTGCGTAGTAAAGTTGAATCTGTTAAATCACGTTGAAAACGAGAAATTGGTAATTTATTAGATAAATGTTTCATGATAGCATTACCTATCCCAAGATTTCCTTCGGAATTTTCTAAATCAATTGGATTTATTTTATGTGGCATAGTAGAAGAGCCAATTTCTCTATTACTAGTAATTTTTTGTTTAAAATAATTGAGTGAAATATAACTCCATAAATCTTTATTTAAATCAATTAAAATTGTATTGAATCGAATAATACAATGAAAAAATTCTGCTATATAATCATGAGGTTCTATTTGAGTAGTATATGGATTCCAGATTATTCCTAAAGACATTACAAACTCTTTACTTACTTGCAACCAATTTATATTTGGATATGCAGCAACATGTGCATTATAATTACCTACAGCACCATTAAATTTACCTAATATTTCAACATTGCATAGTTGACATATTTGTCTTTGCATACGATAGCTAAAATTAGCTATTTCTTTACCAATTGTTGATGGAGAAGCAGGTTGTCCATGGGTTCTAGACAATAAAGGAATATCACGATACTCTCTTGCTAAATGTTTTAGTTTATTTATTAACTGATTCCAATAAGGTAGTATTATGTTTTCACGAGTTATTTTTAAAATTAATGCATAAGATAGGTTATTAATATCTTCAGATGTGCAAGCAAAATGGATAAATTCGGAAATATTATTCAAATTTTGAATATTTTTAATTTTTTCTTTTAGAAAATATTCTACTGCTTTAATATCATGATTAGTATATGATTCAATATTTTTAATACGTTGAGCATCATGTTCATTAAAATTATCAACTATAGAATCAAGAACAACAATGGTTTCTGGTGTAAAATTAGGAATTTCTTTAATTTCTTCAATATTAGCAAGTTTTTTTAACCAATCAATTTCAACTTTAATTCTAAATTTTAATAAAGCATATTCACTAAATATATTTCTTAAATCACGTACTCTATTATTATAACGACCATCTATAGGCGAAATAGCCGTCAGAGAAGACAGTTTCATTAATAGAAATCTCCTGATATTTTTATACATTTTGATATGAATAATATAATTAACTCAATATAAAATACATCAAAATAATTTAATTTTTCATAAATTATTTAAAATATTTCCATTTATTAGATTAATGGTAATCGCTCTTTTATAATACCACCCCCTATACAAACTTGATCCAAATAAAAAACAGCGGATTGCCCAGGTGTAACTGAATGTATAGGATTATAAAAAATTACTTTAATACTATTATCGTTATATTGTGAAATAACTTTGCATTTAAAATCATTTTTTTGATGTCTAATTTTAATTTTACAATTAAATACATTGGATATTGGTTTATGATTAATCCAATTTAAATTATTAACAATTAAACCAGTAGAAATTAAATAAGGATGATTTTTGCCCTGTGCTACTATTAAAATATTATCTGGTATTTTTTTTTCTACTACATACCAAGGACTATCTTCTCCTGTTTTTAATCCTCCTATTCCTAATCCTTTTCGTTGTCCTAAAGTATAATATATAACTCCATGATGAGTACCAATAATATTACCATCAATAGTTTGAATTTTACCTGGTTTACAAGGTAAGTAATTACTTAAAAAATTACGGAATTTTTTTTTACCTATAAAACAAATTCCTGTTGAGTCTTTTTTCATAGCATTAATAAAATTTAGTTTTTTTGCAATACTTCGTACTTGAAATTTTTTCATTGCACCCAACGGAAATAAACTATAAGAAATTTTTTTTTGATTTAATGCATAAAGAAAATAACTTTGATCTTTATCCAAATCCATACCTTTTAATAAATAGTTTATTCCATTAATACTATGACGACGTACATAATGACCAGTAGCAATTAAATCTGCATCTAAATTTTTTATTGCAAATTTAAGAAAAGTATTAAATTTTATTTCTTTATTACAAAGAATATCAGGATTTGGTGTAAATCCTAGTTTAAATTGTTGAAGGGAAGGTTCGAAAACATTATCCCAATATTCATTTGCAAAATTTACTTTATGTAATTTAATACCAATTTTATTGCAAACTTCTTCTGCATCTGCTAAATCATTTAAAACACTACAATTTTCATTATCATCTTCTTCCCAATTTTTCATAAATAAACCTTCTACATAATAATTTTGTTGTTTTAATAACCATGCAGATACAGAAGAATCAACGCCACCAGACATACCAACAATTACTTTTTGTTTCATATTGTAAATCTTTTTATAATGAAAAAAATGATAAACATCATATCATCTTTTTTTAAAACTTTATATAATTAATTGTGTTTTCATTACCACATATTAATTTTAAATTAAACAGCTATTTATAAATATTAAGTATAGTTATTTGATAAGATTTTAATATAAAATATTATATCTAATATTGATTAGATAAAGAATCAATGTATAAATGAACTAATAGGAAACATATCATGGAAAATAAAGTGTTTATTCCTAAAAATGGTCAAAAAATTACTTACATAAACAAACAATTATCTGTGCCAAATAATCCAATTATTTCTTATATTGAAGGAGATGGGATTGGTATGGATGTATCTCCTGTAATGATAAAGGTGGTCAATGAAGCTGTAAAAAAAGCTTACGGTCACACACGAAAAATTTATTGGATGGAAATTTATGCTGGGGAAAAAGCAAATCGAATTTATGGAATAAAGACTTGGTTACCAGATGAAACTATTAATTTAATTAAAGAATATCATGTAGCTATTAAAGGTCCTCTAACTACTCCTATTGGTGAAGGTATTAGATCTTTAAATGTTACATTACGTCAAGAACTTGATCTATACGTATGTTTACGTCCAATCCGTTACTATAAAAATACCCCTAGTCCAGTTAAACATCCAGAAAACGTTAATATGGTCCTATTCCGTGAAAATTCTGAAGATATTTATGCTGGTATTGAATGGAAATCATCTTCCATTGAAGCTGATCAAGTAATAAAATTTTTAGAAAACACTATGCATGTAAAAAAAATTAGATTTCCAAAAGAATGTGGAATTGGTGTTAAAACATGTTCAAAAGCAGGGACATATCGTTTAATACGTTCAGCTATTAACTATACAATTGCTAATAATCGTAATTCTCTTACTTTAGTTCATAAAGGGAACATTATGAAATTTACAGAAGGTGCATTTAGAAATTGGGGATATCAATTATTACAAGAAGAATTTGGGGCTACTTTTATAGAAAATAATACATGTATGATAATGAATAATCCCATGACGGGGAAAAAAATAATAATTAAAGATTCAATTGCAGATGCTTTTCTTCAACAAATAATATTACGCCCTAGTGATTATGATGTAATTGCATGTATGAACCTTAATGGTGATTATATTTCTGATGCTCTTGCTGCACAAGTAGGAGGTATTGGTATGTCACCTGGAGCTAATATTGGAGACGATTGTGTTATATTTGAAGCTACTCACGGTACTGCTCTAAAACATGCTGGCCATGATAATGCAAATCCAAGTTCTATTATATTATCAGGTGAAATGATGTTGCGTTACTTAAAATGGATTGAAGCTGCAGATTTAATTATTAAAGGAATACAAGGCGCACTGGATAAAAAAACTGTTACCTATGATCTTGCATGTATGATGGATAGTGCTAATTTATTAAAATGTTCTGAATTTGGAGAAGCTATTATTAATAATATGTAATTGATATAATTATCATACATTACTAAAATAGATATTTTATATATAACGACTATTTAATTATTTAATATATAATAAAATGTGCAATAAAATATTATTATGTCATTAATATAATTTTACAATAATATATAAAAAAGGAAAGGAAGGAGACTAGACTCTGTTATCCTCTCCAACCTAACCATCTTTTGTTATTTAACATATTATGTATTATGTTAATACATTCAAAACTGTTTTTATTATAATTAGCTAAATATGTACATATGTAATGATTGTATGTTATGTTTTTCTCATTATATCACTATTACTTATATCATAAAAATCATTGCATATTTTTCCTTTATGACAATATTTACTCAATAATTTTAACACAACTCCATTGGTCCAACCAAAACCATCTTGAAGAGGATATTCTCCTCCATTACCTATACCTAAATTACCATCAACTATATATTTTTCTACTATTTTATGTTTTTTATCATATACATTTTGAACATTTTTTAAAAAACGCAATGATATTAAACTTGCTAATTTGTTTTGATTATAATTTTCTAATCCTACAATTGCAATCCATTGCATAGGAGCCCAACCATTAGGTGCATCCCATTGTTGACCACTATTAATTGTTGTAGTGACTAACCCTCCAGATTTTAATAAATTTATTTCTACTGATTTAGCAGTAGAAATTGCTTGTTCATTACTTGCAATTTGTAAATAAAGTGGAAATAATGTAGCGGCAGTAATTTGTAAATTATTCTTTTTGTTTTTCCAATTATAATCAGCATACCATTTATTATTACTATCCCATAGATAAGTATTGATCGCTAATTTTCGTTTTTGAGCTAGTTGCTCAAATTTTTTAGCAAGTACTAAATTAGCACTTAATCGGTATGCTTTAGTTAAAGTTGTTTCTAAATAAAACATTAAGCTATTTAAATCAATAGGTGCTAACTCTGTAATATTAATTGTTTTTAAATTATTTCTATCTTTTAACCAACGTGAGCTAAAATCCCAACCTGATGCGGCTCCAGTTCGCAATTCTCTATATAATATATTTTTACTTTTTCTGTTAAGATTTTTTGCGGTATTGATATCTTCTAACCATGATTCTGTACGAGGCACATTTCTAGAATCCCAATAACGGTTTAATATAGTACCGTCTTTAAGTTTAATTACTCGTTTTATAGCATGTTCTTTTTTTAGTTTTTCACTATCTTTCATCCAATAATCATATTCTTGTTGTAAATACGGCAAGTATTTAATATAAATTTTATCACCTTCATGATTTGCTAATAAATTAATCATTAAACTAAAAAATGGAGGTTGAGAACGACTTAAATAATAACTGCGATTGCCATTTGGTATATAACCGTATTTTTTAATTAAAAAAGCAAAATTATCAATCATATTGTGGATATTATCCCAATGTCCACCTTCTGATAATCCCAACATAGTGAAATAACTATCCCAATAATAGATTTCACGAAAACGACCACCAGGCACAACATAAGGTTTTGGTAATGAAATTATTGAATCGTATTTACCTAAAACTTGTGTACTTTTTGTTAAAATTGGCCACAAACTTTCAATATGTTGACGTAAATTTTGTTTATTAGGAGTAATATATTCAATACTATTTACTTCAGGTATTATAAAATATTTTTTAATAAATGATTTTAAATTAAAATTACGTTTTTTTCTTTTTGCTTTCCAAATCTTAAGAATATAAGATGGTTTATATTTTGGTACTGCATCTGCAAAAGTTTTTTGGTCTGTAAATATTTGTTTTTTTTGTACTAGATCGTATAGTGAATTTAGTAATATATCAGGAGTATTAAAAGTTTTATTGTCTGAGATATTTGAAATATTTTTTGAATAAATTGTAAAATTTAGTATATGTAAAAATATAAAAATAAGCATTTTAAAACAACAATGTTTACTAACACAAATATTATATTTTGTAACTTTACACATCTAATGATCACCTTAGTTAATAATACTGTAATTATTTTATTTTCTAATATATATATATATGATGTTTAAATAAGATTTAATTATATGAAATATTAGATTAATATTTATTTTTTAAAACCATTTTGATTTTATTAATATAAAAATTATAGATGTATTTAAATGTGATCTAGTTTAAATTTAATTTAATTTAATTTTTAAAAAAATAGTCAAATATTCATTAATTGATTTAAAGATGCAGTAAAAATTTATCGTGAAATATTAAATAAATATTTAATAATATCACCATCTTCAATAATATAATCTTTACCTTCTGAGCGTATTTTACCTGATTCTTTTGCCCCTGTTTCCCCTTTATATTTTATAAAATCTTTAAAAGAAATAACTTGTGCACATATAAAACCATTTTCAAAATCACTATGGATTTTACCTGCTGCTTTTAAAG
>VOQV01000006.1 GCA_016642085.1 Pantoea sp. Brub | reverse complement strand
ACTGAATCAACTGAATCAACTGAATCAACTGAATCAACTGAATCAACTGAATCAACTGAATCAACTGAATCAACTGAATCAACTGAATCAACTGAATCAACTGAATCAACTGAATCAACTGAATCAATAGACAGTCAATTAAATGAACGTATTATTCAACTTGAAAATCAATTAAAAAAATATGACTCTAACATGCGTAATATACAGCTTAGAGCACAAGCTGAAATTGAAAATATGCGTAAACGCACTGCAAATGATATAGAAAAAACACATAAATTTGCTTTGGAAAAATTTGCTAATGAATTATTACCAGTTGTTGATAATTTAGAACGCGCTTTAAAATTAGCTGATAAGACGGATAATAAATTATTATCAATGATTGAAGGTATTGAATTAACATTAAAATCATTATTAAATGTAATGAATAAGTTTGGTATAAAAGTAGTAGATAAGGTAGGAATACCATTCAATCCAATTATTCATCAAGCTATGTTTACTACTGAATCAGATGATTTTGAACCTAATCATGTCATTTCTGTTATGCAGAATGGTTATATGCTTAATGGACGTCTATTGCGTCCAGCAATGGTAAATGTATCGAAAAGTAAAAATTAACTTTTACATATTTATAAATATATTTATTACTTTTCATAGCCGCGTTTTTACGCGGTTGTGTTTTGTATTTATATTAAAAGAGTAGGTATCCAATCAATAGGAGTTTTACCAGAATTAATTAATAATTGATTAGTTTTTAAAAAATGATTATTTCCAAAAAAACCTAAATGTGCAGATCTAGGTGAAGGATGGGGTGAACATAATATATGATGTTTTTTATGATCAATTAAATTACCTTTATTTTGTGCATATTTTCCCCATAATAAAAAAATAACTTCAAAACAATTTTTACTAATTATCTTAATTACTTTATCAGTAAAAATTTCCCATCCAAATTTTGCATGCGAATAGGCTTTACTATCCTCAACTGTTAAAATACTATTTAACAACATTATACCCTGTGTTGCCCAACTTTCTAAACAACCGTGGTGTGGTATGTTAAAATTAGAAATATTAGATGATAATTCTTTATATATATTTTTTAAAGAAGGTGGTACTAATATGCCAGGTAAAACAGAAAAAGCTAACCCATGAGCTTGATTTGGTTGATGATAAGGGTCTTGTCCTAAAATAACTACTTTAATGTGTTCTAATTTTGTTAAGCGAAAAGAATTGAATACATCTTTATTTGGAGGATATACTATTGAACCGGAAATACGTGCATTATGAACTAATTGTAGTATTTTAATAAAATAAGATTTTTTTTTTCTTGATGTAAAACATGTTGCCAAGTTAATTGTGTATTCATATATTTATTGATAATCAAATATTATTTTTAATAATTATTTATGTAAGTTTAATACAGCAATCACATAATAAATAATTTTTTTAAATATTTTACGGTAATAGTATTGTTGGTAATGCACTAGACAATAAATTTGGATAATCATATATATAATGTAAACCTCTGCTTTCTTTTCTGTTTAATGCACATTGTACTATTAAATTAGCTACTTGTAACAAATTACGAATATCTAATAAATTAATTGAAACATCAATATTATTATAATATTGATTAATCGTTTTTTCTAATAAACTCAATTCATATTTTGCATAATTTAAATTTTCTTTAGTTCGTATTATACCAACATTATTCCACATAATTAACCTAATTTTTTCAAATTGTTTTTTGATATACACTAATTCATAATTATTAGCATTTATTATTCTTTTCTTTTTATCAGGTATAATATTTATTAAATTTCTCTTAGGTAAACATTTCATTAAGTCTTCAGCTGCTGATTGACTATATACTAAACATTCCAACAAAGAATTAGAAGCTATACGATTAGCACCATGAAGACCGGTGTAACTTACTTCTCCGATTGCATAAAGACCATTTATGTCAGTACGACCTTTTTTATTTACCATTATTCCTCCACATGTATAATGTGCAGCTGGTATAACAGGTATTGCATGTTTTGTTAAATCCAAACCAAATTTTAATAATTTATTATAAATATTAGGGAAATGATTGATAATAAATTTTTTTGGTTTATGACTAATATTAAGATATATACACTCAACGTTTAGACGTTTTATTTCTTCTGTTATAGCTCGTGTTACAATATCACGAGGAGCTAATTCAGCTTTGTCATGAATATGTTGCATAAAACGAGAACCATCAGGTCGTATTAAAAATGCTCCTTCACCTCTTAAAGATTCAGTCAACAAAAAATTTTTTGATTTTGGATAAAATAAACAAGTAGGATGAAATTGATTAAATTCTAGATTAGCTACTCTACATCCAGCACGCCATGCTATGGCAATTCCATCGCCAGTAGAAATATCAGGATTAGTAGTATATTTATAAACTTTTGAAGCTCCACCTGTAGCTAAAACAATTGATTTAGCAAAAAAAATTTCTATTTGTTTTTTATTATCATTCCAAATCCAAGCTCCTATTACACGGCGAGGAATTAATAAATTTACTTCATGAGATAAGATTAAATCTATTAACTTACTATGTTCGCAAATACTAATATTATGGTCTTTTAAAGCTTTATTCACTAATACATTTTCAATTTCACGTCCTGTACAATCAGCTTTATGTAAAATACGTCTATGACTATGACCTCCTTCTTGTGTTAAATGGTAATGTTTGTGTTCTTGATTCATAAAATCAATATCAAATGATACACCATTATTTATTAACCATGTTACAGAAGAATGAGCATTATTAATAACAAATGAAACTGCATCATAATCACATAAACCTGCACCAGAAACTAAAGTATCTTGAATATGAAAATCAATATGATCTTTTTGATCACATACTGCTGCTATACCACCTTGTGCATATAGCGTAGCACTCTCTTTAACTACAGACTTAGATAAAACTATTACTTTATATGTACATGATAAACGCAATGCTAAAGATAAACCAGCAATGCCACTTCCTACAATTAAAATATCACTTTCGTATTTAGGATATATATGTTTTTTTATATTCATAATGTATTAAAAAGTATTTTTTAAAAAACTTACAATATATGTAATTATATTAATATATAATTGTAATATTTAATTAATGATTATTATCAGTATTCATTGATATGTAAATATTGATTATACCTTCATCAAATTAAATAAAAAAATAATTTTATCACATAATATTTGTGTTTAATTATTTGTTATGATTTTTTTAAAAATTAAATTATCTTAATTAATAACATTTAACAACTAAATATTTTTACAATTAAAATAATTTAATATGCATATTTATATATTATGAAATAACTGTATTATAATAAAATACTTAAATATACGTGATATGCATCAATATTTGATATATTTCTATAAATATGTAACTATTGGGTGAAATCTATTTTTTGTATCTTATAATAATGTCTATAGAACAGAGGTTTTACTCATTTAAAAAAAAGAATATTAATTAATAATATATATAGTGATATATAAAAAATATTTTTTTGTATCCATTAATGTGCATAATAATATTATGGAGCTGATTTTTTGATCATTTATTATAAATACGAATTAGTATTTATGTAAACTTGTTAATTTGCACTTAAATAGTATTATAAAAATCATGTTTTAAATATCAATTGGTTAATTATAATATACCTATTTAATAAAATAGGTATATGTTTTTATTACATTATTATTTAAAAATTATAGAAATATAATATATTTATTTTATATGTAATTTATATATTATGTTCATATTTTAAAAAATATTTAATGTATCACTTATCATTTAAAATTGATAATTTTAATTAATAATGTACGACCATTTATTAGTAGAATTAATATCATGAATCAAATAAGAAATTTTTCAATTATTGCACATATTGATCATGGCAAATCAACTTTATCAGACAGATTTATTCAGATTTGTGGAGGTTTGACAGATAGAGAAATGTCCTCACAAGTTCTGGATTCAATGGATTTGGAACGTGAACGTGGAATTACTATTAAAGCACAAAGTGTAACTCTTAACTATACTGCAAAAAATAATAAAGTGTATCAACTTAATTTTATTGATACTCCAGGACATGTAGATTTTGCATATGAAGTATCGCGTTCACTTTCTGCTTGTGAAGGTGCTTTACTAGTAGTTGATGCTGTTAAGGGAGTACAAGTACAAACTTTAGCTAATTGTTATACAGCAATTGATATGAATTTGGAAGTAATACCAGTTTTAAATAAAATTGATTTACCATCTGCTGATCCAGATCGTGTAATTAAAGAAATTGAAAATATTATAGGTATAGATGCTAGCAAAGCAGTACAATGTTCAGCTAAAACAGGAATTGGTATTATAGATGTTCTAGAACGTTTAGTATTAGATATTCCTTCTCCTATAGGTCAATCTAATAGTCCATTACAAGCTTTAATTATAGATTCGTGGTTTAATAAATATTTTGGAACTGTATTATTAGTAAGAGTTATGAATGGTACTATATTTCAAGGCAGTAAAATTAAGTTTATGAGCACTGGATATGTAGGTGATGTAGAAAAATTAGGTATTTTTACGCCTAAAAAAATTAACAAAGACAAATTAGGTTATGGTGAAGTAGGATGGTTAGTATGTTCTATTAAAGATATTAAAGGTATAATAATCGGCGATACAGTTACTACTGTTAATAATTCAACTAAAGTTGCTTTATCATGTTTTAAAAAAATCAAACCTCAGGTTTATGCAGGTTTATTTCCTACTAATCAAGATAAGCAAGAATCATTCCGTAATGCACTTAAAAAACTAAGCTTAAATGACTCATCATTTATATATGAACCTGAAAGTTCAAATATTTTAGGATTTGGCTTTCGGTGTGGTTTTTTAGGTATACTACATATGGATATTATAAAAGAAAGATTAGAACGTGAATACAATCTTAATTTAATTACAACTGCACCTACAGTTGTTTATGAAGTAGAAATATTAAATGGTAAAATTATTTATATTTCTAATCCTATAAAATTACTTACTTTACAAAACACAATAAAAGAAATACGTGAACCAATTGCTACTTGTCATATCTTGACACCACAAAAATACTTAGGTCATGTAATTAAATTATGCATTCAAAAACGAGGAATTCAGCTTAAGATAAGCTATCAAGGAGATCAAGCATTATTAATTTACGATATACCAATAGCAGAAATAATTATTGATTTTTTTGATCGTTTAAAATCTATATCACGTGGTTATGCTTCTTTAGATTATAATTTTAAGATCTTTAAACCTTCTAATATGGTATGTATTAAAATTTTAATTAATTCTGAGCAAATTGATGCTTTAACATTAATTACTCATAAAGATAATGCAAAATATATTACAAAAAATTTAATTGAAAAATTAAAAAATATTATTCCTCGACAACAATTTGATATTGTAATTCAAGCATCAATTGGAAATAATATTATTGTTAGTTCTACTATTAAACAATTACGCAAAAATGTTCTTGCAAAATGTTATGGTGGAGATATTACTAGGAAAAAAAAATTATTACAAAAGCAAAAAGATGGTAAAAAAAGAATGAAAAAAATTGGTAATATTGAAATACCGCATGAAGCGTTTTTTGCAATTATGCATATTGATAAAAATGAATAAAGGATTTCATAGAATATGAATAGTAACATGTTTTCTTTGATATTAGCAATGGCCACATTAATTTTAGGTATTATTTGGATCATAAACATTACGAAATATAAAATAAAATATTTTGTAAATCTTTTAATTAATAAAGATTTACAAATGAATTTTCTTTTTATGAATTGGATTACAACATTATCTTCATTATTTCCAACATTATTAATTGTATTTATTATACGTTCTTTTATTTATGAACCATTTAGAATTCCTTCTGGATCTATGATGCCTACATTGCTGGCTGGTGATTTTATTTTAGTTAAAAAATTTGCTTATGGAATTAAGAATCCATTTAATCAAGCATCATTAATTTCATTAGGAAAACCTAAAAGAGGAGATATTGTAGTATTTAAATATCCATTAGATACCAGCATAAATTATATTAAGCGTATTATTAGCATTCCAGGAGATAAAATTATTTATAATCCTTATACTAAACAATTAACTATTCATCCTAATTGTGGAATAAATCATGCATGTGATAAATCATTAAAAATTGCTTATAGTAATGTTAAACCTACTAATTTTATTAATCATAAAAATAATGATTATAAAGATGATATTTGTCAAATGAACCACAATGCAGTTATTTATAATAATATTTGTTTCAATAAACGTAAAGAAATGCTTGATAACATTTCTCATGAAATATTATTAACAAATAAAGTAGAAAATACTATTGACATGTATTATCATCAACCAGGTCAACAATTATTTACTTGGGTAGTTCCTAATAATCAGTACTTTGTAATGGGTGACAATCGAGATAATAGTGCTGATAGTAGATATTGGGGATTTGTTCCAGAACAAAATTTTATTGGCAAAGCAGTTTTTATTTGGATGAGTTTAAAAAAACAAGAAAATCAATGGCCAACTGGAATTAGATTTAATAGAATAGGTTTAATTAAATAATTGATCATAACTTTTGTAATATTAATAACATCAAGCACTGGATTAAATAATTTAAATTTGTAGTGCAAAGTTATATAAAATATATGGATATTAAATTAGAATTATATGAACTCTTTTTTGATTAACAAACTTCAGAAAAAACTTAATTATAAGTTTACTAATTTAGAACTTTTACATCAAGCTTTAACACATCGTAGTGCTAATAGTAGACATAATGAACGTCTTGAGTTTCTTGGTGATTCTATTTTGAACTATGTAATTACAAATTTTTTATATCATCAATTTCCATATGTTAATGAAGGAGATATGAGTCGCATGCGTGCTACTTTAGTAAGAGGTAACACATTAGCAGAAATGGCTCGAAAATTTAATTTAGGTGAGTGTTTAAATTTAGGTACAGGAGAATTAAAAAGTGGAGGATATCGACGTGCTTCTATTCTAGCAGATACTATAGAAGCATTAATTGGAAGTATTTTTCTTGATAGTAATATAAATACTGTAGAAAAACTTATTTTAGCTTGGTATAAAATTCAGTTGGATGCAATTAGTCCTGGAGATAAACAAAAAGATTACAAAACGCGTCTACAAGAATATTTACAAAGTCAACATTTACCATTACCAATTTATTTAATGGTACTTGTTCGAGGAGAAGCTCATGATCAAGAATTTACGATTCATTGTAAAATAACTGGAATTAATGAACCTATCATAGGTATAGGATTTAGTAAACGTAAAGCAGAACAAGCCGCTGCTGAAAAAGCATTAACTATTTTAGGAATAGAATGAATAAAAATATTACTTACTGTGGTTCTGTATCTATTATTGGCAGAACTAATGTTGGGAAGTCTACATTATTTAATAAATTACTAGGAAAAAAAATTTCTATTACTTCTTCTAAAGCAGAAACTACACGTTGCTGTATTATGGGTATGTATACTAAAAATAAATATCAAATAATGTATTTAGATACACCTGGTATTTGTTTAAAAAAAAAACTACCATATTAACACAAGACTTTAATAATAACATATTCAGTGATACTACTAAATTAATAATATTTGTAATAGAAAGCATACATTGGACTAGTGATGATGAATTTTTACTAAATAAAATATCTGCTACAAATATTCCAATAATATTGGCTATTAATAAAATAGATCATATAAAAAATAAACAACAGTTATTACCTCATATTAAATTTTTAAATGACAAAGTAACTTTTATTGCAATTGTTCCTATATGTGCTAAAAATGGTCAAAATATTGAAATAATTATCAATATTATTAAAAAAAAACTACCAAAAACAGAACATTTCTTTCCTAAAGAATATACGACTAATTATCCTCAAACATTTTTTATTTCAGAAATTATTCGTGAAAAAGTAATGCGTTTACTTGGTGATGAATTACCTTATATTGTTAATATTGTAATTAAAAAAATTTTTATTAATCATAATGGTGAATACTATATAAATAGTTTAATTTTAGTTAAAAAAAATAGTCAAAAAAAAATACTAATAGGTAATAAAGGAAGTAAAATTAAGGTTATTAGTACTAAAGCACGCAAAGACATAGAGCTTTTTCTTAAAAAAAAGGTTCATCTTTATCTCTGGGTAAAAATATTATCACTTTAAGATAATGATTTATTGTATAGTTTTTATATTAAACTTATAATAATTAACATTAAATATTAAATTAATTAGTTTTAATCATCAATTAATATAAATATATTTAATATTTTATTACATAAATTTTTATAAAAAATCATTTAATATTTACAAATATATTTTAAACATATTAAATTTTAATAAGCTTAATATCTACATATTTTAAGTGTATATATCTAGAATAAAATAAATTATAATTATATTTATAATATGCAAACAATTGAGGGTTGTGAAAATGATTAATGTCTTATTAGGTGTAAATATTGATCATGTTGCAACAATACGTAATGCACGAAATATTAATTATCCCGATCCAGTATTAGCTGCTTTAATTGCTGAACAATCAGGAGCAGATAGTATTACAGTACATCTAAGGGAAGATCGTCGTCATATCAATGAACGAGATATCCATATACTTAGTAAAACTATTAATACAAGAATGAATCTTGAAATTGCAATTACGGAAGAAATGCTTAATTTAGCCTGTAGAATTAAACCGTATTCTTGTTGTTTAGTACCAGAAAAACGTCAAGAACTTACTACTGAAAGTGGATTAGATGTAATAAATGAACAATATAAAATTAGTAGTGCTATTAATGTACTAAAAAAATTTGGCATTATATCATCTTTATTTATAGATGCAGATAAAGATCAAATTGAAGCAGCAGCAAGTAGTAACGCTCAATATATTGAAATTCATACAGGTAATTATGCATTAATGTCAAATATTTTAGAAAACAACGAAGAATTAAATCTGATCCGTAAATCAGTGATTTTTGCTACAAAATGTGGATTAAAAGTAAACGCTGGTCATGGTTTGAATTATCATAATGTACAACCTATTGCAGCAATACATGAAATACATGAATTAAATATAGGTCATTCTATTATTAGTCGTGCTTTAATAATTGGATTATCAAATGCAGTGAAAGAAATGAAAAATATACTAAAAGAAGCTCGTTATAAATGACTATTTTAGGATTAGGTATTGATATAGTTGAAGTTGAACGAATTTATTATTTAATTAAAAAGTTTGGTGATCGTTTTACTCAACGCATATTAACAAATTCAGAAAAACAACAATATGATATTAATCAACAACCAGAAAGATTTCTTGCTAAACGTTTTGCTGTTAAAGAAGCTGCAGCAAAAGCTTTAGGTACTGGGATAAGTAATGGATTAGCATTTAATCAAATTCAAATTTATAATGATGAACTAGGTAAACCTGGATTACTATTTTTTAAGCATGCAAGGAAAATAGCAAAACATTTAAATATTAAAAATGTGCATATTAGTTTAACGGATGAAAAATATTATGCATGTGCTGTAGTAATTATAGAAAATTAGTTAACTTAAATAACTAATTATCTATTTTTTAATACATTTATATAATTGTTATAAAAATTATATGAATGTATTAAAATGTAATTTTATATAAAAAAGGAGAAATAATTGGTTAAAATTACAAAACGTCGTATAGTATTTTTTGATTTAGACGGAACTCTACATAAGCAAAATATGTTTAAATGTTTTATATGTTATTTATTATTACATAATCTTCTTAATTTATTATTAGTAATACCATTATTGCCTATAGTAATATTTGGTTTAATAATTAATGGTAATACATCTCGTTGGCCAATGAGTTTATTTCTATGGTCAATAACTTTTGGTAGATCAAAAGATTCATTATTCAAAGATGAAAAAAAATTTGTTAAATGGTTTCGTATGCGTTTAAAAATATTTCCAATAGTTTATAATACGTTAATTAATTATATTAAGGCAAAAGATGTAGATGTTTGGTTAATTACTGGTTCACCTCAATCATTAGTTGAAAAAGTTTACTATGATTTTTTTTTCTTATCAAAAATTAAATTAATATCTAGTCAAACACAAAGAAAATGGGGTGGTGTTATATTAACAGTTCGTTGCTTAGGACATGAAAAAGTAAAACAATTGGAAAAAAAAATAGGTATACCATTACATTTATATAGTGGTTATAGCGATAGCAACAAAGACAATCCATTACTATTTTTTTGTGATCATCGTTGGCGTGTTACTGCTAATGGTTATTTACAACGATTAAAATAATCGTTTGTTATATTGGTGAATACACATTGATATTACACAAAATACAAGATGAATATTGGATGCAATATGCATTAAAAATGGCATATATAGCTTTTCATAAAAATGAAGTACCAGTAGGAGCAGTTTTAATAAAAAAAAATCAGTTGATTAGTGAAGGGTACAACACTCCTATTAGTTATAATGATCCAACTGCTCACGCTGAAGTTATGGCAATACGTCAAGGTAGTATAAAAATAAATAATTATCGTTTATTAGATACTACACTTTATGTAACATTAGAACCATGTATAATGTGTATAGGTGCTATTATACATAGTCGTATTAAAAGATTAGTTTATGGTGCTCATAATACTAAAACAGGTACTCTACATTCACCAATTAATGCAATTAATGATTTTGATATAAATCATAAAATAAAAATATCTTCAGGTATCTTACTTAAAGAATGTGCTAATGTATTAAATATATTTTTTTATAATAAACGTCGAAAATAAATTATTAATTACTTACAAGCACGAATATTTGCGTAACAATAACAATTTACTGATATATTCTACTTTAAATTTAAGTTAAATTATTTTTTAAAAAAAATTGGGTTTTTTTTCATTAAATATATGCATGAATCCATTTATAAAACTATAAATTAATTTTATATAAATATAATTAGTTCTTACTAATTAATTTAAAACATTATAAATGTAAAAGTCATTTAAATCAGCTTCTATAATTGTTATTAAGATTTTAATTTAAAAAAAGAGATTTTATAATGATTAAAATTTTGCGTGGTGCTACTGCATTATCAAATTTTTATATAAAAAAATTAATTTTACGTCTTAAAGAATCTAATTTAATGATTGATCACATATATTCTGAATACATATATTTTGTTCAAATTAATAAACCATTAAATGAAGAAGAAAAAAACAAACTATATTTTTTACTAAAACATAAAACAAATTTTTTTAAAAAAAAACCTAAAGGAAAATTAGTTTTAATAACACCTCGTTCTGGTACTATTTCCCCTTGGTCTTCAAAAGCTACAGATATCGTTCATAATTGTAATTTAAATAATATAATTAGATTAGAACGAGGCATTGCTTTCTATATTGAAGCACCTAAATTAAATAATATACAGTGGCAAAAACTTACTACAGTATTACATGACAAAATTCTGGAAACAGTACACTATGATTTAGTAAAAGCTAAAGAATTATTTAAAATTTATAACCCTAAACCATTAAATCAAATTGATATTCTACATAAAGGAAAAATGGCCTTAGTACAAGCTAATACACAATTGGGATTAATGCAAACAGAAAAAGAAATAGATTATTTATTAGAATCTTTTTTAAAATTAAATCGTAATCTCAATGATATTGAATTTTATATGTTTGCTCAAGTAAATTCTGAACATTGTCGTCATAAAATTTTTAATGCTACTTGGAAAATAGATGGTAAAAAAGAAAGTAAATCTTTATTACAAATGATAAAACATACTTTTGCAAAAACACCTAAACACGTTATTTCAGCATATCAAGATAATGCTGCTGTAATTGCAGGGTCAAAAATAAATATATTTTTTGCTAATGATATAGATAAAGAATATCAATATACAAAAGAACTTGTGCATCTTTTGATAAAAGTAGAAACACATAATTATCCAACTGCAATTTCTCCTTTTAAAGGAGCTGCTACTGGTGCTGGAGGAGAAATACGTGATGGAGGTTCAACTGGATGTGGTTCTAAACCTAAAGCTGGTTTAGTAGGTTTTTCTGTTTCTAATTTATGTATTCCAAGTTTTAAACAACCTTGGGAAGAAAGTTTTGGCAGACCTGAAAATATATCTAAAGCAATAGATATTATGATTGATGGTCCATTAGGTAGTTCTACATTTAATAATGAATTTGGTCGTCCTGTATTGAATGGTTATTTCCGTACATATGAAGAAAAAGTTAATAGCCATAATGGACTTGAATTACGTGGATATAATAAACCAATTATGTTAACAGGTGGTATTGGTAATATTTGTGCTAGACATGTAAAAAAAAGAACAAATTTAGTCAATGCAAAAGTAATTGTACTTGGTGGTCCTGCTATGAATATAGGTTTAGGAGGTGGTACTGCGTCTTCTATAACTTATCTTCAATCAACACCTGAATTAGAATTTTCTTCAATACAAAGAGAGAACCCAGAAATGGAACGTCGTTGTCAAGAAGTAATTGATCGCTGTTGGCAACTAGGCAAAAACAATCCAATTTTATTTATACATGATGTAGGTGCAGGTGGTTTATCTAATGCTATTCCTGAAATCATTCATTCAGGTAATTATGGAGTGTATTTGCAATTACGCAATATTTTAAATGATGAATTAAGTATGAGTCCTATGGAATTATGGTGTAATGAATCTCAAGAACGTTACATAATAGTTTTGCATCCAAACAATTTATCAAAATTTGATTCTATTTGTAAAAGAGAACGTGCTCCATATTCAGTAATTGGTACAATTACGAAAGATCGAAATATTACTTTAATGGATAGTTATTTTAATAATAAACCGATTGATATGCCAATGAATTTATTATTAGGAGACATGCCTAATAATACTATTAATACTATTAAACAACAATTTAATAAAATGCCTTTTAAAAGACATAATATTACTTTATGTGATGCTATCAATCGTGTTTTACATCTTCCAGGTGTGGCTGAAAAAACATTTCTTATCAATATTTGTGATCGTAGTGTAACTGGTATGGTTGTAAGAGATCAAATGATTGGTCCTTGGCAAATTCCTGTTGCTAATAGTGCTATAACGATTGCAAGTTTTGATAGTTATTCTGGAGAAACTTTTGCACTAGGTGAACGTTCACCTGTCTCTTTATTAGACTTCGTTGCTTCATGTCGTTTAGCTATAGGTGAAGCATTAACAAATATATCTACTACTTATATTGGATCATTAGATCGTATAAAATTATCTGCAAATTGGATGTCTGCATTTGATCATCCTGGAGAAAATTATGGATTATATCAAGCAGTAAAATCTATCAGTGAAGATTTATGTCCATTATTGAATCTTACAATTCCTGTAGGAAAGGATTCAATGTCTATGAAGACTTGTTGGACGAAAGGAACAAAACAATATGAAATGATATCACCTATGTCGTTAGTTGTTTCAGCATTTGCTAGTATTGATGATGTAAGATTGACGGTCACTCCACAACTACAGTGTAATCAAGATAATATACTTATATTAATTGATTTAGGCAATAAGAAAAATACTTTAGGAGCAACGGCATTATCTCAAGTTTACCGACAATTAGGAAATAAATCAGCTGATATTAGAAACGTTAAACAATTAGCAGACTTTTTTAATACTATTCAAACACTTATTATACGAAAAAAAATTTTAGCTTATCATGATCGTTCAGATGGAGGGCTACTAGTTACGTTAGCAGAAATGTCATTTGCTGGGCATTGTGGCATTGATATTAATATATCTAATTTAGGGGAAGATGATTTAGCAATATTATTTACAGAAGAATTAGGAGCAGTAATTCAAATTTATTCTTCAGATTACAATGAAGTGAAAAAAATTATTTCAAATAATAATCTTTCATCTTGTAGTCATACATTAGGTAGTGCTAAAAAAGATAATTTATTTGTTATAAGATCTGGTTTACATAATATAGTTTATAAAGAAAAATGTTCTATATTGCGTGAGGAATGGGCAAAAACTACTTGGCATATGCAACGTTTACGTGATAATCCAATATGTGCTGATCAAGAACATAAGAATAAAAAAAATTACAAAGACCCAGGATTAAATGTCCATTTAACATTTGATTTTAAAAAAAATACATTGCAAAATACTTATAAAATATCTAATAACAATCAACCACGTGTCGCTATATTACGTGAACAGGGTATTAATTCACATATTGAAATGGCAGCTGCTTTTAATCGTGCTGGTTTTACTGCAATAGATGTACATATGAGTGATTTAATAAATGGACAATGTAATCTTAAAGATTTTCAAGTATTAGTAGCTTGCGGTGGTTTTTCTTATGGAGATGTATTAGGAGCTGGTCAAGGATGGGCTAAATCTATTTTATGTCATCCAAGACTTTGCGATGAATTTGAACTTTTTTTTAACTCTAATGAAAAATTATCGTTAGGAGTCTGTAATGGTTGCCAAATGATATCCAATTTGAGAAAAATTATTCCAGGTAGTGATTCATGGCCTAATTTTATTGCTAATAAATCCTACAGTTTTGAATCACGTTTTGTTTTAGTGGAAGTCAGTAGCAGTCCATCAAAATTTTTTCAAGGCATGCATGGTTCTCGTATGCCAATTGTAATATCTCATGGTGAAGGACGTGCTATAGCTAATCCTAACTCTATTAAACATTTAGAATCTAAAAAATTAATTGCATTAAGTTTTGTTGATAATTTTGGGCATATCACAGAAAAATATCCATCTAATCCTAATGGTTCTATAAACGGTATTACTGCCGTGACTAATGAAAGTGGAAACGTTACTATTATGATGCCACATCCTGAAAGGGTATTTCGTACTGTTAATAATTCTTGGCACCCGTCAAATTGGGGTGAATACAGTCCATGGATGAACATATTTTATAACGTTAGAAAAGAATTTAAATAACTAGAGCTATTTAATTGTTTGAATTAATATATTTAATTAATTAAATATATTAATTCATAAAATATGAATATACAAAATTATTTACATAAATATATATCTAATATTTAAACGATTATCTATTAATTAAATCCAAAAAGTTAAGGAAATATTAATGCTAAATTATAATGTAAATATTGCAGATTATGATATTGAATTATGGAAAGCTATACAAAATGAAAAAAAACGTCAAGAAGAACACATTGAACTTATTGCCTCTGAAAATTATACTAGTCCATATGTCATGCAAGCACAAGGCACACAACTCACTAATAAATATGCTGAAGGATATCCAGGTAAACGTTATTATGGTGGTTGTGAACATATAGATATAATTGAACGATTAGCTATTAATAGAGCAAAAAAATTATTTAAAGCTGATTACGCTAACGTACAACCACATTCAGGCTCTCAAGCTAATATTGCAGTTTATACTGCTTTATTACAACCTAATGATATTATAATGGGTATGAATCTTAAACATGGTGGTCATTTGACACATGGTTCATCGGTAAATTTATCTGGAAAACTTTATCAGGTTATCTCTTATGGTGTTAATGATAATGGTATTATTAATTATGAAGAAATATATAAACTAGCAAAACAATATTATCCTAAAATGATTATTGGAGGGTTTTCAGCTTATTCTGGCTTATGTAATTGGGAAACAATGCGTGAAATTGCTGATCATATCAATGCTTATTTAGTTGTTGATATAGCACATATTGCTGGTTTAATTATTGCTGGAATATATCCTAATCCTATAGAACATGCTCATGTTGTTACTTCTACTACCCACAAAACATTAGCTGGACCACGTGGTGGATTAATATTAGCCAAAAATGGTAGCAAAGATTTTTATACTAAACTAGATTCTTCTGTATTTCCAGGTAATCAAGGTGGTCCTTTAATGCATGTTATTGCTGGAAAAGCTATTGCGTTTAAGGAAGCTATGGAAGTAGATTTTAAAAAATATCAACAACAAATTGTTAAAAATGCTAAATCTATGGTAAAAATATTTATTAATAGAGGTTATAAAATTATTTCTAATGGTACGTTTAATCATATGTTTTTATTAGATTTAACTAATAAGGGTTTAACAGGTAAAGAAGCTGATCATTTCTTAACTTGTGTCAATATTATCGTAAATAAAAATAGTATACCAAATGATTCTAAAGGGCCATTAATTACTTCTGGTATTAGAATTGGGACTCCAGCTGTAACACGTCGTGGTTTTAATGAAATAGATGTAAGTAATGTAGCTAATTGGATTGCTGATATATTAGATAATGTTAATAATAAGAATATTAGTAATTCTGTAAAACAAAAAGTTTTAAATATTTGTAGTCGTTATCCAGTTTATAGATAAATTAATTTTTGTTAGATTAGTATAATTCATAATATTTAATTATATAATATTATATTCTAGTTATTTAATTAATGCATTTGTATAAAATAAATTAATTTAATATCCTATATATAACAATTTACATTAGATTAAGCGAATATCTTTTTATTAAACAAAGTAGTTTTGTATTATAGGTAATTTCTATTAAAAATTTAATGAATTAATATAAAAAATTATTATATGTGCCACACAGTTATTTTTCTTTTATATATCTCCTGGTCAAATCTGTTTTCTATGACTACTCTAAATATACATAGCAAGCAAAATTATGTATCTTATGATTAGATTAATAGGAATTTATTATGTTAGATATGAAAACTAATAAAGTGTATACAGAAACATTATTGGCAGAAAAATTTTCTTATCCTTATATTTCTTGGAGTGCTATTTTTACAGGAGTAATTTTTAATTTAAGTATAAATCTATTTTTATCAATATTAGGAATAGCTATTGGTGCCACAACAATCAGTCCTATTAAATATACAGAACCTTTATATAATATAAGCATTAGTGCATTAATATGGATTACTACCAACATATTAATTTCAATATCAATAGGAAGTTATATTGCTGGTTATTTATCAAAATATCAAGGATCATTACATGGATTATTAGTATTTAGTTTAAGTACATTTTTGAGTTTATGGTTAACTTTTATCTTTACTAGTAATAGTATAGGTAATTATGTACATATGATTAATTCTAGTGTTCAATGTCTGAGTAAAAAAAATATAAATCATGATTTATTAATCCATCAAATTACTAAAAATAATTTTAAAGATATTAATCTTAATCTAAATAATTTAAAAACAAATTTAGAAAATGAATTAAATTTAAATAATCACATTATTGTAAATATTGAAAAAGATATTTCAAATAAAACACTGAGTAATTCAAACAACACTGATATTAATCATTACGCGAATAATAAAATAGTTAATGTCACTCATTGGTTGACTCAATTAATTAATAAACATAATAAAACATTAACATATAATGATATTAATGAATTAAAACACATTTTAAAAACATATAGTAATAAAAATGATTATGAGATTAACATAATCGTTAATAGAATACAAAACATATATATAAAAGCGATACAGGAATATAATAAATTAAAAAAACAAAACCAAAATAAAATAAAACAGATAGCTGATCAAACTGTTAAATTAACCTCTAAAGTTAGTTGGTTTACTGTTTTATTTTTAATTATTGAAGCAGTTGTAGCAAGTTTAATGGGAAAATGTGGCTGTAAAAATAATCTTAGTAGAATTATCAAATGCAAATATATTTAAATTAAATTTTAATAAAGGCAACAAATTTATGTTGCCTTCTTATTATTTCTATGTTAATTATTTCGCATAATTGATAATAATGTTTTTAATATTTTAGCGTTACCTGCAATGATATTTCCTGAAATTAAGTAATTATGACTACCATCAAAATCAGTAATTAAACTACCAGATTCTCTTATTAATAATTCACCTGCAGCAAATTTATTAAACTGTAAACCAATTGCAAAATAACTATCTATACGACCAGCTGCTAAATATGCCATATCTATCCCAGTTGAACCAGTTCTACGAAAATCAATATATTTGTTATTAAATAATTTAGTTATTGTATTAATATATAATTGATTATATTCCTGTGATGGGCAAAAACTACCAACATTCATTATAGAATTTTTAAGTACTGTAGCATGATTACTACGTAAACGATATCCGTTTAATTGTGTCCCCTGACCTCGTACAGCACTAAATAACTCATTTAGTATAGGATCATAAATTACAGCAATTTCAGTACGTTCTTTAACACGTATAGCTATAGAAACTGAACAATAAGGTAAACATTTAATAAAATTTTCTATACTATCTAATGGTTTTATAATCCATATAATATCTTTATTTTCTCCAATAAAATTACTTTTTTTTTCAGTAAAAATTGTGTGTTTGGGATAAGCATTACGAATGACTGAAACAATTAAATTTTCTGCTTCATACTCAATAGTATTTAGAAGATTATTGCTATAATCATTTCGAATAGTAGTTAAAATTTCATATTTTTTGGCAATTAAGTTCCCGGCCTTACGTACTGCACGAACAGCAATATTAAGCATAGGATGCATTGATATTTCTCACTGGATATTAACAAAACATTTCAGATGATATAAATTATTTAAATAAACTACAAGAATCATGCTAGCATATAATAGTACATATTAAATTATTAATATATGAAATAAAAATATAACTATTATTAAGTTACTGATATTAAATTGCAATATATTCTATAATACACTTTAATTAATTATTTTGAATAACCATATTATAATGTAATGTGAAGGACATATTTTTACAATGAAATTACCGATCTATTTAGATTATGCTGCAACAACACCAGTTGATTTACATGTTGCAAAAAAAATGATGAATTTTTTAACCATTGATGGTAATTTTGGTAACCCTGCTTCTAGATCTCATTGTTTCGGTTGGCATGCTGAAGAATATGTCAATATTTCCCGTTATCAGATAGCTGAATTAATTAACTGTGATCCACGTGAAATAATTTTTACTTCCGGTGCTACTGAATCAAATAATTTAGCTATTAAGGGAATAGCTAAATTATATGAATTACAAGGAAAAAATATCTTAACTAGTAAAATTGAACATAAATCCGTATTAGATAGTTGTAAATATCTAGAATTGGAAGGATTTAAAGTAACTTATTTAAATCCTAATATGAATGGTCTTATAATTCCTGATCTTATAGAATCACATTTAACAACTAATACTATTCTTGTATCTATTATTCATGTTAATAATGAAATTGGAGTAATCCAAGATATTCAAACTATAGGCGAAATATGCCATAAACGAAACATATTTTTCCATGTTGATGCTACTCAAAGCATTGGTAAATTACCCATTGATCTTAATTTATTAAAAATAGATTTAATGTCTTTTTCAGCACATAAAATTTATGGTCCTAAAGGTATTGGGGTATTATATGTTCATAAAAAATTACATAACAAACTTCGAGCACAAATTCATGGAGGAGGACATGAAAGAGGTATGAGATCTGGTACTTTACCTGTACATCAAATTGTAGGTATGGGTGAAGCTTGTAATATTGCACATCAAAGTTGTGAAACTGAAAGAGCACATATACAAATGTTGAGAAATCGGTTTTGGAATGGTATTAATATAATAGATGATGTATCAATTAATGGAAATATAGATTATATTATACCTAATATTCTGAATGTAAATTTTAAAAATATAGACAATGAAACTCTAATTATAGCCTTGAAGGATTTAGCTGTTTCATCAGGATCAGCTTGCAATTCTGCTAATTTAGAACCTTCTTATGTACTTACTGCGCTTGGTTTAAATAAACAATCTGTACATAACTCAATTCGTTTTTCATTTGGTAGATTTACTACTGAAAATGATATTGATTATGCAATATCATTAATAAAAAAAACTATAAATATCTTAAGAACGGAATCATCATTTAAAATGTAAGATATTCAAAAAACATATGTATATGTAAAGATATTTTATATATTAAGTTTTGATATTGTTTATAAAATATATTATATTTTATAAATTAATAAAATAACATAAAGCATTTAATTAAAAATAATTAAATTTCATATTAAATAATATATGTAATATATATATTATTATATAAAGTAAGAGGTATAAATGTCTATAGAGCGAACTTTTTCTATTATTAAACCTAATGCTGTTTGTAAAAAGGTAATAGGTCTAATTTATACTAAATTTGAAAATGCAGATTTAAAAATAATTGGTATAAAAATGCTTCTTTTAAAAAAAGAACAAGCAATAGGATTTTATGTTGAACATAAAAAGAAACATTTTTTTAAAGATTTAATTAAATTTATGACATCTGGTCCCATAGTTCTATCCATATTGGAAGGACGTTCTGCTATTCATAAGCATAGAGAATTAATAGGCACAACTAATCCTCAAAATGCATTATCAGGTACTTTGCGTGCTTTGTATGGTGATAATTTTACAGAAAACGGAGTTCATGGTTCTGATTCTAAAGAATCAGCGGAACGTGAAATAGCGTATTTTTTTACTAAAGATGAAATTTATTCAAATCTGTATTAGAAATACAGAACAATTGTTTATTAAATTTTATTAATCTAATTATTTAATCAACATGTATTGTATATTTATATAATAACAGTATATGTTATTATGTTTTTAAGATAATTTTATCAAAAATAATTAAAATGTCATTATCAATAGTTAATATAGCCAATAATAATTTTTTTATAAAGAATCACAAAATAAACTTACTTGAATTAAATCGTCAAAAAATGAGAAATTTTTTTTGCTCATTAGGAGAAAAATCTTTTCGTGCTGATCAAGTAATGAAATGGATATATCATAGTTATTGTAGTGATTTTCAACAAATGAGTAATATAAATAAAAAACTCCGTATTAAATTAACAGAAATTGCTGAAATTAATATTCCAAAAATATTACAAGAAAAAGTATCTTTTGATGGTACTATCAAGTGGATATTTCAAATAGGGCAACAATCGATAGAAACAGTTTATATGCCATACAACAACAGATCTACATTATGCATATCTTCTCAAATTGGTTGCTCTTTAGGATGTACATTTTGTTCAACTGGCAAACAAGGGTTTTATCGTAATTTAAGTGTGTGTGAAATTATTGGTCAAATATGGTATGCAGCTAAAAAATTTCAAAATAATAGTAAAATTATTAATAAATGTCCAATAACTAATATAGTAATAATGGGAATGGGAGAACCATTATTAAATTTTAACAATGTAGTTCAATCAATAGAAATAATGTTAGACGATTTTGGATTTGGTTTATCTAAACATCATGTAACATTATCTACTTCTGGTATAGTACCAGCTCTTAATAAATTAGCAGATATAGTAGATATATCACTTGCAATTTCATTACATGCACCAAACGATATTTTACGCAGTAAATTAATACCTATTAATAAAAAATATAATATTGAAATGATTTTACAATCTACTAAACGTTATTTAAGTAAATCCAATGCTAACAGAAGACGTGTAACGTTTGAATATGTTTTATTAGATCATGTTAATGATTATATTTATGATGCTTATCAATTAATTAAATTGTTAAAAGATATACCTTGTAAAATAAATTTGATTCCTTGGAATTATTTTCCAGGAACAAATTATAAATGTAGTTCTAATATTCGTATTAAAATTTTTTATAAATTATTAATCAAACATGGTTTTACTACTACGATACGCAAAAATCGTGGAAATGATATTAATGCTGCTTGTGGTCAATTAAAAGGAGAGATAAATAATCACACTGTACATATCAAAACATAAATACTTATGCTATATAGTATATTTACTTTATATATTATGAATATGATATATTATATAAGTTTCAATAGTCGAACTTTTTGATGATTATAGATTATGAATATCTATTTGTTTTATAACAAGTACATATTGTATGTTTGTACATAATCATTATTAAACTATTTAATATATTTATATCAAAATGTATAAATAATTTTAATATAAATATATTTTAGTGATATAGTCGAGATATTATACACAATGAAGATAAATATATATACTAAAAAAACTATTGTTAGACGTAAATCTAAACGTATTTATGTTGGTAACATACCTATTGGAGATGGAGCTCAAATATCAATTCAATCAATGACAAAAACTTGCACAACAGATACATTAGCAACAATAAAACAAATAAAATCTCTTGAACAAGCAGGAGTAGATATTGTTAGAATTTCTATACCAACTATGCATGCAGCTGAAGCATTTAAAATAATAAAAAAACAAGTTAACGTCCCTCTTATAGCAGATATTCATTTTGATTATAGAATTGCGTTAAAGGTAGCAGAATATGGTGTAGATTGTATACGTATTAATCCAGGTAATATTGGTAATAGCAAAAGAATTAGTTCAGTTGTAGATTGTGCAAAATATAATAATATACCTATTCGAATTGGTATTAATTCGGGTTCACTAGAAAGCGATTTAAAAAAAAAATATAAAATTTTAACACCAGAAGTACTGTTAGAATCAGCTATGCGCAATATTGATTGTTTAGATCGTCTAAACTTTGATAAATTTAAAGTAAGTGTTAAATCTTCAGATATTTTTCTTGCAATACAATCATATCGTCTGCTTTCAAAACAAATAGAACAACCTCTTCATATCGGTATTACAGAAGCTGGTGGTATACGCAATGGTACAGTAAAATCATCTATTGGTATTGGTTTTCTTTTAAATGAAGGAATTGGTGATACAATACGTGTTTCATTAGCTTCAGATCCAATAGAAGAAGTTAAAGTTGGTTTTGACATTTTAAAATCATTAAATATTCGTTCACGTGGAGTTAATTTTATTGCTTGTCCTACATGTTCTCGTCAAGAATTTGATGTGATTAATACTGTTAAGGAATTAGAAAAACGTTTAGAAGATATAACTACACCAATAAATGTATCGATTATTGGTTGTGTTGTCAACGGACCTGGAGAAGCTAGTATGTCAACAATAGGTGTAGCTGGAGGAAGTAAAAAAAGTAGTTTTTATGAAGACGGTATCCGTCACCATAATAAACTTGATAATAATATTATAATTGATCAATTAGAAGAATTAATTCGCCTAAAAGTATCTTCGTTAAATAAAGATATTAAGAACAATAAATGAAAAAAAAAATAATTTATTACTACATTAATTTAGATACGAATTGTATTAAGAGATAATAATTTGGCAAAAAATATTCAAGTTAGAGGTATGCATGATTACCTACCTAATGATATTGGCATATGGCAAAGAGTTGAAAAAATTTTTAAACAAATATTAAATAATTATGGTTATAGGGAAATTCGCTTACCAATTATTGAACAATATTCATTGTATAAGAGAACCATTGGTCAAATTACAGATTTAGTTGAAAAAGAAATGTATACTTTTAGTGATCGTAATGGTACTGATCTGACATTACGTCCTGAAGGCACTTCTGGTTGTGTTCGTTCTGGTATACAACATGGTTTTTTACATAATCAAGAACAAAAATTATGGTATATAGGGCCAATGTTTAGATATGAACGTCCACAAAAAGGTCGTTATAGACAATTTAATCAAATAGGAGTAGAAGTTTTTGGATTACCTGGACCAAATATAGAAGCTGAATTAATTATGCTTAATATTCGTTGTTGGAAAGCATTAGGAATATATAATCATGTTCGTTTAGAAATTAATTCGATTGGTTCATTTGATACATTAGCTAATTATCGTCATATCCTCATTAATTTTTTTGAAAAACATAAAAATATTTTAGATGATGAATGTAAACGTCGCATGTATATTAATCCAATGCGTATTTTAGACAGTAAAAAATTAGAGATTAAAAAACTATTAACGTATGCTCCAAAAATTATAGATTACATTGATCACGAATCGCATATTCATTTTAAAAATTTGTGTTCTATACTTGATGAATTTGACATTAAATACATTATTAATCCTAATTTAGTTAGAGGACTTGATTATTATAATCGAACTGTAATTGAATGGGTTACTGATTACTTAGGAGCACAAGGTACTATTTGTGGTGGTGGTCGTTATGATGGTTTAGTGGAACAATTAGGTGGTCATGATACACCAGCTGTAGGTTTTGCAGTAGGTTTAGAACGTTTAGTACTTTTAATTCAAAAAGTACATCCTACTTTTAAAATACAACAATATATTGATATTTATATCATAGTACTTGATAATTCTATTCAATGTATGGCTATGAAGTTATCTGAACAATTACATGATGAAATACCTACATTAAAATGTGTAATAAATTTAGGAGAAAATAATCTTAACAATCAACTTACGAAAGCTAATAAATTAGGAGCACATATAGCATTAATATTAGATAAAAATAAAATACAATCAAATATAGTCATTATTAAAGATTTACGTAATGGTGAGCAACATATTGTATCAATATTAGAATACATTAATACATTACGTATTTTATTACAAAAATCTCATTAATGTCCAAAATGGATTATTTTAATATGTATATTATCAAAAATAGAACATTGAATAAAATACAAGAGTTTTTTTTAAAAAATAAAATGAAATTAAGTATTGGTATGATAGTTATTGGTATATTATTAGTTATAATAAGCGTAATTTATTTATCTAACAACCATGAAAGCAATTCATTAAAAACAAAACATCTATTAGATAAATATCAAGAAATAATAAACTTAATAAACATAGATGACATTCAAAATAATTTTAATAAAATTAATAATTTTATTAATGACAATCAAAATATTTTTGGTATTATAACTGCAATGAACTTATCAAAATATTATATTGATAATAATGAAATTAATAAAGCTGGTTTGTTATTAAATAAAATTTCAAAAAATATTCATGATTCTAACTTACAATCAATCATTGATATAAGGTTAGCTCGTATAGAAAATGCACAAAACAATTTTAGTCAAGCATTAAAAATATTAAATAATATTAAAGATAATAGCTGGAAGTTTATTATTTCAAATATTCGAAGCGAAGCATTGTTAGGTCAAGAAAAAAAAGAATTAGCTCGTTATGAACTAATTAAAGGAATGCATACATATCCATCTTTTGATATATTAAAAAAAATTATGCAAATAAAAGCAAATAATTTAAATTTAGATAATTAAGAAATCATAATGAGATTACATATATATTTAATATTAATATTTGTTTTAAATACCTTATTAAGTAGTTGTTCATTTTTTAAAGATCAAGATGAATTTAAACCATCTGCTGTACCAAAAATTATTAATCAATTTGTACCTAAAGTAATATGGAAAAGATCAGTTGGTTCTGGAACAGGTTATTTTTATACTAATTTACATCCTGCTTATAAAAATCATATGGTATTTGCTGCTGATCGTTATGGTATAATTAAAGGATTTTTTTTAAATACTGGTAAAGAAAAATGGCAAATTGATCTTAAAAAAGATAAAAAAATTAATTCTTCAACAGATACTATTCTTTTATCTGGAGGTATTGTTGCTGATGATAAGATGATTTATATTGGCAGTGAAAGAGGTTATCTTTATGCCTTAAAAGAAAGTGATGGAGCTGTTATATGGAATAGTAAAACAGATGGAGAAGTGGTATCATCTCCAACTTTGTATAAAGATTCTTTACTAATTCATACAAGTAATGGAGTATTACAAAGTTTTAATAAAAACAATGGAAAACTTAATTGGAGTGTTACAATTGGGGTGCCTGTTATCTCTATTAGAGGTGAATCTTCACCAATAATATATTCAGATAATATAATTTTTGGAGATGATCAAGGTAATATAAATAAGATAGCAATAAATGCAAAAGATTTAACTTGGATACAAAACATTTCTGAAAAACATGTAAATAATGCAATAGATTTATTAAGAGATGTTGATGTTACTGCTACTATTTTAAATAATATTATTTATAGTATATCTTATAACGGATATTTAAGCGCAATAAATATTAATAATGGGAATATATTATGGAAACAAAAAATTAGTGGAATTAAAAATTTAATAATAAATAAAAATTTAATTTATGTAGTAGATAAGAACGACAATATACTTTCCCTTGCCATTAATAACGGTTCTATTGTTTGGTCTCAAAAGTCTCTTTTATACAGAAGATTAACATCTCCTATTATATATAATCATTATTTAATAGTAGGTGATTTTCAAGGATATATACATTGGTTAGATATTAATAATGGTAAATTAGTTGCACAACAAAAATTAAGTAAATCAGGTTTTACAACTGAACCAATAGTTGCAGATAATAAAATAATTATTCAATCTAGAAAAGGTAGTCTTTATGCTATTATGAACTAATTAAATTTATTAATATTATATATTTATTATTTATTTAAATCAAATTAACGACCAAATTTGATTGTACAAAATAATTTTATTAGAGATTTGTTTATCAGAGGATATGATACATTATGATACCGATAATTGCTCTAATAGGTCGATGCAATGTAGGAAAATCTACTTTATTTAATAGATTAAGTAATTCTAAAGATGCTTTAGTATTAAATTGTCCTGGTTTAACTCGTGATAGAAAATACAGTAAAGTTAAATGTGAAAAGTATGAATTTATTTTAATTGACACTGGCGGTATTGATAAGAGTAAAAATTGCATTGAATTACAGATACATGATCAATCATTAATCGCTATAGAAGAAGCTGACATAATATTGTTTATGGTCGATGGTCGTGTAGGATTAATTGATGATGATCAAAAAATTGCAAAATATTTACATGTATCAAAAAAATCAGTTTTTGTAGTAATTAATAAAATTGATGCATTAGACACAGATTTAATAAATTATCGTTTTTGTTCTTTAGGTTTTAAAAATATTTACAATATTTCTGCTACTAGTGGCAGGGGTATAAATGAATTGATTAAACAAGTATTTTCATTGCAATTGAATATTAATTTAACTAAAAAAAATACGCATACACTGAATATAATTAGCAAAGACAAAGAACAATCTACACAAATTAAAAATAACTTATGTGATGTATCAATTAAATTAGCAATTGTTGGTAGACCTAATGTTGGCAAATCAACTTTGATAAATTACATAACTGGTACAAAACGTGTAATAGTATCTAAAATACCTGGAACTACACGCGATAGTATTTATGTTCCAGTGCATTATAACCATGAAGATTATATTCTTATTGATACAGCTGGTGTATGTAAAAAACAAAAAATAAATTCTATTGTAGAAAAATTTTCGATTATTAAAACATTCCAAGCAATCCAAGATGCTAATGTAGTTATATTAATTATTGATGGCAGTGAAGGTCTTGTACATCAAGATTTATGGTTATTAGAATTTATAATTCATAATGGTCGTTCATTAGTAATTGCAGTTAATAAATCTGATAATATAATAGAAAAAGATCTTAATGATTTAAAATCAACACTAGCTGTACGTTTAAATTTTATATACTTAAAAAAAATACATTTTATTTCAGCTTTGTATGGAAAAGGACTGAAAAAATTATTCTATTCAGTTAAACAGACATATAATTGTACACAAAAACAAGTTAGTACATCATTTTTAACGAATATTATGCACAAAGCGATTGCAAACCATAAGCCACCTTTAATTTATCATAATGCTATTAAAATGAAGTATGCACATGTTGGTGGATATAATCCATTAATTATAATTATACATGGTAATAGAGTTAGTTATGTACCTCATTCGTATAAAAGATATTTGTTAAAATATTTTTCTCATTCAATCAATTTATTAGGTTGTCCTATTTTCATTCAATTTAAAGAAGGGGTCAATCCATATAAGAAAAAATTTAATATTTCAGTTTTTAAAAAAACACAAAAATAACAAATCTCTTATGTTCAGTTTCAGTATGCATAAATGCTAAATAATTTTTACATGTACTATACATGTTCTTGCATTTATAGAATATAATATCTATTCAAAATAAATATTATATTCTATAATTATATTATTTATAATGATCGTTTGTCTAATATAGAAGAAATACTATTTTTATAATTAATTTAATTAATTATTATAAATAATACTGGAGTCAATCATCGACCTTCTGTACAATGTTAAAGCAATATTTTGTCTATTTTTATTAACTAAAGATTAAAGATGGAAGTATTGTTATGTTAAGAATTCTTAAAGAAGCATTCACTTTTGATGATGTATTATTAGTTCCCGCTCATTCTACAGTCTTACCAAATTGTGTTGATTTAAAAACTCAGCTAACAGAAAATATTCAATTAAATATACCATTGGTTTCAGCTGCTATGGATACTGTTACTGAATCATCTTTAGCTATTGCTTTAGCACAAGAAGGTGGTATAGGGTTTATCCATAAGAATATGTCTATTAAATGTCAAGCAGATGAAGTATGTAAAGTTAAAAAATATGTTAGTGGAATTGTTAATAATCCCAAAACTGTATTACCAACTAACACATTATCTGAAATAAAAGCATTAACTAAACAACATGGTTTTGCTAGCTATCCTGTAGTAAATAATAATAATAAATTATTAGGAATAGTCACGTGTAGAGATATACGTTTTACAACTGATTTATCACAGCAAGTTTCTAAAATAATGACATCAAAAGATAAATTAGTAACAGTGAAAGAAGGATCATCTCGTGAATTTATTCTAAGTAAAATGCATGAAAAAAGAATTGAAAAAGTTCTTATTGTAAATGATAATTTTAATTTATTAGGTATGATTACTGTCAAAGATTTTCAAAAAGCTGAAAATAAACCTAATGCCTGTAAAGATATACATGGACGATTGCGTGTAGGCGCTGCTGTTGGTATTGATAATGATAATAGGAAACGAATTGATGCTTTAATTGAAATGGGTGTCGATGTTATATTAATTGATTCATCTCATGGTCATTCTGAAAAAGTGTTAAAATTTATTCGCAAAATTCGTTCTGAATATCCTAAATTAGAAATTGTAGGAGGAAATATAGCTACAGGATCAGGTGCATTAGCATTAGCTGAAACAGGCGTTAATGCTATTAAAGTAGGCATTGGTCCAGGTTCAATTTGTACTACACGTGTAATTACTGGTGTAGGAGTACCTCAAATTACTGCTATTGCTGATGCAGTATATGCTTTATCAAAACATAAAATCAAAATTCCAGTAATAGCTGATGGCGGTATTAGATTTTCTGGTGATATTGCTAAAGCAATAGCTGCTGGTGCATGTTCTGTAATGATAGGTTCAATGTTAGCCGGTGCTGAAGAATCACCAGGAGAAATTGAATTATATCAAGGTAGAGTGTTTAAAACATATCGTGGTATGGGATCACTAGGAGCAATGATACAAGGTTCATCTGATCGTTATTTTCAAACTAATAAGTTAGTACCAGAAGGGATTGAAGGTAGAGTTGCATATAAAGGTAATTTAAAAGAGATTGTTTATCAACAAATTGGTGGATTACGTTCTTGCATGGGTTTAACTGGTTGTTTAAATATTCATGATTTACGCACTAAAACTGAATTTGTAAATATTAGTGATGCAGGAATGCATGAAAGTCATGTCCATGATGTAACTATTACAAAAGAATCACCTAATTATCGAATGGGTTAATAAAAGATTATAAGTGCAATTTTGTAAATAATTATAATTTATATTACACGATAATACATTATTACTACATCATGTTTGGAATAAATATAATGATTGCACATAATTTATATAAAAATAGTATTTTAATACTTGATTTTGGTTCTCAATATACTCAATTAATTGCAAGATGTATACGCAAAATAGGTATATATTGTGAAATATGGAAATATTCTGTTACTGAAAAACAAATTCGTAGTTTTAATCCAAATGGTATTATACTTTCTGGTGGACCTCAAAGTGCTAACAACTTAAATAGTCCTCGTATAATAAATTATATTTTTAATGCACATATACCTATTATGGGGATATGTTATGGTATGCAAGCTATGGTAGTACAATTAGGTGGTGTAGTTTCATCTGCTAAAAAGAGAGAATTTGGTTTTACTCAGATTGAAATAATTAAGTCAAATATTTTAATGCACAATATTAAAGTTGATACTAATAAAAATGGCAATTTTGTAGATGTATGGATGAGTCATGAAGATGAAGTAGTTCAATTACCAGATGGTTTCATAACAGTTGCTAGTACAAAAAATTGTCGACACGCAGTTATAGTCAATAGTGAAAAACAATTCTATTGTGTACAATTTCATCCAGAAGTAACTCAAACTAAACAAGGTATAACCATTTTAAAAAATTTTATTGTTAGTATATGCAAATGTAAAATTATGTGGAAGCCTATTAATATCATTCCAGATATAATTAAAAATATTCGTAAAAAAGTTGGAAAAGATAAAGTAATTTTAGGTTTGTCAGGTGGAGTGGATTCTTATGTAACAGCTATATTATTGCATCGTGCTATCGGCAAACAACTTATATGCATATTTATTGACAATGGATTATTGCGTTTAAATGAATCAAATGAAATAATAGACTTATTTGATAAAAATTTAAATATCGTACATATCCAAGCAGAAAAACGTTTTCTTAATGCTCTTATAGGTATTAAAGATCCTGAAGAAAAACGTAAAATTATTGGTCATTTATTTATTGATATTTTTAATGAGGTAGCTACTAATGAACTATATAATATCAAATGGTTAGCTCAAGGTACTATTTATCCTGATATAATAGAATCTACAATTTCAATGAGTCAAAATAAACCAATTAAAACACATCATAATGTTGGAGGGCTACCAAATGACATGAACTTGTGTTTAATAGAACCTTTAAAATTTTTGTTTAAAGATGAAGTTAAAAAAATTGGCTCAAAATTAAATATTCCGTATAAAATATTACATCGTCACCCATTTCCTGGACCAGGGCTAGCTGTGCGTATATTAGGTGAAGTAAAAAAAGAATATTGTGATTTATTACGTCTGGCTGATGCTATTTTTATTGAAGAATTACATAAAAATAATTTTTATACTCATCTTAGTCAAGCATTTACTGTATTTTTACCCATTCGTTCAGTAAATATTATGGGAGACAATCGTAAATATGATTGGGTGATTTCTTTACGTGCTGTCAAAACTATTGATTTTATGACAGCTAATTGGGCAAATATACCATATAAATTGTTACATTGTATTGCAGATAGAATAATTAATGAAGTGCATGGTGTTTCCCGTGTTGTTTATGACATTACTAGTAAACCGCCAGCTACTATTGAATGGGAGTAGTTGTGTAATTTATTTTCTGTTAAAATAATTTAGTTCTATTTTTTTTATGTAATTATAAATTAGCAATTGGGAATGTATTTTATGATTGTTTTTGCTTTGAATATATTTATTGCTTAATGTACGATCTATCATACGCGCTTTGACTGTATCTTTAAATTGAATATTTAGTATGTTTAAAATAAATTCTCTTATTTTAGGATCAAGAATTGCCACTGCTACTTCAATGCGATAATCTATATTACGGGTCATCCAATCAGCAGAAGATAAAAATACTTTTTTATTGCCGGAATTTTGAAAAATATATACACGATCATGTTCTAAATAACGATCAACAATACTAATAATATTAATATTATCACTAATACCAGGTAACTTAGGAATTAGTGAACACATGCTACGTACTAAAATATTAATTGTCACTCCAGATTTAGATGCTTTATACAAACGATCAATTAATCCTTTATCTACTAAATTATTGATTTTTAAAGTGATACTTGCAGGTATATTTTTTTTTGCATTTGAAATTTCTTTGTCAATCAATTGATAAAGCATATAACGTGAATTTTGAGGTGATACAATTAGGTAATTAAATTTTACTGGTTTATAAGGATTTTCAATAAAATTAAAAACATATTTTACTTCATTAGTTATACGTGGATCAGAAGTTAATAATGAATAATCAGTATAAAGTTGCGCAGTTTTTTCATTAAAATTACCTGTTCCTATATGTGCATATAATATGACTTCTGTATTTTCTTGTCTAAAGATAAGGAATAATTTAGCATGAATTTTTAAACCTGGAGCAGAAAAAATAACATGTACACCAGCTTCAGTAAGACGTTTAGACCAATATATATTAGCTTCTTCATCAAATCGTGCTTGCAGTTCCACTACAACTGTAACTTTTTTACCATTGTAAGCAGCATGAATCATTGCATCTATTATACGAGAATGTTTAGCTACTCTATAAATATTAATTTTTATTGCTAATACATTTGGATCAAAAGATGATTGTTGTAATAGTTCTAAAATATGTTCAAAAGTGTAATAAGGATAATAAAGAAGAATATCTCTTTCACGAATTGCCTCGAAACTATTACGAGCCAGATCTAATCTAATGTAACGAATTTGAGGTAAATTGGTATTGATCAAATTAGATTGACAACAAATATTAGGGAAATTAATAAAATCTTTAAAATTAAGATAACGTCCACTAGGCAACACAGAATCAAAATTAGTGATTGATAATTTATGACATAATAATTTAACCATATTTTTAGGCATATCATATTGATAAACAAAACGTACTGGTTCTGCTGTTAAACGTTTTTTAAGACTAGAAGACATTAAATCAAGTAAACTAGATTCCATTTCAGCTACTAAAGCACATTTAGCATCACGTGTCATTTTTATTGAGTAAGCATTTAATAAATCATAATCAAAAAAACTTTTAAATATATCATCTAAAAAATGTCGTAAGATATTATCAAGTAAAATAATAGGTTTACGTTTTTTAGGTGTTTCAGCAGGAATATTTATAAAACGTGGAACTTTATCTGAAGGTATTTCTAATAATGCATAACAATTATGTTTTTTATTAATAATATCAATCGCTAAATAAGTATAATCGTCTTTAAGAATTTTTTTTAAATTAGTTTCTTGTGTGATAATTATAGGGGTAATATGTTGATGTAAATTTTTTTTAAAATATTTTCTAAGCCAACTTTCTTGATTAATAGATAATTGTTTTTCATTAATTAAAAAAATTTTATTGCGTGCCATTTCAAGAAGTAAATTATTATATATACGATTAAATTCTTGATCTGATTTTATGACTTTTTTTTGAATTTTTTTTAACAGATGATTTCTACGATTGTTAAAACCTTGTTCTTCATCAATTAAAATATGACGTTTTAAATCGGCAAAACGCACTTTATAAAATTCATCTAAATTATTTGAATAGATACCTAAAAAACGCATTCTTTCTAAAAGAGGATTATTTTTATCAGCTGCTTCTTGTAAAACACGTTCATTAAATGATAACCAACTTAATTCTTTATCAAAATAAAGCATTATTCATTTTTATACCTTTTAAACTATACAATAACAATTGTTATTATATTGAGAAAAATATAATTTAATTATTAATAATTATTATATAATAATATTTTTATATGTATAACCTTGAGATGGTAGTTTTATTCCATCTAACCATACTTGTCTATTTTGCATTACTAATCTTTCTTTTAAAAACCAATTAATTACTAAAGGATATATAATATGTTCTTGAGTTTTAACCCGTTGCATAAGTTTAAATTTATCATCATTAAAATACACTGGAACTTTAGATTGAATAATAATAGGTCCATTATCTACTTGTTCAGTTACAAAGTGTATTGATGTACCATGTTCTAAATCTTTATTTTTTAAAACTCTACTATATGTATTTAAACCAGGATATTTAGGAAGTAAAGAAGGGTGGATATTAATCAAATAACCATAATAACGCATTACAAAAAAATTACTTAAAATACGCATGTAACCAGATAATACTATTAAATGTGGTTGATAAACATCAATTTCTTCAACCAGTTGTTTATCAAAATTTTCACGAATTAAAAAATCATGAGCATTTAATATTTTTATCGGTATATTTTCTTGTTTAGCATAAACTAAACCGTAAGCAGAAGGTTTATCTGTTATAACAGCAGCTATTTCTCCATCAATAATGCCTTTCTTACAAGCATTAATAATAGCCAATAAATTACTTCCCATACCAGATATAAGTATAACTATTTTTTTCATTTTTGTACAATAACAGATTTTTTAATAGATCTCTTAACTACACCTATCTTCCATGCTTGATTGTTATTAATAGAATTAATAAATTCTACTGCTTTATCAGCATCATTTTCATTAATTACGATGATCATACCTACACCACAATTAAAAACACTATACATCTCTTGATGGTTAATATGTGCTTCTGCAGATATCCATTTAAATATAGATGGCCAATTCCAACTTTGTTCATAAATTATAGCTTCATTGTTATCAGATAATATCCTACATATATTATCTAATAAACCACCGCCAGTAATATGTGCCATCGCATGTATGTCGTATTTTTTAAGAAGTTTTATAATAACATTTGCATATATTTGCGTTGGTTCAAATAAATATTCTATTAATAATTTATTATTAATTTTTTTTCGCATTGGATCAATATTATTTACTTCAATTATTTTGCGTACTAAAGAGTAACCATTAGAATGCAATCCACTAGAAGCTAATGCGATAAGTATATCATTATGCTGAATATTTTTACAATCAATAATTTTTGATTTTTCAACTACACCTAGACAAAACCCAGCTATATCACAATCTTTATATTGGTAAACTCCTGGAGTTTCAGCTGTTTCTCCTCCTACTAGAGCACAACCAGATAACAAACATCCTTCAGCAATACTATTTATGATCGTTGAAGCAATTTGTATGTTTAAATTGCTAGTAGCATAATAATCTAAAAAGAATAAAGGTTCAGCACCGGATAATATAATATCATTTACACACATAGCCACTAAATCAATTCCAATTTTTTGAAAAGAATTAAATTTTATGGATAAATTTAGTTTAGTTCCAATTCCATCTGAACTAGATACTAAAATAGGTTCTTGGTATTTTTTAGGCAATTCACAAAGAGCATTAAAACCACCTATATTGTTTAACACTTCAGGACGATGTGTTTTTTTAGCAATATTCTTTATATTATTAATGAGAACATTGCTAAGATCAATATTCACTCCAGATTGTTTATAGCTTATTGGAGATTTGTTTACCATTAATATGCTTCCTTAGAATGAATATACAATTTAATATATAAATATTTGTTATTTAATAAGCATGTTTCCATTCACTATCAGTGATAATGTTGGTTACTTTACCTTGTATTAGATAGTTATAATATACTTCATAGGATAAAACATTTTTTATGTATTCACGAGTTTCTAGAAACGGAATGCTCTCAATAAAAGCTATAACATCTAATTTACCTACATTATTATGTATCCAATTAGATACATTTTTAAGACCAGCATTATAAGCTGCTAAAGTAAGAATTCTATTATATTTAAAATATTGATAAATATATTCCAAATAATAAGTGCCAATTTTAATATTCATATTTGGATTAAATAATTGCGTATCATTATTATAATTATGTATACCATGTGTTTGTGCAGTATATATAGCAGTTTTTGGTATAATTTGCATTAAACCTTTAGCTCCCATTGGTGAATTAGCCATTGGATTCCAAGCACTTTCTTGACGTGAAACTGCCATTACATAATTTTGTGAAATATTTTTATTTTTAGTATGTTTTTTATATAAATTCTTCCATGCTATAGGAAAACGTTCTTTAATATTATCCCATATTTTCGCTTTGATAGTAGCTTGAACACTAAATCCCCACCAATTATGCTCATTTGCATAACTAGCTAACATTCGTAATTGCTTATGATTTTTATTCAACAGATATTGTATCCATTCAATATTAGCAAATTTATATTCTCCCCAATGCATTAATTCATTTATTCTAGATAATTCTATACTTTTAAACAGATTCTTATCATGATTAATTATTTTTTTATTAATATGTAAATGATAATGTATATTTAATTTTTGAGATGCTACCATGGAATAAAAACCACGTTTTTTAGATAATGTGCGTAAAATTTGTTTAGCTTGTTTGGCATGACCATGTGAAAGTAAAAAATCAGCTTTCCAATACTGCCATTCATCTTTCTTTTGTATGTTTTTTGGTAAATAATTAAGCCAAACATTTAATTGATCTTTATTTTGTGTAGATAATATCAAACGTATACGACGTTCAATAAATTTAGTAGATTTATTATTAATTATAATTTCATCACGCCATTTTTGTTCTGTAGAACTAATATTATTTATCATTAAATTCCATGCTATTATTTCTTTTAAATCTTTAATTTGATTTTGATTGAATTTATGTGAATGTAATAAATTATTAATGACTTGTTTTATTTTTTTTGTATTTTTATGTCTATAAGTTATTTGAACTACAGCATATTTAATGGCTTGAAAAGTAAACCTATTTAAGGTTGTCACTTTATTAAAATGATTCACTGATGTAGGTTCTTTACATAAAGAAACAATTAGATTTGCAATAGTATGATAATTTTTAGGTAATAGTGTACTTAATTTAATAATTGCATTTTTATTACTATTTTTTTGCATACATAAACGAATACGTTCAAGAACAGCAAATGGAAAATATTTATCACGTTTTTGCCAAATAGAAACAAAATTATTACATGCTTTTGGCAAAGAAGTATTATTTAACCAAATTTTCTTTATACCTTCAAAAGCAGTTTTTTTATTTTCTAAAACCCACTTAGCATGATACCAATTACATTGAGCTGATATTTGTGAAGGTTTATTTGGGCTAAATTTGAGTAATTCTGGCCAATTTTTACGTTTAGCCATTAAATTAATAAAACTGGTTTTCAGTATATTTATAAATGGTAATTTAGAATATTTATAAATAATTTTTTTTGTAGAAGTAGTATTGGCTTTGTTTATATTTTTCAGAAATATTCGATATTCTAAATATGGATATAAAGAATAATTTTTTAATGTTGGTAATAACTTTAAAACAGTATTTGTATTATTATGTTTTAAAGATTGCATAATTGTTTTATAGTTTAATCTCTGTTCTTGAATAGAGGCAGCATATGCATGACATGTTTTAGTAATAATAAAAATAATTAAAAAAAAATAAACCATTTTTTCACTGTTATTATTCTCTGATAAAAATAATTATAATTTAATTTTATAAAAAAAATTTTAAATAATGTTCTGAATTATGAACATAATAATTTGTATTAATAAACATCATTATATTACTTCATAAATAATATTTTAAATGCATAATATATTAATATAAATTTATCTAAAAAATAATAATTATTTCTTTTTTTATTTAAAGAAATAGTTATCATATTTACATATCTGATGCCAAAGATTTTTTTTTTCATTTCCATCATTAATTAACTTATGAAATGAACAACTTGATAAAACGACACCATTAAAAGATTTATTAGTATTTACATCTAATAACCAAATAGCAAAATTATTTTTTTCTGGTATTTGATCTAAATATATTGATGTAATTATCATAATTTGATTTTTTTTTAAATTTAATACATTGAGACATTTATATATTAACGGTTCATCCAAAATGGATAAATATCTTACTATTATTAATAATTTAATATTAGATAATATTGAAACATTAAATAATCCTTGTAATACATAAGGTCTATGTAAATCATATTTTACAATACCTATTTGTCTTAAAAAACAATTGATTGTCATAAGAAAACTTATTTTAATAAATTAATACAATTAGTTTATTTCTAAAAAATATGTTATCATTGTAGTTAATTACATAATTATCATTTGCGAGGATGGCGAAATTGGAATACGCGCTAACTTCAGGTGTTAGCATCTAAATAGATATGAGGGTTCGAATCCCTCTCTTCGCATCATTATCAATGTAATGTTACTTATATGCCGAAGGTCGGATTTGAACCGACACGTATTTCTACGGTTAATTTTGAATCAACTGCGTCTACCTGATTTCGCCACTTCGGCTAAATGTTTAGTAATCTAATATAACATTATTAATTACATAAATAAAATTAAATTTAACAATATTCTTGGTTAAAATTAATTAAAATATAAATACATATTAAAAAAAATATCAATATTGGAAGTATTGCACTTATAATTGGTGAAAATGAACTTATTAAACTAATTGAATCTAGAATTTTTTCTAAAATGTAATAAATACAACTAAAACTAATACTAGTGATGGCACGAATATTAATATTGGCATTTTTTAACGGACCTAACATAAACAATGTAGCCATAATTAGCATTACTATTATTGAAAATGGAATTAATATTTTCCTATACATATTTAATTGATAAATTGTTGAAATTTGTCCGCTTTGATTCAAATATTTAATGTAATCATATAACATTAAAATCGATAATTCCTTGGGATTATATTTAGATACTTTAATTTGATTCGGTGTTAAATTTGTTTTAAATACTTCATTTTTAGTTTTAGTATTAATAATTTGATCAAAATTATTAAAAATAGATTTATATGTATTAGACGATATCCAGATTTTTTTATTTGGATTCCATATAGCATTATCAATATAACTAATACTTTTCAAACGATATTGATCTTGAATACAATATATACTAATTTCTGAAATGTTATTATCATTTTTAATATGTTTAATATTAATAAAATTATTTGCATCTTTTAGCCATAATCCTTTATTTTGGATAGACTTAATATTATTATGATACAATTTATCAGTACGATGATTATGTGCAATTTTTTCACTGGTTGGAATTATTAATTCTCCAATAATTATAGAAATGAATATTAAAGGAACAGCTGTTTTTACTACTGAAATAGTTATTTGTAAATTAGAAAAACCTGCTATTTGCATAGCTAGTAATTCATTATGCTTATCTAATAAACTTAATCCTAAAACAGCACCAAGTAGTACTATCATCGGAAAAAATAACTCTATATTTTTTGGTATACTAAATATTGTATAATAACAAGCATCTATAATATCATATTCTTCTTGTCTTATATGGCGACATTGATCTGCAAAATTAATAATACTAGAAAGTGATATTAAAATAAATAATACAAATAAAACTGCATTTAAAATATTATAATTAATGTAACGATAAAATATATTTAACATTATTGAATTATTGTATGTTATGAAAATAATTTTTGATTTGATAAATCACTGGATTATTTGATAAATACAGTAATATAATAGATATCAGTAAATAACTAATATTTATTAACCACATCCAAATAGCTGGATTTAAATATCCAGTTTCACCATTTGATTTAATAATACTTTGTATCAGAAAAAAAGCTAAATAAAATATCATTGATAGAAAACTCACCCTACGAGAACCAATTATACTAAAAGATAATGCAATTAATGACATAACTAATACGGACATTATTAACGTAAGACGCCAATGTAATTCAGCACGAAATTTAAACGATTTATTGTGCAATAAATTTAAAAAATTAGATTGCTCAGTTTCTTTTAAATTAATTATTTTATGTTTAAGATTAATAAAAATTTGATAATTAATTAAAAAATTTGCATCAAATTGATGAAGTATTGGTGTCCCTTCTAAAAAAAGGGCTTTATTCAAAGTAATCAATTGATAGTTATTGTTACAAATATTGATTTTACCTGTATTTGATATTATCAACCAAGGGTTATTATTATTTTTTTTATATAAATTTGTAATAAATATATTATGTAACTTATTTCCTTTGATTTTTTCGATATATAATACAATATTATTATAATTAAAAATTTGAAATTTTTTAGCAGATAAATTTGATATATTAGAATTAAATGAAATATTGTTAAATAATCTATTTTCGTAACTAACAGACCATGGTTTAAACCATATAATATTTATTGTTGCAAATATTGCAGTTAACACTGTTAATATAATAACTGTTATAATAAAACTGTAAATGCTAATTCCACAAGATTGCATTCCTAAAATTTCATTTTGTTTATGAAGATCATTAAAAGTAAACAAAATTGCTAAAAATAAACTTAAAGGCAAAATAAATTGTAAAATTTCTGGTAAACCTAATGCTAATATTGTAAAAATTAGATTTACTGGTATATGTCCATCAACAGCAGAATTTAAGATTCTAATTGTTTTTTGAAAAAAAAAATTAGAATTAAAACATAAAAAATAGATATTTGATTTTTAATTATTTGTTTAATTAAATAATTTATAATGATCATTGTCAACACATTGCTATTTTTATTTTAAATAATAACTTATTATAATAACTATTATTTAAAATTTGTTCTAGAAAATTTTTATTAAAAATTTCATTGATTTATTATGTATTATAAATAAGTGCATAACTGCAATCAATAATATAGTCATCTATTAACACATAATAACTATATAAAATTATTAAAATATATAATTTAGTATACTTATTAAAATATAAACAGGGAAAAAAATGGAATTTAGTATAAAGCTTGGATCTCCTGAAAAACAAAAAAGCGATTGTCTTATAATTGGCATTTTTCAACCATTTAGTTTATCAAAAATGGCAACAACAATAGACAAAATTAGTCAAGGATATATAAGTTCTATAATAAATAAAGAAATAATAAAAGGAGAAATAGGTCAAACCTTATTATTATATCATGTACCTAACGTATTATCTGAACGTATTTTAGTGATAGGATTAGGTCAAAAAAATGAATTAAATGAACAAGAATATAAACAAATTATAAAAAAAATAATTAATGTTTTAAGTTTCACTAGTTCTACAGAAACAATATTATCTTTAACAGAATTAAATGTTCAAGGACGCAATAATTATTGGAAAATAAGACAAATCATTGAGATATTTCAAAATTTTTTGTATAATTTTAATTTATTTAAAACTGATAAAAAACATAATAATCACAATAAATATAAATTACAGATTAATATAGCAACACCTAAAGAGTTAAATATTTGTGAGCAAGCGATTCAGCATGGTCTCGCAATTTCAGATGGGATAAAAATAGCTAAAGATCTTGGTAATTTGCCACCAAATATTTGCAATACAGAATATCTTGCATGTCAATCACATAAATTAGCAAAAACTTTTAGTAAAAATATAACTGTTAATATTATTGATGATAAGACAATGAAAGATTTAGGAATGAATGCATATTTAGCTGTAGGGAATGCTTCTCATAATAAATCATTAATGTCAGTAATTGAATATAAAGGTAACAATAATATTAAAGATGATAGACCAATTGTATTAATTGGTAAGGGAGTTACATTTGATTCTGGTGGTATTTCAATTAAACCATCTAATAATATGGATGAAATGAAATATGATATGTGTGGAGCAGCATCAGTATATGGAATTATGCATGCTATAGCAACATTAAATATACCAATTAATGTAATAGGTATATTAGCATGTTGTGAAAATATGCTTAATGGTAATTCTATGCGTCCAGGAGATATATTAACGACAATGTCAGGTAAAACAGTAGAAGTTATTAATACAGATGCAGAAGGTCGTTTAGTATTATGTGATGTATTAACATATGTCGAAAAATTTAAACCAGCAATAGTAATTGATATAGCTACCTTAACTGGGGCTTGTGTTATTGCATTAGGTCATCATATCAGTGGTTTATTATCAAATAATAACATATTAGCACACGAATTAATTATAGCGTCAGAACAATCTGAAGATCGTTTATGGCAATTGCCTATAACCGATGACTATAAGGAACAATTAAAATCTAATTGCGCAGACATTGCAAATGTTGGTGGTCGTGCTGGTGGTACGATTACAGCAGCATGTTTTCTATCACATTTTACTAATAAATATAAATGGGCTCACTTAGATATTGCCGGTACCGCTTGGAGTACAGGGCAAGATAAAGGAGCTACCGGACGTCCTGTATCTGTATTATTGCAGTTTTTACTAAACCGTGTAGGTTTAAATAAACATTATGTCAACTTAGAAAGTTGATAATATTCATTAATAAAGAGCAATATATAAACAGTTAATTAAGCAACAAAATGAATAAAGTTACTTTTTATACAATATGTCCTAATAATATTCAAACAGAATTACATAGTACTGAAATGTTTATATGTAAATTAGCTAATCAATATTATTGTTCTGGAAAAAGAATTTTAATTTTATGTGATAATATCAAACAAGCTATTCGTTTAGATACAGCATTATGGCAATTACCTATAAATTCATTTACACCTCATAATTTTGGTGGTGAAGGTCCTAATTGTGGTGCACCAGTTGAAATTATTTGGAACCAAAATCAAATTATTACACCACCCAGAAATATTTTAATTAATTTATTAATGTATTTAACAGACTTTATAACTTCGTTTACAGAAGTAATTGATTTTATTCCTCATGAAGAACAATTTAAACAATTAGCAAGAAATCGTTACAAACAATATCGGGATAGCGGATTTAAATTAATAATAATATAATTTTAAATATTAAACAGAATAATATAAATATATGGAAAAAATTTTTTGTCCAAAAAATATAGAACAACCTTTATATAAACTTTGGGAAAAGCAAGGTTTATTTAAACCAAATCAAAAAGATAATCAAAAAAATTTTTGTATAATTTTACCTCCACCAAATGTTACTGGTAATTTGCATATGGGACATGCTTTCCAGCAAACAATCATGGATATAATCATTCGTTATCAAAAAATGAAAGGTAAAAATACTTTATGGCAAACTGGTACTGATCATGCAGGTATTGCTACACAAATGATTATTGAACGTCAACTTCAAGACGAAGGTAAAACTAAACAAGATTATAGTCGTGAAGATTTTATAGAAAAAATTTGGCAATGGAAAAAACAATTAGGTAATAATATCAATAATCAAATGCGTCGTTTAGGTAATTCAATTGATTGGGATCGTGAACGATTTACTATGGATAAAGAATCATGTAAAGCAGTAAAACAAGTATTCGTTTCTTTATATAAAGAAAAATTAATTTATCGTAAAAAACGCTTAGTTAATTGGGATACTAAACTGTGTACTGCAATTTCTGATTTGGAAATAGAATATCGTCAAATCAAAGGTAAAATGTGGTATATTCGTTATTTACTTGCACATAATGTACAAACTAATGATGGAAAAAAATATTTAGTAATTGCTACTACTAGACCAGAAACATTATTTGGTGATACAGCAATTGCGGTTAATCCAGACGATGTAAGGTATAAAAATTTAATTGGAAAATCAGTTATTCTGCCATTTATAGAACGTGTAATACCGATAATTGCAGATAAATATGTTGATATGAATAAGGGTACCGGTTGTGTTAAAATTACTCCTGCCCATGATTTTCATGACTATAATATAGGTATTTCTCATAAATTACCTATTATTAATGTTATAGATCGTTATGGTTATATTTGTACAAAATCTCAAATTTATAATAGTCAAGGTGAAATATCTAATATTTACTCAAACGAAATTCCTATACAATTTAGAAATATTGAACGATTTAATGCAAGAAGACTTCTTATAAAAGAAATTGATAATATGGGATTACTTGAAGATATTCAATTAAAAGAGATAACTATTCCATATGGCGATCGTAGTGGAACTATTATTGAACCACTTTTAACTAATCAATGGTATATAAATACCAAACCATTGGCAAAAATGGCTATCGAGGCAGTTAAAAATGGGCAGATTAAATTTATACCTAAACAATATGAAAATATGTATTTTTCCTGGATGAACAATATTCAAGATTGGTGTATATCACGCCAATTATGGTGGGGGCATAGAATTCCAGTTTGGTACTCTAATGATGGTAACATGTATGTTGAACTAAATGAAGAAGAAGTACGTTTAAAAAATAATATATCTAAAGATTTAGTACTTAAACAAGATGATGATGTGTTAGATACCTGGTTTTCATCTGCTATATGGACTTTTACTTCTTTAGGTTGGCCTAATGATAACTATTTTTTACAAAAATTTCATCCTACTAATATTATAGTAAGTGGTTTTGACATCATTTTTTTTTGGATTGCAAGAATGATTATGTTAACTATGCACTTTATTAAAGTTAATAATAAGCCACAAGTTCCTTTTAAAATTGTTTATATGACTGGTTTAATTCGAGATGAAGAAGGTCAAAAAATGTCAAAATCTAAAGGAAATATTATTGATCCAATTGATATCATTGATGGAATTTCATTAGATTTATTATTAAAAAAACGTACTAGTAACATGATACAACCAAAATTATCTAAGAAAATTGCTGACATGACTAAAAAACAATTTCCGAATGGTATAGAAGCATCAGGTACTGATGCAATGAGATTTACTTTAGCTTCTCTTGCAACAACTGGTCGTGATATTAATTGGGATATGAATCGTTTAGCAGGATATAGAAATTTTTGCAATAAATTATGGAATGCAGGAAGATTTATAATAATGCATACTCATGATCATATCTATGATAATAACCAAAAAATGAATTTGTCAATAGAAGATCGTTGGATACTAGCAGAATTGAATAATACAGTAAAAAATTACCGACAAGCATTAGATACTTATCGTTTTGATATTGCTGCAAATACAATATATAATTTTACCTGGAATGAATTTTGTGATTGGTATTTAGAATTAGTTAAATTAAAAATACAAACAAACAATGTATCTGTAATAAAAAATATACATCATAATTTAATTTATATTTTTGAACTATTACTACGCTTAGCACATCCCATTATTCCATTTATTACTGAAACTTTGTGGCAAAAAATCAATAAAACAAAAACTAATACTATTATGCATCAATTAATGCCAAATTATCATGCTGATAAAGAAGATAAAAAAGCAAAAGAATATATTAATTGGATTAAACAATTTATTATTGCTATTCGTAATATACGTACAGAAATGCATATTACTTTAAATAAATTATTAGATGTTAAACTATATAATTGTTCTTCATTAATTATACATATTATAAAAAATAGTTATGAAACTATATTAAAATTGGGATCTTTAAAATCTATTACGATAATAACTAAAAAAGATAAAAATTTAATTGCATTAACTAAAATTATAAATAGTGTAGAAATTATTATTCCTATGGTTGATTTAATTGATAAAGACAACGAATTAAAACGACTATCTAAAGAAATATCAAAAATTGATATAGAACTTAATAAAATAGAAATAAAAATTATGAATGACAATTTTGCTTCAAAAGCTCCATTATCGATAGTTATAAAACATAAAAATAGAATAACGGAATTAAAAAAATCGAAATTAAAGTTAATAGAACAAGTATCTATCATTACAAAGTTATAAATAATTAAACAATATATTTGTATTAAATTAGACAACTTTGTAATTTTTCATTGAAACATATTTTTTAATTATGTTAAATGATGACTAATTGGAGATGTACATGTGTCAATTGTATTTACGTAATTTTTTACGATTATTAGAATTTTCTTCTGATAACATTTATTTTCTTTTAAAATTAGCTAAACATTTAAAAAATGCAAAAAAAAACAATGAAGAAATTCAATATTTAAAAGGTAAAAATATTGTACTCATTTTTGAAAAAGAATCTACTCGTACTAGATGTGCTTTTGAAGTAGCAGCATATGATCAAGGTGCAAATGTTACTTATGTTAATTCAATAAATAGTCAGATTGGTTATAAAGAATCTATAAAAGACACTGCTCGCATATTAGGAAGAATGTATGATGGGATTCAATATCGTGGTCATCACAATTCTATAGAAATATTAGCTCAATATGCTGGAATTCCAGTATGGAATGGATTAACATCTGAATTTCATCCAACTCAATTGCTTGCCGATTTATTAACTATGCAAGAATTTTTACCTCATAAACCATTCAATGATATAAAAATAGTATATATAGGAGATGCCAGAAATAATATTGGAAATACTATGTTAGAAGCAGCTGCATTAGTTGGCTTAAATCTTTATATTATATCACCAAAACAATATTGGCCAGAATTAACATTAGTTAATGATTGTATTAAAATAGCAAAATTAAATGGAGGTACAATTACTTTAACTTGTGATATTATCGAAAACTTAAAACAAGCAGATTTTATCTATACAGATGTATGGGTTTCCATGGGAGAAATACAAGATCTTTGGGAAGAACGTATTAAATTATTGCGTAATTATCAAGTGAATAATTATATATTAAAACTTACTGAAAATTCAGAAGTAAAATTTATGCATTGCTTACCAGCTATTCATGATAGACACACTATAATTAGTCGTCAAATAGCAAAAAAATATCATTTACATAATGGTGTAGAAGTTACTGATGAAGTATTTGAATCAAAACATAGTATTGTTTTTGAACAAGCTGAAAATCGTTTGCACACTATTAAAGCAATCATGGTAGCCACATTATGTAATACAATAATTTTTAAATAAAGTAGTGCATTAATAAATATTTGTTATTATGTTTATCATACAAGCAGATTATTAGTACAATATTAGTTATATATTTATATATTCCTAAAAATTTTTATTTCAAATAATAAAATGCCTATTTATAATTAGATAAAAAAATAAATATAGGAATATGTATACAAATATGACTAATCCATTATATCGCAAACATATTATTTCAATAAATGATTTAAGCTGTAATGAATTAAAATTAATACTAGATATTACAAAACAATTTAAAATTAAATCTCAACCAAATTTATTAAAATATTATGTCATAGCAAGCTGTTTTTTTGAATCTTCAACACGTACTCGTTTATCCTTTGAAACAGCTATTTATAGATTAGGTGCATCTGTAGTTGGGTTTAGTGATATCAATAATACTTCACTAACTAAAGGTGAAACTCTTGCTGATACAATTGCTGTTATTAGTACGTATGTTGATGCTATTGTAATGCGTCATCCAAATGAAGGTGCTGCTCGTTTAGCAACCGAATTTTCTAATGGTATACCAATTTTAAATGCCGGTGATGGTACTAATCAACATCCTACTCAAACTTTAATTGATCTATTTACTATTCATGAAACTCAAAATCGTTTAACAAATTTAAATATTGCAATGGTTGGTGATTTAAAATATGGTAGGACAGTACATTCTCTTACTCAAGCATTAGCTAAATTTAGTGATAATAAATTCTTATTTTTGTCTCCTGCTTCATTAGTAATGCCAAATTATATTATAGATATGTTAAATCAAAATAACATCCAATGGTCGTATTATAATAGTTTTGAAGAAATTATACCACAAGTAGATATTTTATACATGACTCGTATACAAAAAGAACGTCTGGATCCATCTGAATATGTTAATTTAAAAGCACAGTTTATTTTAAATACTTATGATTTAAAAAAAGCTCGTAATAATATGAAAATATTACATCCATTACCACGCATTGATGAAATAACTATTGATGTAGATCATACAAATTATGCATGGTATTTTCAGCAAGCTAGTAATGGTCTGTATACTAGACAAGCTATTTTAGCTTTGATTTTAACTAATAATATTGTATAAGGAATGTCTATGAATAATGACAATAAATTAAAAGTTGAAGCAATTAAATGTGGAACTGTAATTGATCATATACCAGAACAAATAGGTTTTAAATTATTATCATTATTTCATTTAACTAAAACTGAACAAAGAATTACTATTGGGTTAAATTTGCCATCGAATCAAATGGGTCGCAAAGATTTAATCAAAATTGAAAATACATTCCTAAGTCAAGATCAAATTAATCAATTAGCTATTTATGCACCTTACGCGACAATAAATTGCATTAATAAATATGCAGTAGTAGATAAAATAACTCCTAAAATGCCAGATCAAATTAATAATCTTTTAACTTGCCCAAATAGTAATTGTATTAGTCGTATTGAATTATCTTTTTCTAATTTTATTATGAAATACCGCGTTAATGATATATATTTAAAATGTAAATATTGTGAACGAGAATTTACACCTCATGTAGTATTAGTTAATTAAAACATGTAATATAATAAATATCATTAATATTTAATTATATTGATTAATTAGGATAAAAAATGTTTAGCAAAATAAATACAGAAAAAGCTCCAAATAGTATTGGACCATATGTTCAAGGGGTTGATCTAGGTAATATAATTATTACTTCAGGTCAAATACCAATTAATCCTGCAAATGGAATGATTAATGAACATATATCTAATCAAACTAACCAAACATTGGAAAATATTAAAGCTATTATTGAAGCCGCAGGATTAAAAGTAAGTAATATTGTAAAAACTACAGTATTTTTAAAAAATCTTAATGATATTAAGATAGTAAATTTAATTTATGAAAATTTTTTCTTGAAAAATAAAGCTAATTTACCTGCAAGATCTTGTGTTGAAGTTGCAAGATTACCAAAAGATGCAAAAATTGAAATTGAGGCGATTGCTATAAGGTTTTAATTATTTTAATAAATTAATGTAAAAAACAATCAAATAAATTAACACTAATTTACTATAATACTATTATTAATTGCATAATTTAAGATTGTTTTTAGAATAAATACTTAAATTATATATAATCTGACTAAAAATATAATCAGATTATACAAAATAGCGTAATTTTTATATTAATATACTTGTTTATACTTATTAATATTACTTGTTAACGCGATGTTCTACATTAAAACGTTGGTTTTGACTGTAACGACTGAATTTACTATGCATTTTTCGAAATTTATTTAATCGTACATCACCAAGTAGTTGTATATTTATTGGTTTATTAAAAATTTTTGTATGAGTAAAAGACTGCATTGCAAGATTAGCTATTTTTTTTGGCAATTCTATAGTGGAATGATTATTAAATAATTTAATACTACCAATATAACGGCTATTAATAGCTCCTTCATTTGCAATAGCACCAACGATATGACGAATTTCAACTCCATCATCAAGACCTACTTCAATACGATATAATTGCATTTTATCGTCAACATGATTATTGAATCGATTATTATAACTTTTTTCTAATTTTTTGCGTGAATAATAGATCTTACGATCTCTTTCATTGAATCTCGTATTCCTACCTAAATTATTTATGATGTTATCTGATGGCAATACTAAAGGGCGTTTTCCTTGAGCTATTTTTAATAAGGCAATAGCTAAAGTTTCTATGTCCAATTTTTTGTCTGAGTTCATTTTGTGTAATAATTTACGATATTGTTCAAGATCATTATGTTCAAGTTGTTGTTGCACTTTAGCAGTAATTTTATCTAAACGTCGCTGCCCTAAAAATTCTGAGTTAGGTAATTTAATTTCTGGAATTGTTAATTTCATGCTACGTTCTATATTACGCAATAAACGACGTTCACGATTTTCGACAAAAAGTAATGCTTTTCCAGTTCTGCCTGCTCGACCAGTGCGTCCAATACGATGAACATAAGATTCTGCATCCATTGGAATATCATAATTTATAACTAAACTAACACGATCAACATCTAAACCTCTTGCTGCAACATCAGTTGCTATTAAAATATCAAGACGGTAATTTTTTAAACGTTCTAAAGTTTGTTCACGTATTGCTTGATTAATATCACTATTTAATGCGGCAGTATTATAACCGTTTTTTTCCAAAGTACTAGAAATTTCTAAAGTAGCATTTTTTGTTCTTACAAAAATAATAGCAGCATCAAAGTCTTCCACTTCTAAAAAACGCATTAATGCATCGATTTTTCTTCCACAAGTTGGCCAATAACTTTGATTAATATCTGGTCTTGTTGATGAGTTCGATTTAATGTATATCTCTTGTGGATTTTTCATGAAAAATTTTGTTATACGTTTAATTTCTTCAGGCATAGTTGCAGAAAAAAGAGCAGTTTGATGATTTGTAGGAATTTGTTGTATAATAGTTTTTACATCTTCAATAAAACCCATACGTAACATTTCATCAGCTTCATCTAAAACTAGTCCTTTTATGCTAGATAAATTTAATGTGCCTCTTTTTAAATGATCAAGTAATCTTCCAGGAGTGCCTACAATTACTTGCGGACCATGTCTTAATGATTTTAATTGTATTTCATATCTTTGTCCACCATAAATAGCAATAACATGTAATCCTTTCATATATTTGGAAAAATTAGTAATAGCTTCTGTAACTTGAATAGCTAATTCTCTAGTAACTGCCATTATTAAAATTTGTGGTGCTTTAAGTTCAATATTAATATTATTTAATAAAGGTAAAGCAAAAGCTGCAGTTTTACCACTACCTGTTTGAGCCATACCTAAAACATCTCTACCAGATAATAAATAAGGAATACATTTATATTGAATAGGAGATGGTTTGATATATCCCATATTTTTTAATGATTTAAGTATGTCAGAATTTAGACCAAATATATCAAAATTAGTTTGAGTGTCAGTCATGTATTATATGTGCCTCTTATATTTCCCTAGCTAATATGCATAATTTTATTATAGTGATTTCTATAGGATTATGATCTAGCGTAAATTAAAAAAATTCAAAAAAAAGAAAAACCGGTCATCACTAAAAATGACGACTTGGTTAGTATTACTACAATAGTAATTATATTTAATTTAATGTCAATAATGCATTTATACATCTTGGCTAAAATAAAAAAATATAATTTATTATTATTACAAATAATCAATTATATATTTTTTTTAATTTAAAATATTTTTAAAAAAAATATTCCAATAAAGATCTAGTATAAATTATCATTAATTGATATATCAATCAATATATAACTAATATATTATATATCTTAGTCTAGTTGTACACATAAAGCATTATTTGTTGGTTTGTAGACAAAATAATTTTTTAAATTATGTTTTTATTAATTGCTTCTTTTATACTTAACTTAATGCGCCCTTGACGATCAATATCAATTACTTTAACTAATACTTCTTGTCCCATTTGTAAGTGATCACTTACTTTATTCACTTTTTTATTAACTATTTGGGAAATATGAACTAAACCTTCTTTAAAACCCTTTATAGCAACAAAAGCTCCAAAATCAACAATTCTTGTAACTTTACCATTATAAATACGACTTATTTCTAATTCTGCAGTAATCTCCTCTATACGTCTAATTGCTTCTTTAGCTTTTCCTTTGTCAATTGCTGCAATTTTTATAGTACCATCATCTTTTAGTTCAATAGTAGTACAAGTTTCATCTGTCAAAGCACGAATGACTGATCCACCTTTACCAATTATATCTTTTATTTTGTCTGGACTAATATAAATAGTGTAAATTCTTGGAGCAAACTCAGATAATTCTAGTCGTGGTTTACTGATAGTTTTTTCCATAACTTTTAAAATATACAAACGTGCTTCTTTAGCTTGTTCAAGAGCAATTTGCATTATTTCTCTAGTAATACCTTCTGCTTTAATGTCCATTTGTAGTGCGGTTATGCCTTGTACATTACCAGCTACTTTAAAATCCATGTCGCCTAAATGATCTTCATCACCTAAAATATCAGATAATATAACAAATGTTTTATCGTTTTTTACTAAACCCATTGATATTCCAGCAATTGCTGATTTAATTGGCACGCCAGCATCCATTAGTGCTAATGAAGCACCACATACAGAAGCCATAGAAGAAGAACCATTAGATTCAGTAACTTCAGACACTATGCGAATAGTATAAGGAAAAATTTCTTCTTTAGGCATTACCGCTAATAAACCACGTTTTGCTAAACGACCATGTCCTATTTCACGGCGTTTAGGTGATCCTAACATGCCAATTTCACCTACAGAATAAGGTGGAAAATTATAGTGGAATAAAAAATTATTAGTACGTTCTCCCATTAATTCATCTAAGTTTTGGGCATCTCGTGTAGTACCTAAAGTTACTGTAACTAAAACTTGTGTTTCACCACGAGTGAACAATGAAGAACCATGTGTACGCGGTAATATTCCAGTTTTAATATCTAATTCACGAATCATATTTTTTGTGCGACCATCTATACGTAATTCATCATTCAATATGCGAGTACGTACAATATCTTTTTCAAGATTATATAATATATTGTTAATATTTGTATCAATTGTATTTTCATTCTCATTTTGTATAATATTAATAACTTCACGTTTTATTTCATTAATTGTATCATGACGTTTTTGTTTTTCAGTTATATGATATGCATCACTTAATTTGTTTTTAGCTAAAGCAGCAATACGTACATGTAATAAATCATTATTAACTTCTGGTATCCAATTCCAATTTTTTTTACCAATTTTTTCAACTAATAAATTAATATTTTCGATAATAATTTGTTGTTTGTCATGTCCAAACATTATAGCATCTAATATTTTTTCTTCATTAAGAATTTGAGCTTCAGATTCAACCATTAATATAGAATTTTTAGTACTAGCTACAATGAGATCTAAACTAGATTGTTTAAGTTCATCTACTGTTGGATTCAATACATATTGATTATTTATATAACCAACTCTAGCACAACCAATAGGGCCATTAAAAGGAATACCAGAAAGTGATAATGCAGCAGACGCCCCTATCATAGCAATAATATCTGGATGATGTTGTGGATTAACAGATAAAACTGTAGCTATAATTTGAACTTCATTTAAAAAATTTTCTGGAAATAATGGACGTATAGGACGATCTATAAGACGTGCAATTAAAATTTCATTTTCAGTTGGACGTCCTTCTCTACGAAAAAAACTACCTGGAATTCTACCAGCTGCATAACTACGTTCTTGATAGGTTATATTTAATGCAAGAAAATTTTGTTCTAATTTAACTTCTTTTTGACATACTACAGTGACGAAAACTGCAGTATCGTTCATAGTTACTAAAACAGCTGAATCGGCTTGACGGGCTATCATACCAGTTTCTAAAGTTATAGTATGTTGCCCGTATTGAAACTTATGTGAAATCGGGTTCAACAAAATAAAAGTCCTTTACTTCAATAGGAATAGCAATTGATGATACGTTTGCTATTTATTATTAATTGTTTATTGTATTTTATGTGAAAAAAATTTATGCATAAATTACATAATGTTTAATACAAATATGTTTTTGAAAAAATTAATATCATCAAGCTTATTATATAGTAATAATGTTAATTAATAATTATAAAACGAGCAAATTATTTATTTAAGCAATTTTTTTTTAAAAATTGTTATAATAATCTTAATATAATTAATTATATTCAATAATTAACGTCGTAAACCAAGTTTTTCAATTAAACTACTATAGCGTATTATATTTTTAAATTTTAAATAATCTAATAATTTTCTACGTCTAGATACTATACGTAATAAACCTAATCTACTATGGTGATCCTTTTTGTGTTCGGCAAAATGATTTTGAAGGTGGTTTATTCTAGCAGTTAATAATGCTATTTGAACTTCAGATGATCCACTATCATTAAGATTATTACCATACGTAGTAATAATTTTTTTTTTAATTTCTGTATCTAGCGACATAATAGACTCCATTTAAAATAAATTTATTCTTATTGAATTATCATTCAACATTGTATAAAACTATATATAGTTTATGTATTATTTATTTTAACTAAGTAATAAATAATTACATTTTTTAAGAATTCATTAATAAACGAACCGGGACAATATAATTATTACTAACTTTTGCTACACCAAAAAATCTATGTTGTTTTCCTTCTGTTAAACGAACTAAACCTTGTACGGATAAATTATTTATTTGTACTGTTTGACCTGTTTTAATAATACTAACTATTTTTGGCAATAAATTGATTGTTGGAAAATGTGATAATTGACTATCAATTGGTAAAATTAATGAATTAAGTAATTCTGCTATGCCATAATTTTTGTTCATTATAAGAGACAATAATTTATTTATTGTAATAGCATTTTTAGCAAAATAATTTGCTATTCTTATACGACGAAGTTCAATAACATGTGCATAGCAACCTAATTTTTCACCTAAATCATCAATAATAGTTCGAATATATACACCTTTAGAACAATGTATTTCTAATTCTAATTCATCATATTGCCACCTAATAAATTTTAGTTCATATATAGATATTAAACGAGGTTTTCGTTTAATATTAATTCCTTGTCTAGCATAAAAATACAAAGGTCGACCTTTGTATTTTAAAGCTGAAAACATAGGTGGGATTTGCAAACTATCTCCTTTAAAACTTTCTAATGCAATATTTAATTCTTTTTTGTTAAAATTGATAGGTTTGATGTTTAATAATACTCCATCTGCATCTAAAGTATTAGTTTTTTGTCCTAAACGGGCTATTACTTGGTAATATTTATCTGAATCAGATAAATATTTTGAAAATTTAGCTGCTTCTCCAAAACAAATTGGTAAAAGTCCAGTTGCTAAAGGATCAAGAGTACCAACATAACCTGCTTTACTAACTTTGAATATATTTTTTATTGTTTGTAATGCATAATTAGAAGAAATACCTTTAGGTTTATCTACCAATAAAATACCATTAATATTATTGGAGTTAAAGTGCATAATTTATTCCTATAAAATTACATAGATATTTATAAATCATGTTTTAATGTTAAGATTAAACATACGATTTCCTGCCATCATAGAATTGTCATAAAAAAAATTTAAATACGGGACAATACGCAATTTCATATTTTGAGCTAACAAAACACGAATATAACCTGATGCTTTTTTTAATGTTTTTAATTTGTGGGTTATTATATGATGATCTATTTTATCTATATAAAAAGTAACAAAAATTTTAGCATAAGAAAGATCTTTTGACATTATAACGCCAGAAATAGTTGTTAATTTGTATAAACGAGGATCTTGAATATTATATTTTAATATTGTTGCAATTTCTTTTTGAATAGCATGTGATACTTTATAAGATCGATGAGACTCTTTATTCATCAAATTTTACCTTAATTTTTAAGATTTTATTTAATATAAATATAATTATTAATATTATATATTAAGTTATAATTGATTTTTTATACGTTTAATTTCTACAGTCTCGAATACTTCTATAATATCACCAATAATAATATCATTATAATTTTTTATTCCTATTCCACATTCAATACCGTTACGTACTTCATTCACATCTTCTTTAAATCTACGCAATGATTCAAGTTCCCCTTCATAAATTACTATATTATTTCTTAAAATTCGAACTGGATTATTTTTCTTAATATTTCCCTCTGTAACTATACATCCAGCAATAGAACCAAATTTTGGAGATTTAAATACATCACGCACTGAAGCTAATCCTATTATTTTTTGTTTGTGTTCTGATTTCAACATTCCTTTCATGGCTGCTGTTATATCATCAAGTAAATTATATATTATAGAATAGTATCGAATATCTAGATTTTCATTATCGATAATATATTTTGCTGATACATCAGCTCGAACATTAAATCCAAGAATGATTGCGTTAGAAGCTGCTGCTAAAGAAGCATCTGTTTCAGTAATTCCTCCTACTCCTGAAACTATTATTTTAATTTTAATGTCATTATTAGACAATTTATTTAAAGCATCAGATATTGCCTCTACAGAACCTTGTACATCTGCTTTTAGAATAATATTTAATTCAGATACTGTACCTTGTGTCATATTAGTAAACATATTTTCTAATTTAGCATTTTGTTGTCGTGTAAGTTTAATTTCACGATATTTATTTTGACGATATAAAGCAACTTCTCTAGCTTTTTTTTCATCTCTGACAACTGTTACTTCATCACCAGCTATTGGTAGTCCTGATAAACCTAATATTTCTACAGGAATTGATGGTCCAGCTTTTATAATTTCGTGTCTGAATTCATTACGCATTGCACGTATTCGACCATATTTAAAACCACAAAGAACAATATCACCTTTATTTAATTGACCTTCTTTTACTAAAACAGTTGCTATTGGTCCTCTGCCTTTATCAAGAAATGATTCTATAACTACGCCACTACCCATCCCCTTCGATGTAACTTTTAATTCTAATAATTCTGCTTGCAGTAAAATAGCGTTTAATAGTTCTTCAATACCTATTCCATGTTTTGCAGAAATATTAACAAATATATTTTCTCCTCCCCATTCTTCAGGTACTATATTATATTTAGTTAGTTCATTTTTAATGCGAGATGAATCATAATCAGTTTTATCAATTTTATTAATAGCTACTATCACTGGTACTTTAGCTGCTTGAGCATGTTGAATAGCTTCAATAGTTTGAGGCATAACACCGTCATCTACTGCAACAACTAATATTACTATATCTGTTATTTTTACTCCACGTGAACGCATGGCAGTAAACGCTGCATGTCCTGGAGTATCAAGAAAAGTAATCATGTTATTATTAATTTTAACATGATAAGCACCTATATGTTGAGTAATACCCCCTGCTTCTTTATCAGTAATTTTTGTAGAACGAATATGATCTAGTAATGATGTTTTCCCATGATCTACATGTCCCATAATAGTAACGATTGGTGCACGTATCTCTTGTGAACATCCCTTATCACGATCATCCATTATAGCTGTTTCTAATTCATTTTCTCGACGTAAAATAACTTTATGACCCATTTCTTCAGCAATAAGTTGGGCTGTTTCTTGATCAACGGTTTGATTAATAGTTATCATTAAACCTAATTTCATCATTGTTTTTATTACTAAAGAGCTTTTAACAGCCATTTTATTAGATAATTCAGCTACTGTAATAGTTTCTCCAATAATAACATCTCGATTAATAGTTTGTATTGGTTTATTAAAAACTTGTTGTAATGTATTTATTTTATTGCGTTGTTTACTATTTTTATAATTACGAGTAGTAATATGTGAGTCTTCAAAATCTTTTTTAGTTTCTGATTGTTTATTATTTTTTTTTGCTAAACGCAGTATTTTAGAATTACGTATGCGTATATGCCCAGATTCAAGTTGAAGATCATTTTCATCCTCTGCTTGTCTTGCATGTATAGATGTAGTTGTATGATAGTCGATTTTATCTTCTTCTTCTATTTGTGCCCATTCATAAGCTTTTTCTTTAGCTAAACGACGTGCATTTTCTAATGCTAATTGTGCTTCTTTTTCTAATTTAAGACGTGCTGTTTCTTCAGCTTTACGTTTCATTTCAACAACGTTAACTTCTAAATTAGTATTGTTCAATTGTATAATTTGGACATTCTTATTGTTATTTGAATTGACTGTTTTTTTATTATGAGAGCTAATATCTTTTATATCATTAATCAATAAGGTTTTAGATTGTTTTTTTTGTTTAGATTTTGCTTGATGTTTATGTAAATCATCAATTGGTTGTTTATTGTCAATTTTAATACTATTATTTTCTGCAATTGGTTTAATTTCTATATTATCATTTACGTAGGTATATTTTTTGCGAAATTCAATTTTTATCGATCTAGACTTACCACCTGTAATCGGAATATTTAAAGTGCTTTTTGTTTTTCTTAGTAATGTTAATTTATTAGGACATTGATTATTACCATGTTCATGGTTTAAGTATGCTAATAGAATTTTTTTTTCTTTATGAGTTACTATATCATTTTCTGATTTAAATATTCCTGCATTAGTAAATTGTTTTAATAATCGATTAACTGAAATTTGAATTTCTGCTGCTAAATGTTTTACAGTCACATCTATCATACTAATCCTTTCCGTTATTATACATCATTATTGAACCAACAAATATTACGTGCAGCCATAATTAATGCACCAGCTTTAGCATTAGATATTTCTTCAATATCTGTTAGATCATCAATACTTTGTTCAGCAAGATCTTCTAGTTTATAAATACCTTTTAATGCTAGTCGAAAAGCTAAGCTGCGATCTAAACCTTTAAGATTTAAAAGGTCTTCAGTAGGACCTTGTTGATCAAGGTATTCTTCTTTTGTTAATTCTAATGTTATTAATGCATTTTTTGCTTTATCACGTAAAATTTTAATTAATTCTTCGTCAATACTATTAATTTTTAATAATTCATCAATTGGTACGTATGCTAGTTCTTCTAATGAAGAAAAACCTTCATCTATTAAAATTTTAGCAAATTTTTCATCTATATTTAAATATTTAGTAAAAATATTAATGGATTGATGCAATTCTGCTTGATGTTTGTTTTGTAATTCATCAACAGTCATAACATTTAATTCCCATCCGCTAAGTTGTGAAGCTAAGCGTATATTTTGACCATTACGACCAATTGCTTGAGCAAGATTATTTGCCTCTACAGCAATATCCATTGTATGTTTATCTTCATCTACTATGATTGATACTACATCAGCTGGTGCCATTGCATTAATAACGAATTGTGCTGGATTATCATCCCATAGTATAATATCTATTCTTTCTCCTCCAAGTTCATTGGATACAGCTTGCACACGTGAACCTCTCATTCCAACACAGGCACCTATGGGATCAATTCTTTTGTCATTAGTTTTTACTGCAATTTTTGCTCTTGAGCCTGGGTCTCGAATAGCAGCTTTAATTTCAATTATTTCTTCATTGATTTCAGGGACTTCTATGCGAAATAGTTCTATTAACATTTCTGGTTTAGATCTAGTAATAAATAATTGAGCACCTTTAGATTCAGGACGTATAGCATATAATATACCTTTTACTCGATCTCCTATTCGAAAATTTTCTCTAGGTAAAAAATCTTCTCTAAGAATTATCCCTTCAGCATTATTGCTTAAATCTAAATATATGCTATCTCTATGAACTCTTTTAACTATACCAGTAATCATTTCACCTTGTCGTTTGCGAAATTTATCGATTATCATTGCACGTTCAGCTTCACGTACCTTTTGTACAATAACTTGTTTAGCAGTTTGGGTAGTAATTCTATTAAAAGTAACAGATTTAATTTGATCTTCAATATATTCTCCTAAATTACAATTGTTATTTTCGAAACAAGCTGCTTCTAATGTTATTTCTTTAGTAGGTTGTGTTACTTTGTCTACAATTTTCCAACGTCGGAAAGTTTCAAAGTTACCACTCTTACGGTTGATAATTACATATACATCAATATCTTGTTCATATTTCTTTTTAGTTGCAGTAGCTAGTGCACGCTCAAGTGCTTCGAAGATTTTCTCACGTGGTAAGGCTTTTTCGTTAGAAACAGCTTCTACGACAGCTAAGATCTCTTTATTCATCGTGATTGATCTCAATTTTCATATTTTTTAGAAGTAGTGAATTAAATTTGCTTTTTTTATATCATTTAAAGCAAAAACTTTATCATTGCCTTCAATATTTATTGTAATAATGTCTCCTTTAACGGACTTCAGAGTACCTATAAATTTATATTTTTTTTGAAATTTTGAGTGTAACTGTATTTTTATTTTTTGACCTAAAAAGTTAAGATAATGGTTAATAGTGAATAAAGGACGATTTAATCCTGGTGAAGATATTTCAAGATTATAAGGTACATTAATGAAATCCTCTATATCTATTAACTTGCTTATTTTATAGCTAACTTTTGTGCAATCATCAATACTAATACCATTTATGTTATCAATATAGATCCGTATCTTTAATATATCATAGTGCATAAATTCAACTCCAATTAAATTATAACCTAAAGATTCTATAGGTAATAATATTAGGTTGATTATTTTCTGTTTTAAAGTAGACAAAACAATACACTCCTGAAAATGTAATAAAGCTTTTAATTAATTTCTAAAATGGTAAATTAATAACAAAAAACCCCGAAATTCGGGGTTTTTTTGTTATTAATTTACCATTTTAGAAATTTTTCTAAACGTCTTTAAAAATATAAATATTAATAAAAGTTATAAAAAATACTTATTAAGTGAATAATTATATAACAAATAATACCGAGGACGGGACTTGAACCCGTAAACCAAATAAGGTACTACCACCTCAAGGTAGCGTGTCTACCAATTTCACCACCTCGGCATTTTAAATAATATTAATTATTTATAATAACTAAATTCTAAAAAGATTATTCAGGAATCTCATGAACTATATGTTCGTTATGTTTCTTGATTTTATTTTGATTTATTTTGACATTTTTTGGTACAGATAAATTTTCCCATTTATTATTTTTAGATAATTTTTTACTATTAATATTATTTAAAACTAGACTTAATATAAAAAATATAGACACTAGAATACCAATAGTACGAGTTATAATATCATTTGAGTTACTAGAATTTATAAGTCTATCATTTATATTTATATTAAATGAAGTTCCCATATTAAAGTTTTTATTTTGTTGTATCATAATTAAACTGATAAACAACACAGATACAACAAAAAATAAAAACAAACAAACATTATACATAACTAATGTCAATCCTAATTATATGTAATTTTTATATAATTTCTTAATGGCAAACTTACCTTATATATTTTAACAGAAACAACATTTTTTACAAGATCTATTTCATAGAATAATTATTTCTTTTTATGTAAAAATATATTTTTACATAACTTTATTATCAATTTTATTGATTTGTTCAATAATCCTATTTGCTGCTGCAATAACTTGTAATTTATTTTCTCCTTCTACCATTACTCTAATTAATGGTTCGGTTCCAGATTTTCTTAATATTACTCGACCAAATCCTATTAACTCTTTTTCAATTTTTGCAGCTATGATCTTTATATCATGATTGTTTAAAGTACTAGATGTACTATTAACATCCACATTTAATAATATTTGAGGAAACATTTTTATGCCACTACATAAATCATATAAAGTCATATGATTACGAACCATTATAGTTAATATTTGCAAACCTGCTATTATACCATCACCAGTAGTAGTTTTCTCTAATAAAATAACATGTCCAGAATTTTCAGCACCCAATATCCATCCTTTTTTATGCATTTCTTTAATTACATAACGATCTCCAACTTCTGCTCGTACAAAAGGAATACCTAATTTTTTAAATGCTAATTCTAATCCCATATTACTCATTAATGTTCCTACCACTCCTCCTTTTAAATTTCCCATGCGTAAATCTTCAT
>VOQV01000005.1 GCA_016642085.1 Pantoea sp. Brub | reverse complement strand
AAGAAGTGAGTAGCTTAACCTTATGGAGGGCGCTTACCACTTTGTGATTCATGACTGGGGTGAAGTCGTAACAAGGTAACTGTAGGGGAACCTGTGGTTGGATCACCTCCTTATTATTTAAAGATATCTTCTGTAGAGTACTCACACATATTGCGTTATAAATATTTTTTATTATATAATTTTAATTAAAATTAATGTATTAATTTATATCCAATGTCATCAAATTGTGGTTCATTGGCTGTTTTCCGTGCTATAATGTCACAACGTTCATTTTCTGGATGATTCATGTGACTTTTAACCCAATTCCATTGAATTTGATGGTCACTAAGTGCTAAATCAAGTCGTTGCCATAAATCGATATTTTTGACTGGTGTCTTATTATTTTTTTTCCAACCTAATTTTTTCCAATTATGGATCCAGTTAGTAATACCATGATAAACATATTGACTATCAGTGCTTAATAGTATATAACAAGGCTGTTTCAGAGTTTCTAATGATACAATAGTTGCCATAAGCTCCATACGATTGTTTGTAGTGTAATAATAACCAGCACTTAATATCTTTTCGTAAGATCTATATTGCAAAATTATAGCATAACCTCCTGGACCTGGATTATTAAGGCAAGAACCATCAGTAAATACCTTTATTTTTTTATATTTTTTCATTGTATTTTTTTTTCAAAATAAAATTAATCGTAAATTAAATTAATATGTGTAAATAATGAGCATTTCAAATCATCGTCAAATAATTTTAGACATAGAAACCACTGGTATTAATAAAATTGGATTTCATTATGAAGGCCATAAAATTATAGAAATTGGAGCAATTGAAATAGTTAATCGCCGAATAACTGGAAATGATTTTCATGTTTATTTAAATCCTAATCGTGTCATAGATGTAGATTCATTTAAAATTCATGGTATTTCAAATGATTTTTTATTAGATAAGCCATGTTTTCATGAAATAGCTGATAGTTTTTTAAAATATATTTATGGTACTGAACTTATTATTCATAATGCTTCATTTGATATTGGTTTTCTTAATTATGAATTAAGTAAATTAAATCATAAAATACAAAAAATTGAAAATATATGTAAAATTATAGATAGTCTTGTGATTGCACGCAAAATTTTTCCTGGTAAAAAAAATAATTTAAATGCTCTTTGTTTGCGTTATGGTGTAAATAATAGTTCACGTAAATTCCATAATGCTTTGCTTGATGCTAAAATTTTAGCAAAAATTTTTTTAATTATGACTTCTGGTCAAACATCTTTTGTTTTTTCTGAAAAAACAAAAGATATCAAAAACATGATCCATAACAGAAAATTGACACCGTTATCTGTTATATTTGCTAGTGATGAAGAACATTATTCTCATGAACTATATTTAAATTCAATTGAAAAAAAAGATAAAATATGTTTATGGCGTAATAAATATTAATAATATACAAAATATATTTATATATGCAATATATACATTTTAATTGATAGAATATACATCATGTAGAATATATTTTTTTTCCAGATAAATAAACATATAAACATGAAGATATTAATACTCCAATAATCCAAGTAAAATTTGCGATTATATGTAGAAACGAAATAAAGTTAATAAATATACAAATACATACTGATATTGATAAAGTAATTATTGCATTTAAATTAAAACCATTTCGATACCAATACAAACCACTTGGATTATCATTAAATAGATGATTTACAAATATATTTTTACATTTTACCCAATAAAAATCAGATATTATTATACCAAATAATGGTCCTATAAAAGATCCAAATATATCTAATGTATAATGAATTATTTCAGGTGATTTAATTAAATTCCATGGTGTAATTACAAACGAACCTATTCCAGTTATAATTCCACCTATTCTAAAACTAATTTTTTGTGGAGCACAATTAGAAAAATCGAAAGATGGTGATACAAAATTTGCTACTATATTGATACCTATAGTAGACATTATTAGTGTAATTAAACCTATTGCTGCTACTATGTCATTAGAAACCATGCTCACAGTTTCAATTGGATTAATAATAATTTTCCCAAAAATACTTCTAGTACCTGCAACGATTACGGTTGTAATGACTGAAAATATTAAAAAGTTTATTGGTAATCCTAAAATATTTCCATATCTCACTTGACTCATATTTTTTACATATCGAGAAAAATCACCAAAATTTAGAATAGGACTAGAAAAATAAGTTATTACTAATGCTACCGTACTAATCATATACCATACTTGCTCTTTTACAGAAAGTTCTTTACTAGTTGCTGTAAATGATATATTAGTGAAATTAGTTCTATACAAAATCCAACAAGCTAATACAATCATTACTAAAAATATAGCTGGGCCAGAAAAATCTATAATATATTTAATAATATTCATTCCTTGCCAAAAAATTAACATTTGTAGTAGCCATATACTGATAAAACAATACCAACCAAGTTGAGATAATCCTAACCAATAAGTTTTTGTTAATGGGGACAGTGTTGGTAAAAATTTTAACAATACAAACATCATTGCATTTGATATCAAATATGTTTGAATGCCATACCATGCAAAAGTATTTAACGCTCGGATTATAGCTGGAATATTAGAACCAAAAACACCAAATGATTGACGACATATTACTGAGTATGGTACTCCAGTTATTTGACTAGGTTCAGCTATTAAATTAGCACATGTTTGAACAATAAAAATTCCTATCAAGAAACAGATAAACACTTGCCATCCAGATAATCCTGGAATAAAAAAACTAGAGGCTACTGTATATCCACCTATACTATGAATATCTGACATCCAAAATGCAAAAATATTATACCAAGACCAATTTTGATTGTTAATAGGAGCTAAATCTTTATTGTGTAGTCTAGGACTAAATTTAAAAGTATTATTCCGATTTGTTAATTTTTTTGGCCTTTGCATAATTTTCCATGAAAGTGATATACTTTATTTTTTATATAGATTGGTTAATTATATATATTATATCTTAATTGTATAATAATTTTTTAATATTTTTATTTATATAAATAAAAATATAAGTTAATTAAAATTATTTTATTGTCATAATATTTCAAAATTCATTCTTATTTATATAATCCCTACAACAAAAATATTGAACAAATTGTACGTATTGTATTATCACTTAACAATAATCGTTTTGTAGTTTCACCTCACAAAAGATGTATTAGTTCTGTTGAAGGGTATTTTTATACAGTTATTGTGCTAGCATAAAAGTAATAGAACAAATAAAAAAAAATTGGTGTAAAACAAGATATTTCTGGATATATAATAGCTTGTTTTAGCAATCTTGGTATATTGTATTCTAAAAAATTAACTACAGTACAGAACTGGTAGTTAGTATAGCGAAAGTTGCTATACATATTGTAACTATCTTATAAACTAAATTTTCTATTATGACAATTTTATCACGTACTATAATTATTTTACGCAATTGATTAAATCAGCATGGTTTTTTAAATCATTCTAGATCTATAAAATACTATTAAGATATCTGTATTACAATTGATAAAAAAATTCCAAAAGGAAAAATAATTAATAGATGGATTGCAACAAAATACAAAAATAACATAAAAGCTATTATTTTTAGATTGCAATAATATGGTTCATTTATCATCTTTAATAAAAGAACTCAATATACCTTACCTTATGATGATATTAATACTGTTATAAAAATAGTTAAATATTTAATAGATCTAGATTTTTCCACAGGCATATATGATGATTTAGCTTGTCCTATAAAAAAAATATCTGGAATATTGGAATACTTAAACTAATATATATTGCAATAACAATATGGTAATAAATGATTATGTCACTAAAAAATAATATTCGTTTTTTAAATAAAGATTATCCACGTGATCTAATTGGTTATGGTGCTAATCCACCACATGCAAATTGGCCAGGAGGAGCACGTATAGCATTACAATTCGTACTTAATTATGAGGAAGGAGCGGAAAGTAATGTTTTACATGATGACAGCAGTTCAGAGACATTTTTATCAGATCTTATTAATACTATTAGTTATAAAAATAGACATATGTCAATAGATTCATTATACGAATATGGTTCTAGAGTTGGATTTTGGCGAATTCATAATGAATTTCAAAAACGCAAACTACCTTTAACAATTTTTGGAGTCACAATGGCTTTAGCTCGTAATCCTGAAATTGTTAATGCAATTAAAAAAGCTAATTATGATGTAGTTAATCATGGTTGGCGTTGGATTGATTATCAAAAAGTTGATGTCAATAAAGAAAGAACGCATATAAAACAAGCTATTGATGTATATTTTTATTTATTTGGTAAATATCCTACAGGTTGGTATACAGGCAGAAATAGTCCCAATACTCGTCGTTTATTAATAGAACATGGTGGTTTTACATATGATAGTGATTATTATGGTGATGATTTGCCTTTTTGGACACAAGTGATTTGTGATAACAATAATGTTAAAAATCATCTAATTATTCCTTATACATTAGAATGTAATGATATGCGTTTTGCTTTACCACAAGGTTTTAATACTTCTGAACATTTTTATAATTATCTTAAAGATACTTTTAATGTTCTTTATGAAGAAGGAAAAACTATTCCTAAAATGATGTCTGTTGGTATGCATTGTAGATTATTAGGACGTCCAGGAAAATTTTATGCTTTAATTAAATTTTTAGATTATATTCAGAAATATAAAAAAGTATGGATTTGTACACGTCAAGCAATATCAGAACATTGGATAAAAACACATCCAATTTCTTCATGTAATTTATAAAACTTATTTAAGTTAACCCTAATAATATTATTATATATAATACACTGTTATACTCTTTCGCAAAATATTTATAAATACTAAAAAATATTATTGTTTAATATCAGTTATATTTATTTGAGTAGCGGTTATTCCTTGTTGCTCTAAAATATATGCAGCATATAATAATATATCTTCCTTGAATGGTGCACTAATAAGTTGAATGCCAATAGGTAATGTATTAGATGTCATGACAGGAACTGTACATACTGGTAATCCTAAAAAAGATATTGGTTGTGTTAACATGCCCATATTACTTCTTACAAGTAAATCTTGATTGTTAATGTGAATATTTTGTTGACCAATCTGAACAGCTGTACAAGGAGTTGCTGGTGCAATTAATATATCAATTTTTTTTAAAATAGATAATACTTTTTTTTGAAAAAATCTTCTAAAACGTTGTGCTTGTATATACCAAGCACTAGGTATCATTGCTCCAGCAATTAGACGATACTTTGAATTAATTTCAAATTTTTCAGGTGTTTGACGTAATATAGGAAGATATTGGTTACCACTTTCTGATGCTGTAATAATGTATGCAGCAGATCTAGCTAATTCAGTTTCTTCAATTACTATTTCATCATTAGCTTGTAGTGCTTTTCCGACTATATTAGTTGCTATCTTAGCATTATTATCACACCATGTAGAAAAAAAACCAGATAATATTCCACAATTTAAATAATTTTTACCTAAATGTAATTTAGAAAATACATTTTGTATAGGACAATTAACTTGAAATTTATCTTTATTATCTTTACCTTGAATATAATCATATATTATTGCTAAATCATCTACTCTGCGAGAAAAAAAACCAATATTATCAAGACTTGGAACAAAAGTATGTACTCCATTACGAGATATGCGACCAAAAGTTGGCTTTAAGCTAAAAATACCACATAATGAAGATGGAACGCGAACAGATCCATTAGTATCTGTGCCTAATGAATAATGTACTAATCCAGAAGCTACTGCAGAAGCAGAGCCTCCAGATGAACCTCCTGCTATATATTGTAGATTACGTGGATTGCGAGTAGTACCATAGTAACTATTTTCTGTTGTAAAACCATAGGCATAAGCGTCCATATTAAGCATCCCAGAAAGTATTGATCCAGATTTACATAATTTATTTATGACCCATGCATCCTTGAGTGCTGGTATTCTATTACTAAACATATTAGCACCAGCTATAGTGGTATATCCTGCAACATCAAAAATATTTTTAACTGCATAAGGAATTCCTGCAAGTAAAGATAATTTTATTCCTTTGTTTTTATCAATGAAACTAGCTTCCTTAAGCATTCTTTTATCTGTTATTTTAGTCCAAGCATTAATTAATGGATTATAATTGTGAATTAATTTAATAGTTTCATTAGCAATTTCAGTAGCACTAATGTTACCATTTCTAATAGATTTATTTAAATCTAATATAGACATATTATATAACTTCATGCTTTGTACACTCCAGCTATTGCTAATCTTTCTTCTATAGGGAATAACATTAATGGTTTAGCTATATTAGATAAATATTCCATTTGATTAATAACTTCAATATAATTTATTTCATCTAATGTTAAATTTAATAATGTTTGCATATGTAAAATATATACTTGCCAATTTATTGTATTTTGCATTGTATTTTCGTTATAAGTTTTAAAAACCAGCTGTACTACCATTACTGCGGGGATCACTTGCACCTTCTAATACACCATGACTATCACGTACAATAGCTCCAGCATGACCAACTACTTCACTAAATGCAGGTAATAATTCAATATTATGACCTAAATTATTTAATTGTTCGATTGTCTTAATATTAAATCTATTTTCAACTTTTAAAGAGTTGGAATTTGCTCCCCATGTTCTGCCAAATAACCATCTAGGAGAGCTAATAGCGTCTTGTAGAGATACATTTTGAATTGCATAACGATTAAAAATAGCTGCTTGTGTTTGAGGTTGACCATCTCCTCCCATACTGCCATAAATTATAATGCTATTATTTTTAAGTTTTGCTCCTGCAGGATTAAGGGTATGAAAAGGTTTTTTACCTGGATGCAAAGCTAATATATGTTTAGGATTTAAACTAAATGTAGTTCCACGATTTTGCCAAATTATACCTGTCTCTGGTAATACCACACCACTACCAAATTCATGATAAATACTTTGAATAAACGATACAGCAAGACCATATTTATCCATTGTCCCCATCCATACTGTATCACTTGGTTCGTATAATACATTTTTATATGCAGATGCTTGTTTTATATTAATTTGATTAGCTAAATCGACTAGTTTGTTTTTATTAAGATATCTATATATTTTTTTAGTAATATTAATATAACCAGGATCTGTAATAAATTTATCACGTAACATAAAAGCTTTTTTTGTAGCTTCAACAGTGAGATGAATCATTTGTGCATCACTAATATTATTCATATTAAATTGATCAAGAATGCCTAAAATAATTAAAGATATTATACCTTGTGTAGGTGGTTTTGTATTCCAAATTTTACCTTTACTATGATGCATGTGTATAGGTGTATAACTAATAGCGTATTGTTTTTGAAGATCTTCAAGAATTATAGGCATTTTTAGTTTGTGCATTTGTTTCGCTAAATTGCAAGCAATATTCCCACGGTAAAAACTGTCTAATCCTTCTTCAGATAATTGATATAATATGTTACCTAATTTTGGTTGAATAAAATTACTACCTATAGAAGGTATATAAGAGTTAGGTAAAAATGTTTCTACAAAACCTGGTTGGTTTTGTAATTCTAAAAATTTAGTTTTTGTAGCAATAACTTGCGAATATGTTATAGGAATTCCATTTAAAGCATATTTAATAGCATCACGTAATAAACGTTTTAAAGATATAGGAATACATGTTTTATTCCAAAATGATCCAATAGAAAGAGCTTGAATCCAACCACTTATAGTACCAGCTACAGTAATTGCAGCTTTTGGGCCACGGTAAGGAATATATGGTTCATTACGATAAAAATCTAGATTGGCTAAAGAACCAGCTTTACCACTAGCATCAATAGCGATTGGTTCTCCTTCAATAGGAATAATTAACCAGAACCCATCTCCGCCTAAACCATTCATATGAGGATAAATTACTGATATAGTTGCAGCTGCAGCTACCATGGCTTCAATTGCATTACCTCCTTCTTGTAAGATTTCTAAAGCACTTTCAGTAGCTAAATAATGAGGAGTAACAGCTATACCAGATTTAATTAAATTATTATTCATCATTATTTTATTATTTTTATTTGTATATAGTCACACTTACATGAATTGATTATGTTCAATATTAGATATAAATTAGAAGTAATTGTTTTTTATTTGTTAGTAGAAATACACATAAATAGAATTCACAATATGTTTTAATTTATAATCTTACAATTTTAACATAGGAAATAACTGTGAATTCATTACAGTATCATGAATTAAATATACCTCAACGTTTATTAATGGGTCCAGGACCAATAAATATTGACCCTCGTATATTAAAAGCTATGTCTAGTCAATTAATAGGTCAATATGATCCTATAATGACAAGTTATATGAATGAAGTTATGAAGTTTTATCGTAATATCTTTTGCACTAATAATTATTCTACAATGCTTATTAATGGAACTTCAAGAGCAGGAATTGAATCTATTTTAGTGTCATTGATTAGACCAAGAGATAAAGTATTAGTTTTAGTTTTTGGAAGATTTGGATATTTATTATGTGAAATTGCTCGTCGTTGCCATGCTCAAGTATATGATATTAAAGTTCCTTGGGGTAATATTTTTACATCTGAACAAGTAGAAGATGCTATCAAACAAATAAGACCTAGCATGTTATTGACAGTACACGGCGATACTTCAACTACTATGTTACAACCTTTAGAAGAATTGGGTATTATTTGTAAAATGTATGACATACTATTTTATACCGATGCAACAGCATCTATAGGAGGTAATGAATTAGAAACAGATAAATGGAATTTAGATGCAGTATCTGCTGGCATGCAAAAATGTCTTGGAGGACCTCCAGGTACTTCACCAATAACTTTCAATACTAAAACAAGTGAGTTGATTCGTAAGCGTAAATGTATAGAAAAAGGAATTAAAACTTCAATTCATATTGATGGTTCTGAAGAAATGATTTATTCAAATTATTTTGATCTTGGAATGATAATAGATTACTGGAGTCCTGAACGTTTAAATCACCATACTGAAGCTACTACAGCACTGTTTGGTGCACGTGAATGTGCACGTCTTATTTTACAAGATGGGTTAGAAAATAATATTAAAAGACATAAAGTTCATGGTACAGCTTTAGTTAAAGGTATTGAAGGGATGGGTTTAAAAATTTTTGGTAATTCAAAATATAAAATGAATAATATATTAGGTGTTGTAATACCTTCAGGTATTAATGGTGAACAAGTACGAAAAATTATGTTAGAAGATTTTGCTATTGAAATAGGTACATCTTTTGGACATTTAAATGGCAAAATATGGCGTATAAGCACTATGGGCTATAATGCACGCAAAGATTGTGTTATGCAAACTTTATCAGCATTAGATTCAGTTTTAAATTATCTTGGTTATAAAACTATACATGGAGCTGCAGTAGAAGCAGCATGGAATTATTACGAGTATAATGAATAATGATGAATATTAATGAAGCACGAATAGCTGCAAAGCGTGTTATGTTGCGTTGTAAAGAATTATCTAAAATAAGTTCTACAAAAAATGGATTAACACGAACATATTTATCCAAAGAACATCTACAAGCTAATAAATTAGTTGGCAATTGGATGGCAGAAGCAGGTATGGAAATTTGGCAAGATGCAGTAGGAAATATTTGTGGTCGTTATGAATCCATCAAACTAGGTGCTCCTGCACTTGTATTAGGTTCTCATTTAGATACAGTATATAATGCTGGTTATTATGATGGAGTACTTGGAGTTTTAGCTGCTATCGAAATAGTACATTGGTTAAATAAAAATAAAATACATTTTATTGTATCTATTGAAGTCATTGGTTTTGGAGATGAAGAAGGTATAAGATTTGGCATACCATTTCTTGGTAGCAAAGGTATATCTGGAACTTGGCATAAGAATTGGGTTTGTAAATCTGATATTAATAATATTACCATTAAACAAGCCATGAAAGAAATTGGTCTTGATAGCAATAAAATTAGTTATGCAGCTCGTAATAAAGAAGATATTATTGCATATTTAGAACTACATATCGAACAAGGACCATGTTTAGAAAATGAAGATTTAGCACTTGGAGTAGTAACAAATATACATGCTGCTCGTCGTTTTGAATGTAAATTTATTGGTGAATCTGGTCATGCTGGCACTGTACCTATGTCTTATCGCAAAGATGCTTTGGTAGCATCTGCTAAATGGATTAGTTTTATAGAAGAAATAGCCTTAATAAATATTTCTCAAGTAGTAGCCACAGTAAATATTATAAATTGTAAACCAGGTGCAGTAAATATAATTCCAGGAAAAGTAGATTTATTACTTGATATTCGAGCTTCTAAAAATTATATATTAGATTATTTAATTTCTATTATTTTAAATAAAGCAAAATATATTGCAAAATGTTCTGGATTAAATTTTAAATTTAATGAATTATATAGAATGAAAAGCATTGTATTTGATTCAGATTTAAAAAAGATTTTATGTGATGTTTTAATTAAAACACAAGGTCGTTGCTTTTCATTACCTAGTGGTGCTGGACATGATGCTGTTTCTTTTGCTAAAAATTGGCCTGTTGCTATGATTTTTATACGTAATCATCGTGGGATTAGTCATCATCCATCTGAGTCAGTAGATCTAGAAGATGTAACTTTGGCTTTACAGGCATATTTAACATCTGTTTATAAAATAATTGAATACAAATCAAATATATAACAATCTTTAAAAAAAATAATATATAAATATTTAATTTTATGAATACTATATTAAATATTATATATAGTAAGATTTATAATTTAATAAGGTATCCATTTGTATAAACAAACTATTCTTTCAGAATTTAATGAAGCTAAAAATATTATTAATACTTTTTTAAATAATGATCTTAATCTTGAGCAAATTCAATCTGCTGCTTTATTATTAGCTCAAACGTTTAAAAAAGGGCGTAAGGTATACTCCTGTGGCAATGGTGGTTCCCATTGCGATGCTATGCATTTTGCTGAAGAATTATCTGGTAAATTTCGCGAAAATAGAATTGGATATCCAGCAATAGCTATATCTGATATTAGCTATTTTTCTTGTGTAGGTAATGATTTTGGTTATGATTATGTATTTTCTCGTTATATTGATACTATTGGTCGTGCAGATGATGCATTATTAAGCATATCTACTTCTGGTAATTCATCTAATATTATTCAAGCAATTAATTCAGCACATGCAAAAAAAATGAAAGTAATTCTTTTAACTGGAAAAAATGGTGGTAAAATGTCTGGCAGTGCTGACATAGAAATTTGTATACCGCATTTTGGTTATGCAGATCGTATCCAAGAAATGCATATTAAAATAATACATATATTGATATTATTAGTTGAACAAGAAATGTTAAAATAAAAAAAATATTGTTAATAATTAGACAATTAATTTAATTTGTAATAAATTAATTGTTTATTATGATAATATTTAATCAGTTAACAAAATTTTTATTACAAAAACAACATTGCTTATAAGAATATTTGTTGAAAACAAACATCTATTTATACAATAACACATATAAATTCTAATTATATATTTTGCATAAACTATATTTTATGAAAAATAATGTTATTGTATTTAAATTAAAATGATTTCTGTATAATATATTTGTGTATAATTATAATAGCAATAATGACAAATGTATAATTAATAATCAATATTATTATAATTTTATATATTATATAATACAGATCTAAATGTTTATTATGTTTTCATAAATATTCTTAAAAATTTAAAGAAAAAAATATATTATGCCTAACAAAAAATTATTTAATTATTATTAAATAATTTATATAACATGTTTACTATTACTTATTTAAGATAAATTAATTTTTATTTTAATAAAAATTAATTTACTCTTTTGCGTATATATTTATTAAATACATTTTAATTAATTGAAATTAATAATTTATCATTACTAAATTATTAATGTTTATGTAATTAATAATTATTAAATAATAATTATGTATATTATATTGAATTGTAATTGCATATTATTGCAATTATTAAATGATTAATGATATATTTTTATTATATAAAATATATTGATAATCTTAAAATAAAAAAATTTGTTTTATTTTTGAATGTATTAAAAATCAAATTTTTATTTATTGAAAATTTGATTTTATAAATGACAATATTATCCAATATCAAAATAGTAAATCTAATTAAATTATATTTCATATGAAATATAAAAGATGTTTATTTGACAACATCTATATCAATACAAATATTCAATTGCATTAATACAATCAATCCTCATCAAAAAGGAAATTATTCATGCATCAATCAACATCATTAATTAGTACTATTGTTGGAGTATTTATTTTAGCTTTTATATTAGGAATGTTAGCTAATCGTTTAAAAATTTCTCCTTTAGTAGGCTATTTAATAGCAGGAATACTTGCTGGACCTTTTACTCCTGGTTTTATTGCAGATACCAATTTAATTCCAGAATTAGCAGAATTAGGTGTTATTTTGCTTATGTTCGGTATTGGTTTGCATTTTTCATTAATGGATTTATTAGTAGTAAAAAATATTGCTATTCCAGGAGCTATTGCTCAAATAGTTATGTCTACTTTATTAGGAATAATATTATCATGGGTCATGCATTGGTTATGGACTACTGGTTTAATATTTGGTTTATCTTTATCAACAGCAAGTACTGTTGTATTAATGCGTACATTAGAGGAAAGAAAGTTAATTAACATTAAGAGATGTCAAATAGCTATTGGTTGGTTAATTGTTGAAGATATAGTTATGGTACTCACATTAGTATTATTACCAGTAATAGTTAGTATGTCACATACTAATAATAGTATAAAATTATTAACAATTGATCTTATTTGGATAATTAGTAAAATTATGACTTTCATAGCTTTAATGATTATAGTAGGTCGTAAAGTTATTCCTTGGATATTAGCAAAAAGTGCTAGTACTGGTTCTCGTGAATTATTTACTTTAGCAGTTCTTGCTTTAGCATTAGGCGTAGCATTTGGAGCAGTAAAACTTTTTAATATTTCTTTTGCACTTGGAGCTTTTTTTGCTGGAATGGTACTGAATGAATCAGAATTAAGTCATCGTGCAGCTAAGGATACTTTACCATTACGTGATGCTTTTGCTGTATTATTTTTTGTATCAGTTGGAATGTTATTTAATCCAACTATTATAATTAAACAACCATTAGCAGTTTTAAGTGCTTTAACTATTGTTATAATTGGAAAATCAATAGTTGCCTGGTTTCTGGTTATCTTATTAGGTCATTCACGTAAAACTGCATTAACTATTTCAGTTAGTTTAGCTCAAATCGGTGAATTTTCTTTTATATTAACAGGATTAGGTATTTCTTTAGGCATATTAAGCAATGAAATTCGCAATTTCATTTTAGCTGCATCGATTATATCGATTATCATCAATCCTATAATATTTACTTTAATGGAAAAATATTTAGATAAAATTAATCATAAAATTCAAGAAGATATATTGGGTAAATTAACTGAAAAACAGCAAAAAAAATTAACAAATATTTGTAATCATGTAGTTATGATAGGTTATGGTCGTGTTGGTAGTGTTTTAGGAGATAAACTTGATCAGATAAAAATACCATTAGTAATAGTAGAAAATTCTCGTTCAATAGTTGAAAATTTGCGAAAACGAAACATTATTACAGTATTAGGAAATGGTACTGATGAAAATATAATGAATCTTACAAATTTAAAATATGCACGGTGGTTATTAATCACTATTCCTAATGGATATGAAGCAGGAGAAATAGTTACTGCAACTAGGAAAAAATATAGTGAAATAGAAATTATTGCACGTGCTCACTATGATGATGAAGTTGATTATATTATGGAACGAGGAGCTAATCAAGTTATAATGGGAGAAAGAGAAATAGCTAACCGTATATTAAATATATTAAACAATGATATAAAAAATTTTAATTTAAATGAATGTTAATTATAATAATATTTATTTATAGTGAAAAGTAAGTATTATAAATATTATATGTAAATAGCAATTATGTTGATATTTGCTATATTTATTAGACTATAAATAATGATAAAACTAATATTTATTTATTTTAAACATAAGATTTAATAATATCAAATATAGTCAACAGTATTGTAATGCATAAAAAATATATCTGTAGCCTATATAACTACGAAAAATAAATCTGTATAATGAATTTTTATATATTATATTTTAATATTTTTTAAAAAATATGTATTTTATTTAAACAATATTTAACATATTTCTCATTGTTATTTGCAGTATTCGTTATAGCATGATCATAAATGCTTATTACATGATAAAATTCTTAAGAAAGAATTTTATCTATTTCTGAATTGATTTCTTTTAAAGTTTTAGTACCATCTATTTTATAATAATTAATATTGCCTGCCTGTCCTTCTTTTTTATAAAAATTTGTAATAGGTATTTGGCTTTTATGATATACTTGCAAACGCTTTATTATGACATTTTCTTGATCATCTGGGCGTGTAATTAATTCTTCACCTGTTATATCATCTCTATTTTTGAACTTAGGTGGATTAAATTTAACATGATAAATACGACCTGATAACAAATGTATTCTACGTCCTGATATGCGATTGATAATTAATTCATCTGGAACAACAAGTTCTAATACATAATTAATCTTTATACCAGATTCTGCAATAGCATTAGCTTGAGAAAGCGTACGAGGAAAACCGTCTAATAAAAAACCTTTGTTACAATCATTTTGACTAATGCGATCTTTTACTATAGATATCATAATATTATCATTCACTAATTTACCTGAATTTATAATATTTGTAATTGAGCTTTTATTTTTATTATCTTTTTTTGCTATTGTTCTTAAAACATCTCCAGTGGAGATCTTTGGAATATCATATTTATTAACAATAAATTGAGCTTGTGTACCTTTACCTGCTCCAGGAGCTCCAAGTAAAATAATACGCATAATGTTAATTTCCTTATTATTTACCATAAAATGTATATATCGCAACTAGAATAAAAATCATTTGTATAAATTTTCATTATATATTAAATAATATATATGATGTAATTTTTATAACCATATGATTATTTGATAAATTTAAAATAATAATTTTTACGAATATTAATAAGTAAATAATAGATATTGAGAACATTCACTTATAGTTAGTTTTTATTTAAAATGTATAAATAATTAATCATATACAATAAGCATTATTTATTTAAATATTTAATATTTAAATAAATAATGCTTATTGTATATGATTATATGTACATATAAAAGCTGGCACACATAACCAGCTTTTATTGTTAATTTATTAATAATTGATTAATTGTATGAATGAATTTATTTGGATCTTCTAAACTACCACATTCTATTAATAAAGCTTCATCTAATAATAATTCAATCCATTTTTTAAAAGAATTTTCATTCTCCATATTTATAATATTTTTTATAATTGGATGTTCAGGATTTATTTCAAATATATATTTAACTTCTGGTAACTCTTTACCTGCTGCTGCAAACAATTTTGCCATTTGCGTTGTCATTTCATTTGAATCAGTAGTAACTATAGCTGGTGTATCAGTAAGACGGTGAGTTAAACGTACTTCTTTTACTTTATTTTCTAGCAAATTTTTAACGCGCATTATAAAAGGTTTAAATATCTCTTCAGCTTTTTTTTGATCTTCAATTTTTTTATCTACTAATTTATTTAAAGAATCATTTGTTTTGCTAATTAATTGAAAAGTTTTCCCATTAAATTCAGTGATATAACTCATCATCCACTCATCTATTCGATCAAATAATAATAATACTTCTATATTTTTTTGATTAAATAACTCTAAATGTGGACTATTTTTAGCTGCAGCATAACTATCTGCAGTAATATAATATATATGATTTTGATCATCTTTCATTCTTGTAACATAATCTGCTAAAGAAACAGTTTGTTCAGAATTTGTATTTATTGTTGATGAAAAACGCAGTAATTTAATAATAGTTTGCTGATTTACATTATCTTCTGCTGGACCTTCTTTTAAAACTAGACCAAATTCTTTCCAAAAAGTTTGGTATTTTTCATTATTATCAATAGATAATTTTTCTAACATTTGAATAACACGTTTAGTTAATGCGTTACGTAAATTCTTGGTTATATGATTATCTTGTAACATTTCACGTGAAATATTAAGTGGTAAATCATTAGAATCAATTAATCCTTTTATAAACCTTAAATAGTTAGGCATAAATTGTTTAGCATCATCTGTTATGAAAATACGTTGAACATATAATTTTATACCTTGTTGAGACTCACGATTCCACATATCAAATGGTGCATGTGATGGAACATAAAGTAAGCTAATGTATTCTTGTGTTCCTTCTACATAATTATGACTCCATATTATAGGATCTTGAAAGTCATTAGATATATGTTTATAGAATTCAATATATTCTGTCTCAGTAATTTCAGATTTTTTGCGAGTCCACAAAGCTTGAGCTTTATTGACTTTTTCCCATGTAATTGTATTGTTTTTTTTATCTTCAATTTGAAGTTCTATAGGTAATTCAATATGATCAGAATATTTACTAATTATGCGACGAAGATTCCATTCTTCAAGAAAATCATCTTCCCCTTTACGTAAATGTAAAATAATTTCTGTGCCTTTATCAATTTTTTCAATATTTGCAATACTATATTCACCTTCACCATTTGATTCCCAAAACACACCTTTATCTTTAGGTAAACCAGCTGATCTTGTGCGCAGAGAAACTTTATCAGCGACAATAAATGCTGAATAAAAACCAACACCAAATTGACCAATAATTTGCCTATTTTTAGAATGTTCTAAGGATATTGATTTTAAAAACTCTTTACTACCAGATTTAGCAATAGTTCCAATATTATTAATTACTTCTTCACGAGTTAATCCAATGCAATTGTCGCATATTGTAATAGTACGTTTATCTTTATTAGTTGCAATACGTACATATAATTCATTATCATTCTCATATAAATTGGGATCAGAAAGTGCATGAAAACGTAATTTGTCTGCTGCATCTGATGCATTAGAAATCAATTCACGTAAAAAAATTTCTTTATTCGAATATAAAGAGTGAATCATCAAATGTAGTAATTGTTTTACTTCCGATTGAAAACTGTAAGTCTCTTGTCCTTTCATTATAATTATTACCTCAATACAATTGATATTATATAAAAGTCAACAATATGGAAAAATCATTTATAAATTATATTAATTTATTAAAATTATTGTTAATTGATTATATTTAATTAATTAAATTATTTATATTAAAATTTTCTTTATCAATTTAATTTGATGTCTGCAATCCAAATGGAAGTGATATGTTAGAAGATAAACCGGACATTTTATTTTTTTGAATATCATTAATACGACGAGCTGCATCATTAAATGCTGCTGCAATTAAATCTCCCAACATATCTTTATCTTCCTCAAATAAATTTGCAGAAATTTCAACTTTTCTGCAATTATAAGAACCATTAATAGTAACTTTAACTAATCCGGCACCTGATTCACCGGTTACTTCTATTTTAGCTACTTCTTCTTGAATTTTAGACATGGTATCTTGCATTTGTTTAGCTTGTTTCATTAAATTGTTAAGTCCACTTTTATCAAACATAAATTTCTCTCAATGAATAATTTCATATTAATATAATTATATATACATATATAACATGAACGTTAGTGTAGTGTTTTATTTGATATATTATACAAAAAATTAGATATAAAGTCTTGATTTATTAAATATCAATAAATAAGTTTCATTAAAATATGAAAAGTTTAATTTAAAGTTTTTAATAAAAATTTAAAGAAATATCAATAATTTAATTATATGATTAAATTATTGATTTTAGCAACACAAACGTTTTATTAAATTATATTCATATATATTTATATGATAGGCGTGTTTATTAATACTATCTTTTTTGAGTTAGATGTATTTACTATTTATTTAAATTTATAAATGATATTGGTAGTGAATTGATTATTCTGAGAAAAAATGAGATTTATTTGTTGTATTTAAATTGGAATTAGGCTTAAATGCTAATAATCGCAATAGAGTTATATCGATTCCCATTTTTTGATTAGGAGTAATCAATAAATCTTTACGTCCCATTAATACTATTTGATAATAAAGCTGTAATATGTCAGGAGATATTATCTGTGCTAATTGAATGAGACGAATTGTGTAGTTATCTTTATGACTTTCTGATGAACATGGTAAAACTTGAATCATCATCATGCGATGAAATATATATAATATACCAACAAGAATTTTTTCCCAATCGGCACAATGTAATTCAGCTTCATGCAATAGATCCATTACCTTTTTAAAGTTACCATTAAGTAATGTTTCCACTAAATCTAATAAATATTCATCATTCATGATTCCTAACATATTATTTACATTTGTAAGTGTTATTTCGCCATTTCCAATAGCAATAGCTTGATCTGTGATACTTAATGCATCTCTCATACTTCCATCAGCTGCATTAGATAACACTTTAATTGCAGTTGGTTCGCTAATAATGTTTTCTTGTTTTAAAATAAATTCTATTTGTTGATTAATTTGGTTGATAGTTAAAACTTTAAGATAAAATGTTAAGCAACGTGATAAAATAGTTACTGGTAATTTATTTGGTTCAGTGGTAGCAAGTAAAAATTTAACATGTGAAGGTGGTTCTTCTAAAGTTTTTAATAAAGCATTAAAACTATGACGAGATAACATATGTACTTCATCTATCAAATAAATTTTAAACCTACTATGTGTTGGAGCATATTGAACATTATCCAGTATATCTCTTATATCTTCTACTTTAGTTTTAGACGCTGCATCAATTTCAATCAGATCGATAAAATTACCTTTTATAAATTCAATACAGCTATTACATGTATTGCATGGTTCAGGTGTAATTTTAATCATGCAGTTAAGAGATTTAGCTAGAAGACGTGCTATAGTGGTTTTTCCTATTCCTCTAGTTCCTGAAAATAAGTAAGCGTGATGAATCCTACCTAAAGATAACCCATTTATTAAAGCTTTTAATACATGTTCTTGGCCTATTACATCACAAAATTTTTGTGGACGCCATTTTCTAGCAAGTACTTTATATACCATTTTAAAAAGCAAATATTATTGAAATAACTTAAATAAAATTATACCTAATTGATTCTGTTTTTCAATTAGATTTCACATTTAAATAAATTTTATAGATACACTACATGTACTTATTTTTTATGATATAGAATATTAAATGTAGTATTACAATATTAATATAATAATTATTTAATTTTGCATAAATTATATCTAACGAATAAATATATCATTATTTTTGTAAAATGAATTACTTTATATATTTTATAACTAAGAAATTAATTATACAATCTCAACAACTAAATTATTTCATTAAAATAAATTGTATATCTTATACATATATAATTATACTTTATATAAAGGCATATATTTATTTAATACAATGTATTAAATAATTTTTATTATATTGCAATAATAATTAAATTGTAAAAATCATTAAATGATTAATTTAAGTGCTTTATTTTTATTGAATTTAATTAAGTTATAAAACATAATTAAATAATTTACAGAACAAAAGTATTTATTTTGATGATCTTATGATAATACATACTATCTAAAATGGTTTTATTTATGAACAAACATCTAACAAAAAACGATTATTTGATGAAATTAAGACGTTGTCGTTCGATAGATACTCTTGATAGAATTATAGAAAATAATAAATATAAATTATCTGATAATGAATTAGTAATATTTTATTCAGCAGCTGATCATCGTTTAGCTGAACTCACAATGAATACATTGTATGATAAAGTTCCTAGTTGTGTATGGAAATTTGTGCGTTAGTTTTGTTTTTTATCATTAGTAATTTTTATATTTAAATATATAGTCTTATTTATTATCTCTAATAATAGTATAATAATGTTTATCCAAATAAACATGATCATGCAATAGAAATATATTTCATTATTTAGTAAGGGGGTATCAGGTGCCCCTACTAGCTAAATCCTGACTCAAGAATCATTTATTACGACTGCTTCTTTCCAGACCTGATCGAATTCATAAATAACACTTGCAGGACAGCCAATAAGGACATTGTCAATACTAATATCATTAGCAATAATTTATAATACATGATATTAAAAATTTAATCATCATTAATTATTCATTATTAAAATTATTTTTTTAATAATTATGATATTTGATATTTTACATATTATTACACATACGCCAATAATAATTTTGTTTTTTTAATAATTGTTTATGATTGCCATTTTCCACTATTTGCCCTGAATGTAATACTAAAATATTATCAGCTTCTATTATGGTAGAAAGTCTATGAGCTATTACTATTAATGTTGTATATTTTCTAATAGAACGTATTACTTTTTGAATAGCTTTTTCAGTACCAAAATCAATATTAGCAGTAGCTTCATCTAAAATAATAATTTTCGGAGATGTTACTAATACACGTGCTAGTGATAATAATTGTTTTTGGCCAACTGATAAATTATTACCTCGTTCATTTAATTTAGTATAAATCCCATGAGACATGGAACGAACTACATTTATAAGTTCCACTTGTTCTAATACATTCCAAATTATTTTTTCACTAATATTTCTACCTAAACTTATATTTACAAATATAGTATCAGCTAATATTATAGGATCTTGTTGAACAATTGCAATACCTTTTCTAAGAACAGAATGACTTAATTTATTAATAGAACGATTATCTATATAAATATTCCCAGAGGTTATTGGGTAATAACCCATAATGAGATTAGCAAGAGTGCTTTTACCACTGCCAGTACATCCAACGATACCTATAAAACTGTATGATGCAATTTTTAAATTAATATTAATTAATATTTTTTTATCTCTACAATATGAAAAATTTAATCTTTGTATTGTTATACTTCCAGATTTTAAAGGCAAATTATCATGTCCATATTTTTGTGGTTTTAGATCTATTAATTCAAAGATACGTTCTCCAGCAATTATTGCTTGTTGTAATATAGCTTGTTGTGTAGTAAGCGCAATAAGTGGTTCATTAAGTCTTCCAAGATAAGCAATAAAAGCATAAATTATACCTACTTTAACAATACTATGTGTATAAAAGCTAAATAATGTTAATAATCCACACAATATAACAGCAGAGAATAAACTAAACATTGGACGCAGTAACAACCCATCTAAACGTAATATATCCATACGTGCTATATAATGTAACTTGCTGATTTTGTTTATACGATAACTGAAATTATCTTGTTGATTGAATTGTTGAATTACATTCATCCCAATAATAACTTCGTGAAAAATGTTATTAATTTCAGCAAGATAATGTCTAATGCGACGAGCAATCGGTGTACTATAATATTGATAAATCATCATAACTAATAATATTATGGGTAAAATAAACATAACTACTAATGCCATTTTCCAATCTAATATAGACATAGCAATAATCATAGCAATAATTAATGTTGTACTTCTTAAGATAGTGGCTATAACAATCACATATAGATCTCGAACCATTTCAGTATCGCTTATAATACGTGAAATTATTTGACTAGTATGATTAGTATCAAAGTTAATAACTGGTTGAAAAAGTGCTATTTGCATTAAATCTAATCGTAATTTTTGTATTATATTTATAGATATTCTATTAAATAGAATGGCTTGCAAATAATGTAATAATCCTGAAATTATTTGTAAAAATATAAAAGTTATTGTAAATATCAATACTAATTGATATGATATTTTATGTTTTGCGATACCATGGTCAATGAAATAGGTTACTAATATAGGTCCACTAATTTCAGTAATTACAGCTATACATAATATGATAATTGCAATTATTAAAGATTTTTTCCAATATTTACTATAATTTATTAAGCGTTTTAAAATGCATCCCCAATTTTTGATTTTATACATGCGGTTCTCCATTATATAATGGATTATCATATAAAGCCGTTTCTAATTGTTGGCAATACATATCTTTATACCAACCTGATGTTTGTATAAGCAAATTATGATTGCCTCTTTGTATTATTTCCCCTTTATGTAAAACAATTACATTATTAGCATGAATAAAATTTGATAAACGATGTGAAATAATTATTAATGTATGTTCTTTGATCCAAAATTTTAAATTGTTTAAAATTTTTTTTTCAGTATAGCTATCAATAGATGACATTGAATCATCTAAAATTAAAATTTCGTGGTTTAATAATAAAGCTCTAGCAATAGTTATGCGTTGTTTTTGTCCTCCAGATAACAATATTCCTTTTTCACCAACTTCACTGTCATATCCATTTTTTAAAAGCAAAATATCATCATGCACACAAGCAATTTTTGCAACTTGTTGAATCTCTTGATAAGTAGCATTAGGTTTTCCTAGTGCTATGTTATTTGCTATAGTACCTGAAAATAAAAATGGTATTTGATTTACTACAGCTAAACGTCTTCTCCAACTATTTAGATCTATTTTTTTTAAAGATAAATTATTGTAGGATATATCTCCTTTTTGAATTTTAAGATAACATTGAATTAAGTTAATTAAAGTAGTTTTTCCACTGCCAGTAGGACCACATAAACCTAATATTTCACCAGGTTTTAATTTAAATTTAATTTTATTTAAAGTCGGTTTAAGTGTATGAGGATAATAAAAATTATTAATTGCAATTCGTAAAATTCCAATCTCATTAGATAATATGTTATTATTGTTTATATTTATAGAATTATCTTTTAATAAAGATTGTATTCTATTCCAGGAAGCTCTTCCTCTTTCAACAATATTAAACATCCAGGCTAACGCTAACATTGGCCAAATCATTAGACCTAAATACATGATAAAACGAGTTAATTGTCCTAAACTCATTTGACTATTCCATACTAACCAACTTCCTATACTGATAGCTAAAAAATGTGATAAACCAATAGTAATATAAATAGTTGGATCAAATAAAACATCTACCTTACTAACACTTAAATTTTTTTTGCTTACTTCATTTACGATAGTAGAAAATTGTTTTAATTTATATTTTTCTATACCAAATGATTTAATCATGCGAATGCTTGTTAAACTTTCTTGAACAAAATCATTAATAGTAGATAATGAAATTTGAGCTAATTTAAAAGATCTATTTAATAAATAGCCGTAACGATTGATAATTAATGCCATAATTGGCATGGGTATTAGAGATATTAAAGTCAAATAGACATTTATTTTAGTAATCATAGTGATAAATACTATAAAACTCATGACCATAGAATCTACTAAAGTTAATACACCTTCACCAGCAGCAAATACTACACGATCTATATCATGTATAGCACGAGAAATAAGATCTCCTGTTCGGTATTTTAAATAAAAAAATGATTGTTCTATGCTTAATTGTCGATAAAATTTTTCTCGTAATTCAATAGCTAATTTATAGGATGCACCAAATAATAAAATACGCCAAATATATCTTAATAAATAAATTATCATTGCAGTTATTAATATAAAAGCAAGCCAAAAAAAAATAGATTTTGTGCTTATATTTCGAGATGTAACACCATCTATTACTATTCCAACTACATATGGTGGAATTAATTGCATCAAAGCAATGATAATTAATAAAATAATTGCACCTAAATACCGTTTCCATTCACTTATAAAATACCAACTCAATTGAATAAATAATTGCACCAGATTATTCTCAATATTTTCGTAATCAAAGAAATATAGATAATTAAATTTTTATCTTTATATTTTAAATATTTTAATGACATTTACTTAAGATATCATGAAAAAACATCCAAGATATTGGATATCTTAATTATAAATAAGATCAGCATATTAAATATATTTGCATCAGAATTTTTATATATTAACAATAACTTAAATTTACATATTATGTATGTGTATAAATAGCATGTGTTAAATATAAATTATTATGTTAATAATTTATATTATATATTAATATTTAAAATATTTAGTAAACAAAATATTGCAAAGTAATTAAATGTAATTCAAATATTTAATTAAATTAAATAAAGTAATTAATTTTAATATTATTATTCATTAACATACGAGAATAGACATGATATATAAACTATATTTATGTATATTATAAAACATGTTATTTTGTAAAGAGAGATTATTAAATTACTATTGGCTAAAAAAAGATATTAATTAACGCTTAAATTTAAAAATTTTGTATATATAATAATTTATATAGCAATAAAACATAACTTATTATAGTAATGTTATGAATAATATTAGCTGTATTTATTGCATTGTAAATTAATCAAATAATGAGTAATGCAAATTAGCATGATATGATGGTAGTAATTTTAAAAAAATACTTAAGTTAATTTTAATTGTAATTAAAAGTTATATGTAATTTTTGCATTTTTCCTAATATTTTTTATTATGTTATCAAAAATAATTTTATTTTGTTTCTGAAGCAGAATTATACAAATTTTATTAATTTCTTCTTTTGTCATTGTACCAGGTATTACTTTTTTTAACATAATTAATACTATATTACCTTTTAAATCTTCTGCTATCCCCCAAGATGGATTATTAATAGATGGTAATTTAAGTCTAAATACTGTTTTAACTATTGCGTCTTTATTTTTTCTATCAAGAATTTTGCTCTTTTTAAACACTATATTGGGAAAAAATAATTTATTATTTTTATGTTTTTGATTATAAATAAATTTGTTTGCCAATAATTGTGCTTCTCGTTTTGCTTTTATATGTTTTATAATATGAGCAATATTTAATTTTACTTCTTTAAAACTTTTTATAACTGCTTTTTTATAATTACTAATGCGAAATACTAATAAATTATTATTATCTATTTTTAATAATTCAGAATTTCTTTCTCCTGTTAAAAGATTTTTTTTCTTTATTGATTCTACCATATTATAAATAACATTTTTTATGTCATCAATATTTAATTCTTTAGGTATATGATTAAGATCAAACCAACCAGTTTTCGTTAAATTTAAACCAGACATTTTTTGTGCAATTGATAAAGAATCATTATGATTATGCGCTTCTCTGCTAATTATTTTTTGAAGATCAAAAAATAATGCAATAACTTTTTGTTTTTGTAGTTTTTTGATGATAAAATCACGAACTTCTAATAATGGTGTAAATTTTTTAATTCCTAAATCATCTAAACGCAAAATTAAAAAACCAATAGATGAATTAATAACATCTGATATTTGTCCTTTTTTATTTAGTGTTATTGTTTTTGTAAATTGTGATAAAATAGATGGTTCTAACCAACCTAAATCTCCTCCTTTGCTTGCTGTAATTAAATCAGTTGAATGTAATTTAGCTAATTTTTTAAAATCAGCACCATGTTTTAATTGGTTTAAAATATTATCTGCATCTTTTTTATTTTTAGTTTGAATAACACTGTAATGATTTACTTCTGGTATAGAATAATCTTGTTTGTGATTATGATACCAATCATTAATTTCAGATTCATTTATATGAGGAGGTTTTAATTTATCTAAATTTAAATGAATATAATCAATACGAATATTTTCTGGAACTATGAATGTATTTTTATGCAATTCATAGTAATTATGCAATTCAGCATCAGTAATTTTTTGTTTTTTTGTCAAAGAATCAACATTAATTACTGCTGTATTAATAATACGTTTTTGAGAAATCAAATCAACTATTTTATTAATTTCACTTTTTAATATAAAATCACTGTTAGATATGGAGTTCACTACATGCAAAAAAGACAATCTATCACGTAACAATTCCACGTATTGGTTAGCAGTTAATCCTGATTGATGTATAAAATCTTTATATTTACTATTACTAAATATACCATTTTCATCTTGAAAAACTTCTTGACTTAAAATCACTTGTTTTATCTGATCATCACTTATTGTAAAATGAAAATCGTGTATATACTGACTAAAAAGTACACTGTTAATTAAATTATCTAATACTTTTTTATGCATAGCATTTAAATAATTAGTATTATGTATTAACCTGTAAAATAAATTGCCCAGCATATTTTGTTGATGTTTTAGTTCTTCATCAAAAGCTTGTTCTACTTGTTCATACCTGATTTTTTCATTATTAACTTTAACTGAATAGTTAACATCATTGTCACGAATTAAGTATATTCCTATATTAGACAGAACAAAAACTAATATTACAATAACCAAAGTAACTTTAATGAAAGTTATCTTTGATGGCTTATTTAAATTATCCATCATATCTAATAAAATTCCAAAACATCTATATGAAAATACAAGATTTACTATATTTAAAATATCTTAATAAGATGTAATACAAAATAATAAAATATAGCAATTGTAATTCAATTATTGATTTATAGCGTTTTTTAAATTTTTACCTGCACGAAATCCAGGTATCTTACCTGCAGGAATAATAATTTCTTTTCCATTTTGAGGATTGCGACCTACACGAGATGCTCTTTTTCGTACAGAAAATGTACCAAATCCCATTATAACAACTTCATCTCCGTCTTTTAATGCACTAAATATAGATTCAATAAAAGCATTTAATATTTTGCTTGCTATTAATTTAGATACATCAGCATTTAAAGCAATCTTATTAATTAATTCTGATTTATTCACTTTCTCTACCTTTTTATTTATTTAAACAAGCAATAGAGATATAAAATATTTTATATATTATATGCATATTCGTATTAATCAATTTTATATTTATTTTCTAAAGCTAAACTAAACACTTCATCTATATGTTTAACAGGACAAATATTTAAGTTAGAAACTATGTTTTTAGGTATTTCTTCTAAATCTCTAACATTATCATCTGGAATTAATACGGTTTTAATATAACCACGATGTGCAGCTAACAGTTTTTCTTTTAAACCACCAATAGGAAGAATATGTCCTCGTAAAGTAATTTCACCAGTCATCGCTACATCAGCTTTCACTGGATTAGATGTTAAACAAGATACTAATGCAGTACACATTGCAATACCAGCACTTGGTCCATCTTTAGGTGTTGCTCCTTCTGGAACATGCACATGAATATCGCTTTTTTCATAAAAATCTCTTGTTATGCCTAATATTTTTGCATATGTGCGTACTACTGTTAATGCAGCTTGAATAGATTCTTGCATAATTTCACCTAAAGAACCAGTATAAGTAAATTTTCCTTTACCAGGTACACAAGCTGTTTCTATTGTTAGAAGCTCTCCTCCAACTTCTGTCCATGCTAATCCAATTACTTGGCCTATTCTATTTTGATTTTGAGCACGACCATAATCAAATCGTTGTACTCCAAGAAATTTTTTTAAAGTTTTAACATTAATTAACACATTATTTTTAGATTTATTGGTTAACAATAATTTCACAACTTTACGACAAATTTTAGAAATTTCACGTTCTAAGTTTCGCACACCAGCTTCACGTGTATAATATCTAATAATAGATAAAATTGTATTATCATCTATTGAAATTTCACTTATTTTTAAAGCATTTAATTTAATTTGTTTAGGTAATAAATATTTTTTTGCTATGTTAAGTTTTTCATCTTCAGTATAACCTGATAGACGAATTACTTCCATGCGGTCTAACAATGCTGCTGGAATATTCATAGAATTAGAAGTTGCAACAAACATAACATCGGACAAGTCATAATCAACTTCTAAATAATGATCATTAAAAGTATTATTTTGTTCTGGGTCAAGAACTTCTAATAAAGCAGATGCCGGATCTCCTCTCATATCATAAGACATTTTATCTATTTCATCTAATAAAAACAGAGGATTTTTAACTTTAGTTTTTACCATTTTTTGAATGATTTTACCAGGCATGGAACCAATATATGTACGACGATGACCACGAATTTCTGCTTCATCACGTACTCCACCAAGTGCCATTCTAATATACTTACGTCCTGTTGCTTTAGCAATAGATTGTCCTAATGAGGTTTTACCAACTCCAGGAGGTCCCACTAAACATAAAATTGGACCTTTAATTTTATTAATTCTACTTTGTACTGCAAGGTATTCTAATATACGATCTTTAACAAGTTCAAGACCATAATGATCTAAATCTAATTTTTTTTGAGCTTGATATAAATCTTTTTTTACTTTGCTTCTTGCACTCCATGGAACTTGAATCATCCAATCAATATAACCACGAACAACTGTTGCTTCAGCTGACATAGGTGACATCATCTTTAATTTTTGTAATTCAGATTCAGATTTTTCACGTGCTTCTACTGGCATTTTTGCAATATCAATTTTCTGTTTTAAAGAATCATATTCGTCAGGATGATCATCCATATCACCTAATTCTTTTTGAATTGCTTTGATTTGTTCATTTAGATAATATTCTCTCTGACTTTTTTCCATTTGTTTTTTAACACGATTACGAATACGTTTTTCTATTTGAAGTAAATCTATTTCAGATTCCATCATCGCCATTAAGTATTCTAAACGTTCATTAACATCTGACATCTCTAATACTGACTGTTTATCACCTAATTTTAAAGGAATATGTGCTGCAACTATATCAGATAAACGAGCTGCATCTTCAATGGTATTTAAAGAAGTCAATACTTCTGGAGGAATTTTTTTGTTAAGTTTAATATAACCTTCAAATTGATCTATCGTAGTTCTTACTAATACTGTTTGTATTTTCTGTTCAATTGCAGGTGACACTAAATATTTAGCTTGTGCAACAAAATGATTCCCATTATCTGATAGCATGGTTATATGTGCACGTTGCAAACCTTCTACAAGAACTTTAATAGTCCCATCTGGTAATTTAAGCATTTGTAAAACGGATGCAATAGTTCCTACTGAAAAGAGATCATTAATGCCAGGTTCATCCATTGAAGCTTCTTTTTGTGCAACCAACATAATAGTTTTATCTTGACCCATTGCAGCTTCAAGACAACGAATTGATTTTTCCCGACCAACAAATAACGGAATTACCATATGTGGATAAACTACGACATCTCGTAATGGCAAAACGGGTATTTCAATGCCTTCAGAATGCTCATGGTTCATAGAGCTCTCTCTTAATATTAAAATTATTAGATAATAAAGGGAACTACTTAAGTTTATTTTACATTAATGTAGTATAAATCCCGTAGATATACAAGTATATGGGGATTATTGCATGACATTCAATATTAAATCTAGTAAGAAAAATAAGTGATTTTTAAAAAAATTTTAAACAATAATTTGTACTTTGTGTAGAAGTTATTTGCTAATTATATCAGAATTATCATGAATTAATATAGGTTTTGAGTTTGTATCTATAACTGATTGGTTAATTAATATCTTTTTTAACCCTTTTATTGATGGACTATCATACATGATATCTAATAATGTATCTTCAATAATCGATCTTAAACCACGTGCACCAGTTTTACGTTTTATAGCTTTTTTAGCAATTGAACTTAATGCATTATCATGAAATTCTAGTTCTATTCCTTCTAATTGAAATAAAGCTTTATATTGTTTTATTAATGCATTTTTTGGTTCATGAAGAATTTCAATTAAATTATTTTCGTTTAATTCATTTAATATTGCAATAATAGGCAAACGTCCGATAAATTCTGGAATTAAACCAAACTTAATCAAATCTTCTGGTTCACATTGTAAAAGTAATTTATCTTTAGTATTTTTTTTAAATTTATAATTAATATCAGCATTAAAACCTATTCCTGAATTTATTTCAACACGTTTCTCAATTACTTTATCTAATCCAGAAAAAGCTCCTCCACATATAAACAGAATCTTTGAAGTATCAATTTGGATAAATTCTTGCTGAGGATGTTTTCTTCCACCTTGTGGTGGAATGGATGCTATAGTACCTTCTATTAATTTTAGTAATGCTTGTTGTACTCCCTCACCAGATACGTCTCTAGTAATAGATGGATTATCTGATTTGCGTGATATTTTATCAATTTCATCTATGTATATAATTCCTGTTTGAGCTTTTTCGATGTCAAAATTGCATTTTTGCAATAATTTTTGTATAATATTTTCTACATCTTCACCTACATATCCTGCTTCAGTTAATGTAGTTGCATCTGCTATAACAAAAGGCACTTTTAATAACCTTGCTAAAGTTTCTGCTAATAATGTTTTGCCACTACCTGTAGGACCGATAAGCAATATATTACTTTTGCCTAATTCAATTTTTTCACTATTATCGCAGGTATGATTATATAATCGTTTATAATGATTATAAACTGCTACTGATAGCACTTTTTTTGCTATTTCTTGTCCTATTACATAATTATCAAGGTAATGACTAATTTTATGTGGTGTAGGTATTGTACAAAGTTTATGTTCTACGGGATTTTCTTGATTTTCTTCTTGAATCATTTTTTTACAAAGATCAACACAACAATCGCAGATATACACTGATGGGCCGGCTATTAATTTGCGTACTTCATTTTGATTTTTTTCACAAAAAGAACAGTAAATTAAATTGTCTAAACCATGTTCACGATTATCTGTCATTATTAAACCTCTAATTAAATTTTTCGACGATTTTTAATCGTCTTGACCATTTTGTAGTGATTATGATGATAATTAATATATTTCAATATTGTCAAAACATTTATATTGATAATTTACGATTAGATAAAATTGAATCAATTAGTCCGTAATCTAAGGCTTCTTGTGCAGACAGAAAATAATCACGTTCTGTGTCATTTTCAATTTGTTTTAGAGATTGTCCAGTGTGTTGAGCCATTAATTTATTCATACATTGCTTTACTTTTAAAATTTCTCTAGCATGAATTTCAACATCTGTTGCCTGACCTTGATAACCTCCTAATGGTTGATGTATCATCATACGTGCATGTGGTAAACAAAAACGTTTTCCTTTAGTTCCTGCTGCTAATAAAAAGGCTCCCATTGAACATGCTTGACCTATGCAAATAGTACTAATAGTTGGTGTAATAAATTGCATTGTATCATAAATAGACATTCCAGCTGTAATTATTCCACCTGGAGAATTAATATATAAACAAATATCTTTTTCTGGATTATCTGCCTCTAAAAACAACATTTGTGCAACAATTAAATTAGCCATATAATCTTCTACATGACCAGTTAAAAAAATTACTCGTTCTTTAAGAAGACGTGAATATATATCATAAGATCTTTCACCATGAACTGTTTGTTCTACTACCATAGGAACTAATTTATTAGTTGAAATAATAAAATTACATTTATTGTCATAAAGCATCAATGAACACCTTTTAGTAAGAGTTATTTATTATAACATTTAGTTATTGTAAATAAAAATTAAAACAATTTTATGTATTTTAATATATATACAACTAATATGTTTATATTAATCACTTAATATTAATTTTAATTATTCATCATGAATAATTAAATCTTGGAAATTAGTATGTTTATCAGTAATTTTTGCTTTAGTTAATAATATTTCAATTATTTTGTTTTCTAGTACTTTATTTTTTATATTTTCTATCATGTTTTTATCTTGTTTGCACAAATAAATAAATTTTTGAGGATCTTGATAAGATAATGCTATTTTTTTTATTGTATTATTAATGCTTAATTGATCAGCTTGTATTTTGTATATTTTTATTATTTCATTTAATAACAATCCAATTTTAACATTATGTTTTGCTTGTTTTGCAAATATTTTTTTTTCTATTGATGTATTTTCTTTTATATTTTTACCATTTTGTAAAGCTTGATTATATAGTTTATTAATTTCAATATCGATTAATTTAGTTGGTAATGCAAAATTATTTGTTTTTATCAGACTATTAATTATTTGATTTTTAATATTATGGTAAATATTATTTTTTAATTCTTGTTTCATATTTTTTTTTATTTCAGAACGAAAATCATTTATTGAATAATTTTGCATTTTAAATTGTTTAATAAAATTTTCATCTAAATTAGGCATTATTCCTTTTTCAATTTTTTTTATTGTTATATGAAATGTTACTTTTTGATTTTTTAATTCATCTAAATGATAATCTTCTGGAAATGTAATGTCTAAAATAATGTCATCATTAACATAATGTCCAATAATACCTTCTTCTAAGTCAGGTAAAATTTTATTTTTTCCTAAAATAAAAACAAAATTATTAGTTGTTATATTACTTATTTTCTTATTATCAATATAACCACTAAAATCTATAGTAACACGATCTTCCAAAGATGCTGATTCATTACTTTTAATCCAATTTATCTTTTGCCTACGTAAGTTATTTATCATTATATCAATATCAATTTCTGTAATTTTAACTAATGGTCTTATAATTTGAATATTATCTAATCCGTTTAATTGAATTGTTGGATATATTTCAAATTCAACTGTATATTGAAAGTTTTCATCTTTGTTATATTCACCAGGAATGTAATTTGGAATCCCAATCAAATCAATTTTATTCTTTTTAAGAAAATCAATAAATAAATCTTCCATAAGATGAATTATCATATCTTTACGTACAGAATTTTCATAACGTTGATACATAATATTTATTGGTATTTTCCCTTTTCTAAATCCATTAATCCGCATTTTTTTTGACATATTAATTAATTCTTTCTTTACAGCATTATGAATTTTATTCACATCTATAGTAATAGTAATACGACGACCTAAATCATTAGTAGTTTCTATTAAAGTTTGCATGTTTTTGACTCTAAAAAATATTTATATATAAATATACTATAAATAACATGCTTAATGCTAAATAATTATATACAAATATAAAACGGTCCATCTAAAGACCGTTTAGTTAATTAATATTTTGTTATTAAGGTATTATTAAAATTCAAACAATTTGGAGATATCAAACTAGTATCTTGCAGAGCTTGCCATTCTTTTAATGTATAAGTGTGTAGAGATAATGCATGAATATGTTCTGATATTTCATTTGCAAGTTCACTATAAATAGATCTATGACGAACTAACAAACGTTGACCTATAAATTGTTCACTAACAATAACTACTTTAAAATGACTTGCCGAACCAGCGGGAACATTGTGTTTATAACTTTCATTATATACTTTAATATATATTGGTTCAAAAGCTGACTTTAATTTTTCTTCTATCTGTATGCAAATCATTATTTTTGTCCTCAATAAAGATATTAATATACAGAGTACATTAATTAAATGTTAGTATAATTGTAGTTTGTTAAACAAATATTTGTTCATCAGTAAATAATTCATAGGTACAACTATATGATGCAATATGTTTGATATTGTTTTAGTTATTTGATTAAAATATATATGTATTAATCATTAGCAATATAATTTAGTTGTTTATATAATAAATTATATAATTTATTATAATTATCTTTTTCATTATGATTAGAATAATATATTTGTTTAATATTCTTATATATTTTAAAAAAATTGTACTTGAATATAAAATATGTTGGCTAAAAGTTAATCAATGAGTTTTAAAAACAATGTATACTGTATTCGTGTCCAATGGTAATCATATGATAAATATTGCAATACAATCTTAATTCAGAATTGATTACATCTTTATATTAAAAATAGAGTATTTTAATAAAATTTAAATTTAATGTTTATATATTCTTATTTATAGCAGTATTTGTTACTAACAATAAAAATGCGTTTTTTGTTACTAAATAATAAATATACTATGAAAATAAAAAAATTATCACGTATTTATCGTTGAGGTTGTTATTAAATGAGATTTAGGAAATATTTTTTAATAAATATTGTCTTGGTTATACTGTCTATTTTATTAGTACATGGATGTAATATTGCATTATTAAATCCCAAAGGGCAAATTGCATTAGAACAACGTTCATTAATAATAACTTCCTTTGCTGTAATGTTAATAGTAGTCATTCCTGCAATTTTGATGTCAATAATCTTTGCTTTTAAGTATAGAGAATCTAACTTAAAAAATAAATATAGTCCTAATTGGTCTCATTCTGCTACAATAGAAATCATAGTTTGGATTGTACCAATATGTATTATATTTTTTCTTAGTGTTTTAAGTTGGAAATCTACTCATAAATTAGAACCAAGTAAACCTATTGTAACAACTACAATAAAACCAATTGAAATTGATGTCATTGCATTAGATTGGAAATGGTTATTTATTTATCCAAAACAAAGAATTGCTACGATAAATCAAATTGTTTTTCCGGTAAATACACCAATTACTTTTAAGATTACATCTAATTCTGTTATGAATTCTTTTTTTATTCCAAGACTAGGAAGTCAGATGTATGCAATGGCTGGCATGGAAACAAAATTAAATTTAATAGCAAATGAACCTGGCATTTTTGATGGTATCTCTTCAAATTTCAGTGGATCAGGATTTTCTAATATGAAATTTCAAGCGATTGCAACAAAAAATAATCAAGAATTTCAAGAATGGATATTGAAGGTCAAAAACGTTAAAAATGAAATAAATAATATAAATGATTTTAATAAAATAGCTATACCCAATGAAAATAATAAAGTTGAATATTTTTCTAGAATAAATCCAAATATATTCTTACAAGTTATTACAAAATTTAATATGCATCATGCAAAAAATAAAGATTTAAAATTTTAACTAATAAAGTTTAATATATTATTTTGGTTAAATCATTTAAGGAATAATAAAATGTTAGGAAAGTTAACATTGAATGCAATACCTTATCATGAACCAATTATCATGACTACTTTAATAGGCATTATGTTGTGTGGTTTGTCAATCATTTCTATAGTGACTTATTTAAAAAAATGGAAATATATATGGTCAGAATGGCTTACATCTTTAGATCATAAAAAAATAGGTATAATGTATATTATTGTAGCATTCATAATGTTATTACGTGGTTTTGCTGATGCAGTTATGATGAGAACACAACAAGTAATAGCGTCTATTCCTGGAAAAACTGGGTTTTTACATTCACATCACTATAATCAAATTTTTACAGCGCATGGTGTTATTATGATATTTTTTGTAGCTATGCCATTGATAGTAGGTTTGATTAATATCATTATTCCATTACAAATTGGTGCACGTGATGTGGCTTTTCCTTTTTTAAATAGTATGAGTTTTTGGTTCACTGTAACAGGTATTATATTAATTAATTTATCTTTAGGTATAGGTGAATTTGCTCAAACAGGTTGGTTAGCTTATCCTCCATTATCTGAAATGCAATATAGTCCTGATGTGGGAGTAGATTATTGGATTTGGAGTCTTCAATTATCTGGCATTGGTAGTACTTTAACAGGTATTAACTTTTTTATTACTATTTTAAAAATGAGAGCACCAGGTATGACATTATTTAAAATGCCTGTATTTACTTGGACTGCTCTATGTTCTAATGTACTTATAATAATTGCATTCCCAGTATTGGCTACTACGTTATTATTATTAACTCTTGATCGTTACCTAGGATTTCATTTTTTTACTAATGAAATGGGAGGTAATATGATGATGTATGTGAATTTAATTTGGGTATGGGGACATCCAGAAGTTTATATTTTAGTTTTACCAGTATTTGGTATTTTTGCAGAGGTAACATCTACTTTTTCTAAAAAACGTTTATTTGGTTACGATTCTTTAGTATGGGCTACTATTGCAATTACTATATTATCATTTGTAGTTTGGTTACATCATTTTTTTACAATGGGTGCCGGAGCAGATGTTAATGCTTTTTTTGGAATTATGACCATGATTATAGCTATTCCAACAGGTGTTAAAATATTTAATTGGATTTTTACTATGTATCAGGGTCGCATTAGAATGCATTCATCTATGTTATGGACAATTGGTTTTTTAATTACTTTTTCTATAGGAGGTATGAGTGGTGTATTATTAGCAATGCCTGGAGCTGATTTTGTATTACATAATAGTTTGTTTTTAATTGCGCATTTTCATAATGTCATTATTGGTGGAGTAGTATTTGGTTGTATGGCAGGTATTACTTATTGGTTTCCTAAAGTTTTTGGTTTTAAATTAAATGAAACTTGGGGTAAACGTGCTTGTTCTTTTTGGATAATTGGTTTTTTTATTGCTTTTATGCCTTTATATGTTTTAGGTTTTATGGGAATGACTCGTCGAATCAGCCAAAATATAGATCCAGCATTTCATGTAATGTTAGTAATAGCTGCATATGGTGTAGGTATAATTGCAATTGGTATAATGTGTCAAATAATAATGTTTTATGTTTCTATACGTGATCGTAAAAAACAAATAGACAATACTGGTGATCCATGGGATGGACGTACTCTAGAATGGTCAATATCATCACCTCCTCCATCATATAATTTTGCTGTTATACCATATGTATTTGAAAGAGATGCATTTTGGGATATGAAAGAAAAAAGTAAAAAAAATAAATTATTGAAAAAATATACAAAAATTCATATGCCTAAAAACAGTAGTTCAGCTATAATTATTGCTTTTTTTGCCACTACATTAGGCTTTTCTTTAATTTGGTATATATGGTGGTTAGCTATTATATCTTTTTCCGGTATGATCATTACTTTGATTATTAAAAGTTTTAATATTAATACAGATTATTATGTATCTGTTGATGAAATTATAAAGAATGAAAAAGAATATTTTAATAAAATTAGTGAAATAAAATGAGTATAAATTATGTTAACTAAGAATGAAATAGAATCTAATATCCCTAATATAGATACTAATAAAATATTTGGATTTTGGATTTATTTAATGAGTGATTGTATTATTTTTGCTACTCTGTTTGCAACTTATTCAGTTATGGTTAATAATATTGCTCACGGTCCTAAGGGAAAAGATATTTTTGATTTATATTTTGTTTTAATAGAAACCTTTGCTTTATTAATAAGTTCAATTACATGTGGCATGGTATTAATTTCCATGAATAACCAAAAAAATAAAATAGTTATTATTAATTGGTTATTTTTAACATTTCTATTTGGTGTTATTTTTATTAGTATGGAAGTATATGAATTTTATAAATTGATTAAAGAAGGATTTGGTCCAAATAAAAGTGGTTTTTTATCTAGTTTTTTTACATTAGTAGGGACTCATGGTTTTCATGTATTATCAGGACTGATTTGGATATTAGTTTTGATAGCTCAACTATTTAAATTCGGTTTAATTGCTATTAATAAAACTCGTATTATATGTTTTAGTCTTTTTTGGCATTTTTTAGATGTAATTTGGATTTGTGTATTTACAGTTGTTTATTTAATAGGAGTAATGTAATGAATCATTTTATCGAAAAAAATGATACATCACAAACAAAAACCAATTTATATTTAATTGGTTTTATTCTTTCTGTAATTTTGACCATTATTTCATTTGGCATTGTAATACTGCATAATGTATCCACAACTATAATTAGTATTATAGTTTTAATTTGTGCAGTATCTCAAATATTGGTACATTTATTTTGTTTTTTGCATTTAAATACTAAATCTGAACAAGGATGGAATATGATAACTATCATATTTGCAATGATAATTATTTTTATTATTATTTCAGGTTCATTATGGATCATGTGGCATTTAAATTATAATATGATCAGTCACTAATGTTTAAAAAATATTTAGAATTAATAAAATTAAGGATTATTCTAGGAAATTTAATATCTGTTATTGGAGGTTATTTTTTAGCTTCAAAAGATAAAATTATTAATTACATGTTTGTCATTAATTTATTATTAAGTGTAGCATTAGTAATTGCATCAAGTTGTATTTTAAATAATATTATAGATCGTGATATAGATAGAAAAATGGAAAGGACTAAAAATCGTGTTTTAGTCAAAGGTTTAATTTCAATAAAATTGAGTATTATGTATGCATCAATATTAGCTATTTTAGGGTTTTACATATTACTTACTAAAATTAATTTTTTGTCTGCATGTTTAGCTTTTTTAGGTTTTATTATATATGTTTTTATATATAGCGCATATATGAAACGTTATTCGATCTATAGTACTATAGTTGGTAGTTTTTCTGGTGCTGTACCTCCTATTATTGGTTATTGTGCAGTAACTAATAAAATTGATATTTGTGTATTTATATTATTTATAATGTTTAGTATATGGCAAATTCCTCATTCCTATGCTATTGCAATATTATTTGTTAAAGACTATCAAACAGCAAATATTCCATTGTTACCATTAGTAAAAGGGATACATGTAGCAAAAAATCATATAATTTTTTATATTCTAGCATTTATAGTTATGACTTTCATGTTAACTTTAACTGGATATACAGGATATATTTTTTTGATAGTTTCTTTATTAATTAATTTATTTTGGTTAAGTATATCATTATTAGGATATAAAACTTCAAATAATCAAGTTTGGGCAAAAAAAGTATTTATAGTTTCAATACTAGTTATTACTACATTAAGTTTAATGATGTCATTAGATTCTAATTAATTTTTTTTCTTACAGTAAGAAAAAACCAATTTGATTATTATATATATTAAAATTTTATATAAAAATCATAATGTTAATGTTAATCTTAACTAAGCATAATAATTTAAATACAATTTAATGATATATATAACCAGAGAGTAAGATGAACAAATTTAATTCAAGAGAATTACGAACTATTTGGACTTTAAGTCTTATTTTTTCTCTACGCATGCTAGGAATGTTTTCTATGTTACCTGCACTTACTACTTATGGAATGAAATTAAATGGGGCAAATAAAGTTTTGATTGGTATAGCAATTGGTATTTACGGATTAATGCAATCTATTTTTCAAATTCCATTTGGTTTAATATCTGATCGTATTGGTCGTAAACCAATAATTTTAATTGGTTTAATTTTATTAACTATAGGTAGTATTATTTCTGCTACGCAGCATTCTATATGGGCAGTTATAATAGGTCGTGCATTACAAGGATGTGGTGCTATTAGTTCTGTTATGATTGCTTTATTAACTGATTTAATAAGAGAACAACATTTAAGCAAGGCAATGGCACTCATTGGCATTAATTTTGCAATTGCTTTTGCAATTTCTATAATAGTTAGTCCAATTATAACTTCTATACTTGGTATTAATGTTTTATTTTGGAGTATAGTACTGTTCAGTATATCATCCATAATTATCATGATATTTTTTGTACCAAAAGAACACAATCAAATTATAAATCGTGAAACTAATTTTTTAAAAGATAGTTTTTATCAAGTCATAACTAACTTAAAATTAATTAAATTAAATATTAGCATCTTTTTTTTGCATGCTTTATTAATGTCTATTTTTATTACTTTACCGAATAAACTTGAAAAAATTGGATTATTACCATCAGATCATTGGAAAGTTTATTTGATAATCATATTTATTTCTTTTGTTATTGCAATTCCATTTATAATTTTGTCTGAAGAAAAACAATGCATAAAATATACATTTATAACTTCTATATTAGGTATATTGTTGTCAATGATATTATCATTAAATTTATTCAATAATTTTTGGATATTATTAATTGGTATACAAATATTTTTTTGTGCATTCAATTTATTAGAGGCTTTAATACCTTCATTAATTAGTAAAGAAGCGCCTATAGGATATAAAGGTACTGCTATAAGTTGTTATTCTACTAGTCAATTTTTTGGAGTAGCTTGTGGTAGTGCTATAAGTGGATGGATATTTAGTAAATACGGTATTCAAATGGTATTTTTATTAGGTATTATTTGCGCAATTGTTTGGTTATTGATTAGCTTAACAATAAAAGAACCACTTTATTTGCATAGTATACGTATTACATTAAATGAATCATTATTAAATATCAAAGATTTAGAAAAATATATTAAAAGACAATCTGGAGTGTCAGATGTAATTATTGTATTGAAAGAAAAAAGTGCATATATTAAAATTGACAAAAAATATTTTAACAAAAGAAATTTGGAACACATGCTTCTTAATTTAAGTTCTAAACAATGATTTTATTTTTTTTATCATTATGATTCATAAATCTTTACATGATTAAAACTTTTTTCAATTAAATATAAATGTAATTTGCTCGTTGTACCATTATTACAATATAAAAGCCAATTTATATTTTGATCTAATTGTTTAAATTTAGTATCTAAATAATAAAAAGGCATAAATTTAATTTTTTTGAATTTATTTGCAAAGGTTTTGCTTTTCGTTCATTAGGAGCACAAATATCTAAAATAATATCATTATAACCTAGCGATGATATAGTTATTATTTTTGTTAATATTATTGTTATTTTTTTAGATAAAAAATTATTTCATTATGCTATATATCATATATAGTATGATATATATGATATAGCTTATATAAATAATGTATTGTTTGTAAATAAATAAGTTATATGTTATCTTTTTTTATTTAAAAAGCATCTTAACTATAATATAAAAAAGTTTTTATTATAAAATACTTGTATATAATATCAAAAATATCAGTAAATTAACAAACGCATTTACTGTAAAAATTAATATTATTATAAATAATAAATATATATTATATATGATTTATTATTCTCTATAATTTTAAGAAATAGATAATTGTATGAGTACTGCATGATTTTTAATAATTTAAAATATCCAATATTATCTTTAATTAATTCAACAGAACAACTTCGTTTATTACCTGAGCATATATTATCTGATCTGTGTAAAGAACTACGTGAATATTTATTAGATAGCGTTAGTAAGTCCAGTGGACACTTTGCATCAGGTTTAGGAGTAGTTGAATTAACAGTTGCATTACATTACGTTTATAAGACTCCTTTAGATTATTTAATATGGGATGTGGGACATCAAGCATATCCTCATAAAATTTTGACAGGACGTCGTGATTTAATTAATACAATACGTAAAAAAAATGGTTTACATTCATTTCCATATCGTGATGAAAGTGAATACGATGTTGTAAGTGTAGGTCATTCTTCTACTTCCATTAGTGCAGGTCTTGGTATAGCTGTAACAACTGAACGTGAAAATAATGAACGTCATATAGTTTGTATCATTGGAGATGGAGCCATTACTGCTGGTATGGCATTTGAAGCCATGAATCATGCAGGAGATATCAAACCAAATATATTAGTTATATTGAATGATAATGATATGTCTATATCAAAAAATGTTGGTGCAATTAGAAATAATTTAGCTCAAATTTTATCAGGTCAAACGTATTCTAAATTGCGTGAAAATAGCAAACGTATTTTAAATAAATTTTCTTCTGTAAAAAAAATCATAAAAGGCATCGAAGCACATTTAAAAAATCTGCTAGTACCAGGAATTTTTTTTAAAGAATTAGGTTTTAATTACATAGGACCTATTGATGGACATAATATTACAACATTAATTAATACATTAAAAAATATGCGTCAATTAAAAGGTCCGCAGCTATTACATATAATTACAAAAAAAGGTAAAGGATATCAACCTGCTGAATTAGATCCTATTACTTGGCATTCAGTCCCTAAATTTAGTTTAAGCACTGGTCATTTAACAAAAAATAAAACATCAAAACTTAGTTATTCAGAAATTTTTGGTAATTGGTTATGTGAAATGGCTGCTAAGGATCCTAAATTAATAGCTATTACACCTGCTATGAAAGAGGGTTCTGGAATGGTTAATTTTTCTCAAAAATATCCTCATCAATACTTTGATGTTGCAATTGCCGAACAACATGCAGTAACTTTTGCTGCAGGTATAGCTATTGGTGGCTATAAACCTATAGTAGCAATTTATTCTACTTTTTTACAACGTGCATATGATCAAGTCATTCATGATGTAGCTATTCCAAAATTACCTGTACTTTTTGCTATAGATCGAGGTGGTATTGTAGGAGCTGATGGTCCAACTCATCAAGGTTCTTTTGATATTTCATATTTACGTTGTATACCTAATATAGTAATTATGACACCAAGTGATGAAAATGAATGTCGTAATATGCTTTATACTGGGTATAATTATAAATATGGTCCAAGTGCCGTGCGTTATCCTCGTGGCAATGGTCTAGGTGTATCAACAAATGATTCTCTACAAAATTTACCTTTAGGTAAAGGTATAATTAAGCGTCATGGTATTAAAATAGCTATTCTTAATTTTGGCACACTGTTATCAGAGGCTTATACCGTTGCTAATATTCTTAATGCTACTTTGGCTGATATGCGTTTTGTTAAACCTTTAGATGAAGAGTTGATTATAAACTTATCTACAAAACATAAATTTTTAATTACTTTAGAAGAAGGTGCAATTAAAGGAGGAGCTGGCAGTGGCGTTAATGAATTTATAATGTTTAAAAAATTAAATATATTAGTATTAAATATTGGACTTCCAGATGAGTTTATTCCCCAAGGTATGCAAAATGAAATAAGAGAAGACTACAAGCTAGATGCTATAGGTATTAAATATCAAATTATCAAATGGTTAAAAAAATAATTATACATATTATTACTTGAATTATTAAGCAATGTTAATTAATATTAGTAAAATGATGATTAAAATGATTAAAGCCTCGATTATGTAATTGTACTAATTTACCATTCTTAAAAAAATTTAAACCATATGATTTAGGTAATATTGTTCCTATGCAAGTATAATTAAAATTATATTTATTAAATTTTGCATCTAGTTTAGATTTATTATTTTTAGGTATAGTAAAACATAATTCATAGTCTTCACCTCCATTTAATGCCCAATCTAAAATTTGATTCTCTTCAAAGTTATCTGTTAAATAAGTAGACAAAGGAATATTATTTAAATCAATGTTTGCCCCACAATTACTGTGTGATAATATGTGATGCAAATCAGAAATTAAACCATCTGAAATATCAATAGATGCAGAAGCAATCGATCGTAGTGCTTTTCCTTCTAAAATGCGTGGTATTGGTCGTAAATGACTATTAATTAAAAATTTATACAACATAGAATTATTAATATTTAATTTGTTTTTAAGCAAATTAAAACCAGCTGCACTATTCCCTAAATTTCCAGTAACATAAATTAAATCACCAACTTTTGCTCCTGAACGTGTTATTTGTAAACCTTTTGGAATGGTACCAAAAATATTTAATGTTAGACTCAGTGGTCCGCGATTTGTATCTCCACCAATTAGTTGCATATTATAAATATTTAATATTTCAAAGAAGCTTGAAGTAAATTTTTTTAACCATAATTTTTCTATTTTAGGCAAAGTAATTGACAATGTAATCCAATATGGTTCTGCACCCATAGCAGCAAGATCACTCAGATTTACTGCAACTGCTTTATAAGCTAAATCAATAGGATTTATATCATTAAAAAAATGAATATTAGATATTAAAGTATCAGTACTTGTTGCTAATAAATGTCCTTTAGGTATATCTATTAATGCACAATCATCTCCAATACCTAATTTTAAATTTTTTTGATATTTTTTAATTTTAAAATTAAAAAAATTATTAATAATTTCAAATTCATCTATAATCATATTTATAATTTAATTTAATATTATTATTTGCGATTAGGTCTAATTTGAGAACCAGCTTTATCTAAGACTCCATTAATAAATTTATGGCTATCTTTTCCGCAAAAAGTTTTTGCTAATTCAATACTTTCATTAATTGCTACTTTATAGGGAATATCTCTATGTTGAGTTAATTCATATAAAGCAATGCGAAGTATAGCTTTTTCAATGTACCCTATTTCTTTAAAATGACAAGATAAATAAGGTTTTATTAGATTATCTAAATAATTATCATTATTTGTAACTCCTAATAATATTTCATGAAAATAATTCATATCTACGTCTATAACATTATGTTCTTGTACAAATAAAGATATTACATCAAAAATATTATTTTTAGATAATTGTACAGAATAAAGAACTTGTACAGCACATTCACGAGCACGACGACGAGCTATCATTTTCACCAAAAAAATCTCTTTATAAAATTAATTTTTCAATATTTTTAATACATTGATCATTTCAAGAACAGTTAATGCTGCTTCAGCACCTTTATTCCCTATTTTAGTTCCAGCACGTTCAATAGCTTGTTCTATATTATCAGTAGTTAATAAACCAAAAGCAATAGGAATAGTATGATCCATTACAATTTTTGAAATTCCAGAACTCACTTCATTTGCTATATATTCAAAATGATTAGTATTTCCACGAATAATTGTTCCTAAAGCAATTACGGCATCATATTTTTTAGTTGTTATTAATGCTGATATTGTTAAAGGTATTTCATAAGCACCTGGTATCCAAATAATTGTAATATTATCGTCATTTACTTGACCTATACGTTTTAAAACTGATATTGCACCATCTAAGAGATGTTTATTTATAAAATTATTAAAACGTGCTATCACTATAGCAATAGTGGCTTTTGGTGTTAAAACATTTGCTTCTATAATTTTCATCTCTTTCCTTTTTTTATTTTATATATTATATTTATTATAAATAATCTATTTTGGATTTAGGTTTTAAAGTTAATCGTATATCATCACCAATTTTCTGCATATCTTGAAATAAATATTCTGGTGCGTTAGCAATATTATTTAAATGAAATAATTTAAATACTGCAAGAGATTCGTGACCTAATATTTTAGGAGAAAGATATATGGTTAATTCATCTAACAAATTATCTTTAATTAAACAACCAGCTAATGTAGAACCAGCTTCAACTAAAATGTCGTTAATCTGATATTTTCCTAATAATAATAACATTTTCGATAAATCAATATAATCACCTTTCATAGGTCCTATTATTTGAGTTACATTATCAGGCCATTTGCGATTATCCTTAATTTTACGCATTAACCATATTTTGCCAGGTTGTAATATAATTCTATGTTGAGGAGTAATCTGATTTTTTGTATCTATAATAATTCTAATTGGTTGACGTAATAAATTTTTATCTAGTATTAATGAATTATTGTAATTTAATTCTGACCAACGAACAGTAAGAGAAGGATTATCTATTAATATAGTATTACTACTGCTCAATATCGCTGAACTTTTTGCACGATATGATTGAACATCTCTACGTGAATTACTAGAAGTAATCCATTTGCTCTGACCATTTTTTATAGCAATGCGGCCATCTAAAGACATGCCTAATTTTAAATTTAACCAAGGATAGCCAGTACGCATCCTTTTAAAAAAACCTTTGTTAAGGTTTTCACTTTCATTACTCATTAAACCAATAGAAATATTAATGCCAGCTTTTTTTAATTTGGCAATTCCTAATCCTGTTACTTTAGGATTAGGATCTTCTACAGCAATTACGACGCGATTAACACCAGCATTAATTAATGCATCACAACACGGTGGGGTAAAACCATAATAATTACAAGGTTCTAGAGTTACATAAACTGTAGATCCATAAGCTTCACTTCCAGCATTGCGTAGTGCATATATTTCTGCATGAGGCATACCTTTACACTTATGCCAACCTTCTCCTATGATTATATTATTTTTTACAATTACACAACCTACATTTGGATTAGGGGTTGTAGTGAAATAACCTCTTTGTGCTATTTTTAATGCACGTGACATATAGATTTGATCAATCATATTTTCTCCAACAATTAATCTCTACAAATCATAAAAACCACGCTTATAGAAAATATTTTAATATTTATGATAATTATTAACTTATTATTTACTATAACTATAATAGTTTGTATTATATAATATAATAATACTATTATTTGTAATGCATTGCTAATTGAATTGCTATGTGTAATAATATAAATATATTGATATTCATCCTTTTATTAAAGACAATCAGAATATATTTAAGTATGCATGAGTTATAATAATTAATAATAAATATTTTTATAAGTATGTATTTTGAATGCTATTGGTAAAGATACATAAATTGATGATATAGTGCCTATAATTATTCCAACTAACATAGTTAATGAAAATCCTTTTAACACATTTCCACCAAATATACATAATATTAAAACTATTACTAAAGATGTAAAAGAAGTCATTAAAGTCCGTTGCAATGTTTGAGTTAATGAAATATTTATAATATCACGTATTGGAAAATTTATATATTGATTGCAGTTTTCACGAACACGATCAGAAATGATAATTTTATCGTTAAGAGAATAACCAATTATAGACATTAAAGATGCAATAATTGTTGAATCAATTTCAATGTTATAAAATGATAAAAATCCACAAGTAATAATTAAATCATGAATTAATGCAATTATTAAACCACATGCAATATTCCATTTAAAACGAAATCCTATGTAAATAAAAAGTATAACTATAGATAATAACAAAGCAAAAATACTATTTTGTATAAAGTCAAGACTTATACTAGGTCCAACAGATTCAATACGGCTAATTTGAATTTTTTGTTTTTTTTGTTTATTGATTATTAATTTTATTTGGTCAAGTAATTGTTTTCTTATTGATATTGATAATAGTTTTGTTTTAATAAGTAAGTTTTGACTACTGCCAAAATGTTGAACTGTAATTTTGCTAAATCCATTTTTAATCAGATTATCACGTAATAATTTAATATTAATAGGTTTATGTACTTGAATTTCAATTAATGATCCACCAGTAAAATCAATACTCCAATTAAAATTAGATAATATAATGATGATTATTGATATAATAGTTAATATTTCTAATATTATAAAAGATACTTTATTCCATTGAATAAAATCAATGATTTTCAAATTACAATTTAATTGTTTAGTATCATTCATTGATAATCCTAAATAGATATTTTTTTAACCAACTTATTCTTACTATAAATTAAATTTATAATAGCACGAGTACATATGATGGATGTAAACATAGATGTAACTATGCCAATAGAGCTAATGATAGCAAAACCTTTAATAAAATCAGTACCAATTATATAAAGAATAAACATTTTAATTACAGTTGTTATATTTGCATCAATTATACTTGATAAAGCTTTTTTATATCCTGTGTAGATTGCTACATAAGCAGATTTACCATTGCGTATTTCTTCTTTAATACGCTCATTAATTAATATATTAGCATCTATAGCTACTGCTAATGTTAATATAATTCCTGCAATACCAGACATAGTTAAAGTTATATTTGGAAGCAAAGAAATAATACTTATTATAAATATTAAATTTATTATTAATGCAATAATAGAAATTAAACCGAATTTTTTATAAGCAATAACCATAAAAACAATACAAAAAATTAAACTATATAAACAAGCATTTAAACCTTTATTTATATTTTGTTGTCCCATAGTAGGACCTACAATTTTTTCTTCAATAATTTTAATTGGAGCAAATAAAGCACCAGCTCTAAGTAAAGTAGCAAATTGATTAGCTTCTTTAATGTTTTTTATACCAGTAATGCGAAAATTATTATTTAGTGGTGTTGTAATAGTGGCGATATTAATTATTTGTTCTTGTTTGATAAACATAGAATTATTAATATTGCTTGTATTATTTTTAATATATTCTACAAATAAGGTTGCTATTAATTTGCCAATATGATTTTGACTAAAATTAGACATTATCATTCCTCCAGAATTATCTAATGATATATTCACTTGAGGATTATTATATTCATCTAAACTTGCAACTGCATCAGTAATATGATCACCTGACATAATAATTTCTTTATATACTAATATAGATTTACCACTTTGCATTTTTCTAAATTCAGAATCAGGTGGTATATTTCCATCTAATTTATTAAAATTAATAACATTGTTAACTAAGCGAAACTCTAATGTTGCAGTGGTTCCTAAAATTTTTTTAGCATATGCTATATCTTGAATACCAGGTAAGTTAACTGAAATATATTTAGATCCTTGGCGTTGAACTAAAGATTCTGCTATACCAAGTTGATTAATTCTATTACGTAATACTACAACATTTTGTTGAATAGCCATGTCTTTTAATTTATTAATATAATTATCTGTCAGATTAATAGATAAAACATTTTTATTATGTTGTTTAATTAATATTTGATTGTCTATTTTTTTTAAATAATTTAAAGCTTTTTCAAGACTGAATATATTATTAAAATAAATATTTATACTACAATCTTGATTTTTTTCTATGTTAATATAAGCAATATTATCTTTATTTAAATTTTCAAAAATATTAGTGTATTTTTGATCCTGCATTTTTTTTAAAATATTATACATATCTACTTCTATTAAAAAATGAATGCCACCACGAAGATCAAAACCAAGTTTCATTGGTTTTGCAGATATATATCTTAACCATGCAGGTGTAGATGGTGTAATATTTAAAACAGTAATATAATTTTTATTAAGAATGCTTTTTATTAATTTATTAGCATAAAGCTGTAAATCAATATTAATAAAACGTATAGTAATGATATTATTTTCTGATATCATAGATATATATGATATGTTATTTTGTTTTAATATATTTTTAATATTATTTAGAATTTTTGTATCAAAATCACCATGATTTATAATCTGAATAGTAGGATTTTCACCGTATAAATTAGGTAAAGCATATATAAAACCTGCAATTATCAAAAATAATATACAAATATATTTCCACAAATAGTGATAATTCAACACAGTTATTGCTCTTTATTTTAAAAAACAATTATAATGTTTTTAAAGTACCTTTTGGTAAAATAGAGGATATAAAATCAATTTTAATAATTACTTCAATATTGTCATTTAATTCAACATAAACATAACCAACTTCAGTTATTTTAGTTACTCGTCCAATTAAACCTCCGCTAGTTAATATTTCGTCACCTTTAGATATAGAATCCATTAATTTCTTATGTTCTTTTGTGCGTTTTTGTTGAGGACGCAATATCATAAAATAAATAATTACACAAGAAATTAATAACATAATAATTAAAGAATAAGAATTTCCTTGAGATGAACCATTTACTGCAGCAAATGCGTCTGAAATAATATTACTCATTATTTATCCTTATTGTTAATAAATTATTTAAATTATATTTTTATATTATTATATGTATTTGATATATATGATATATTATCATCAACATGATATATTTTTAGTTCATTTAAAATTATATTTATATAATTTATGTAAATTATATATAATATAATGCATAAATATGACTGATATATCATTAACTAAATTAGTAAAAATATTTTATGTATTCGTTAATACAAATAATTTGGAATTTCTATAAAAATATACTGTTATTCATGTTGTATTTTATCAACTTGATATATTGATTTTGTAAATTTATAATATGCTGCTATTTTTATAGTATAGATATCGTAATTAACTCTAATAGAGTTTTACAATATAATAAACAATATACCATAAATCAAAATATAAAAAAATTTGTTAATATGTCTTAATTATTTTAAAATATTTAAAAGTAATTATTAAACATATTAATTCATTATTGATATGTTGCAATCAATTATATCTAGGTTATAAAAAAACTAATTAATTAAAAATATATTTAACTAATTATAACTAATAAACACTATTAAGATAATTTGGTTTTATTAATAATAATTATCAAGTAATTTAGCTACAATAAATTAATAACTAAATTGAGTTATTAATTTCAATATATTCAATATAGTTAAATTAACTTTAATCCTTAAACTACAAAAAATTAAATACAATATTCAGCAAAATTGAATTTTTTCAGTATTTATAAATAATATTGATACAATTTATAGTTGTTGTAATTAATTTACAATTAATTTTTTTAATAAAAAACCAATAGATGATACCAATTATGTAACTTACATAACAAAAATAACTAAATATTTAATAAATGATTAAATCAAATAAAAAAGCATTTAACTAATATTAATGATAGTAAACATATTTTATTTAAAAAATTTAATACGATCTAATATTGCAAAAATTATAAAAATCAAAACAGTCGGTATTAACCAAGTAAATTGCTTATCAGATAAAGGTATATATTGATTGAAGATAAAATCTATTTTTTTTAAAAAAAATAAGTGTTTTATTGAGTCTAATACACTAAATATTAAGCTAACTAACATAGTTGGAATAAAAATAAAATTACTTCTATTCCAAAATTTTACAGTAAAACTAAGTATAACTAATACTATACAAGGTGGATAAATAATTGTTAAAATTGGAATAACACCTTTAATTAGTAAATCTAATCCAAGATTAGATATTATCATTGAAAATATAGACAGCATGTATACTAATAATTTATAAGGTATATTAATGTATTGAGAGAAAAAATTTGCCCATGCACAAGTTAAACCAATAGCAGTAACTATACATGCAATAAACATTAATAACATAAGAAAAATACTACCAACTTTACCAAACGTACTTTGAACATATGCATGTAATATAGATGCCCCATCCACATTCTGACTAACTAGTACACCACTACTATTACCTAATCTAAAAAGACTAATATAAACTAATGTTAACCCTATTCCAGCAATTAAACCTGCTATTATAGTATAATTAGCCAATAATTTCTTATTACTTATCCCACGTGCGCGAATAGCATTTACAATAACCATACTAAATACTAATGCACCTAATGTATCCATGGTTAAATAACCATTAATAAATCCGAGAGAAAAAGCGTTTGTTTGATAAGCGATATTAGCTGGTATGTTTTTACCTGCTGGCCATATTAATGCTGCTAAACCCAGAATACTTAAAGCAATGATTTTTATTGGTGCTAAAAAATAACCAATTATATCTATTAATTTACTTGGATATAAAGACATTATAACTATTAATATAAAATATATAAAACTATATAACAACATTATTAATTTAGTATTATTTAGTATAGGTACAATGCCTACTTCAAAAGATACATTAGCAGTACGTGGTATTGCAAAAAGAGGTCCAACAAGTAGATAACAAATCATTGCTAATATAGTTCCTGCAGTTTTGCCAATCGGTTTACTTAAAACTTCAATACCACCTCCAGCACGTGCTACAGCTATTATTGTACAAATTGGTAAACCTACAGATGTTATTAAAAATCCAATAGCAGCAGTACAAATGTGTTCTCCAGATTGAATTCCAACTACAGGTGGAAAAATAATATTCCCTGCTCCAACAAATAAAGCAAAAGTCATGAAACCTAATGCTATAATATCTTTTATAGTTAAACGATCTGTCATAAATATTTTTATATAATTAATGTTTAGTATTAAATAGTAACGTATTTAACATAATAACAAATAAATAACATGATTAACAATGAATATAAAATTTAATTTAACTTTTTTAAAATAATTAATATAATATATGTAATTAACGATACACAATGATATTAATAGTTATTCTGTATTATAGAAAATGTAATTATTAATATTCACAGGTTATAAATAATATTTATGGTGATATTAAATAATATTTTAAGGAAAATTTATGCTGAAAAAAAAAATTGGGTTTATTGGTGTAGGTAATATTACAAAAGCGATTATATCTGGTTTATCAAAAAACCAATATATTAATACTAGAAATATCTGGATCTATGATCATAAATTTTCTACTAACCGACAAATAAATAAAAAATATAATGTTAATATTTCTGATAGCCCTAAATCTCTAGTAAAAACAGTAGATATTTTAATTATTGGATTAAAACCTAATGTAGCTTTAAGTATGTTAAAAAACATTGCTAGTTCTATAAAAGCAGAATCATTAGTAATATCATTTGCAGCAGGTATAACATTAAATTTAATTGAATCACTAATTGGGAAACATCATAAAATTATTAGAATAATGCCTAACATATCAGCATGTGTTTGTGAAGGAATGACATCAATTACTCCAAATTCTTCAGTCAGTAATACAGAAATTAGAGAAATTATATCTATATTTGAAATGTTAGGAAAAGTTAAAATAGTTAATGAACAGTTAATTCACTCTATAGTCGGTATAAGTAGTTCTGCTCCAGCATATGTTTTTATGTTTATAGAATCTATGATTGATGCAGCAATATTGAATGGTATCAATTATACTGAAGCACATCAATTTGTTGCTCAGACAGTTAAAGGTGCAGCACAAATGGTATTAAGTACTAAAAAACATCCAGCAGAATTAAAAAATATGGTTTGTTCTCCAGGAGGCACTACAATTGAAGCAATAAAAATATTAGAAGAAAAACAATTTAGAGCAGCTATAATAGAAGCTGTACAACAATGTATAATTAAATCCAATAGATTAAGTGCACATTTATTAACTTAAATTATTTATTATTAAATAATAATATACTTCTATATTAAATAATTATTTTTAATATAAAATATAGCGATATTATTAACTTTATATATACATATAAAACATTTAATTATTGTATATTTAAATTAGATATAGCCCATTTTATTCCTAATGAATATTCATGAGGTAAAAGAGGTAATAACCAATTAAGAGCCATGTTTAAACGCAATTTATTAGTATCATATAAATTTAAATGACCTACTTTTCTTCCTAAAATTTTTTTCTTGTTATACCAGTGCAAGTGAATCAAGGGATTTGCTAACCAATTAAAATTTCGTTCTATACCAATAAGATTAATCATTACAGAATATCCTAATACTATAGGAGTTGGTAGTGCTAGATTTAATATAGCACGTAAATGCATTTCAAATTGACTTATAGAAGCTCCATTTTGAGTCCAATGTCCACTATTATGCACTCTAGGTGCTAATTCATTGATTAATAAACCTTGTGGTGTAATAAAACATTCCATGGTCATTACGCCAATATAGTTTAATTTATTCATAATGCTACTAAGCATATATTCTGCTTGTTTTTGATACTTTTTTTTTATTTTTGGGAAATTACTGCTTATTCTTAAAATTCCTTTAGAATGTAGATTATTAGTTAAAGGATAAAATACAATGTTACCATTTGTATTGCGAGCCCCTATTAATGATACTTCATTAGAAAAATTTATTGATTCTTCTGCAATATAATTGTTATCAAATTCATTTTTAAATTCATTGATTTTATTAACATTAATATGCCATTGATCTTTACCATTATAACCTCCTATACGTTTTTTAATAACAATGTTTTTTCCTAAGGTATTAAAAATGTCAGACCATTGATTGTTATTTGATAATAATTGCCATCTAGCATTAGCTAAACATAAATCATCTAGTAATTTTTTTTGTCTATAACGATCAACTACAAATGGTAAAACATTTTGATTAATAAAAAGTGGATGATTTTTGATTTGTTGTGTTAAATTCGTTTCTATCCAGTATTCAATTTCAGTAATAATAATACTTTTTGATATTGGTAATAAATTTGGATCATCATTTAAACCGACTGGGTAAATTAATATACCCATTTGTTCTCCAGCTTGACGTAACATACGTCCAAGCTGACCGTTTCCTAAAACTAATATTGATTGCATTAATCCTCCCGTGGATCAGGATGTGCTAATACTTGATTAGTTTGCATTTGACGCCATTTTAAGATTTTTTTATTCATTTTTTTATCATTAATAGCTAATATTTGTACAGCTAATAACCCAGCATTTATAGCTCCAGACTTACCTATTGCTAATGTAGCAACTGGTATTCCAGTTGGCATTTGAACAATAGAATAAAGACTATCTATACCATTTAACATAGTAGTTTGAATAGGTACACCTAATATTGGAATAATAGTTTTCGATGCTAACATACCAGGTAAATGTGCTGCTCCACCAGCACCAGCTATTATTACTTGGTAAGAATTATCTACTGCTGTTTCAGCGAATTGAAATAATTTATCTGGAGTACGATGTGCTGAAATTATTTCAACATTAAACGGAACCTTAAAAATATCTAAAATTTCTGCAGAGAATTTCATAGTAGACCAATCATTTTTAGATCCCATAATTATAGCTATTTTTGTTAATACGGTATCACAAGACATTCCCTATCATCCTAAAAAGATAAAAATTATATTTTACAAAAAATCATTTAAATAACGTTAAAAATAGAATTTAATTAATTTAATTCCATGATTATCTAATTGAATTATCGAACCAAATTGGTCCCATGCTCCTAAAACTGCACGTACAGCTTTTTCTTTATTATTTAATAATAGTTTATGTATTGCTGGGCGATGAGTATGTCCATGAATTAAAAGATTAACGTTATAGTTTAGCATTATTTTTTCAACTGTATTTTGATTAACATCCATAATATTTTCTAACTTGTATTTAGTTGTTTTTGTACTATTATTGCGTAATCGATTTGCAATATACTTCCTAATAAATAACGGGGATTTTAAAAGTATTGATTGAATCCAGTATTGGTGCATAACAGTACGAAAAATTTGATAACTATAATCATCAGTACAAAGAATATCGCCATGCATTATTAATAAACGATAATCATAAATATTAAATATATGTTTTTCAAATAATAAAATAATACTGCTATTATTCGCAAAACCATATCTAATTAAAAAATCTCGATTTCCGTGAATAAAATAAATTTTTACAGATACATTATTTAATGCATTAGAAATTTGTTTATGCAATGGTTCACAATTATCATCTCCAATCCAAATATCAAATAAATCTCCAAGGATATATAATGCATCACAATAAGGCACTTCTTTTTTTAAGAATTTTAAAAACCCAAAAGTAGTGTCAGGTTTATTGTTAGATAAATGAACATCACTTACGAAAAGAATACGTTTCATTGATTAGTTTTTGATTATAACAAATATACATTTATAATGTGTTAATAATACATTTAATTTATAAAATATTTAATGATCCATTGGAAAATAAATATTCACAATGTAAAAATAACATATTATCAATATACTTGTAAAAATATTTATAGCTAAATTTATTATATGAATATTATCAAATACATAATATATGATGAATATATTGTCTTTTTATTATTTAATATCTAAATCTTTAGTTTATATATTCAACATATTCTTTTAAAATAACAATTTTTTAACGGACAAATGAAATGTTAAAAATTTATAATACTTTCAGTCATAAAAAAGAAGAATTTAAACCTATTAATATAAATAATATTAATATGTATGTTTGTGGAATAACAGTATATGATTTTTGTCATATCGGTCATGGTAGAACATTTATAATGTTTGATGTTATTGCACGTTATTTGCGTTATTTAGGCTATAATTTAAATTATATGAGAAATATAACTGATATTGATGATAAAATTATTAAATATGCTAATAAAAATGGTGAAAAAATTGAAAATTTAACTGAAAGAATGATCAAAGAGATGCATAAAGATTTCTCTTCATTAAATATTTTACCACCCAATTTGGAGCCACGTGCTACTCATCACATAACAGATATTATTAATATAATTGAAAAATTAATATTAAATGGTTTTGCTTATATCTCTAATAATGGAGATGTAATGTTTGATATAAGTAAATATTCTAATTATGGGATATTATCTAGGCAAAAAATAAACAAACTTCAAGTCAAAAAATATATAATAAGGATTAATGAAAAACGAAATCCAGCAGATTTCGTTTTATGGAAAATATCTAAAACAAATGAACCTTTTTGGTCTTCTCCTTGGGGAAATGGTAGACCTGGGTGGCACATAGAATGTTCTGCTATGAATTACAAACAATTTGGCAAACATTTTGATATTCATGGTGGCGGTTCAGATCTTATATTTCCTCATCATGAAAATGAAATTGCCCAATCATCCTGTGCACATGGAAACTTCTTGGTGAATTATTGGATTCATACCGGTATGGTTATAACAAACCGAAAAAAAATGTCAAAGTCACTTGGTAATTTTTTCACATTGAAAGATCTTCTATTACATTACAATTCAGAAGTAGTGCGTTATTTTTTAATGTCTAGTCATTATCGCAGTCCATTAAACTATTGTGAAGATAGCATGAAAAAATCTAGCATAGCATTAGATCGACTTTATACAGCTTTACTTCTGACTAATACAAAAACACAAGCATTAAAAGATAATAATATTACTAAAAGTTTTGATCAACATTTTCATGCAGCTATGAATGATGATTTCAATACTCCAGAAGTATATTCATTAATGTTTTATATAGTACATGAAATTAACCGCATAAAAAACAAAAATGAATTATTAGCAAATACATTAGCGATGAAATTACGTAAATTTGCTAATATTTTAGGTATTTTACAAGAAAACCCAACAATTTTTTTAAAAAAAAATATCCAAAATAATCATAATGCAAAACAAATTCATGCTTTAATAAATAGTCGTAATAAAGCAAGAATGGAAAAAAATTGGATTAAAGCAGATTTAATAAGAAATCAATTAAATAAACTAGGGATTCTTATAGAAGACAGATTAACTGAATCAACTTGGAAGTATAAATAGAAATAAAAAACTACAATTTCATTATTATTGTATCTATCAAAAGATCTTTTAATGTATTTATGATTCATTATCATGAAATTGCTCACATGCATGCAATGTATTTTGCATTAATATAGCTACAGTCATAGGACCAACTCCACCTGGTACAGGAGTTATAAATGACGCTTTTTTGTAAGCTTCTTTAAAATTCACATCACCTACTATTTTCCCATTATTTAAACGATTAATACCGACATCAATAACTATTGCATTATATGAAATCCAATCCCCTGGAATAAAATTTGGTATTCCTACAGCTACAATTAAAAGGTCAGCATGTGCAATATGATCACGAAGATTTTTTGTAAATCGGTGTACAACTGTAGTAGTACAACCAGCTAACAATAATTCCATACTCATTGGACGACCTACAATATTTGAAGCACCAACAATGACAGCATTAAGACCATAAGTATTTATATTATAATGTTTTAATAAAGTTATAATTCCATGTGAAGTACAAGGACGCAATTTTGGTGTGCGTTGGCATAAACTACCTATATTGTAAGGATGGAAACCATCGACATCTTTATCAGGCTTAATATGTTCTAATATTTTAACAGAATTTATAGATATTGGTAATGGTAATTGAATTAAAATACCATCAACGTTGTTATCATCATTTAAACAATCAATTAACTTTAATAATTCAGTTTCACTAGTATATTTTGGTAGATTGTAAAAAAAAGAAATACAATTTACTTCTTTGCATATACGAATTTTATTATTTACATAAATTTTTGAAGCTGGATCTTCTCCTATTAATATAACTGCTAAACCTGGCAATCTTTTTCCGCATTTAATTCGTTTTGTCACTTTTTTTGCAACTTCAAAATATATTTGTTGTGCAATGTTTTTACCATTAATAATTTTTGCCGTCATAAAATACTTTACCATAATTTTAAAAAATATTAATAACACAATAAATATATAATTTTATTAAAAAAATGTCTAAATTTATTTATTAGATATGAAAACGTACGTATTTATTAAAATATTTTTAACTTATTATTAATAAATTTATTGATTTAATTATATTAAATAATATAATTTGATATTATATTGGTTCTTTTTGTATTGTTATTAGCGCGTTCTTAGCTCAATTGGATAGAGCAACGGCCTTCTAAGCCGTAGGTTGCAGGTTCAAATCCTGTAGAACGCAATTAAATTGCATAGTTTTTAATATTATGAATAAAATTTTAATACAGATAAGAAGATTTTTTGTATCAAACATATTAGATAATTAATAAAATTGTTACTTTAACTAAAATATGAATTTATATACTAAAAAAATTGAATTTGATATAAATGGATATCTCAAAAATATAAATTGCTGGAATGAAAAATTAGCAATACAAATTGCAAAAACAGAAAATATTATAATAACTAAAGAACATTGGAAAATTATATATTTTATGCGCAATTTTTACTTAAAATTTAATATTCTACCTACAGTACGCATGTTAGCTAAATATATGGCAGAAGAGCATGGAAAAAAAATAGGTAATAGTTGTTATTTATTTGTTTTATTTCCTAAAGGACCTATGCAACAAGCCACTAAAATTGCTGGATTACCAAAATCAACTATATGTATTTAAAAAAACATTGTACATTAATTTATTTAGAAATGATATATAATATAAATATAAAAGATATTATTTGTAGGTGTGTATTTTATTAATTTTTGATAATGCATTGCATAAGTTTTGAATTTTAAGTTTAATACGAGATATTTTTAGTGAAATGGATATTTGTAATAAAATACAATTACTAAATATTTTTAATAAATTATATTAGAATCTGAGAGTAATTATTGATTTTTAGTTGTAATATAAAAGATATATTAAATAAAAAAATGCTATTTTAGTATTTAATAATAGTGTATTTGTTATTATATATTTCATATAGCAATTAATATAATTAATTTTTTTGTTATTTTCACAGTTAAACAGATTATAAATGTTGAATTAGTTGTAAACGTTATTTCTTTATAGTATGTAATAATTTTCATATATTGATAGAATAATATGCAAGTATTATTAACTCAATAAAAGACAATGCACAACAATTAAATTTGCTTGTGTTTATTTGGATACTAACGAGGCTTAGAATGAAAAAAACAGCTATAGCAATTGCAGTAGTAGTAGCTAGTTTTACTAGCTTAACTAAAGCCGCTCCAAAAGTACATACCTGGTATGGTGGTACTGTAGCAGGATGGTCTCGATTTTTTAATACACCTATGGATTATCAATCTTATATTGGTAGTAACGGTCGAGTTCATAAAAATCAAATAGGAGTAGGAGTATATGTTGGTTATCAAGCAAAAGATAAACTAGCTATTGAACTCGGTGCCCAATGGCTTGGACGAGTTCCTTACAAAGGTAAACTATCTAGTGGAGCAATAAAATTGCATAACTTTCAATTAGTTACTAAACTAAGTTATCCAATTAATAATTTCATAGATGCGTATGTTCGTTTAGGAGGAGCATTATGGCGTATAGATACAACTGAATTTCATTCAATGAATGAGGGAATACGTTTAACTGATCATGACAGTGGGATTTCGCCATTAGCAGCTGCTGGTCTAGAATTGGCTATTAATAAATATATATCCACTAGAATTGATTATCAATGGATTAGTAATGTAGGTAATGCTGGTATAATTGGCACACGTCCTAATAATGGATTATTGAGTTTATCAGTATCTTATAGGTTTTACAGATTACATGATAAAAATAGTATATTTAACTCTATAATAAACAATGATGCCAATAATTCTAGTGATGATACTACAAACAAATCTAATATGATTGATAACCCAAATGTATACAAAAATAATTTAATTGATGCTCTGAATAGTAATGATAGTAATGATAGTGGTTCAGAAATATCTGAAAATAATTTATTTGACACTCTTATTAAAGACAATGATGATTCTGATCCAAAATCACCTAAAGATAATTTAATAGATATAATTAGGAATAAGTTAAAACATCATCATCATACACCACAAACACAAGCAACAGCAAAAACAATTACTACCGATAACATTAAAAAAATTGATTTAAAATCTGATATATTATTTAAATTTGATAGTTTTTTACTAAAACCAGAAGGTAAAAAAATTTTAGATCAATTATATAAAAAAGCAGAATTAATGAATAAAACAGAAAGTTACATAGCTGTTATTGGTTTTACAGATCGTCTTGGTTCAGATCAATATAATCAAGAACTTTCTCAAAAACGTGCTGAATCTGTTTTAAAATATTTAATAGAAAAAGGTATTCCATCTAGTGATATTTCTGTAAGTGGCATTGGTAAAGCCAATTCAATCACTAAAGACAAATGTAATAATATAAAAGATCATAAATCTTTAATAGATTGTTTATCTCCTGACAGAAGAGTTGAAATTACTATTAAAGGCTTAAAAAATATCGTTAATTAATTTTAATTCTTTAAAAATAAAAAAGCCTTCTCTCTAAATTTGAAGAGGAGGTTTTTTATTGTTAATAATAAATTTAAATTTACAGTTGTATTTCTAATATAGAATATATAACATATAATGCATATTATGCAAATAATATTACAATAATCATATTTATAACTAAAACATTAATACATTGACTACTATTCAACTTACATGGGACGTTTTACAACCAGATAGTTCTAAATATAAATCTATATTCTCTTCTATTCAAGAAAAGGAAACAGATTTTTTTTCTATTGTGCAGCCTAGATTATTAAATGGTTTACAATGTCTCCAAAATCAAATTAACGGATTTCCTCTTTTATTAGTATCCGGCCAAGAAAATAAAGATTATCTTAGTATTGTTGCCCAAATGACTAAAAATAATTTAAATATATCTTCTAAGTTATTTGGTGGAACCTATCAGATTACATCTAATAAAATTATGTTAGGTCCTCCTGTAGATATAAAAAATCCTTTTACTACTGACGGTGGAATTTATTTTACTGATTGGGTTAATATGCAGTTATTATTTGGTTGTGTACGCATATATAATAATAATATTCAACTTGAACCTGGAATTATTCATAGAGCTAATGGAGGTACTTTAATAATTGCTTTGAAACCTCTAGTAGAAAAACCATTATTGTGGTTTTATTTAAAAAGGTTTATTGAACAAGGATATGCTGAATGGATTTCTAAAGATCATTTAGGACCATTGCCAATATTAATACCGCCAATGCCTTTAACATTAAAACTAATACTTTGTGGTGATATTACATCTATAGAAAAATTCCGCACAATGGATTCAGATGCATATAACATAGCTATCTATACCCAATTTGAAGAATCTATAAAAATTATAGATCATCTTAGTATGTTAGCATGGTATAATTGGTCTATAAATTTATTAAAGAAAATCAATTTATCTATACCTAAAGAAGATTTTTGGCCAGAATTAATTAAAGAAGGAGTACGTTTTACTAAAGATAAAGAAATATTACCATTATGTCCCATATGGTTACTTCGGCAATTTCGTGAATCTGCATTAATTATGAATAAAATATTAAATGCAAAATCATTAAGTAAATCTTTAGAAATGCGTCTTTGGCGTGAAAATTACCTCAATAATTTGATACAAGAAGAAATTATTAAAGATCAAATTGTAATTAAAACTAAAGGTGAAGTGATAGGGCAAATAAATGGATTATCAATAATTGAATATCCTGGCAATCCGCGTATTTGGGGCTTACCTTTACGCATTACATGTGTATTAAATCCTGGAGAAAATGAATTTCTTGATGTTGAAAGTAAATGCGATCTTAGTGGTAATATTCATACAAAAAGTATTATGATTATACAATCTTATTTAATAGCTAAATTAAAAAAACAAATACCTTTTACCATGTCATTAGTTTTTGAACAATCTTATTCTGAAGTTGATGGTGACAGTGCTTCTTTAGCAATCTTATGTGTAATAGTAAGTGCTTTATCTAATTGTCCAATAAATCAACAAATAGCAGTAACTGGTTCTATAGATCAATTAGGGAATGTTCAACCCATTGGTGGTTTAAACGAAAAAATTGAATCTTTTTTTAATCTTTGTTTTAACCGTAAATTAACAGGAAAGCAAGGAGTTATTATTCCACAACAAAATGTACGTCATCTCAGTCTTAACAACAATGTAATTATGGCTGTTAAAAATAATCATTTCCATATTTGGACCATTAGTCATGCTGAAGAAGCTTTTCCTTTGTTAATTGGAAAAACATGGTATGAGGAAAAACAAGAAGATTGCTTGTTATCTATTATACAAAAACGACTGAATAAAAAAAATATATTACCAAAATACACCTGGCCTATAATATTTAATAAAATTAAATCCTGGATTTAATTAAACTGTAATATTAATAATTTAACTTAAAAAAACTAAATTTCATAATAAATAATATAATAAATTCAAGTATAAATAATATGATAAACAAACAAGTGATCTATGATAAAAAAGATTTAATTCTTTCAGGAGCAAGTAAACTTTTTAAAAAAAATGGACCACCATTACCATCTGGATATATGTTAATGATAGATCGTGTAATTAAAATGAGTAAAAATGGTGGTAAATATAATAAAGGTTATATTGAGGCTGAATTAGATATTAATCCTCATTTATGGTTTTTCAGTTGTCATTTTATTGGAGATCCTGTTATGCCTGGCTGTTTAGGGCTTGATGCTATGTGGCAATTAGTTGGTTTTTTTTTAGGTTGGTTAAACGCTGAAGGGAAAGGTCGTGCACTTGGTGTAGGTCGAGTAAAATTTATTGGTCAAGTTCTTCCAGAATCAAAACAAGTAACTTATCATATTCATTTAAAACGGATTATTAATCGCAAATTAATTATGGGAGTAGCTGATGGAGAAACATTTGTAGATGGCAAATTAATTTACATTGCTCATGATTTAAAGGTTGGTTTATTTAAAAATACCAATAATTTCTAAACCAGTAAAATTGTTATCAATATTAAATTAATATCTTATATTTTTTATTTAATTAAAATATCTGCAATTTGTTTTGCTAGTTCTTTCCATCCTATTGATAACATTCTAACTAATTCATCATATCCATCTTGTTTTTGTGATTTAATTATATTAAAAGGATGTCTAATAATAGTATTTGCACGTTCTAATATCCATTCTCCACTAATTACTGCTTTTCCATCATAACGTCCTTGAAAAGCAGTTAATATAATAGTCAATTTATTTTCTTCTTGTTTGTGTTGTGTTAATGGTAAATCAGATATTAACCATCCAGAAAGTAAATTATTAAGACTAAACATCATTGTTTTCTTTAGTTGTTGATCTAATGGAGTAGCCCATAAATTATTATTAGCTACTTGATATTTTACATCATTAACTTGGTAAACTAATCCACTTCCTTCTAAATAGTCAGGTATTATTATTTGTTTTAGCAATACTATATGATGTGTTTTTTTATTTATATCATTGATTTTTTTTATTAATCTAGAATCTTGTGCGTCATAAGATAATTGATAGTAATGATTATTTATTATATTATCACTACATGATACTGCCATTATTAATGAAGCAAAAAAGATTAATTGTTTCTTTTTCAATATCACTTTTCCTTATGTGGTTGAATATCTTGTTGTAATTCTTGTTTTGAAAGAAATCCATTACTTTTAATATGCAAATTTTTAAAAATAGAATGTAATTCATTAAGCACTTGATTTAAGTTATTCATATTACTTGTAAATTTACTATAAACTAAAGAACCTGGTTCTAGTGCTTTTATGATAACGTCTAAGTGATGTAATACTTGATGCATATCATTTGGTAAAAAATCAATTTCTTTATTACTTAGAAGTTTATTAACATTAATTATTACATGCTGTAAATCATGCAATAAATATTTATTTTTTTTAATATTTTGAATGAATCTATTATTTGTTGAAAAACTACTAATTTTATTTAACATTGTAAATATATTATTTTGAATACTATTCAAAGTATTATTTATAGTTGGAAGCACTTTATATCCAAAACACATTTCTGTTTTTTGATTAGATGATTTAGATTTATGATATTCTAATTCAATATATAAAGAACCAGTTATTAAGCTGTCTGTTTTTAGTATAGCATATATTTGATATTTATTTGTATTTTGTAAATATGATTCTAAATTAAAATTAGTACCAAAAATTTTCGTAAATCTTACTGGTTCAATGTTAATTAATATTGGAATGTGATAATTATCATGTAATTTTTGATTCAATGTACTTTTTAAAAAAGGAACTTCTGATACCGTTCCAACACGAACACCCATAAATTCTACTGGAGCCCCAACTTTTAATCCACGAATAGAATTTGTAAAAAATAATACATAACGAATAGAATCATCATATAATGAATTATTGACATGATCTTGATTGTCAAAAAGATAATATTTAGTATTATTTTTAATAATTTTTTTACCTAGATCGTAATTCAATTGTACATCAAAATTCACACCGTCATTAAAAATGCTATCAAGTGATTCTATCTCAACATGCATACCAGATGTAGATAAATTTAAAGATATACCATTATCCTTCCAAAAACGTATATTAGTAGTTAATAATTTGTCATATGGAAAATAAATTATTAATTTGTATATTATAATACGTTTGTTTGTATTTAAAACAATATCTTCTACATTTCCAACTTTATAACCTTTAAATAAAACCGGATCACCAATTGATAGCTGTTTGGATCTTTCACTATATAAAGTTACATGAGTGCCTTTTAGATGAAAAGATGACATTGGTTCTTCATGTAATAAATGGTAATACTTGCTTATTTTATTGCTAGTACCAGGTTTTATTTCAATATACAATCCTGATAACAAAGTATTTAATGCATTGATACCTTCTTTTCTAATTTGCGGTTTTACAATCCATAAAACACTATCTGTATGCAACAATTTTTCCATACCTGAATTAATACGAACTGTAATATGTACATGTTTTAAATCATTTGTTAAAGTTACGTTTGATACAACACCAATATTAACATTATGATATTTAACAAAAGTTCTTCCAGGTTCTATGCCTTGAGCATCGTCAGCAATTAATATTATTTTTGGTCCTAAATTAATTAAATAATAAGATAAAATTACGATACCAATTAATAATGTAATAATTGGAAAAACCCAAGAAGGAGACCAATTTTTTATTTGAGTTAAATTTGCATGTTTTTGATCAAATTCTATCAATTATGTATTCCTTTATTTTTATCATCATAAATACGATCCCATATTAATCTTGGATCAAACGTTATTTCAGAAAACATAGTTAAAATGATTACTACTGTAAATAATATTGAAGCATATGAAGGATATATATGTAAAAATTTTCCTATATGCACGACTGTGCATAAAAATGAAATAATAAATACATCAATCATAGACCAACGGCTAAAAAATTTAATTATTTCATAAATAAAGTTAACTTTCTTAATGTTACTTTTACCATTACCACTAGCATTCCAACATAAAAATGCAATTGCTATTATTTTGATTAAAGGTATTATAACACTAACAATAAATATTAAAGATGCTATAAGATAGTCACCATCATCCCATAATATAAATATATTGTTAAGAATACTAGCAGGATACTTTATATTAAATATTTCAGTAACCATGAAAGGAATTATATTAACCGGGATATAAATAATTAATGAAGTTAATAAAAGAGCTAATGTACATTGCAAACTATTTTTTCGGCGAAATTCAACTAATGCATTACATCTTGTGCATCTTTTTTTCATTAAAGGCAAAATTGCAGTACAACAAGGACAAGAACGTAATCCTTGATGTAATCCAATAATACCAGTTATAGGTTTAACAATTAATTGTGGAATTGGTTTTATATGTTGCCATAACCATCTACGATCAATTTGTTGAAATAAACGCAATTGTAACATACAAAATAAACACCAAAACCAAAAACTAACATTTAAGTGAACATCGCTATAATTCATTATTTTTACAAAACTGATTAATAAACTAGCCATAAAAATTTCAGACATATTCCAACAGCGAAGTTTTAATAAACATCTTGCTAAAAAGACCTTTATATTGACAGGTATTTTAATTGGAATCAAAATTAATATAATTGTACATATACAAAATGCAGGAATACATTGTACAAATATAAAAAAGAATGCAGCTAAAATTGTATAACCATCATATATCATAGTTTTAGAAATTTTATTCAATAAAATTTGATCATGAATCCCTGCAATTTTAATATCAATAAACGGAAATGAATTAGATAATATAAACATAAATAAAGTGATACAAGCATAAATGATATAAAAATTACAAGAACGACACCAGTTAGATTTTAAAACAGTATCACATCTTGGACATCTTAAATGATTCATGAAAGAAACATTAGGTAATTTCACCATTAAGTCACATTGTGGACATAACATCCATTTATTAGTATCATATGGTGTATGCATTTATGTCCCGTCCTTTAAGGATAAAATAATTATTTTGTAAATAAACAGTACTGAAAATATTTAGCATCTATAATATTTTTTAATTATTAGTTTATCAAAGTTCATTTAAAGATATTTAACAATATCTTTTATTAATTTTGGTCCTTTATATATTAATCCAGAATAAATTTGAATTAAAGAAGCGCCAATAATAATTTTTTCACGTGCAGAAATAAGAGAATCAATTCCTCCTGCACCAATTATTGGAATTTTTCCTTTAATTTCTCTAGATAAATATTTCAAAATTAAATTACTTTGTGAATATAAAGGACGACCACTTAATCCTCCAATCTGTTTGCAATATTGTAATCTATCTACTAAACCATGTTGAATTGTAGTATTAGTTGCAATTACACCATCAATGTTATTACGTAATAAACTGTCTGATAATTTAACAATTTCTTGTTCGGACAGATCAGGTGAAATTTTTACTACTATAGGAACATATTTAGCATGTATTATGTTTAGTTCTTTTTGTTTACTTTTAATTGCAATCAAAAGATCATCTAAGATTTCTCCATATTGTAGTGATCTTAAATACGGTGTATTAGGTGAAGAAATGTTAACAGTAATATATCCAGCATAAATATAAATTTTTTCCATACAAATAAGATAATCATCTTTGCTATTTTCAATTGGTGTATTTTTATTTTTGCTAATATTAATTCCTATAATACCATTAAACTTTGTTTTTTTAATATTTTCAACTAAATTATCTACACCAAGGTTATTCATACCCATATTATTAATAATACCCTCTGCCTCTATTAAATTAAATAAACGAGGTTTTTGATTGCCAACCTGAGCATATGGTGTTACAGTACCAACTTCAATAAAACCAAAACCCATAGCTCCGAAAAAATCAATACATTCTGCATTTTTATCTAAACCAGCAGCAAGACCTAGTGCATTTTTAAAATTCAATCCCATACATTTTATTGGACGAGAAGGTAAATCTTGAAAAAATATTTTTTTTAAAATTTTTATTCCTTTAAAAAAACTAAATCTTTTAAGTATGAAATTATGTGCTAATTCTGGATCCAGTTTAAACAAAAAATTGCGAATAATATGATAAAACATCATTTTTACCTGAAATGTATTATAACAATTATAATTACATTATTAAAAATTAATATTTTAAATTTACAATATTATTATTTGATAATTAATTATAAAAAAAATAAATATTAATTAATAAAATAAACAGTTGATATATGCATATATTTATTAGATACTAAATAATATTTAAAAAATATGATTATTCCTATATAAATTATATATTGTCATATTACACTAATAATATGTTGGTCTATTTTACATATTATTCAATGGTGTAATTTTATGTTATTATTCTAATTTTAATAATATCTATATTGAAATATAACATATAAATGGTTTAAATTAAAAAATAGTATAAATTATTAATGAATGTAAACAAATATTATTCTTAATATAATTACTTTTATATGAGTATATTTATGATATGCATATATATACTGCTTGTTTGATGTAAATTAAATTAATGTAAGCGAGATATTTATGAGAGTAGTATCTGTTCTGGATATCCTTCAAGGTCATGTTGCTGTCAATGACACTATTACTGTACGTGGTTGGATACGCACTAGAAGAGATTCAAAAGCTGGTTTTTCATTTATTTCTATTTATGATGGTTCTTGTTTCGATTCTATACAAAGTATTGCAAATAAATCAATTAGTAATTATCAAACACAAATTTTACATTTAACAACAGGTTGTTCTGTTGTTGTGATAGGGAAATTAGTATATTCTCCAAATAAAAAACAAATGTTTGAAATACAAATAACAGAACTAACAGTAGTTGGATGGGTAGAAAATGCGAATAGTTACCCGATAACAGCAAAAAAACATTCTATGGAATATTTACGTGATATGGCTCATTTGCGATCACGTACAAGTCTTATTGGTGCTATAACTCGTATAAGACATACATTAATACAATCTTTACATCGTTTTTTTCATGAAAGAGGTTATTTTTGGATACCAACTCCAATTATTACTTCTTGTGATACAGAAGGTTGTGGTAAAATGTTCCGTGTTTCTACTTTAGATTTAGAAAATTTACCTTATAATTCTACAGGAAAAATTGATTTTAATAAGGATTTTTTTGGAAAAGAAGCTTTTTTAACAGTATCTGGACAATTAAATGCTGAAACTTATGCTAGTTCTATATCTAAAGTGTATACTTTTGGTCCAACTTTTCGTGCTGAAAATTCTAACACTAGTCGTCATTTAGCAGAATTTTGGATGTTGGAACCAGAAGTTGCTTTTGCTTCAATAGATGATGTTGCTAAAATAGCAGAATTAATGCTTAAATATGTATTTAAATCATCTATTGAAGAAAGAAACAAAGATATGTTATATCTGTCTAAATATTTTAAAAAAGATATTATAAATCGTTTGCAACATTGTATTGAAAATGATTTCATTCAAATTGATTATAATGAAGCTATTAACATATTATCAAATTGTAATAAAATTTTTAAAACTAAAGTAGTTTGGGGTATGGATTTATCATCAGAACATGAACGTTATCTAGTAGAAACATATTTTAAATTGCCTGTGATCATTAAACATTATCCAAAAGATATAAAAGCATTTTATATGCGATTAAATGAAGATGGCAAAACTGTAGCTTCTATGGATATACTTGTATCAGATATTGGAGAAATTATAGGTGGTTCACAACGAGAAGAACGTCTTAACATATTAGATAAACGCTTAAATGAATTAGGTTTAAAACAAGATGATTATTGGTGGTATCGTGATTTACGTCGTTATGGTACTGTACCTCATTCTGGTTTTGGACTAGGTTTTGAACGTTTAACATCTTTTGTGACAGGTACAAAAAATGTAAAAGACACTATTCCTTTCCCACGTACACCATATAATTTAAATTTTTAAAATAATAATAAAAAACATAATAATTTTTAAAAGGTTAGAATTTCAATGTAGTAAAATCATTAATCTGATGTAACAATAAAAAATGTAAATAATTTTATTTATAAAATTATAATAACTATTATAAACAAATTCCATGGAGTTAACAAATGATGAAGCAAAAAAATTTTATCGCTGCCATATTTGTTTTCTTAATATATAGTAATACAGTAAATGCATTAGAGATTTTTAACAAAGATAAATATAAATTAAATTTTTCTGGAGATGCTAAAGGGTTATTTTTTCATTCTGAACAATTTCTAGATATGACAGGAGAACAATGTGATTTACGTGTAAAATTAAACGGAGAAATTAAATTATATTACGATTTATCTGTTTATGCAAATGTAGGACATGTTTTTTTTAATAAACATGGTGTTAGTTTATTAGATTATTTTTCAAACACTATAGGTGTTATAGGTGTAAAACTAGGTAAAAATGAACTAGAATATGGACGTAGTTTTGGTGTAATACGTAATGCACTGAATTGGACTGAAGTATTCCCAATATTTAACAGTGATTTGGGCTATACTAATACAGCTTTAGGACATGTTTCAAGTAATTTAATTACTTTTCGTAATAAAGATCTTTTTGGTTTTCTGAAAGGATTTAATTTTGCTGTACAGTTGGTAACAAAAGATTTAGATAATAATTATATCCGCACACTTAAAGATAGCACTTGGGGAATTCTAGGTTCTTATGTTTCTCCTGTGGGTTTAGGTGTTATAGGTGCATATGCAGAAGGTAATAATTTTATTAAATATGATCCTGATGAATTTAAAAGTTTTAGTGAAAATCCTGCTGAGGATGACAAAAGAGCAAAACAATGGTTAACAACCATTAAATATGATGCACATAATATATATTTAGCGGCAACATATGGAGAAAGTCATAGAGCAGTTCGTATTGACAATGCAACAAATAATACTTCTGGTTTAGTTAAAGAAGCACAGAATTTAGCATTAGTAGCTCAATACCAATTTAAATTCGGTCTGTGTCCTTCTATAGCATACGTGCATTGCAAAGGTAAAAATATTAATGAATTAGGTAGTACTTATTTATTTAAATATATTGATGTAGGTGCAAAATTTAATATTAATAAAAATGTTTCAACTTTTATTGATTTTCGCATAAATTTCAAAAACAGACCGAATCAATTTGGTCTTAAAATTGATAACTTGTTCGCTCTTGGAATAAGTTATAAGTTTTAATAAGTAGTAGTAATTTACACATATTTAAAATATATAAAACGGAGCTTTAGTTCCGTTTTATATGAAAATACTATGATCTTTTTAATAGTATATTTATTTTTTTATATTTATAATTTATTATATATTTTATATAAAAACTACTACCATATTTGGAATATATTTTATGTTCGAATTGACTTCTCTTGCTCCTTCTGATCCAATTTTAGGATTAGCTGATTTATTTAATGTTGATAAACGTCCTAATAAAATAAACTTAGGTATTGGTATTTATAAAACAGAAAATAATGATACTCCTATTTTGAAAAGTGTTAAGAAAGCTGAACAATATTTATTAGCAAATGAAATAACTAAAAATTATTTAAGTATTGATGGTTTACCTAGTTTTATTGAGTGTACAAAAAGAATACTTTTCGGAGA
>VOQV01000004.1 GCA_016642085.1 Pantoea sp. Brub | reverse complement strand
CAATTCCTAAATCTACTATTCCATCCATTACTAAACCAGGAATATCATCGTCACGTACACGCAAAATATCAATAGGCATATTTTCTGCAAGAGAAATTAATCGTTCTGTATTAAGATTAATTTTTAAGCCGCAACGTATTAAAAGTTTTCTTGAATCGTCGCTTAAACGACCAGATTTCTGTATAGCTATACGTACACGATTATTATCTAACATAATTCTTGTCCTCTTACTTCTTATAGTTATATTGATATAACATGATTTTGCTTGAATAAACAAAAACTACACAATAATAATCTTCATGAATGGACTATATAGTTAATTAATTGAAGATCTTAAAAATATTTTTAATATTTTGTATTTAAAAGATAATAATATAGAATATTAATTATTAAATTCTAAAAATTAGAAATTAATATTAATTGATTTAATTAATAAGTGGTTACATGAATATATCTAAACAAGTTTAATAATCAACCTTTTGTTTAATAAAATTTTAAGAAATTTTGTTATATAAATTTTCAAGGTGAGGATATATTAATATTTGTAATTAGTTTAACGTAATATCTAGTTTATGATAGAACTTGTAGATATTGTTTATTTTTTTAACATATATATAATGTTATATTGAATTTATAAATAATAGAATTATTTATAAAAATTAAATATTAAGAATCTATTCATCATCTAAATATTAAACTAATGATTAAATCAATGTACTTAATATTTATAAAGCGTACAATTACGTCATATTTTTAACATACGTACTTAAATTTTTTAATATTTTTAATTTATTGCTGTCTGTTTTATATAAACATTTTAAATATTGTAATTCTAAAAAAAATTTTTTTATATTTTCATGATTAAAAACTTTTTGACGATGTTCTAACCAATTCTTTTTTTCAATTAAATTTAATGTTTGTGGAAAATTTCTTGCACGATAACGAAATAATAATTTTTCCATGCGATGATTTTCAAAATTTAAATTTAAATTTGCAATAATAGACGGTTCGGTTTTGCGAATAATATTCATATTCAATTTATCTCCATTACTAAAAAAACTTTCGTATAGTTGATTATCTACGTTATCGGATGTTATAAATGGTTTTAATTTAGTAAAGATTAATATGACTTTTTTTCTGATTTCTGGAAATTTGCGTAGTAATAATAGATTATTTAAACAATATTCTCGATCAATGCCTAATCTTAATGCATCTTCATGACGTAAAATATTAGCCTGTGTTAATATTGGACATTTATTAATTTGAATTAATTGTAATGGAATTGATGACAAATGATCTAATTCTGTTTTTTTTCTATATAAAAGTTTACTTAATTGACATACATCAAATTTTAACAAAGGATATATATTTTTAGATAAATCAACTACTATTAAGGAATTATAATTATTAGGATGCCAAGCTAATGGTACAATCCAACTAGTGTTTCCACAAGAAGATCCAAATACATTAGAAATATATACTAAAGGCTGCATTTTGATAATATCAATTATAGATATTAATTGTTCTTTAGTACGATTATTAAATAAAAATGAAAATAACTGAGGTTGTTGTTTCTTAACTAATTTTGCAAGCGCTATAGTTGCATAAACATCAGATAATGCGTTATGTGCGTTATTATGTATTAAATTATTAGCTCTAGTTAAATCTGTTAAACGAAAACTAGTAAAACCTTTTTCATTTTTTGGCCAATAAATACCATCTGGACGCAATGCATAACATGCTCTCATAACATTTATTATATCCCATTTGGAATTACCATTTTTCCAACTCCAATCATAGGGATCATAAAAATTACGATAAAAAATATTGCGAGTGACTTCTTCGTCAAATTTCATATTATTATAACCAACTATGCAACTTTTTTGAAATGTAAATATATTATAAATGCGTTTAGCAAATTCAGGTTCAATGAATCCATTTTTTGTCACTATTTGAGGTGTAATACCAGTTGTTACCACAGCTTTTGGTTGAGGTAAATAATCATTTGGTATACGACAATAAAATATTTGAGGATCTTCAATTGGATTAAATTCACTATCAGTTTTTACACTAGCAAATTGTGCAGGACGATCTAAGGAAGGACTAGTACCAAAAGTTTCATAATCGTGAAAAATAAAGGTTGATTTAGATAAGTGCATATGCATTTTCACCTATTATTTTATGACAATCAACCAATTATAACTTATTTAATTATATACACAGTACTAACATAAAAAAATAATTTTTTTTATAATTTTATAAATATAATAAAGTTAAATAAGTTCAATTTAAAAAATTTTATGTGATAAAAAATAAACTAATAATTAATCTTGTCATTATAATTATAATAACATTTTATATAAAATAGATACAAGTACATTAATATAATAATGGCTCCTCCGACTGGACTCGAACCAGTGACATACGGATTAACAGTCCGTCGTTCTACCAACTGAACTACAGAGGAAAAATTAATTAATTGTATTAATAATAACGATATAATAGTAATATGTCAAAATACTTTTAAAATAATTTTTTAAAAATTAGAAATATTAAACGCATATAATTTGTGTTAAAATGATATTTTATATTAGTTGTAAATTTATATTATTTATATATTTATTAATAATAATTTATATTTTGAATATTAATGGAATATTAATAATGAACATCAAAGATCATGTTATTATAAATAATAATGAACATATTAGAACAGGAACTATTATAGCTATTGAAATAAACTATGATAATGAAGAAATATTCTTAATAAGATTAAAAGACTATCCTATAGCAATTTGGTTTTTTAATCATAAATATTCAATAATACTTGAAAAGTATTAACGAATATAAAAGTCCACAACAGTTTTTATATCATTGTAATATAAAATATACAATACTACATGTATAATTGAACTTATATTATAATATTAACCCATTAACATATTTCTATATATGTTAATGGATTTCATTGCTATGTTATATTGTCACTAAACTAGTATTTCCACCAACAGCAGTGGTATTAATACTTACTGATCGCTCAATTAACAAACGTTCAAGAAATATATTTGTATCTCCAGATAAATATCCATGTACTGAAATAATAGGGCCTGGCTTTAAAGAAATTTTTTTACATATCCAATGTAATTGTTCAGTATTACCATGATAAATAACTAAATCAAAATATTCTAAAAAAGGATTTTCAGACAATAAAATTTGCTCTTTAACTAAATTCGGTAATTTATTAAATAAATTGTTATGTATAGTATCATTTTTCCATATTATTTTACTACCTACACTCATTGCAGCTATTAATTGAATTAGTATATCATTTTCATAATCTGATAAACATAAAATTTTATTACGAGGTAGTATTGATAAAATATTTTTTTCACCTGTTGGACTAATCAAATTATAACTTTTTCCTACTTCAGATAAAGTATCATAATGAATACATAGAGATGCAATATCATGTTTATTTTTTATCCATTTATTTAATGCATAAAGTGGTTTTAATAAATGTTTACGAAATTGATTATTAGGTAAATATTCTATATTTTGACTATTAAATGTTAAAGATATTGCATCATTAGGACGATAGCGTAATAATCTATATAAGTAAAATGGTCCACCAGCTTTTGGCCCAGTCCCAGATAAATTTTCTCCACCAAATGGTTGAACTCCAACTACAGCCCCAATTATATTACGATTGATATATATGTTGCCAATCTTGGCTTGAGATATTACTTTTGATACTGTTTCTTCTATACGAGTATGCAAACCCAATGTTAATCCATATTTTAATTTATTAATTTGTTCAACTAATGATAATAAATTGTTATGTGTAAAACGAATAATATGTAAAACTGGACCAAAAATTTCTTCTGTTAAGTCAGTTATTTTATCTATTTCAATAAGAGTTGGTTTGATAAAATTATTTTTTAGATGCTGTGTATTATTTTCTGAACTATCAGAACATGCTTGATATATTTTAAAACCTTTGTTGTGCATATTTTGAATATATTGTCGAATATTCTCTGCTGATGAGAAATCAATAATTGGACCAATATCAGTGGACAATAATTCAGGATTACCTATTTTACATTCTTTCATTGCACCACGTAACATTTTAAGGGTATATTCAGCAATATCTTCCTGTAAACATAATACCCTAAGTGCAGAACAACGTTGACCAGCACTATCAAATGCTGATGATATAACATCAACTACTACTTGTTCAGTAAGTGCAGATGAGTCAACAATCATTGCATTGATCCCTCCTGTTTCTGCAATTAAAGATATAGGATGTCCTGTTTTATCTAAACGATTTGATATATTCTTATGTATTAATTTAGCAACTTTCAATGAACCAGTAAATAATACTCCACTAATTCTAGGATCGCTAATTAATTGAGTACCAACTATTTCACCTACACCTGGTAAAAATTGCAATACACCAATTGGTATACCAGCTTCTATTAAAATTTTAATTATTTGTGCAGCAATCAATGGTGTTTGCTCAGATGGTTTTGCTAAAACAACATTTCCTGTTACTAATGCTGCTGCAATTTGTCCTGTGAAAATAGATGATGGAAAATTCCAAGGACTAATACATACTACTATGCCTAATGGTTTATAAGTATCATTATGAAAGTTATTTTTAACTATACTAGCATAATAGTATAAAAAATCTATTGTTTCTCGTATTTCTGAAATGGCATTATTATAGGTTTTACCAGCTTCTCGTATTAACAGATTTATAAATTGATACATTTTACTTTCAATAATGTTAGCAGCATTTTCTAAAAATTTAGCACGTTCTTTTGGCAAAACGGCAAACCAATTAGCGCTCATATTATATGCAGCATCTAATGCTTGAGATACATGTTCTTCAGTTGCTTCATAAACTTCTCCTATAATATCACATGGAATAGCAGGATTAATTACTGATTTACTTTTAATATGTTTTAAAGTTAAACCATGAACAATTGGTTGTGCTACATATTTTATGTGTGCATTTATTAGTAAATTCCTAGTAAGTAAAGTTAAATAATATTCACTTAATATATCTATTCCAAAAGAATTTTTTCTAAATTTCAAATATAAATCACTTGGTAATTGAATTTTTGGATGTGGTAATCCTATTTGACCTTCATTTAAATTAATATTTTTTATGATAGAGATTGGATCAGAAATTAATTCATCAATGGGTATTGACATATTAGCAATTTTGTTAACAAATGAAGTATTAGCACCATTTTCTAATAAACGCCTAACTAAATAAGCTAATAAAGTTTTGTAAGTGCCTACTGGAGCATATATTCTACATGGACGATTTAATTTCTTACGAGAAATTGATCCTACCACATTAGTATATAAAATTTCACCCATACCATATAAACATTGAAACTCATATTGTCCTGAATAATAATTATTACCAGCTAAATAATATATTGCTGACATTGTATGAGCATTATGTGTAGCAAATTGAGGATATATTAAATTTGGGACTGATAGTAATTTACGCGCACAAGCTATATATGAAATATCTGTATATACTTTACGAGTATATACTGGATAATCTTGAAATCCTTCTATTTGAGCATGTTTAATTTCACTATCCCAATAAGCTCCTTTTACTAGTCTAATCATTAATCGGTGATTACTAATTTGAGCTAAATTAATTAATTCATCTATTACAAAAAAACATCTTTTCATATAAGCTTGAATAACAAATCCAATACCATTCCAACCTTGTAAGGTTGGTTCGAAACATAGTTTTTCTAGTAAATCTAAAGATAATTCAAGTCTTTCAGATTCTTCAGCATCTATATTAATACCTATATCATAAGAACGTGCCAGTAAAACTAATGTCTTTAAATTAGGATATAATTCATTCATTACTCGTGTGTATTGTAATCGATTATAACGAGGGTGTAATGCTGATAATTTAATTGAAATACCTGGTCCTTCATAAATTCCAAGATTTTTAGATTTTTTGCCAATTGCATGAATTGCTTGTTGATAAGATAGAAAGTATTTTTTAGCATCATTATTAGTTAAAGCAGATTCACCTAACATATCATAAGAATATCTAAAACCTTGTTTTTCTAATTTGCGAGAATTTTCTAATGCTTTATTAATAGTTTCGCCTATGACAAACTCTTTCCCAATAAAATAAATTGCACATTTAGTTATATTACGAATTGATGATTCATTAACTTTATGTATTAATTTTTTTATGTAAAAAATTGATTTTGATGTATTTTTATTGTTATTTATTAATAACATACGATTTATAAATGCTAATCCATAAATAGCCGTTTTAGTAATTAAAGAAGAATGACGATTGATTTTAGATATCCAATGACCATTAATTATTTTATCTTTAATTAATAAATATTGAGTTTGTTGATCAGGGATACGTAATAAGGCTTCTGCAAGACACATTAAAGATATGCCTTCATGTGAAGATAATGAAAATGTTTGTAATAAATTTTGTACTATACTGGTATTTTTTATTATATTTTTTTGATGTTTTCTTATTTTATTCGTTAGTTTGTAAGAAAGGTGATAAATTTTTCGATTTATATCATCAGATAGACTAGCTTCTTTTAATAAAATAGGAACCAATGTTCTTTCTGGACTACGCCATGATGCAGTGATCATTGAGCGTATTGATGATTTATATAAAATTTGTTCTGACAATTCAAAAAATGGTTGATATTTTTTTTCTTTGTACTCCATATTATTAGATACTATATTAGTGTTAAATGACATTTCTGATAATGATGTTTTTGTTTCTAATGCATAAAGATAACTTAATATTGCTTTTTGTATTATCTGAGAAATTGTTTGATTTGTTTCTTTTGCTGCTATTTCGATTCGTTTACGAATAGCATCATCTATATTTAAACCAATAGTAGCAGATGTACCCATTATTCTGGTCTCCTTAAGATTGGTTAGATGCGGTACATATTATACAACATTATTGATATTGCATATTGTGTATTATCTTATTATAGATATACATTATGAATATTTATATATCAAAGTTTAATTATTCATTTTTGATATAAATCAATATTAATCAAAATTAATTTAATATTTACATATTCAATATTACGTTATTAAAATCTACAATTTATATTGAGTTTCTAAAAAAATAAATCAATTTATGTGAACAAATGAAACCTATTAGAATTTTTATTATAAATTTTAATACAAGTAATACAGCAAACTAATTTAAAATATATCATATTAATATATATTATTTTGCAGATTATTAATTTTAATAGTTACAAAAAATGCTGAAATATTAATTTTTAATTGTTTTAATTATGCAAAATATATTTTTATATATTAAAATATAATAATTAAATTGGAGAGTATATATGAATTTAACTATACCAATGTTAGTTACTTGTATTATTTATATTGTAGCAATGTTGCTAATCGGTTTTGTTGCTTACTTTTCAACTAAAAATTTTGATGATTATATTCTTGGAGGTAGAAGTCTTGGTAGTATAGTGACTGCGTTTTCAGCTGGTGCTTCAGATATGAGTGGATGGTTATTAATGGGATTACCTGGTGCTGTATATATATCTGGAATATCTGCAAGTTGGATTGCTATCGGTTTAACAATTGGTGCTTGGCTAAATTGGAAAATCGTTGCTGGCCGTTTACGATTGCAGACAGAATATCATGGTAATGCCTTGACATTACCTGATTTTTTTAGTAACCGTTTTGAAGATAAAAACAAAATTTTACGTATAATTTCTGCTATTGTCATTTTAATTTTTTTTACTGTTTATTGTTCATCTGGTATTGTTGCAGGTGCAAGATTATTTGAAGACACTTTAGGTATGAACTATGAAACTGCGTTGTGGGCTAGTGCAATTGCTACTATTATGTATACTTTAATAGGTGGTTTCTTAGCAATTAGTTGGACTGATACTGTTCAAGCTAGCTTAATGGTTTTTGCATTGATACTGACTCCTATTATAATTATTTTGACAACCGGGGGAATATCTAACTCAATATTAACTATTTCATCTAATGACGTAACAAAAGTTAATATTTTACAGGGAACAAGTTTTATTACAATTCTGTCTTCTTTAGGTTGGGGGTTGGGATATTTTGGTCAACCTCATATTTTAGCTAGATTTATGGCTTCTAATTCTCATTATGCAATAAATAAAGCTAGGATAATAAGCATGATTTGGATGATTATATGTTTAGCAGGTGCAGTATCAGTAGGTTTTTTTGGCATCGCATATTTTCAAAATCATCCAGAGCAAGCAATTAATGTCAATGCAAATAATGAAAGAATATTTATTGAATTAGCACGCATTTTATTTAATCCATGGATTGCTGGTATTTTATTATCTGCCATTCTTGCAGCTATCATGTCTACATTAAGTTGTCAACTATTAGTATGTTCTAGTGTTTTAACTGAAGATTTATATAAGGGTTTTTTTCGCAAAAATGCTAGTCAACTAGAATTAATATGGGTTGGACGTTTAATGGTTTTAGTTATATCTATCATTGCAATCTTATTAGCTGAAAATCCTAATAATCGTGTTTTAGGTTTAGTGAGTTATGCATGGGCAGGTTTTGGTGCATCATTCGGTCCAGTTATAATATTTAGTGTATGTTGGCCAAGAATGACTAAAAACGCTGCATTAGCAGGTATGATAGTTGGTGCAATTACTGTATTATTTTGGAAACAATTTGGATGGACTGATTTATATGAAATTATTCCAGGTTTTTTATTTGCCAGTTTATCCATAATAATATTTAGTTTGATAGATAAAAAACCTTCTGATGTAATTAGAAAACGTTTTGATTTAGCAAATATTAAATATCATGCCAAATAATTTTAATCTGCATACATTAAAAATCCGTTCACAAATAATAATAGAACGGATTTTTGTCATATTATAATTATTAATAGCAATTATAATATGCTTAATATTGTTTATGCATTAACTTAAATTCAATATTAATTTTCTAACAATTAGGGTTAAAATTTATTTTTTAATTTAAAATTTTAATATATATATTAACGTAAAATATTGACGGTGAGAGAGGGATTCGAACCCTCGATGCGTCATCCGCATACATACTTTCCAGGCATGCTCTTTGAACCACTCAGACATCTCACCTCCTGTTTTTTATTCATTAATAAATGTATATGATCAAAATATACAGTATAAAAAATATTTATTATTAATAATATAATATTTATTTTATTAACACAATATTGTCTAATAATAAATATTATCAAAGGATCATGAATAATTTACGTTTATTGCAAACAGTTAACTATCTATAATTAAATTTATCTTATGATAAGATATCATATATATTAATATAAGTTATATGCTATTGCTAATATTGTTTATTAATATTAAATATGTCTATGCATGAAATAACATTCATATTAATATAATCTATTACATATGTTCTATAGTTTTAATTCCTAACATTTCAAGACCTATTTGTAATATTTTTGCAGTTAATAATGATAATTGTAAACGACTCATTTTAATATATGTTTCTGTTGCATTTAAAATAGGACAAGTTTCATAAAAAACAGAAAACTTACTTGCCAATATATATAGATAATTACACATAATATGAGGCATACCATTTTGCATGATTTGATTAGCCGTCTCTTCAAATCTTAATAAAGAAATTGCCAATTCTAATTCTGTATCATTGGTAATAACAATATCTGCATCCATAAAATAAAAATTATTTTGTATTTTGCGAAATATAGACATTATACGTGAATAAGCATATTGCATATAAGGAGCGGTATTTCCTTCAAAAGTTAACATTTTATCCCAATCAAAAATATAATCAGTATTGCGATTTTTAGACAATTCGGTATATTTAACTGCTCCTATACCAATAATTTCTGCTAACTTATGTGTATCTTCTTCATTTATATTAATATTTTTATGTTTGACTATTTTATAAGCTCTTTTAACAGCTTCATCTAATAAATTAGATAGTTTCACAGTCTTACCTGAACGAGTTTTAAATGGTTGTCCATTTTTATTAAGAATCATGCCAAAAGAATGATGTTCAAGCAATAATGATTTAGGAATATAATTAGCTTTTCTTACAATATTCCATATTTGTAATAAGTGTTGATTTTGACGTGAATCAGTATAATAAATAATACGATCTGCTTTTAATTTTTCATATCTGTATTTAATGCAAGCAATATCAGTTGTGGCATATAGGTATCCTCCATCTTTTTTTTTTACAATAACCCCCATAGATTGACCTTCTTTATTTTTAAATTCATCAAGAAAAACAACTGTTGCTCCTTGGCTTTCTAAGGCTAATCCTTTTTGTTTTAAATCAGATATAATATCAGGTAGCATATTATTATATAAACTTTCACCCATCACATCTCTATTTGTAAGAGTTACATTTAAGCGATTATATATTTTTTGATTTTGATTCATTGTTATAGTAACTAATTTGTTCCATAAATTTAGACAATATTTGTCTCCATTTTGGAGTTTAACTACATATTTTCTTGCAAGTTCTGCAAAACTAGAATTTTTTTCGTATTCTTTTTTAGCTTCAAAATAAAAATTTTCAAGATCATTTAATATTATTTCATCATTTAAAGATTTTTTGTCTTGTTGTTTTTCAAAAAAAGCTAATAACATACCAAATTGTGTACCCCAATCACCAATATGATTAGCACGAATAACCTTATGGCCAAAAAATTCTAATATGCGAACCATAGCATCACCGATAATAGTTGATCTTAAGTGACCAACATGCATTTCTTTAGCTATATTAGGTCCAGAATAATCTATTACAATTGTTTGAGTTTTAATTCTAGAAATTCCTAATTTGGGTAAAATTAGCATTTGTTTTATATTTTTAGCTACCCATGTACGATTTAAAAAAATATTAATGAAACCTATACCTGCAATTTCCACACGACTAGCAATATCTTTTAGATCAAGATTTTGAATAACTATTTTAGCTAATTTTTTTGGAGACAGTCCTAGTTTTTTAGCAATAGATATAATACCATTTATTTGATAGTCACCAAATTTAGCATAATGTGTCTGTTGTACTTTTGGTTTAAAATTATCTAATTGGATACCTGTTAATATCATTGCTTGATTGATTCTCTCTGAAAGAATATATTGAATATTCAAATTATTACCTTATTAAAACATTTAGGATATTGTAAAAAACTCATAATATTAATTATATGAAACTAATAAATAAGATAATTATCTATTATTATTAACAATATTGTTATATATATAATTATAATAAAATAATTATGTACAAACTGTCATTAATAATTTAAATGATAATTAAGAATATTCTTTTATTTAATTTTTAATTAAATACAACTAATTTATTAGGTAGATGCTTTAACTGCTTTTTCAAAGCGTTGCATAGCTTTCTGTAAAGTATTATAAGTACAACCAAAATTAAAACGGATAAAATTATTATCACCAAAATCTTTACCAGATAAAAATCCCAAACCATGGCTTTCAAAATAAGAACATGGATTAGATTTACCTAGTTTCCCTACATTTATCCATCCTAAATAAGTAGCTTCTGGTGGTATAATAGATAAACACGAAAATTTATTTACTAGAGATATTAAAGAATCTCTATTTTTACGTAAATAAATAATTTGTTCCTTTAACCATTGACTACCATCACGAAATGCTGCTTCTGCAGCTGCTAAAGCAATAACATTAACTTCTGGAACGATACCCTGACGAACTTTAATAAAACGTTCACGCAATATTGAATTTGGAATAATTGCCATAGATACACTTAGCCCAGCAATATTAAAAGTTTTAGATGGCGACATAAAAGTTATAGTACGTTGTGCAGCATCATTACTTAAAGACGCAAAAGGAATATGACGTATATCTGGTTCTAATATTAAATCACAATGAATTTCATCAGAACAAACTATCAAATCATATTTTTGAGCAAATAACAGTTGTTCTTGTAATTCTGCATGTTTATAAACTGTACCAGTAGGATTTTGAGGATTACATAACATAATCAATTTTTCTTTACTAGTAATTTTTTTTATAACTGAACTGAAATTAGGCAACCACCTTTTATTTATCAATTCTAACGGAATGCATAGTTGATCTCGTTGAGATAATTTTGCAGTATAGCGAAAAGGAGGATATATTGGAGTATAAGTTATAATATTTTCATTACTATTAGTAAAAGCTCTTGCTGATATATTTAATCCTGTTACTACACCAGGTAATATTATAATCCAATCTTCATCGACATCCCAGTTAAATTTTTTCTTTAAATATTGAATAAATATATTAATTAATGCATTAGGTTTATTAGGGTAACCAAAAATACCGTAATCTATACGATTTCTCATTGCTTCAATGACACAATCAGGTGTTTTGAAATCTGTATCAGCTATCCATAGTGGTATTATATCTTTATTTTTATATTTAGTCCATTTTAAGCTATTACTTGTTCTACGATCTATATGTTGATCAAAATTAAATGACATATGTGTTTTCTCTATATAAAAAGGAAAATCCTAAAATGATAAGATCAAACAACTCAATTTAAATATTTATAAACTACAATTAATAAATTAAAGTGACAATTTTTAATTATATTTTAATAACATTACTAATGAATAAATAATCATGTTTGTCATAATAAAACAAAATATTATAGTACTAACGTGACGTTAAAAACATTATTAGTAATAAACATATTTATTACAATTAATTAAAATTACAATAATTTATTCACTTCATTATTTAATATTTAAAATGTAATATATTAAGTAATATTTTTGTTAAATATTTATATATATTGAATATTTTTTCATTAAAAATCAATCGATCACTTATATATTTAAGATTACATTACTAATCTCTGATTAATTAATTATTTAAATAACAAAAACTTAGAAAGTGAAGTGATTAAATAGTGATACATTAAAAATTATTTCAATTAGGATTATTATATAATAATCTATTATGTAAATAATATATAATATTTTTTTATATAATAAAAAATAAATTAATTAATTTTTATATTGCATAAAAACAAAAAATTGTTTTGATTAGTACAATATCGTTTGTTAAATGTTTTTGTATTTAAAAAAAAGCATACATCTAAACATTTAAAATATCTGATAAGACATGCTATAAGAATTCTTTATTAATTACTTGTTTATATCATTAATATAATTAATGTATTAGATATGATATTTGTGAATATTTTTGATAATTTATTTTTAAATAATATTAATACATAATATATCTTTATTGAAGATGTTTTATTTAAATAATAAAAATTTAAGACACCAATTAATTAATAATAATTAACTTATTAGTAATTTATCTGTTATTACTATTACATTCATAATATATAAAAGTATAAATAATACTGTAAAATATTTTATATAGTTGTTATCAAAAAACTATATATTTTAATTTAGTAATTATTTTAGTTAAATTTTTTAAATGTGTAGAGAAAATAATTAAAAATTAATTTAGACAAACACAGTAAATATATGTATGATTTTACTTAAAAATTCAATTAATGAATGATCAATAATACTATAATAAATAATATAATTGATAACAGGTTTGCATGCGTACAGAATATTGTGGACAAATTAATATATTAAATATAGGTCAAAAAGTAACTGTTTGCGGTTGGGTAAATAGTTTTCGAAATATTGGAAATATAATTTTTATTGATATCAGAGATCGTGAAGGTATTTTACAGATATTTTTTGATTCTAAAAATCAAGATATTTTTAAATTAGCCTGTACATTACGAAATGAATTTTGCATTCAAGTTACTGGTATAGTATCTGCTCGCAAGGAAAAAAATAAAAATTTTAAAATAGCAACAGGTGAAATAGAAATTTTAGCAGAACAGTTAAAAATTATTAACCAATCCAAACCTTTACCATTAGATTGTAATCAAAAAAATAAAGAAGAAACTTATTTAAAATATAGATATCTCTACTTGCGTCATCCAGATATGATTCAAAGATTAAAAATCAGATCTAATATAACTAATTTAGTACATAATTTTATGAATAAAGAAGGTTTTCTTAATATTGAAACTCCAATTTTAACTAAATCAACTCCAGAAGGAGCTAGAGATTATTTAGTACCTAGCCGTATACATAAAGGTAAATTTTATGCTTTACCTCAATCACCTCAACTTTTTAAACAACTTTTAATGATCTCTGGACTAGATCGTTATTATCAAATTGTCAAGTGTTTTCGTGATGAAGATTTACGTTCAGATCGTCAACCAGAATTTACCCAAATTGATATAGAAGCTTCTTTTATAGATGCAAAACAAATATGCAAAATTATAGAAAATTTAGTTAAATATTTATGGTTTAATATTAAAGGAGTTGAACTAAATCAATTTCATCATATAACTTTTAAAGAATGCATGCATAGATATGGAACAGATAAACCTGATTTACGTAATCCGATAGAATTAATAGATTTTGGAGATATTTTTAAAATAGAACAATTTCAACAAACATATAACTATAAACTGGAAAATAGTAATTTTCGTATTGCTGCTATTTGTGTTCCAGATGGAATAACAATTACTCAAAAAAAAATTAATGAATGTAATAAAATATCTAGAGATTATGGAGCTAAAAAATTATTCTGGATTAAAGTTATAAATCGTATTAAAGGATTACATGGTATAGAAAGTCAATTAAATAATCTGCTTGACCAAATAACCATTGAAATAATTTTGAAACGTACTAATGCAAAAAATGGAGATATAATCATATTAATTGCAGATCATTATCGCATAGTTGAAAATGTTCTAGGTATGTTGCGTACTAAAATGGGTATAGAACTGGATATAATCAATAAAAACACTTGTCAACCGTTATGGATTACTGACTTTCCAATGTTTGGTATGAATGAACAAAATAATCTTGTTGCTATACATCATCCATTTACAGCACCAAAATCTTTAAATATAGAAAAATTAATTACTGATCCAACTAATATTATATCTAGTGCTTACGATATGGTTATAAACGGTTATGAAATAGGAGGAGGATCAGTTCGTATACATGATTTTGAAATACAAAAAACTGTATTTAATCTTCTTGGTCTTACAGAAGATGAGCAAAATAGCAAATTTAACTTTTTGTTAGAAGCATTAAAATTTGGTGCTCCGCCACATGCAGGTTTTGCTTTTGGACTAGATCGTATAGTAATGTTATTAACTAATACAAATAATCTGCGTGATGTAATTGCATTTCCTAAAACTACTGCTGCTAGTTGTTTAATGACAAATGCACCGACAGCAGTTAGCTCAAATTTACTATTTGAACTAGGTCTTCAAATTATAAAAAACACTAATACTAGGTAGTTAATACGATACAACATTAATTAATATTATTATAAATATTAATTACAATTGTTAATGATTTAATTAATTATTAAACGTAATTAGTATTAATATAAATTTATATATAAATACATTATTATGCATAATACACTATATAGTAAATAAATTGTTGTTATATATCTATTAAAAAAATAAGTAATCGCTCATACTAAAAATATCAATATTATAGTATTGATACTTGTTTAATTTGATTTATGTATACTACAAATATTTATAAAAGATAATAATAAATTGCTTAATACAATAATTTTATATATATTACTGCAGTAAATGGACAAATACGAAACATATTATATTAACATTCAATGTCATTGATTTAATTGGAAATATAATAATGTCAATCACTCTAGGCATAGATCCTGGTTCAAGATTTACTGGTTATGGTATTGTTTATCAAAATAATAATGATATTACTTATTTGGGAAGCGGTATTATTAATGTTAATAAAAATAAACTGCCTTTTCGTTTAAAACTAATTTATGATAATGTAACTAATATTATCAAACAATTTTCACCTAATCACTTTGCTATTGAACAAGTATTTATAGCAAAAAACGCTAATTCAGCATTAAAATTAAGTCAAGCATGTGGTGTAGCAATAGTTGCAGCTGTTAATCTTAATTTACCTGTATTTGAATATGCAGCTAGTCAGATTAAACAAACAGTTACTGGTATTGGAAGAGCGGATAAAAAACAAATTCAATACATGGTATGTGCTTTATTAAATATACCTATTAATATGATAAAAAATGATGCTGCTGATGCATTGGCTGTTGCTATTACACATTGTCGTTTTATACAAAATATCAATAATTCTAAATTGAAATTACTTAATAACAATTCATAATTATTTAAAATAATAACAGTTTAGATATTAAATATAGTATATAAAATTTTTACAATAAAATTTTTATATATTTTTATTAAAGGAAATAATTAAGTGATAGGTTATTTACGTGGTAATATTATAGAAAAATACCCTCCAATAGTTTTACTAGAAGTTTCTGGGGTTGGTTATGAAATCAATATGCCGATAACTTGTTTATATAAATTACCTGAAATAAATACCATAGCATTAATATTTACTCATATTGTAATTACAGAAAATAATCAATTATTATTTGGATTTAATAATCGACAGGAACGAGATTTTTTTAAAGAATTAATTAAAATTAATGGAGTAGGTACAAAACTAGCTTTAGCTATTATGTCTAATATGTCAGTACAAACATTAATAACATCAATAGAACAAGGAAAAATTAGTATTTTAATGCAATTACCGCATGTAGGTAAAAAAATTGCTGAACGTTTAATTATTGAAATGAAAGATCATTTAAAAAAAATGAAATATTTTTTTTTAAAAAATACATCATACATTCACTCAGATTTAACTGATAAATATAATGTTAATACTAGTAAAGTAGAAACTGAAGCTATTGAAGCATTGGTTTCTTTAGGATATAAATTAGAAAACGCTAATAAAATTATTACTCAAATTAATAAACCTAATGTAACTTCTGAAACATTAATTCGCGAAGCTCTTCGTAAGATTTTTTGAGGTTATCTATAATGGAAGTAAATCGACTAGTTTCTGCATTGAATGTTGTCAATGGAGATAAATATTTAGAACGTACAATAAGACCTAAATTATTTAATGAGTATATAGGTCAACAAAAAATATGTACACAAATGGAAATGTTTATCAAAGCAGCAAAATTGCGCGGTCATGCTCTTGATCATTTATTGATTTTTGGTCCTCCTGGTTTAGGCAAAACAACTCTGGCAAATATCATTGCAAATGAAATGAATGTAAATATTTCTATGACTTCTGGTCCAGTTGTTGCAAAAGCTGGAGATTTAGCAGCGTTATTAACTAATTTAAATCAAAATGATATTCTTTTTATTGATGAAATTCATCGTTTGTCACCAATATTAGAAGAAATACTTTATCCAGCTATGGACGATTATAGATTAGATATCATGATTGGTGCAGGCCCAGCTGCAAGATCTATTAAAATAGATTTATATCCATTTACTCTGATAGGTGCAACAACAAGAGCTGGAGCTTTAACATCTCCATTGCATGATAGATTTGGTATAGTACAACGTTTAGATTTTTATAAAGTAAATGATTTAAAAACAATTATTATTAAGTATGCAAATGCTTTAGGTTTAATTTTAAGTGAAGAAGGGGCTTTAGAAATAGCACTTCGTTCACGTGGCACCCCTCGTATTGCAAATCGTTTATTGCGTAGAGTACGTGATTTTTCTGATGTCTATTCTAATGGGAATATAAATGGAGAAGTTTCTGTAAATGCACTTAATATGTTAAACGTTGATAAAGAAGGATTTGATTATATGGATAGAAAATTACTTTTAACTATTATAAATAATTTTATGGGTGGTCCAGTAGGTATCGATAATCTTGCAGCTGCTATTTGTGAAAATCGTGAAACTATTGAATATATTATAGAACCATTTTTAGTTCAAAAAGGATTCATTAAACGTACTCCTAAAGGACGTATAGTGACAGAACATGCTTACAAACACTTTGACATTAAAGCTAATATTTGATAATTATAGATTAGATCTATTCGTTAAAATACTAATTATAAACATACAAGTAGAACATAAAACTATAGATGGACTTGCTGGTGTATCATAAAAAGCTGATATAGTTAATCCACCAGTTACTGCAATTGCTCCTATTATAATAGCTAAGATGATCATTTGTTCTGGAGAACGAGTAAAATGACGTGCAGTTGCTGCAGGTATAATTAATAATGAAGTTATGATAAGTGCACCAACAAACTTCATTGATATACCTATAGTTAAAGCTGTTAACAACATCAAAATAAAACGATTATATTGAATATTTATACCATGTGTTTTAGCTATTTCGTTATTTATAGTCATTAATAACAATGAGCGCCATTGCAAAATTAGTACTATTATTATACAAATAACAAAAATACCTATTATAAATAAATCTTTTAATGTAATAGAAAGTAAATCTCCAAATAAATAAAACATTAAATCAACTCTGATATTTGGAATTAAACTTGCAAATACTAGTCCTAAAGAAAGAGCACTATGTGACATAATACCTAAAACTGTATCAATAGATAAATTTGAGCTATTTTCTATCCAAAATAAACTGATAGCAAGCATAGCTGATAATAATATTAAAGCTAAATAAGGATTTATATCTAAAATAATTCCAAAGATAATTCCAAGAAGAGAAGAATGTGCTATAGTGTCGCCGAAATAAGATAATTTATGCCAAATTATAAAGCAACCTAATGGACCAGCTAGCAAAACTAGTAATATACCTCCACACCAACTAGGTAATAATAATTCAAACATAATAGTCCTTATTTTTTTATTATATCATTATGAAAATCCTGACAATAATTATGATGATGACGATAGATAGCTAATTGTTGAGCACCATAAATATCAAACATTGATATAAATTCAGGATTATTCAATACTGATTCTGAAGTACCAGAACAACAAATGTGATGATTAAGACATATTACGTCATCAGTTTTTGCCATTACTAAATGTAAATCATGAGAAACTATAAGTATACCACAGTTAAAGTCATATCTAAGTTGATTAACTAAATTATATAAATTAATTTGTCCTTGAATATCCATTCCTTGTGTTGGTTCATCTAAAACTAATAGTTGTGGTTTATTTATTAATGCAAAGGCAAGCAAAACACGTTGAATTTCCCCACCAGATAACAGTTGTAATGGTCTATCAAGTAAATGATCAGCGTGAACAAGTTTTAATTCTAATAAAATTTTAGAATCTTTTTTATTTTTTATAGATAGCTGCATAAATCTTTTTACTGTAATTGGTAAAATTGGATCTATATATAATTTTTGAGGAACATAACCGATTCTTAATTTTTGTCTTTTAATAATTTTGCCAAAAGATGGTTTTAATAAACCTAAAATTATTTTTATTAAAGTTGATTTACCAGCACCATTAGGTCCAATTAATGTTAAAATTCGACCTTCATATAATGAAAAATTTATATCAGATAATATTTGAATATTATTATGTTTTAATGATATATTTTTAAGCTTAACTAAAAAAGACATATAAGTTATAAAACTGAATAATACTGATGTTATCAGTATTACATAATTTTCATGTAAATTAAATAACTCATTATGATATATAGCAAAAAAATACTGGTTTTTATACAAACATGTTTTTTAATCTTAACGACATGGTCCGTAAATGCAGATATAGTAGTTTCTTTAAAACCAATAGGTTTTATTGTATCAGCTATTGCTGATGGTGTTACTAAAATCAATGTCATTGTACCTGATGGTGCATCTGAACATAATTATATTTTACGACCTTCAGATATAAAAAAAATTAAAAATGCCGATTTAATAGTTTGGAGCGGTCCTGGTTTAGATTTTTTTATGAATCAAACTACTATGATGGTGCCTGTTAAAAAACATCTTATAATTTCAAATATCAAAGGAGTCAATTCTTTACTTATTAAAATAGACAATACAAAACATGACAATATCAAAAAACATACGATAAAAAATATTTTAAATAAACCTATAGATCAACAATTATTTAATATTCATTTATGGATGTCTCCTAAAATAGCAAAAAAAATTGCAATTGCAGTCCATAATAAACTAATAAAAATAATGCCAGATAAAAAAAGAAAACTTGATGATAATTTAAAACTATTTATAAAATCTATTAATAATGTCAGTCATATTATTACTAAAAGACTGCATAATATTAAAAATAAAGGATATTTTGTTTTTCATGATGCTTATGCATATTTTGAACAATATTATGGTTTATCTCCTCTTGGATATTTTACCAATCATCCTGAAATAAATTTTGGTATATATAGTGTAAATCATATCAAAAATCAGTTAATTAACAAAAAAGTTTATTGTGTTTTTTCAGAACCACAATTTAAATCTAGTATTATTGATAATATAATTAAAGGAATGAAAGTACATAAAGGAATTCTCGATCCATTAGGTATGAATATAAAATTATCCAAAAATAGTTATATTGAATTTTTATTACAATTAACTAATCAATATAAAGATTGTTTAGATAAATAATTTTTTATCAAATATATATTTAAATAAATTTCATTTTATAGCATTTGATGTTTGGTATGGAATAATTTTATTATTATAAATACTGTTTTATCTAAGACAGTATTTATATTTAACATAGCATATATACTATTTAATATTTAAATTATATTGAATATTTAAAAAAATAATAAATAAATTTTTATATTTAAAAAGTTATTTATTTTTTAATTATTTATTCAATATTTTAAAATATTAAAATTACACAAAAATTACATGAACATTTTTTATTTATTAAATTCAATATATAAGTTGATATAAAATATGCATAAAAAATGATTTTGTATATATACGGAAATGTTAAATATTTATTTTAAAATTAAAATATTGATTATTCATTATTATATTAATAAGTATAATTTTATTGCCTATTACAATTACAGATTTTATTTTAGATAAATTAGAAAAAATATTTACTGATAGTTACTCATTATTTGTCTGTAAATATTCCTGCTATGTTATTAGTTCTAAAATGGCAATTAATATCAAAAATATTTCATGATAAAGTAATCTATTTATAGATTATTATTGGCATTACTTAAAGTGTAATTTTGGAAGACATAATGCATGCAAAGAATGACAGTTAAAAATTAAATGTTGTATAAATTCTGTAAAATAAATATATTAAGAATTATTATTTACCAAATCAAAATTATGGGAAAAGTAGTCAATTTATTAAATTATTGTTAATTTATAAAGCTACTTTAGCCAGTACAGGACGTTGAATAAAGATATGTAAATAATATTATACCTATTCTCTCTGTAAGACAATAATATTACTCAAAATTAGAAATATATATAAATAATTAAATAAATGATGATTTGTTAAGAATATATTATCATTAAATAACAAGTATAATAAATGAACAAATAGAATATTTCTATTTAATATCCTTTAGAATATATATTAACATTATTAAAAATCTTAAAATACTGCAAAACGGTTATAGAAAAGTTTATAAGAATATAAATTTATAAGACACATAACACACGAACTGTATTTGTTGTACCTGTAATTCCCATTACATCACCTTGTGTAACAATTACTAAATCGCCAGAGTTTAAATAACCTTGATCTTTCAATAAATTTATAGCATCATTGGCAGCTGATACCCCTTTGTTATCACTATTAAAAAATATTGGAGTTACACCACGGTATAATGTTATCAAATTTAATGTATATTGGTGACGTGACATAGCAAAGATTGGTAATCTAGATAAAATACGAGAAGTTATTAAGGGTATGCGTCCAGATTCAGTCATTGTAATAATTGCAGTTACACCTTGTAAATGGTTAGCAGTATACATAGCAGATATTGCTATTGCTTCTTCTACATTATCAAAAATAATATTTAATCTATGTCTAGATGTATTAATATTGGAAATTTTCTCTGCACCTAAACACACTTTAGCCATACTAGAAACAGTTTCTATAGGATATTTACCTATTGCAGTTTCAGATGATAACATGACAGCATCTGTACCATCTAAAACAGCATTAGCTACATCCATAACTTCTGCTCTAGTGGGAAGTGGACTATTAATCATTGACTCCATCATTTGAGTTGCGGTAATTATTGTACGATTGAATTTACGTGCCCTGTTAATTAAAGATTTTTGAATTCCAACTAGTTCTGGATATCCTATTTCCACTCCTAGATCACCTCTAGCAATCATTACTGCATCTGATGCTAAAATAATATCATCTATGGTTTCTTGTTTGATAACTGCTTCTGCTCTTTCAATTTTCGCTACTAATTTAGCTTGACAACCTGCATTTCGAGCTAAAGAACGAACATAATTGATATCCTGACCACTTTTTGGAAAAGAAATTGCTAAATACTCTGCATTGATTTTAGCAACAGTAATAATATCTTTTTTATCTTTTTCAGTTAAAGATTGAGCTGATAATCCACCATTCAATTTGTTAATTCCTTTACTATTAGATATAAAACCACCTACAATAATTTTAGTAAAAATTTTCATATCACTTATTTTTATTATTTTTAATTGAATTTTTCCATCGTCTAGCAAAAGTATATTGTCTGGTTGAACATCATAAATTAGGTTTTTATAATCTATGCCAACACAGTTTTTATCTCCTTGATCTTTATTTAAATTAGCATCTAATATAAATGTATCTCCACTGTTAAGATATACTTGATTATTTTTGAAATTAGATATACGAATTTTAGGTCCTTGTAAATCAGCTAAAATTGCTACGTGACAACCAAGTTTATTAGCAATTTTTCGTACTTTATGAGCTCGCAATTGATGATTTTTTGATGTATCATGAGAAAAGTTCAGCCTTATTACATTAGCTCCTGCAACAATTATTTTTTTTAGTGTCTCTTCACAATCAGTAGCTGGTCCTAAAGTAATAACAATTTTAGTTCTTCTGATAGGATGTAACATTTGACTATTCCATATATTTGTAAATATTTATTGTATTTAAGTATCACTACAGTTAGTTTATATTAAACATATTATTAGTTAGTATTTCATTAATATTATAGATATTATTATATACAATTTATGATTTTGTGTATGTGAATACAATATTTTTATTATTAATTTAAAAAAACCACTATATACTTAATTATTTATTTTCATGTTGTGTAAATAATTATAAGCAATTAGTTACTTGATAATTACAAACAATTAAAATTATTAACATTATTAATAACTTAAATTCCAAAAACATTATAATAAAAAATAAATAATTTTATTAACAATATTCTTATATAATTAATTTACTTATAAATATATATATAACACGACGATATTTATTGTATTGATATATTGACTGACAATAATATCTAAAAATTAACATTAGTTTAATATTTATTATTAATAATACTAAATATTAAATTAATTTATGTTGATTAGTATTAGAAACACTTGGGTTTGTATAATATGTCAAGTGTTATAAAAAATAAATTTTATGAATATATATAATATTAATTATATTATTTGTATATAATTAATTAAAATACTTATTTTGATGAATAGATTGATAAATAATTTATATCATTATTTATCAATGATGAATTATTTAAATTAAATTCAAACAATTATATTCTAAAAAAAATAATATTATATATGTTAAAGTAACAATGTATTAAAATTTTTAATCATTTTAATATAACATCAAAGTACATTATCTTGTATTTAAAAATTTACTGTTAATTTGCAGCCATGGTTGTATATATTCAATTTAAGTATCAGTTTTTATGTTAGTTGTTTTGTTTTAATGGATTGGTTAATCTAAAAAAATTTTTGTATGTTATTTTATGGTTGTAAGGATATATAAATTAAGTGAATGATAGCATAATAAAAATTAGTTATGTAATAGAAAATATTCTGATTAATTTAATAGTTATTTTAATATATTTAAAATTAGTCAATCTTAAAAATTATATGTAATGTTTAAATGAATAAAAAATTAATTATAAAATATATCATTTATTTTAATAAATATAAATACTTTATAGCCAAATATTTGGGAGCTTTGCTCCCAAATATTTGGCTATAAAGTTAATAAACCAGTTAAAGCACCTAAAATACCTATGACGAAAAATCCCATTATAATCCACAATGCATTTATTTTATTTTTTAATAACCACATACAAACTAAAGTTAATAAAAGAGGAATTATACCTGGTAATAATTGATCCAATATAGATTGAACAGTAGTAATCACATGTTTACCAGCACTATCTTGAATATCTGAAATTACTAATGGAATATTAACATGAGTCCACTTATTAACTAATGCACCCATAACAAATAAACCTAAAATAGATGATCCTTCTGTAAGTTTTTGTAGTAAATTATTACCCATATCATTAACTATATTAATACCCTTTTTGTATCCATAATTAATTCCAGAATAAAGAATAACTACACGAATTACATTAAATAAAATAAAAAACAACAATGGACCTACGATATTACCAGTCATTGCAATACCAGCTCCCAATGCTGCTAATACTGGGCGTATTGTACCCCAAAAAATTGGATCTCCTACTCCAGCTAATGGTCCCATTAAACCTACTTTAATACTATTAATTGCCCTGTCATCAATATTTACTCCATTTGCTCTTTGTTCTTCCATTGCCATAGTTACTCCTAAAATAGGAGCTACAACATATGGATGTGTATTGAAAAATTCTAATTGACGTTTAATTGCTTTTTTACGTTCTTCAATATTATGTGAATAAAGACGACGAATAACAGGTACCATAGAAAAACAAAATCCAAGTGCTTGCATACGTTCAAAATTCCATGAACCCTGGAGTAAATTAGATCTTATAAATACAGCACTTATATCATTTAATGTTAGTTTTTTTGTTAATTTCAATTGTTCGCTCATGATTTGAATTCTCATATAATTATTTAATCAAGTTCATTATCAAATTCATTATTTAATTTATTATGTTTAGACACATTTACTGACTGATTATATTTTGGATGAAGTTGCATATAAATTAAAGACATTATTGCTCCAATTATACCAAATGCTACTAAATTAAAATTAGTAAATGCAGCTGTAACGAAACCTAAATAGAAAAAAGGCATTAAATAATTTGCACGCATCATATTAATAACCATAGCATAGCCGACCACTACTATTATCCCTCCAGCTATATCTAAACCATGAGTAACTACTGGTGGAATGATATTAAAAAAATCACGAACAATACTAACATTCACTGACACAGCAATAATTAATACTGGTATAGCAACACGCATTGCTTGCAATAACAATGCTACAATATGAATAAATGAAATGGCTTTTAAATTACCTTTTTCTGCAGCTCTATCAGCAGCATGTTGAAAAGCAACAGTAATAGTACGTACTATAATAGTAAGAACTTGTCCTGCCGCAGCAAGTGGGATAGCTAACGCAATACCAGCACCTTGACTTTGTCCACCGGCGATCACTAAAATGGTAGAAATCATTGATGCAAGAGCAGCATCAGGAGCAAGAGCTGCACCGATATTCATCCATCCAAGAGCAATCATTTCTAATGTTCCACCTATAACAATACCTGATTTAATATTTCCTAGTATTGCTCCAACTAATGTACAAGCAACTAGTGGACGATGAAATTGAAATTCATCTAAAACTGAACCCATGCCAGAAATACAAGCAATTATAAATATCAATATAATTTGTAAGATAGTCATATCCATATTTTTGTCTCATCAAAATCAATAAAAATAACCTTGTTATAATCATATAAAAATGAATAAGATTGAATATTATATAATATTCAATTTATCAATTAAATCCATAATCTTTATTTTCTGATCACTTGACACTTTTCTAATTTCTAATTCAATATTAAGATCATGTAATTTTTTAAATGCCAAAATATCCTGCTGGTCTACTGATACTGCATCACTTACTCTTATTTTCTCCTTTTTAAAAGACATTCCACCTATATTAACGCTTTGAATATTAACTCCTTGTGTTATAACATTTAATATATCAGTCGGATTAGTAAATAATAACATAACAATATCTTGACTATAATTAGGATTATTCCAAATACGTGCCATTTTATCTACATTTATGACATGAGACATAATGCCAGGTGGTGTAGATTGTTGTAATAACATTTTACGTACATTATCTTGTGACACTTCATTATTTACAACAATTATGCGTGTGACATTTGTTTTTTTTGCCCAATCCATTGTAATTTGGCCATGTATTAAACGATCATCAATACGAACTAAAGCAATTTTCATATTATTTAATAATCCTGGTTTTATTTCTTCTTTACATATTGGTTTATTTGTATATAATGAGATATTATTTAAATCATCTAATTGAGTTTTTAATGCTTTTATCCCTTTACGACCAGTTTTAATTGCAATAGATACAAGGTCTTGAAAATTAGGATTATCTTCTCTTACCATCAATATTTCTATTAACATTGGAATATTTATTCCAACTATGACATCGTAATTATCTTTTTTAGAAACTATATGATTAGCAGCATTAAATGGACTTCCACCCCAAGTATCAACTAAAAAAATTAAACCTTTTGAAGTATTCAATTTTTGAATTTTTTGTTGATATTTTTCGATTAAAGTTTCTGTATTTTCACCTGGAACAAAATCTACAAATTCAATGTTTTGTTGATCTCCTATTAACATTTCTGCAGCTTTAAGTAACTGTTCTGCCACCCATCCATGAGTACCAATTATAATAGCAATAGTCACTTGTTTCATCTCCTATATTATTTAACATATAATTGCAAAAAAAAATCATTGTATTATCTCAATATATATTTAAAAAGTATAATATAATTAAATTTAATTAAAATTATTAATTTTAATCTATGGTTTTAGTGACCAAAAGAACAAATTATGTGATCATTATCCTTTATTATTAACTTCTAAAAAATTAATTTTTTTTAATTTTAGATAAATTTGTTTTTTGTTAAATTATTTATTTAAAATTAATAGATTAAAATTATCTTTTATACTAAATTAATATTTAAATATTATTTAAATATGTATATAAAAATCAATTAATATTATTTTAATTTTACATATTTAATATGATTATAAATACAATTTTAATTAACTTATTATATTTTTAATATTAAACTATGGAGATTTTTCTAAATCCATCTATTTGGATTAAAGTCATCACTCTTATTTCATTAGAAATAATACTTAGCATAGATAATGTTGTTGTATTAACTATATTAATTAATAAATTGCCATCTAAACAACAAAATTATGCACGTTTTGTAGGATTATCATTAGCATTAATAATGCGTTTATGTTTAGTTATGTTATTTTTTTGGTTAATAACATTTAACAAATATCTTTTTAAAATTAACAATTTTGTTTTTTCTAGTAAAAATTTATTATTTTTAATTGGAGGTTTTTTTTTATTATTTAAATCTATTATTGAAATTTATAAAAATTGTAATCATATGAAAATAAAAAAATCACATAAAATAATTTATAGTAATTTTTGGTACATTATTATACAAATAGTAATATTAGATATATGTTTTTCAATTGATTCAATAATTACAGCAATCAGTATAATAAATAATTTAACTATAATTATAGTAGCTATTATATTTGGAATAATAATTACATTATTTTCTTCAAAAATATTAAATAAATTTATTATCAAAAATCCTAAAATATTAAATATATGTTTATTGTTTATATTATTAACTGGATTGTCACTAATATTAGACGGTTTTGGATTTCATGTTTCGAAAGATTATATATATATAATAATCTTTTCTTTAATTTTAATAGAAATATTGCAAAGATTTTTAAATGCAATATTGACTAAAAATTAGATTAACTTGAAAAATAAATAACTCCAATTAACACAATATATTAAATTGGATGCGGATTAATGTATGTAAAAATAATAATTAATTATAACGATGATATCAAGATACCTTTCAATTAAGATTAGTTATAAATTAAAAAAATATAAAATATATTTTTTTAAAATATGATGAATTATATGTTAATAACTAAATAATGAAATATCAAAACATTAAATACAAAACATGCTGCAACTATAATATCTCACAATTGGATAAAGTAATTTAAAGAACTAAGACTAATCATTGATATTGAAATATATGTAATAAAATATTGATTGTATTGATTATTATCTTTAATAATCAAATTATATTTATTGTGTGACTTTTAAATACATGAACTGATTAAATAATATTTTATATACAAAACAGAAAAATATTGTTATATTTATAGTATGTTTAATGGACAATTATACATTTAAAAAACTTTTAATAATATCCATAAAATAATAAGTCACTGTAGATAAATAATTTTGAATTATTAATTTATTATGCAATAAAACATTTCAAAAATATTAAATTGATACATTGGTATTTATTACCTGTATAAAATGTTATTGAATTTATGTGCTAAAAAATATCAATTAACCCAATTAGATCCAAATACTTTTTTTATACAAATAAGTTAAATATATCATAATACGGATATTATATGTCTATATGTATACTAGCTATAAATACTGTAACTGAACTATGTTCTATATCATTGCTTAAAGAGCACAAAATCAGTACATATCAAGAAACAACTAAAAATAACCATTCTAATAGAATTTTAATATTAATTAATGATTTATTGAAACAAAATAAGATTGATTTAATGGAGATTGATTTATTAGCTTTTAGTTATGGTCCAGGAAATTTTACTGGTATACGAATAGCTACTGGTATAGCATATAGTTTAGCATTTGGATTATCATTAAAAATAGTTGGTATTTCTACATTAGAAATTTTAGCACAAGGAGTTTGGAGAATAAATAAAGGAACACATGTATTAACAGCTCTTGATGCTCGAATAGGTAAAATTTATTGGGGTGAATATCAACGTAATGAGAAAGGTGTATGGGTGAATAAAATAAATGATTGTATGCTTACACCTTGTGATGCTATTCAAAGAATGAGACAAATAAAAAAACAACGAAATACTAATAATAGTTGGATAACATCTGGAAATGGTTGGAAAATAAATCCTATATTATATACTGGACATTTGTTATCTCTTTATGCAAGTGATATATCATTACCTTTTTCTGAAGATATGTTACCTCTTGCACAAAGAGCATTAAAACAAAATAAAATAATTCAGGTAGAAACTGCTAACCCAATATATCTATGTAATTAACTTCAATAAAATCAACAAAAAATATTTTGCATGTATCAAAATAAAGATAATTTATTTAATTTCAAATTATTTTTGTATTCTAGAAAGTATAATATTTAATTCCAAAGTAGAAATATTATCAATATTTTTATCTAATTTAATATTAACTAGTTTTGGATCAATTTTAATATATTTGCAAATTATGTCTATGATATCTTTTTGAAGTTGTGGAAAATAATAAGGAATAATCCTACTATGTCTATTTTCTTCTGAAGTAATTATTTGTAATCTCTCTTTTGCTACAGCAGCAGTATTTTTCTTTTTAGATAAAAAGAAATTAAATATTATCATAATTTAATTGCCAAACAAACGTTTAAAAAATCCCTTCTTTTGTGCAATAAACCGAAAGGGTACTACTTCACCAAGTAATCTTGATACAGTATCTTCATATGCTTTCCCAGCATTAGAATATTGATCTAAAATTATTGGTTTTCCTTGATTAGAAGCATTTAATACTAAGTTATCTTCTGGAATGACTCCTATCAAAGGAATATGTAAAATATCTAAAATGTCTGTCATACTTAGCATATGACCAGCATTAACACGAATTGGATTATATCTCGTGATTAATAAATGTTCTTTAACTGGCTTTTGATTATTTTCTGCTTTTCTAGATTTTGAAGATATTATGCCAATAATACGATCAGAATCTCTTACGGATGAAACTTCTGGATTAGTAGTAATAATTGCTTCATCAGCAAAATAAATAGCTATTAATGCACCTAATTCAATTCCAGCTGGTGAATCACAGATGATAAAATCAAATGCCATATCAGCAAGATTGTTGAGTACCTGTTCTACACCTTTATAAGTTAATGAATCTTTATTGCGTGTTTGAGAAGCTGGTAAAATGTACAATTTTTCATTGAGTTTATCTTTAATTAATGCTTGATTTAATTTTACATCTCCTTGAATAACATTAATAAAATCATATACTACACGTCTTTCACATCCCATTATTAAATCAAGATTACGTAATCCAATATCAAAATCAATAACTACTGTTTTTTTTCCTCTATATGCCAAACCAGTAGCTATAGCTGCACTTGATGTAGTCTTACCAACTCCTCCTTTACCTGATGTTATCACAATAATACATGCCATAAATATTAAATTCCTTAAAAAACAAATTATAAATAATCAATTAAGTTCTTGCATAGTAAGAATATCTTGTTTAAGATAAAGGGATGTAGATTTATAAAAAAACTTCTGTGGTATTTGATCCATAACCCAATATTTTCCAGCAATTGAAACTAATTCTGCTACTAAATAGCTGCAAAATATGTAACAACTATGATCTCCACTAGCACCAGCTATTGCACGACCACGCATAACTCCATAAATATGAATATTGCCATCCGATATTAATTCAGCTCCAGTATTCACATTAGCAATCACAATTAAATCTGAATTACGTGAATAAATTTGTTGTCCAGAACGAACAGGCGTATTAATAACTGTAGTTTTATTACACAACATTTTATTATAAGCTACAGGATAATCTGAAATAGATTTAATACATTTATTTTCATTTTTTTTCCTCTCAGTTAATATTGGTATGCCAAGATTTAATATAATATCTCTTAAAACAATATCTTTACACCCTATGACTCCTACTATGTAAATTCCTGTAGATAAAATAGCTTCTTGCATATTTTTCCAATTAACTTTGTTATTTAATCCTGCAATATTTAATACTACTGGTATATTTTCAAAGAAAAGAGGAAATTGACTGATTTTTTTCTTAATTGCTTTACATATTATTTCAGGTTCATGATGATACAAATATATGACGGATAAAGTAAAATCACCAGCTTTAAATTCAATAGGTGATTGTAACATTGATTGTAAGTTCCTATAAATTTTTATTAAAAATAGTTAATAAATATTCAAAATATTTTACTTATTTTTTAATATATTCCACATTCTACATATGATAGAAGAAATTTTTTATAAAATTCAAGTATTTTTTACTATTCAATATAGCATATTACAAATATTAATTACTAAATAATACATGTATACAGTTTTAATAAATATTTTATTAAATAATAAACATTCAATCTATATTAAATATAATAGATACATATCCAACTAGTGATAATATAATAGTAAATGGCAATGCCATCCAAACCATACGTCTGTAGGACAGAGATATCATTGGAGCTAATTTTGAAGTTAATAAAAACAAAAAAGCAGCTTGACCATTTGGTGTAGCAACAGAAGGAATATTAGTACCAATATTGGTAATTACTGCTAATGATTCAAATGTATGATAATTAATCAATTTTTGTTCAAACGCATGTTTTATTTCATGAATATACATTGAACCAGCAAAAACATTATCTGCTATTGAAGATAATAAACCATTAAATATATATAACCAAGTAAATTGTTTATTTTGTGAACTATTTAGAATAAAATGAATAATAGGCGAGAATAAATTTTGTTTGATAATTATGGCATTAATAGCAAAAAAAATTACTAGTAAGGAAACAAAAGGTAATATCTCACCAAAAGCACGACCGATTTTATTTTCATCAACAATACCACATAAAGAAGTTGACAATATTATTACAAATAATCCTAATAATCCAATATCCATGATACGAAATATTATTGCAAAAATTAACCAAATTAAAATCATTCCTTGAATGAATAATTTAAGTATACTTTGCTGATTACTTGTCACATATTTCTTGTAATACGCTATCTTTATTAGTTTATACACAACATTTGGTATAGTTATTCCATAACCAAATATTTTAAATTTTTCCAGTATAATAATAGTACATATGCCAGATATTACAATAGGAATAGTAATTGGATACATATGTAAAAAAAAACTCTTAAAATTCCAACCAACATTATGAGCAATTATTATATTCTGTGGTTCACCTACCATAGTCATTACACCACCTAATGTAGTACCAATACAAGCATACATAATCAAATTACACAAAAAACAACGAAATTGATTTAAAGATATTTTTCGATTATCAATATATTTTTTACATTTGGCATCATGTATTATTTGATTATAAATATTATATAAGCTTATAAAAACTATTATTATTACTGTCAAAACAGTAAGAGCATCTATAAATGCTGATAGGAAGCTAGTTATCAAACATAAAACTAATCCTAATTTTAATTTAGAATTGATATGTAAAATTAAACGAATAAAAATAAATATTAATAGTTCTTTTATAAAAAAAATGCCAGTAACCATAAAAATCAATAACAAAATTATTTCAAAATTATTATATATTTCAACTTTAATTTGCTCTGTATCAACCATACCCATACAAATAGCTTCAAATATTAATAATCCACTTGAAAATAAAGGATAACATTTTAATGACATTGCTAAAATAAAAACAAATTCAAAAATTAAAATCCAACTGGAAAAAAATTGATCTATAAAGAAATAAATGATAGGATTCACTAATAAAAATATAATAATTATTAATTTATACCAAACTGGAGATCGTCCTAAAAAAAATTCTTGAATAGTTCGATTATGATCTGTAATCATATTTTAGTATGCCCTACATATTATAAATATTAACTCTATAAAAATACCTCATTAAAAAAAAGATTATCTTAAATAGATTGCTTCTATTTTAAAATAATCCGTTTCATTAGAGATAAATATATATCACATATTCATAATTAATTTGCATAATTGTTTTTAATAAAATATGATCGTTGTAACAATATAGTTTTTTTATTAAGTCGAAATCAATTCTATTAAATCAAGTACTTTATTTGAATATCCTGTTTCATTATCATACCAAGCTACTAATTTTACAAAATTTTTATTCAAAGACATTCCTGCTTTAGCATCAAATATACAAGTAAGTGACTCACCGTTAAAATCACTAGAAACAACATTTTCTTCTGTATAACCGATAATATCTTTCATTTCTTTTTCTGATGCAGATTTAATTTCAGAGCATATATCTTTATAATCAACAGAACATTTTAATCTTAATGTTAAATCGATAACTGATACATTAGCAGTAGGAACACGAAATGCTATTCCTGTTAACTTATTATTTAATTCTGGTAAAACTTTTCCAACTGCTTTTGCTGCTCCAGTTGAAGCTGGAATAATATTTTGAATAGCACCTCTACCACCACGCCAATCTTTATTAGATGGACTATCTACAGTCTTTTGTGTAGAAGTGGTAGCATGAATAGTAGTCATCAATCCTTCAATAATATTGAATTTGTTATTAATAATTTTTGCTAATGGTGCTAAACAATTAGTAGTACAAGAAGCATTAGAAACTATTTGTTCTCCATTATAAGATCCAAAATTAACGCCACGAACAAACATAGGAATTTCGTCTTTTGGTGGAGCAGTTAAAACAACTTTAGTTGCACCTGCATGAATATGTTTAATGGCGTGTTCTTTTGTCAAAAAAATACCTGTTGATTCAATAACTACATCTACTCCAATTGTGTCCCAGTGTAAATTATTAAGATTGTTTTCAGAAGTCACTCGTATTATATGATTATTAACTATAATAATTTTTTTGTTAATATCAACACTTATTTTACCTTTGAAAGTACCATGAGTAGAGTCGTATTTTAACATATAAGCAATATAATTTATATCTAATAAATCATTAATCCCAACAATTTGTATATTAGACCGTTGCAAAGAAGCACGAAAAATCATGCGTCCTATACGACCAAAACCATTTATACCTATTTTAATTGTCATATATTCTATTATCTATCTATGATTTGTATTGTTTATAACAATACAAAAAAAAACATAATAGTCAAGAAAAAGTTCTTAAAACAATTAATTATTTAATTAATATTAGCAATATCTAAAAAAAAATTAGATCATATACTCTATTTTATATTCATTTAACATTAACACAGCTAGAACATAAAGCATATTGATCTTTAGGATCATTAAACAAATTGGTTTGGTCTTTCATACCAAAAATAAATTCAAGTAATGTAGATGGTAAAAACGTTTGTAAAGTGTTTAAAAATACTAAATTAAAATCAACTTTTACATTGCTTAGTAATACATTAAGTAAATTTATATTACTTTTATACCAAAGAATATGAGGAGTTTTGATTTTTGCTAATTCACAAGCTTTTTTTATTGCATCATCAAAATCACCTAAAGAATCAATTAAACCATTTTTTTTAGCTTCTAAACCATTCCATATGTGACCTTGTCCAATTAAATTAATATATCTAAAAGATCTTTTACGAGATTTAGCTACTAAATTAACAAAATTAAAATAATTATTTTTAATTTTAATTTGTACCATGTTTTTTATTTCTGATGGTATTTTACTTTTTATACTAAAATTAGCTAATGGAGAAGAGGCAACACCGTCTTCATGAATGCCAAGATAATTTAAAGACTTTTCAAAAGTACTTATTATACCGAAAACTCCAATAGAACCTGTAATTGTATTTTTATTAGCTATTATATAATCACCAGCAGTAGCAACCCAATAACCACCAGAAGCTGCTTGATTACCCATATATACAACAATAGGTTTGTTTTTTGCATGTAAGTTTGCTAATTCTCGATGAATTAATTCTGTAGCTAATACACTTCCACCTGGACTGTTTATATATAAAACAACAGCTTTAATATATGGATTTAAGTAAGAGTTACGTATATCATTGAGAATGCGATTTAAACTAATTTTATCAGTCGTAATAATATTATTAATTATAATGACTGCAATATTATGTATATTATTATTATTATTAGATTTACTTAATTGTTTTGCATAATCATAAACACTGATATTAGCATAACTATTAGTACTAGGATCCATACCAAAAATTGATATCAATTTGTTCTCTATTTGTTGTTTTGAACCAGTTATATCTACTAACCGTCTTTGTAATGCATATTTAGATTCCTTACCATGAAATCTTTTTAATTCTGTAAGTGCATCTGATATATTTGGAAATGTTTGTTCAGGATTGATATTACGATTATTAGATATAATTTTTAGATAATCTGTCCAGGATTGATCAATTATATGCTGATTAATATGACGCACAATAGGTGATTCTGTATTAAGCACAAGCGGTTCCACAGCAGATTTATATATACCTGCTTTAAATATATTTACAGTAATTTTTAATTTGTCAAGTAAAGATTTCCAATACATTTGCTTAAATGCAAAACCTTTTATATCCACTGAACCAGTAGAATCTAGAAAAATTTTATTAGAAAAACTAGCAATAAAATATTGCAATTGATTATAATTATAACCTATTGCATATATAGGTTTACCAGAGTTACGAAATTCAATCAATGTTTTTCCAATATATTCCATAGAAGGTTGATCAATATTTGTAAGATTATTTAAATCTAACACTATACCTGAAATATTGTTATCAATTTTTGCTTGTCTAATAATTTCCACTATACTAAAAAGAGAATTATTTATATTATGATTAAAAAGATCATGTTCAATTAATAATTTGTCATTGTTTTTCGAAAAATCGTTTATATAAACATTGTCAGATATTGAACCTTGAATATCTATTTTTAATGCTTGTTTTTGAATAGGTGAATTATTCCGATGTGCTTTAATATTAAACCAAATTTTTACACCTGCTACTATTAAAAATACTATTAAAAAATTTATAAAAAACCTTCTAATAAAATTCATAATTTATCAAACCTAATTAAATGTGTTAAAAATTATAATCTATGGTATATCAACACTATATCATATGTTAAATAATTTTTTTGTTAAAATTTAATTCGTATAATACTTTTTCTTATACAATCATTATAAATACAAAAAAAATCACTAATGCTCATTTTAATAAAATAATGTTTAATTACAAATATTACTGTTATAAGCATGATATTGTTAATATTAGTAATTATTAAAAATAATACAACAAAAAAATTATTAATTTTATAATCGAACGAAAAAGATTTTTGGTTAAAATAACAATTATATATTATATACTAAATATATAAAAAATCATTTCCTGTATTATCATCAACGCTAAATTAATTTATACAAAATCATATATTAATAAAATAGTAAATAGCTATCTAAATACAATAATGTAATAATGATTTTTTTATATAAAATATATAATAACTTTAAATATATACACGACATAATAAATTTATTATATATTCTTAATTACGATTTTTTATAAAAATATTTAATAATATAGGATATATTAGATGTCTAATGAATTAATATTAGTTTTAAACTGTGGTAGTTCTTCTATTAAGTTTACTATATTAAATCCTTATCAAGATAATACATATCTCTCTGGTTTAGCTGAATGTATTAATCTTCCAGAATCTAAAATTAAATGGAAATTTAAGAATCAAACAGAACAGATTTTTTTGAGATCTAGTATTTCTTACCAACAAGCTCTTAATTTTATAATCAATAAAATTATTAAAAAAAATTTTTTTATTGTAAATGAAATTACTGCAATAGGTCACCGTATTGTTCATGGTGGTAAAATTTTAACAAAATCCACAATTATAACTAATAATATTATTGAACAAATTAAAAAAGCTAAACCATTTGCACCATTACATATTCCAGCACATTTAATTGGTATAAATCAAATAATAAAACATTTTCCTAATATTCCAAATGTGGCAGTGTTTGATACTACTTTCCATAATACAATTCCAGAATCTTCTTATTTATATGCTTTACCATATAAATTTTATAAAAAACATGGAATTCGTCGCTATGGAGCACATGGTATTAGTCATTTATATGTTACACATAAAACATCAGCTATATTACAAAAATCTATAGAAAAATTAAATATTATAACTTGTCACTTAGGTAATGGAAGTTCTATATCCGCTATTCGAAATGGTATATGTGTGGATACCTCTATGGGATTAACCCCATTAGAAGGTTTGGTAATGGGCACTCGTAGTGGTGATATAGATCCTGCTATAATATTTTTTCTTTATAAAGAATTAGGAATGAGCATTAATAATATATATAAATTATTAACTAAAGAATCTGGTTTATTAGGATTATCAGAAATAACTAATGATTGTCGATATATTGAAGAAAATTATGAAATTCAAAAAAATGCTAAACGTGCTATGGATGTATTTTGTCATCGTATTGCAAAATATATTGGTGGTTATATTACATTAATGGATAATGATTTAGATGCTATAGTATTTACTGGTGGTATTGGTGAAAACTCTGCTATGGTACGTAAATTAGTTGTACAAAAATTAAAACTGCTAAATTTTGAAATTGATCATGATCTCAATCTATGTACTAGATTTGGTCAATTAGGATATATCAATAAAACTGGAACACGTTTAGCATTAGTTATACCTACTAATGAAGAATTAATAATAGCTAAAGAAACTGCATATCTTATAAAATAAATTCAAATATTTGATTAGTTTCAATTCATTCATAATGTATTTTATCATATAAAAGGAATTGAGTTTGCCACGTACAATTATACTGATTCCAACAAATAATAATGTTGGTTTAACCACTATCACCATTGGTGTAATTCGATCCATGGAACGTAAAGGTATTAGAGTTAATTTTTTTAAACCAATTGAACAATCGTATGTAGATATTAACTCATTAAATCAAACAAGTACTATTATCTTAAAAAAACAATCAATTCCTATAAATCAACCATTAAATAAAAAATATGTGAAATTTTTATTAAGTAATAATAAATATGATATTTTAATGGAAAAAATTATAGCTAAATATCATTCAAGTAAAAATACTGCTGAAGTAATATTAATCGAAGGTTTAATGCCAACTAACCAACTTGCTATTTTTCTTAATTATGAAATAGCTAAAGTTTTGAATGCAGAAATTATATTAATTTTAACACCAAAAAATGATACTTTATTAGAAATAAACGAACAATTAAAATTAGTGCAAAATATCTTTAGTAATAAAGAAAATAAAAATATTATTGGTGTAATTGTTAACAAAATTAATGCACCTATAGATGTTCAAAATAATATACACTATTTTTTTTCAAATAAATTAAAATCTTCATTAAAATTATTGAATACTAATAATAATTTACCATTGTTTCATAATAGTTCTGTACCCATAATAGCTAGCATTCCATGGAATTTTGATTTAATAGCTGCAAGAGCTATTGATATGTATAATCATTTAAATGCTGTTCTTATAAATGAAGGTGAACTTAAAACTCGACGTATTAAATCAATAACTTTTTGTAGCTATAGTTTGCCAAATATGTTAAAATATTTCCATAAAGGATCTTTATTAGTTACTTCAGCTGATCGTCCAGATGTGCTTGTTGCAGCTTGTCTAGCAACAATGAATGGCGTTGAAATTGCTGCTATATTATTAACTGGTAATCATAAAATAAATAATCAAATTAGTAAATTATGTGAACGTGCTTTTAAAACTGGATTACCAGTTTTTATGGTTAAAACAAACACCTGGCAAACTTCACTAAATATACAGCAATTTGATTTAAAGATTCCAGTGGATGATGTTCAGCGCATTGAAAACATACAAGAATATGTCGCTAATTTCATCAATTCAAAATGGATTGAATCATTAACTGTAAATTCTAAAAACAATATTCGTTTATCTCCTCCAGCATTTCGTTATAAATTAACTCAACTAGCACGTAAATCAAAAACACGTATAGTACTGCCAGAAGGAGAAGAACCTCGCACTATTAAAGCTGCTTCAATTTGTGCAAGTAAAAATATTACTACTTGTATTTTATTAGGGAATCCAGATGAAATAAAACGCATAGCTATATTACAAGGTATTAAGTTAGGAAAAAATATTGAATTGATAAATCCTATTTTGATTAGAAATAACTACATACCAAGATTAATTGAATTAAGAAAACATAAAGGTATGAATCATGTGCTTGCGGAAGAACAACTGAAAGATAATGTAGTTCTTGGTACTATGATGTTAGAACAAAATGAAGTAGATGGTTTAGTATCTGGTGCTATTCATACTACAGCAAATACTATTCGTCCATCATTACAATTAATTAAAACCGCACCTAATAATTCACTAATTTCTTCTATTTTTTTTATGTTACTACCTGAAGAGGTACTAGTTTATGGAGATTGTGCAATTAACCCAGATCCAACATCAGTACAATTAGCAGAAATTGCTATACAATCAGCTGATTCGGCTAAAGCGTTTGGAATTGAACCTCGTGTAGCTATGATTTCTTATTCAACAGGTAATTCTAGTGAAGGTAGTGATGTTGAAAAAGTACGTCAAGCAACAATTATTGCTAAGCAAAAAAGACCAGATTTAATTATAGATGGACCATTACAATATGATGCAGCAATAATCGAAGATGTAGCAAAACATAAAGCTCCACATTCTCAAGTTGCTGGTAAGGCTACAGTATTAATTTTTCCAGATTTAAATACAGGTAATACTACATACAAAGCAGTACAAAGAACAGCTAATTTAACTTCTATTGGTCCAATGTTACAAGGTATAAACAAACCAGTTAATGATTTATCAAGAGGTGCTTTAGTAGATGATATAGTTTATACAATTGCATTGACTGCAATTCAATCACAGAAAATGCAAAATAAAAATAAAACACGTTTTTAGTAAACATATTTTTTTTATAAATTGAATATTAAATTATTTATAATTTTGTATATTTACCATGCCAACGTTTAAATAGATTGTTAGGTATTTCTATATCAAATTGATCAATTATGCGATATATCATGTGATCAATTATATCATTGATACTTTTTGGATAATGATAAAATGTTGGAATTATAGGCATAATAATAGCACCTAATTTCGCAGCATTAATCATCATACGTAAATGTCCAACATGCAAAGGTGTTTCACGTAAGCATAATACCAACTTACGTTGTTCTTTTAATGTAACATCAGCAGCTCTTATTAATAATGAATCAGCATAACTATGTACTACCCCTGAAAGAGTTTTGATTGAACAAGGTAAAATAATCATACCTATTGTTTTAAAAGAACCAGATGATATACTTGCTGCTATATCATTTATATGATAAGCGGTATCACATAATGTAGACATTTTATTTATGTTTAGTTTACTTTCTATTTGTAATGTTTTATAAGAAGATTTGCTTATTACAAGATGAGTTTCTATTGTTTGTATTCTTTTTAAAATTTCTAACATACGCACACTATAAATTACACCACTTGCACCTGAAATTCCAATCACAATTCGTCTTTTCATGATTCAAGCCTTAATGCACTTCACTATATATAATATAAAAAATGTTAACATTAATATAAAATATAGCTGTATAAAATTTTATTTAAAATTAATTTTAATTTTCTTCATTATATAGTTCAAGATTTTCTGTTTCAGATGAATATGGATACTGTTGCTTATTATTACTGGTATTTAAATTAGATACTTGAAGAGATTTTAAATAATGCGTATTAATATCTTTAGTAACGTAATTTCCATTAAAAACAGAACATTCAAATTGAGTAATTCTTGGATTATCTACTCGTACTGCTGCAACTAAATCTTCAAGATCTTGAAAGATAAGTCTATCAGCTTTAATAAGCTTACAAATTTCTTCTACTTTTCTCCCATGAGCAATCAATTCATTAACAGTAGGCATGTTAATGCCGTAAACATTTGGAAATCTTATTTCTGGTGCAGCAGAAGCTAAATAAACATTTTTTGCACCAGCATTACGTGCCATTTCTATAATTTGTTTAGACGTAGTACCACGCACGATAGAATCATCTACTAATAATACATTTTTATTAAAAAATTCAGCTCTATTGACATTAAGTTTACGTTTTACAGCGTTATATCTTAATTTATTATTTGGCATAATAAATGTACGACCAACATATCTGTTTTTTACAAAACCTTGACGATATGGTTTGTTAATAATACGTGCAATTTCCAATGCAATATCATTGGAAGTTTCTGGAATTGGAATTACCACATCTATATTTATAGATTTCCATTTACGAGAAATTTTATCACCAAGTTTAGTACCCATACGTACTCTAGCACTATAAACAGAAATCTTATCCAGAAAAGAATCTGGTCTAGCAAAATATACATATTCAAATAAGCAAGGATTACTTACTGGATTAATTGCGCATTGTTTACTAGATAGTTTATGATGTTTGTTAATATAAATTGCTTCTCCAGGTAAAACATCTCGAATACATTCAAAACCTAATACATCTAATGCTACACTTTCTGATGCAACCATATATTCGGTACGCCCATCAACAATTACCCTTTTTCCTAAAACAAGAGGTCTTATTCCATTAGGATCTCGAAAAGCTACTATACCATGACCAATAATCATAGATACTACAGCATATGCTCCACGTATTTTTTTATGAACTGCTCTAATAGCATTAAATATATTCGCTGCTTTAAGTGAATGACATAACTGAAAACGGTTTAATTCTTCTGCAAGAATATTTAATAAGATTTCAGAATCTGAAGTTGTATTAATATGACGTCGACACTTGCTTAGTAAATGTTTACGTAATTCACTTACATTAGTTAAATTACCATTGTGAGCGAGAGTAATACCATATGGAGAGTTAACATAGAAAGGTTGTGCTTCAGCAGCACTAGTACTACCTGCAGTCGGATATCTTACATGACCAATACCTATATTACCTTGTAAATATTGCATGTGTTTAGCTTGAAAAACATCTTTAACTAATCCATTAGCTTTTCGTAAACGAAAACAATTAAGTTTATCTATAGAGCAAATACCTGCAGCATCTTGTCCACGATGCTGAAGTACTGTTAATGCATCATAAATTGATTGGTTTACTGAAGTAAAACTAGCAATACCGACAATACCACACACTATTTAATTTCCTCATTAAATTGTAATTTTAATGTATTATAATAATAGTCTAGTATTTTTAATATAATTTAAAATACAATTAATTATATCATTGATAAATGGAATTAATTGAGATTTTTTCCAATCTAAACTATTAGGTAAATCAGTAAATATATTTAGAACATAAACAATCAAAGTTATGATTAAAATACCTCTCAATACTCCAAATAATACTCCTAAGATTCTATTAATATCAGATAAACCGATTTTCGTTACTAAGATATCAAGCACATAAATTAACATTTTTCCGATAATAATAACAGCAATAAAAGGTATACATATAGATGATAAACGACTAATTAGGTTATCATCATATAAACGAACTATCCATGATAAAAAATCATATTGATAATGAATGGTGATAAAAAATGCAAATCCCAAAGTAATTAAAGATAAAATTTCTCTAGTAAATCCTTTTAATGCACTTAAAACAGATGATAATAAAATTGTAGCAATAATGATATAATCAATCCAAATCATGTAATTATCCAATAAAATATTTTATATATATATTCAAAATATACTGACAATTAGTTTTTTAATATATTATTTTTTTATAATAAAATGCATATTAAATATTGCAATCAATAAGTCAAAAGATATAAAAAATATTTAACAATTGAATATAATTATTTAATCTTTATTTATAAATATTATATCATAAAATTAATTCATTAAATTTAATTTTATCTTTTAACTAAATTTATAAATTGAGCAACAGTATAAAAAGAACCAAATACTAATAATATATCTTGTGTGTTTAGTTTCTTCAATGCTGTTTGCCAAGCGTTTTTAATATCTGAAAAAACTTGAGATTTTACAAGATATGTTGATAGTTGATCACCTTTAGCACCACGTGGACAATTAAGTGTTATACAATACCAATAATCTACCTGCATTTCTAAAGCACAAAGTGTCCCTTGAATATCTTTATCTTTCAACATACCAACTATAGCATGTATTTTACCTATTTTTCTAAGAGATATTAAACGTGCAGCTAAATAATTCGCAGCATGTGGATTATGTGCTACATCTAAAATAATTTTAGGATGTTGATTAATAATTTGAAATCGTCCAGGAATAGATATACATGGTAAATTCTGACGAATATTTAGTTCACTTATTTTAAATTTTGCAGAGCGTAATGCTACTAAAGCACTAGCTGCATTTACTAATGGAATATTTAGTAAAGGCAAATTTTCCAGTTTTCCATAACTATCATATAGTGACCAGTTTAGATTTGTTGTTTTATAATTCCATTCTTGATGAATTTTTAATAATTTTGTATTTTTTTGTTTGGCAATTGTTGAAATACTATTTGGCATATTTTGTTCCGCAACTATTGCTAATTTATTTGTACGAAAAACTCCTGCTTTTTCACGGCCAATACTTTCACGAGTGTTACCTAAAAAATTCGTGTGATCTAAATCGATATTAGTAATAATTGCAATATCTGCATCAATAATATTAGTAGCATCTAATCTGCCACCTAGTCCTACTTCTAATATTACTACATCAAGTTTTATTATTTTAAACAAATGCAATGCTGATAAAGTACTAAATTCAAAATAAGTTAATAAAGTATTTTTACGATTTAATTCAATGTTCAAAAAACTATTAACATGTTGTGCATCACTAAGTTCTTGTCCTTGAATTCGTACTCTTTCAGTATAATTTATAAGATGTGGAGAATTATAAACACCGACACTATATCCAGCATTTATTAATAATTTTTCTAAAACATAACAAGTAGTTCCTTTGCCATTTGTACCAGTAACTATAAAAACAAATTTTGCAGGATTTAATAACTGTAATCTGTTTGCAACTAAGTAGACATTATCTAGATTTAAATTAATAGTTTTAGTATGTAAATTTTCTAAATAATTAATCCATGATTTTAAAGAATCATTGTCTTGAAAGTTAAAAATATTATGCATATTTTTTATATTATGAGTAATGATTACATTTAATAATAATTAATCATTATTAATAGGTTTTGGGAAATTCATTATCTTTGCTAGAAGATTAGCTAATTTATAACGTATCTGCGGACGACTAATTATCATATCTATAGCTCCTTTTTCAATTAAAAATTCACTGCGTTGGAAACCTATAGGTAATTTTTCCCTTACAGTTTGTTCAATAACACGTGGACCTGCAAAACCTATTAATGCTTGTGGTTCTGCTATATTCAAATCACCTAACATAGCAAAACTAGCAGATACTCCTCCCATAGTTGGATCTGTAAGTACAGAAATATACGGTAAACCAACATGTTGCATTCTTGCTAATCCTGCACTGGTTTTAGCCATTTGCATCAAAGATATTAAAGCTTCTTGCATACGTGCTCCACCACTAGCAGAAAAACAAACTAATGGACAATTATCTTTTAAAACTTGTTCAATTGCTAATATAAAACGTGCTCCAACAACTGAACCCATTGACCCCCCCATAAACCCAAACTCAAATGCTGCTGCTACAATTGGCATATTATATAATTTACCTTTCATAACAACTAAAGCATCTTTTTCATTAGTTTCTTTTTGAGCAATTATCAAACGATCTTTATATTTTTTTAAATCACGGAATTTTAATATATCTTTTGGTTCTAATTTACTACCTATTTCTGTCAAAAAATTTTTATCTAAAAATGCATCAAGACGATCACGAGCATTTATACGCATATGATAATCACATTTGGGACATACTTGAAGATTACGTTCTAATTCTGCACGATATAAAATTTGATTACATTGATCACATTTAGTCCATATTCCACTTGGAATATTAGCTCGTTTTACAGATTTAATATTGTTTTTATTAAATATACGTTCAAGCCAACTCATTGAGTTTAGATCCGTGATCAAATTTAATTTATTTTATTTAGATATTATTAATATAATATTTATTGCTATAAATTGATATTAATTTTTTAAAAAAATCAATTAAGAAATAAAGGTCCTATAGGAATTTTAGGTAAACCAAATCTCAGAGGATAATATACTTTAACTAAATAAAGACCTTTTGCTTTAGCTGTTTTAGTAACTAATTGTTTATTTTCAGATAGTAAAAGATATTCAATCCAAGATTCTGGTTTTTTGTCGCAACCAATTTCAATTAAATTGCCTACAATATTACGTACCATATGATATAAAAAAGAATTCGCTATAATATCAAATATTATATATCTACCATGACGTATTATATCAATATATTTTATATTTCTATATGGTTTCTTTAATTGGCATAATGACGAACAAAATGACGAAAAATTATTCTCTCCCAGTAAACATTTACTAGAACGTTGCATTTTTTGTATATCAAGTAGATTATAACAATAAGTTAAACCTTTATATAAAATAGCTGGTCTAAGAGTATGATTATATATTATATAACGATATCTACGAGCTATAGCACTATATCTTGCATGAAATTCATACGGTACTTCTTTGACCCAAAGCACAGCAATATCATTTGGTAAATTAGAATTAACACCTCTTGTCCAAGCATGATTATTACGATAAACATTTGTTTCAAAATGTATAACTTGACCAGTACTGTGTACTCCTACATCTGTTCTACCAGCACAAAAAATATTGATTGAATGATTAGCTATTTTAGATAAGGCATCTTCTAATTTTTCTTGTATACTAACAACTTCTTTTTGACGTTGCCATCCAAAGTAATTAGTTCCATCATATTCAATACCCATAGCTAATTTTTTTACTTCTCTATTAAAGGTGATAATAAACAAATTCCTGTGTTCACATTAAATAAATATATTAGGTTTATAATAATTAACGCTTAATAAAAAAACTATTAAATCCAAGTTGTTTTAAAATTTTGCAAGTTATTCGTAAATCACATTTAATTTTCAAAGAAAACCATTCTCTGCGATCTTTATAAAATTTACGCAAATTATCAAAACCTTTTGGTTGTGTTACAAGATTACGCAATAATGTATTATCTTTATATATATTATATGTTAAGTTTACTAAACTATATAATATACTTTGATTAATCATACCATGCAATACAATTTCTTTATATTGATTACTAGGTAAAAAATCATTAATATCTATTTTTTGAGGTTGATTTATAAACTTACACCAGCATTTAAAAATATGAATTGCACCTCGTATTTTTCCTTCTAAAGTATAACCGGCAATATGAGCTGTAGCAATGTTTACGTTATTAACTAAATCAATTGATATTTTTGGTTCATTTTCCCATACATCTAATACGACTTTTAGATCTTTTCTTATTTTTAATACTTTTAGTAAAATATTATTATTAATTACTGAACCTCTACTAGAATTAATTAAAATAGTGTTTGGACGTAACGACATTAATAATTTTTCATTCATCATATGAAAAGTGTTATACAAACCATAATGCAATAAAGGAGTATGAAAAGTTAGTACATCAACTTTTTTAATTAAATCATTTAAGGAATAAAATGTACCAACATCACCTCTAGCAGAACGTATTGGATCACACGTTAAAATTTTTACTCCCCATGCCTCTAATATTTTTTGTAATTTTGTCCCGATATGGCCTAATCCTACTATACCTACTATTCTTTTGTTCAGTTCAAAATTATAATGTTCTGCTAAAAAAAGCAAAGCAGAAAAAACATATTCTGCTACAGCAGTAGAATTACAACCTGGAGCATAAGCAAACTCAATTCCTGATTTCATTAAAAATTTTTGATCAACATGATCAATACCAGATGTAGTTGTACCTATAAATTTTATTGATTGGTCTTTTAATAAATCTTCATTAATTTTTGTAACTGAACGTATGATTAATGCATCAATATTTAATAAATTTTTTTTTTTAATGTACGACCAGTAATTTTAATTACATCTCCAGTATTCCTAAATATTTCATAAGAGTAAGGAATATTTTCATCAATTAAAATTTTCATATATATGCCTTGTATATCAATGAATTTAAAAATAATTTTAATGTAATGACAAAACCTAGATGGGAAAACAGTAATAATAAATCATAATGGTATTACTAAATAATTAATTTATACAAATATTATATTGTATATTATTATCTTAAGAGTTTCATTAGTGATATTTCTGCATTACTAATGTAGCATTAGTTCCACCAAAACCGAAACTATTAGACATAACAATATTTAATATACTATTAGTAGGTTTAGTTATAATATTACTTCCTTTAGCATTTGTATCTAATAGATCAATATTAATACTTGGTGCTATAAAATTATATTTTAACATAATTAAACAATAAATTATTTCCTGAACACCGGATGCACCTAAGGAATGGCCAGTCATAGATTTAGTAGCAGAGATATATGGTATATTATTACCAAATACGCTATGAATAGCATTTAATTCTACTAAATCTCCTATTAATGTAGATGTTCCATGACTGTTTAAATAATCTATTGGATCGTTAATATGTTTTATTGCTGTACTCATACAACGCATAGCTCCTTCACCTGATGGAACAACCATATTCAAACCATCTGATGTAGCACCATAACCGACAACTTCTGCATAAATATTTGCGTCTCTCATTAATGCATGCTCTAATTCTTCAACTACAACAATACCACCACCACCTGCTATTACAAAACCATCACGATTGCTGTCATAAACACGAGATGCTTTTTCAGGAGTGTTATTATAATTAGTAGACAATGCACCCATAGCATCAAATTCACAGGCCATTTCCCAAGACAATTCTTCTCCTCCACCTGCAAAAACAATATCTTGTTTACCTAATTGAATTTGTTCAACTGCATTGCCAATGCAATGAGCAGATGTAGCACAAGCTGAACTAATTGAATAATTTATTCCATGAATTTTAAAATAAGTAGCAAGACAAGCAGACACTCCAGAAGCCATAGCCTTAGTTACTATATATGGACCTACAGATTTTAAACCACGTGGACTACGCATTGCATCAGCACCAACAACTTGAAAATGCGGAGAGCCTCCTCCTGATCCTACAATAATACCAACTCGTGGATTATTTTGATATATTTGTATATTTAATCCTGAATCTTTTATAGCTTCTTGCATTGATAAGTAAGCATAAATAGATGCATCATTCATGAAACGTAAAATTTTTCTATCAATTAATCCTGTAGTGTCTAGTTTTATATTACCCCAAACATGACTGCGCATACCGGAATGTTTCATTTCTTGAGAAAAGGTAATACCAGAACGACCTTCTTTCAGGGAATAAAATACTTCTTTTTGATTATTCCCTATACTAGAAATGATTCCCAATCCAGTAATAACAGCACGTTTCATTAAATGAATCTCCTTGTATTATTATATTAATTGAGATACAAAATCTATTTTGAATATTAGAATGAATATTTTATATATTGTAAATAATTTAATTATTCAATAGATAATACATTATTCCATTATACTAATATAATTTATTCAAATGAAATAATATGTTTACTTTAATTCAAATAAATACAATCTTATTAAAGATAACCTGGTTAAGTTGAATGATTAAATCATTATTGATTTGTATAATATATAAATCTCTTATTAAATATATAAGAGATTTTTTCAATTGATTTAAAAAAATTATGTAACATAATTGTCATAAAAATACATGTGTATTTATAATTTTTAATTAATGAATTTTAATGTATATTGTTTATTAATTTAAATAAAAAATGTAGTATTTTTTACATCTATACATTGTGCATTGTTTCTTAGCACATGATCCATTAATATTATAGCCATCATAGCTTCAACAATAGGAATAGCACGAATTCCAACACATGGGTCATGACGTCCTTTAGTTTCTATATTCAATTCTTCTTTATTTTCATTAATAGTTTTTCCAGATAAAGCAATACTAGATGTAGGTTTTATTGCTAAATTTACATTAATTATTTGTCCACTACTAATACCACCTAATATACCTCCAGCATGATTACTTTGAAAACCATTTATTCTAATTTCATCACGATGTTGAGTTCCTCTTTGGTTAATAACTGCAAAACCATCACCGATTTCTACACCTTTAACGGCATTGATACTCATAAAAGCATGTGCTAAATCTGCATCTAATTTATCAAAGACTGGTTCACCTAAACCAGCTGGAACATTTTCTGCTACAACAGTTAATTTAGCTCCAATAGAATCTCCTTCTTTTTTTAAAGAACGAATTAACTGATCTATATCTTTTAAATTATTTAAATTTGGACAAAAAAATGGATTTTGTTCAACTAAATTCCAATCATCAAAGTTACATTTAATGTTACCTATTTGTGATAAATACCCTCTAATTAACAGCCCAAATTTTATTTTAAGATATTTTTTTGCAATTGCACCTGCTGCTACACGCATTACGGTTTCACGTGCTGAAGAACGTCCACCTCCTCTATAATCACGTATACCGTATTTTTTTTGATAGGTATAATCAGCATGTCCTGGACGGAATTTATGTTTAATGAATTCATAATCTTGAGATCTATGATCTATATTTTCAATTAATAAACCAATAGAAGTGCCGGTAGTAATCCCTTGGAATATACCTGATAATATTTTTATTTGATCTAACTCACGACGTTGAGTAGTATAATATGATTTGCCAGGACAACGACGATCTAAATCATGTTGAATATCCAATATATTTAATGACATACCAGGTGGCATACCATCAACTATACAACCTAATGCAGTTCCATGTGATTCACCAAATGTAGTTACGCGAAACAACTCACCGATACTATTCCCAGCCATTATGTTTTCTTTCCTTATGTAAAATTGATTATTGAATTAATTATTTAATTTAATCTTTATATAAAGAAAAATGATGTTTTGCATTGATAATTTGTTGACGTGTTAATGTAAATATGCCGTCACCGCCATTATATAATTTTAACCAATTAAACGGTATATCTGCATATTGTTCAATCATTTTTATCATATTGTTACCTACTTCACAAACAAGTACTCCATCTTCTTTAAGATAATCTGATGCCGAAGCTAAAATACGTCTTATTATTTTTAAACCATCACTTCCTGCTGCTAAACCAATTTCTGGTTCATAACGGTATTCATCTGGTAAATTAGATATCTCCTCAGCCCCTACATATGGTGGATTAGTGATAATTAACTCGTATTTCATTTGAGGTAACTTGCTAAATAAATTTGCTTGAATTAAAGAAATATTTTTAGTTAAATCATGATTTTTAATATTTGTTTCTGCTACATCTAATGCATCATGTGAAATATCTACTGCGTCTATTTTAGCTTTTGGAAAAGTATAAGCGCAAGCTATTGCAATGCAACCACTTCCAGTGCACATATCAAGAATAGAATCTGGATTATTATCAATTAATCCGTTAAAATGATTGTCTATAATTTCACTAATTGGTGAACGAGGTATGATTACACGTTTATCAACATACAATTGATAACCACAAAACCAGGCTGTATTAGTTAAATAAGAAGTTGGAATACATTCATTTACTCGTCTAATAACACGTTGAATAATACAATTACGCTCGGTACTAGTTAGTCGAGCATTTTGCATACTATCTGGAATATCAAGAGGTAGTGAAATGGATGGTAATACAAGTCGTACTGCTTCATCCCAAGGATTATCTACACCATGACCATAACAAATTTTAGCATTAAAAAAACGGCTCGTAGACCAACGTAACATATCTTGAATCGTATGTAACTCATTTACTACTTCATTAATAAACAATTTATCCATGTAATAATCAACCTGAAAATAATATATTATAGTTTAATACATAAATTTATTAATAAACGAAACTATTCCATCAAAATTAAATAAAAAGTACTTATTAACATAATAAAAATTATTAATGATTTTTATCAACTATCAGGATTCAATTATTACAACAGTTTACCTTAAGTACTAAATAGATAAAAATCTTAATAAAATTGTTGCATATACACAATCATTTTTGTATTTTTAAACTAATGATTTTAAATTAGATAACTGAACAATGGTAAATGTGAAATAATTGATACTGATTTTATTTTTTGCTACATTAATTATACAAAAGAAAATTAATTTTTTGCAACCATATAGATTAAATTGTGATAAAATTTAAATTTTGAGATGGTTGTTTAGAATAGTTGAATATCAATAAAAATTCTTTTATTGAAAAATAAATTTATTGTACTTATCATATAATAATTCATATTTAAATATTTTTATTACATTTATTACTTTATTAAAAAAACTGATATTTTTTACATGATTGATAAATTCTTTAAATAGATTTAAAACCTAAAAAAAATATTTGCTATTTTAAATTAGTATTACTAATCACGTATAATAATTTTATATTAATAATTAACTTTTATTTAAATTAACAATAATATCTACTATTATAGATGTTATAAATAAACTATAAACTGTTTATTTAAAATAAATTACAACTATTTCTGCAAACACCAATATTATATATACTATTATAGCAGTATATATAATATTTTAGCATCTATATTTATCTTATTATAAATTGGTCTCCTTAGTTAAAAGGACATAACAAACCTCTCCTAAGGGTTAATTACAGGTTCGAATCCTGTAGGAGACATTATAATATTATTTTGGTACAAAAAAATCATTTATATATTTTCAAATATGTAAATGTTTGAATTCGTATATCAATAAGTATATATTTAATACAATTACTATTAACACAATTAATCTACCTATATTTTGGGTTAAAGAAGAATTAACCATTGTATTACCCATAATTTTGACATTACCTGTAAACGATAATAATGGAATAATTGCTAAAGCAATACCAAAACTTAAAAATACTTGACTTACAACTAAAATATTCGTAGGATCTAAACCAATCCAAATAACAGTGAAAGAAGGTAGCATAGTAATAATTCTTCTAAGCCACAATGGTATATAAAAATGCACAAATCCCTGCATTACAACTTGACCTGCTAATGTACCTACTACTGTTGATGATAGTCCAGCAATTATTAATGTTAAACCAAAAATAACAGCAGCTGTATGCCCTAACATTGGTTGTAATTGTAAATAAGTTTCATCTAAATTGGTTAAATGATGTTTATGAGAAAAAAATACAGATGATGCTGTTGCCATCATAGATAAATTTACAAAACCAGCAATTGTCATGGCAAGTATAACATCTAATTTAGCAGAAGCATAAAGTTCTTTGATATTGCCTTTATTACCAAATTGACTTAATGCTGAATGTAAGTATATCACATGTGGCATAATAGTTGCTCCTAGTATACCAGCTGCAAAAAACACTGTATCATAATTTGGTAAAAAAGGAATAACTAATCCAGAAATGACATCATTCATTTTAGGTTGAGATAAAAATAATTCAATAACATAAGCAAGAGCTACAAGCATTAATAAGCTACCAATTAAAATTTCAAGTGGTTTTTGTCCACGATTTTGTAGCAATAGAATTAAAAAAGTAATTATTCCAGTAATAATGGCTCCTTGAATAAGAGAAATATTGAATAACAATTTAAATCCAAGAGATGCACCAACGAATTCTGCTAAATCAGTTGCCATTGCAATAACTTCAGCCTGGATCCAATAAAACCAAACTATAGGGCGTGGAAATCTATCTCTAATATGTTCTGCTAGATTTTTGTTGGTAGCAATTCCTAATTTAGCAGACATTAATTGAATTAACATAGCCATAACATTTGCCCAAACTACTACCCATAATAATTTATATCCATAATGTGTACCAGCTTGAATATTAGTAACGAAATTTCCTGGATCTATATAACCTATAGCAGCTATAAAAGCTGGTCCTAATAAAGTTAATTTTATGTTTTTAAACTTATGAAAGATATTATTAGTATAATTTTCAATCTTCATGAAATTTCCTGTTTTATATCTAGCATTCATGTAAAATTAATTAGCTAAATAATGTAATTAATAAAAAATATTTATTTATTAACTAAATAATAAATATTACATATTTTTTTGAATATTTAATAAATGAGATTGTAAGTATTAATATTTAATTTACAATAAATATATTGCATACTATCAATATAATATTACGAATATATTGTATATTTAAATATTTAAACTTTACTAAAATATTTAATATATATAAAAAATTATTTGTTTCATATGCAGTAAATTCAAATTTACTGCATATGAAACAAATAATTTGAAATATGTTTCATATTTATGAAATATATGCACAAAATATGGAGCTAAGTGGACTTGAACCACTATCTTTTTGCATGCCATGCAAAAGCTCTTCCAATTGAGCTATAGCCCCATAGACTATTATTAATAATACCTATACATAAAGATATATTGATATATAAATATATGTGATATCAATATTAAAAATATTAAATACTTATTGTACGTTTCAATTATTATACTTCAATTATTTTTAAAAATATTCTTTGTATTTTATTAAAATTAAATATTAATTGCGAATATTAAATAAAAACAAATTATTTTTTCATTAAAATATTATCTTCTATGTATTCTAATGTTTTTTTAATACGTTTTATAGTACTATCACGACCAATAATCTGCATAATACTATTAATACTTGGTGATTGATTGGTTCCTGTAATAGCTAAACGTAGGGACATATACACAATGCCAATATCTAAATATAATTCATTAGCAGTATTTTTAATTGATATAAGTATATTATTACTATCCCAATTATTTATATTTATTAATTTATCACTCATCAATTTTAAAGCTTTATATGTAACATGAGTCAAATACTTTTCAGTTAGATTGGGATCAAATTCAAAAGAATCTTCATAAAAATATTTACAACAAATAGCTATTTCTTTTAATGTGTTACATTTTTGACCTAATATATGAATAATGCTATGTAAATTAGGACCATGATCAGTATTAATTTTCTGGTTTTGCAGGCATAAATATAAATGTTTTATTACATTGTCAGAAGATAATGTATTAATGTATTTATTATTTATCCAATTAAGTTTTTTTATATTAAAAATACTAGCTGATTTATTTACAGCTTTTAGCGTAAATAATTTAATCATTTCATTAATACTAAATATCTCTTTATTACCGTGACTCCAACCTAGTCTAACTAAATAATTTAACAAGGCTTCTGGTAAATAACCCTCATTTCTATAATCCATTACACTGCCAATGCCTTGACGCTTAGAAAATTTTCTACCATTTTCATCAAGAATCATAGAAATATGGGAATACATTGGTATTTTAGCATTAATGGATTTCAAAATATTAATTTGTCTAGGAGTATTATTGATATGATCTTCTCCGCGAATAACGTGAGTAATACCCATATCCCAATCATCTATTGCTACACAAAAATTATATGTAGGCAAACCATTAGTACGACAAATAATTAAATCATCTAATTCTTCATTACTAAACTGAATATCTCCTCTAATTTGATCATGAAATGTCACAAAACCAGTTTTAGGATTGCGAAATCTTACTACATATGGTTTGTTATGGTATGTTTTATTATTTTGAAGACAATAACTATCATACCTAGGTTTTTGTTTATTCATCATTTGCATGCAACGTAAATTTTCAATTCGTTCTTTAGAACAATAACATTTATATGCAACACCTAAAGATAACATGTAATTAATTATTTCATTATAACGTTGAAAACGTTTTGTTTGATAATATGGACCTTCATTCCAATCTAAACCTAACCATTTCATGTCATTTATAATAGATGTTATAAATTCATTGCTAGAACGTTTAATATCACTATCTTCTATTCTTAATATAAAATCACCTTCATTATGACGTGCAAAAAGCCAAGAATAAAGAGCAGTTCTTACACTTCCTATATGTAAATGACCAGTTGGACTAGGTGCAAAACGAGTTTTTATCTTCATTGATATGATCCTATAATAAATAGATAATATATATGATATATATTTAATAAAAATAAAAAAAATATATATATTTTTTTTTATATAAAACAATAATTTATATTTAATTATTGTTTTATTTATTAACAGACAAAAACTTACTTATTGACTCATAGCTAACTATACTTATAATATATATTAACTAAGAGGGTGATTAGCTCAGTTGGTAGAGCATCTCCCTTACAAGGAGGGGGTCGGCGGTTCGAGTCCGTCATCACCCACACTCTTAAATTTTATATTGATTTTGTTTGTAATATTGACATTAAGAGCATTAATATTGGGTCGTTAGCTCAGTTGGTAGAGCAGTTGACTTTTAATCAATTGGTCGCAGGTTCGAATCCTGCACGACTCATACAATAAATCTTATCATAAGATAAGATTTTCATTATCATTAAATAATGAAGTGTATTTCAATCGAAATTAGATAATATATAAACTCATGTTATTTTTAAATATAAAATTATAAATTAATCAGATGAATCAAAAATAAATATTTTTATATTGCCAATTATTATTTTATTTTAATTGTCATAACATATTTTTGATTGGATTCTCAAAATGGGATTTATACGCATTGACTTGATCTAATGATCATTAAATTTATCTTAACTATTTTATTAGCTTTTGTTATACCTATAAAAGGTAATTTTGCTAATATATTTGAAGCTTTGTCTACAATATTTATTTCTATTTTATTTTTTTTATATGGTGCTAAATTATCACGTAAAAAAATTATTTTAGGTGCTAAAGATTGGAAACTTCATTTATGGATTTTATGTAGTACATTTATACTGTTCCCTATTTTAGGAATAATTATATTAAGTTTTCAACCAATAAATATTAGCAAAGAACTTTATGCTGGATTTCTTTATTTGTGTATTATGCCAGCTACAGTACAGTCGGCAATTGCGTTTACTTCTGTATCAGGAGGTAATGTTGCAGCTGCTATATGTAGTGCATCTACTTCAAGCATATTAGGTGTCTTTATTTCTCCTTTGCTTGTCTATATATTATTTAATATTAAAAGTAATATATCATTTACAGTACTTAATCAAATTAGTAAAATTATAGCACAATTATTAATACCATTTTTATTGGGACATATATTTCGTCCTTATATATTAAATTGGATAAAAAAAAATAATAGTTTACTTAATAAAGTAGATCAAATATCAATTTTATTAATAATATATTCTTCTTTTAGTAAAGCAGTAGTTGATGGCATGTGGAGTAGTGCAGGGATAATAACTTTGTTATGGATTTTATTAAGTTGCACTGTTCTTTTAATTTCTGTGTTGTGTATTAATTACTTATTTACGTACATATTAAAATTAAACAAAGCTGATAGAATAGTAGTACTATTTTGCGGATCTAAAAAAAGTTTAATAAATGGCATACCAATGGCCAGTATTCTATTTCCTAGTAATTCAGTAGGCATGATTATTTTACCTTTAATGATATTTCACCAACTTCAAATAATCGTATGTTCTCATATTGCTAGATATTATAAAAATCAATAATATAATTATAAACTATTATAAATATTCATATCATCATTAAAATAAATTATTAATAATTATTATTAATAATTTTTACTATTTTCTCTTCATTTATTATTTGGATATTTAAGTTATTTGCTTTGTTAAATTTCGATTCAGTATAACCTTTAGATATTATTAATAAATCTGTATTTTTAGATATATTATTTGTAATGCTGGCACCAAGCGAAATTAAATATTGTTTTATAATACTGCGTTTTATTTGTATAAATGAACCAGAAAGAACTATTTTTCTGTTAGTAAAATAATTTATATTATCAAATTGTGTTTTATGATAATCAATATGAATATATTTAGTCAGCTCATAAATTATTTCGCGATTATTTTTTTGTGTTAGAAAATTAACTATATTTTGAGCAACTATAATACCTATATCTTTTATTTTTATTAATGAATTCAAATCAGTTTTTACAAATTGTTCTAAATCACAAAAATGATTTGCTAAATTAATAGCAGTAATTTCTCCTACTTCTAAAATACCTAATGCATAAATAAAATTTGCTAAAGTTGTATGTCTGCTATTTTCTAATGCATGTAATATTTTTTTTGCAGATTTTAAGCCAATGCGATTAAGACTAATTAATTTTTCTTCAGTAAGTAAAAATAAATCTATTGGAGTTTTAACATATTTTTTATCTACTAATTGATCTATAATTTTATCACCTATTTTACATATATTAATTGCATTAGCGGAAGTAAAATGTCTCAGCGATTTTTTAAGTTGAGCACTACAAAATAAATTTCCTGTGCAACGTGAAATAATTTTGCCTTTATCACGTTTTATATCAGCATTACATATTGGGCACTGTTTAGGAAATAGTATTTTTTTTGCACTTTTAGGGCGTTCCGAAGCTAAAACAGACATAATTTGTGGAACTACATCACCGGCACGACGAATAATTACTTTATCACCAATATGCAATCCAAGACGATTGATTTCATTTATATTATGTAAAGTAGCGTTACTTACTGTAACTCCAGATATCTGAATAGGTTCAAGATTAGCAACTGGTGTAACTATCCCAGTACGTCCTATTTGAAATTTAATACTTTTAATAATTGTAATTTTTTCTTGAGCTGGAAATTTAAAAGCTACTGCCCAACGAGGAGCGCGCACATTAAATCCTAATTTTTGTTGTAATGAATATAAATTTACCTTAATAACTATACCATCTATATCAAACCCAAAATATTGACGTTTAGTTTGAATATAATTATAAAATTCTAAAACTTCTTGAACTCCATGAGCAATGCGAATATTGTGATTAATAGGTAAACCCCATTTTTCAAATCTTTTTAAATTCTGAATATGACTAGGTAATATTATTTCTTTATCTGTAAAACCAAAACCATAACAAAAAAAAGATAAAGCACGTTGCTTAGTTATACAAGGATTTAATTGTCTTAAAGATCCTGAAGCAGCATTTCTAGGATTAGCAAATGTTTTTTGATTTTGTAAACGACATTCTGAATTTAATTGTTCAAAAACAGATTGTTTCATAAACACTTCTCCTCTAATTTCTATAAAATTAGGGATATGTTTACCTTTAAGTATAATAGGTATAGATTTAATAGTGCGTATATTAGCTGTTACATCTTCTCCTATCAGACCATTTCCTCGTGTAGTTGCTTGAATTAAATTACCATTTTTATATAAAATATTAACTGCTAATCCATCAATTTTTAATTCACAACAATATGATAATGGATCATTAAGTTTTAACTTTTCTCTAATTTTTTTATCAAATAATAAAAAATCTTCTTTAATAAATACATTGTCTAAAGAGAACATAGGCATTTTATGCTTTTTATGTAAGAAAAGATTAATTAATGAAGAATTTATTTTTTTTGTAGGAGAATCATTTAAAACTAATTTTGGATGATCCTTTTCTAACTTCATAAGTTCTAACATCATTTCATCATATGCAATATCAGGAATCTCTGGTGCTTCTTTTACATAATATAGATATTCATGATGACGTAATGTTTTGCATAATTCATTAATTTTATTCTTAACAGATTTCATACAACTTTTATCAAAGTAGTTTGTTTTATTTTGAATTTATATATTTTAATGTAACATTTCTATTTATATTGGCTATTTTAAACGTATGCAAAGATATAGCATTGCTTAATGTTTTATTAGATGACAATTTAACTTTTAATAGACATATAATATGTTAAAACAATTTAGTGAAAACACATGCATATTAATGACAATATATTTCAAATATGTACAAATTTTTTTAAAATAGCATCGATAATAATGTGAAATATATTATTCATAATAGTAAATTTGTATGTTTTAATTGTGCTTGATGTAGAATTATAAACAATAAAATTTAAAATAATACATTTTGTCAAATACTAATATAGCATATATTATCTATTATTTAAATTTTAACATATAACTAATGAATTAAATATAAGATTTATATACATAAAATTATATACATGTATATTATATAAGTATATATTTTCAGAATGTTTTTATATACACCATACAAATAATTAATTTGCTTTATATATACAAAAGAATATATATATGCAATTTCTTTACTTCAGTATATAAATATAAAAGATATATTAAAATGTCGTTATAGCTGAATAATTTTAATAAAATCACAATCATAAAATATGAAAAATTTTTATAGAGATAATTCTTTTACAATTGGAAATACGCCATTAGTACAATTAAATACAATGGGATACAATCGTATTTTTGTAAAGATAGAATCCAGAAATCCTAGTTTTAGTGTTAAATGTCGCATAGGTGCTAATATGATTTGGGATGCAGAAAAACGTGGTATACTAAATTCTAATGTTACATTAGTAGAACCAACTAGCGGTAATACAGGTATCGCATTAGCATATGTTGCCGCAGCTAGAGGGTATAGGTTAATTCTAACTATGCCAAAAACTATGTCTATTGAGCGTCGTAAATTATTAAAAGCTTTAGGTGCTAAACTTGAATTAACAGAGGGAGCACTAGGCATGAAAGGAGCCATTTTAAGAGCAGAAGAAATCATTGCAAGCAGTCCAAATGAACATATATTACTGCAACAATTTAGTAATCCAGCAAATCCAGAAATCCATGAAAAAACTACTGGTCCAGAAATTTGGAACGATATGAATGGTAATATAGATATATTCGTAGCAGGAGTTGGAACTGGTGGTACTATAACAGGAGTTAGTAGGTATATTAAAAATATTCAAGGAAATAAGAATTTAATTTCTGTTGCAGTTGAACCAAGTGATTCACAAGTTATTACACAAACTTTGGCTGGTAAAAAGATAAAACCAGGTCCACATAAAATTCAAGGAATAGGTGCTGGATTTATTCCAAATAACCTTGATTTAAGTATGATTGATAAAGTTATTACAGTTTCTCATGATGAGTCTATAAAAATAGCACGTAAATTAATGGCAAACGAAGGTATTTTAGCCGGTATTTCTTCAGGAGCTGCTGTAGCAGCTGCATTAAAATTACAGAATAACAATAATTATTATAATAAAAATATTGTTGTTATTTTACCATCTTCAGGGGAGCGTTATTTAAGTACTATATTATTTTCTGGCATGTTTACTGAAAAAGAACTCAGGCAATAATTACCATATTGAATGAATTATATAAAATGATATTTTATTATTTACTTTAATGTTTTTGTTAAAATATTTTAGCTGTTAATTACATTTAGTTAGGTAATTTTTTTAGTATTATTTAATCATAGTTTTAATACCAAAATAATATTAACATATCTGAAGAATATTTTATAAAATCAAAAAAATTCTTGTTTAAAAATTTAGATAAACTTACATATAAATATATCTAAATTAGTTAAAATTATGATAATACTTTATATTTATTTATTGATAGTAAGAAATTAATAACGTTAAGGAAATAAAATGTTCCAACAGGAAATGACTATTAACTTATTACATGGTTTACATACAAGACCAGCTGCACAATTTGTTAAAAAAGCAAAAACTTTTCAATCTGAAATAACTATTACTTCTGAAGGTAAATCAGTAAATGCAAAAAGCCTATTTAAGATTCAAACTTTAGGATTAACATATGGGACTAATATCATTCTTTCTGCAGATGGAATAGATGAAAAAGAAGCAATTGAATCTTTAACTAAATTCATATCTGAAAAGAAATAATAATCAATATTATTTTTATGATTATTGATATCAGTAATTCATTATAAATAACCGAAATTATAATTAATCTATATGTTTTTTATTAGAAGAGATATCATGAAAATAAAGTGTAAAATATGAAAAAAAATATTCAAAATCGTGATTGTGAAGGTATAAACAAAATTTCCGGTATAATAGTATCACCAGGAATTGCTTTTGGTAATGCATTATTAATTAAAGAAAATAATATTGTTATTAATAATAATAAAATTCATGAAGATCAAATTGAAAAAGAAATAAAATCATTTTTCCATGGACGTAATAAAACGATAAAACAGCTAGAAGAAATCAAAATTAAAGCAAATAAATCTATAGGAAAATCTGAATCAGATATTTTTGAAGGACATATTGTATTATTAGAAGATGAAGAATTAGAAAAAGAAATTATTAACCTGATTAAAGTAAAATATTTTACTGCAGATGCAGCTGTAGATTCAGTAATGAAACATCAAATACAGTCTTTAGAGCACATAGAAGATGAATACCTCAAAGAACGTATTTTAGATATAAAAGATATTAATACTCGTCTATTAAAAAACATTTTAAATCTAAGTGTTTTAAATTTAAATAAAATACCAAATAAGTCTATTTTAATAGCTAAAGATTTAACTCCATCTGAAATATTGCAATTAAATTTGAATACAGTATTAGGTTTAATTACTGATTTAGGTGGTATGACTTCTCATACTGCTATTATGACACGTTCTCTTGAAATTCCATCTATTGTAGGCACAGGAAATTCTACTGTGTATATTAAAAATCATGATTTTATCATTCTTGATGCTATAAATAATGTTATTTATATAAATCCTACAAAAAATATTTATGAAAAATTAAAAATATCTCAGCTAAAATATTTAAGTGAGAAAAAGGAATTAATTACATTAAAAACATTACCAGCAATAACTTTAGATGGACATCAGGTTAAAATATGGGCTAATATCAGTAATTTAAATGATGTAATGATTGCAAAAAACAATGGAGCAACAGGTATTGGACTCTATCGCACTGAATTTTTATTTATGAATCGTAATACACCACCAAGTGAAGAGGAACAATTTCAGGAATATAAATCTATAATAGAAACTATGAAAAATAAAACAGTTATAGTCAGAACTATGGATATAGGTGGTGATAAACAATTACCTTATATGAATTTACCTAAAGAAGACAATCCATTTCTCGGTTGGCGGGCAATACGTATTTTAATAGATAAAAAAGAAATTTTACATACACAATTACGTGCAATGTTACGTGCTTCTGTTTTTGGTAAATTAAAAATTATGTTTCCCATGATTATTTCTGTTGAAGAAATACGTAACTTAAAATTAGAAATGAATTTTTTAAAATCACAATTACGTATGGAAGGTAAAAATTTTAATGAAAAAATTGAAATTGGTATTATGATTGAAACACCAGCATCTACAGTAATTGCAAATCATTTAGCAAAAGAAGTAGATTTTTTTAGCATTGGAACAAATGATTTAACCCAATATACTTTAGCAGTTGATAGAGGCAATGATTTAATAGCACATCTTTATAATCCTATGTCACCTTCAGTGCTAAATTTGATAAAAAAAGTAATAGATGCATCTCATGCAGAAGGTAAATTAACTAGTATGTGTGGTGAACTTGCAAGTGATGAAAGAGCTACATTATTATTATTAGGAATGGGATTAGATGAATTTAGTATGAGTGCTACTTTCATTCCCAAAATCAAAAAAATTATTCGTAATACCAATTTTTCAGATGTTAAATTATTAGCAAAATTAGCTTTAGATCAACCTACAACAGAAGATTTAATAAATTTAGTTAATAAATTTATTAAAGAAAAAACTCTTTATGAAAACCATTAAATATTTAATTCATACTACAGATTAGGAGAAAAATTATGGGTTTGTTTTCTAAACTTTTTGGTAATGGTGAAAAACCAATAGATAAAATGATTGAAATTATTGCTCCTTTATCTGGTAAAATTATTAACATAGAGGATGTACCAGATGCAGTCTTTGCTGAAAAAATTGTAGGTGATGGAATAGCAATAGATCCTATTGGACATCAAATAGTTGCTCCTATTGAAGGAACTATTGGAAAAATTTTTAAAACTAATCATGCTTTTTCAATGAAATCTAAAAATGGTATTGAATTATTTGTTCATTTTGGAATTGATACTGTAGAATTAAAAGGTGAAGGGTTTAAAAGAATAGCTAAAGAAGGTCAAAAAGTTAATATAGGTGATACTATAATTGAATTTGATTTAGCACTTTTAGAAAAAAAAGCAAAATCTATTTTAACTCCAATAGTAATTTCTAACATGGATGCAATAAAAGAAATAATAAAATTATCTGGCAATGTCACAATAGGAAAAACACCTATAATTAAAATCAATCTAAAATAAATTCCTATAAAAAGATAACGGTTGTATACCGTTATCGCATCATATGATAACATATATTTCATTAGTCAATTTAAATAAAATATACAACATTTCATCAAGAAAATAAAATTTTCTTGTATGAAAAATTGCCATTTATTAAAAATAGAATAATATAGTAATTATTATTAACATTAATTGAATTAGCAATTAAAAAAGATTTGTTTGAGCTTCCACAACTGCTAATGCTACCATATTAACAATGCTTCTTACAGAAGAAACAGTTGTAAGTATATGTGCAGGTTTTTTAATACCCATTAAAACAGGACCTACTGTGATACCTTCAGAACATGAAATGCGCAATAAATTATAACTAATACGAGCAGCTTCAACATTAGGCATAATTAATAAATTTGCACTACCTTTCAGTGGACTATCAGGCATTAATTTATAACGTATGCTTTCAGAAAGAGCTGCATCGCCATGCATTTCACCATCAATTTCTAAAAAAGATGCTCTTTTTTGAACAATTTTTAATACTTTACGCATCTTTTTTGCTCCAATAGAATGTGAAGTACCAAAACTGGAATGTGATAGCAAAGCTATGCGAGGTTCTATACCAAAACGTCTTACCGTTTCAGCAGCCATTAAAGTTATATCTGCTAATTGTTCTGCACTAGGATCGTCATTTACATAAGTATCAGCGATAAAAGTATTACCGGTTGGTAACATTAAAGCATTTAATGCACCTGATACTGTAATATTATTTTTTAAACCAAGTATTCTCTCTATGATATTATAATGTTCTTTATAATCTCCTATAGTACCACAAATTAAAGCATCTGCTTCTCCACGATGGAGCATAATAGTTCCAATTAAAGTTGGATTTCCAATTACACTACGTTTTGCTTGTTCTTGAGTAATACCACGTCTTTTCATTATTTGATAATATTCATTCCAATACATTGTAAAACGAGAATCTGATTCATTATTAACTATTTCAAAATCTCTATTTACTTCAATCTTTAAACCTTGTTTTTGTATTCTCATTAAAATAACATTAGGTCTACCAATCAAAATAGGCTTTGCAAGTCCGAGAGTAATTAATTCTTGAGTAGCATGTAATATCCGTGGTTCTTCTCCCTCTGCCAATACTATTCGTTTGGGATCTTTACGTGCTTGAGAAAATATCGGTTTCATAAATAAACTTGTTTTATAAACAAATGCAGTAAGATGTTCTCGATATGAATCAAAATCTTTGATAGGACGTGTAGCAACTCCAGATTTAATAGCCGCTTTAGCAACAGCAGGAGCTATTTCTACAATTAACCGAGGATCGAAAGGCTTAGGAATTATATATTCTGGACCGAAATTAAGATCTTGATCTTCATAAGCTGATGCTACTACATCGCTCTGTTCAGCTTTAGCAAGATTTGCAATTGCATGTACTGCAGCCAATTTCATATCTTCATTAATAGTTGTTGCTCCAACATCCAATGCTCCACGAAAAATAAAAGGAAAACATAAAACATTATTTACTTGATTAGGAAAATCTGACCGACCTGTACAAATAATTGCATCTGGTCGTGTTTGTTTAGCTAATTTAGGCATAATTTCTGGTTCTGGATTTGCTAAAGCTAATATTAATGGTTTGTTTGCCATTTTCTTAATCATATTTGCTGTTAATATTTTTGGACCTGAGCAACCAAGAAATATATCTGCACCTTCGATTATATCTTCTAAAGTTCTTTTGCCAGTATCTTGAACAGCATAGGCCATTTTACTAGAAACCATATTTGTTTCACGACCAATATAAATTAAACCTTTAGAATCACATACTTGTATATTACTTTTAAGCATTCCTAATGCTACTAAAAGATTAAGACAAGCAATAGCTGATGCCCCTGCGCCAGAAACTACTAATTTTACATTATCGATAGATTTATTAACTATATATAAACCATTTATAACAGCTGCTGTGCAAATAATTGCTGTTCCGTGTTGATCATCATGAAATACTGGAATATTCATTCGTTGACGTAATTGTTTTTCTATATAAAAGCATTCTGGTGCTTTTATATCTTCTAAGTTAATTCCACCAAAAGTAGGTTCTAAAGAAGAAATTATATCAATTATTTTATCTGGATTTGTTTCATTTATCTCTAAATCGAATACATCTATACCAGCAAATTTTTTAAATAAAACACCTTTCCCTTCCATAACAGGTTTGGCAGCCATAGCACCAATATTGCCTAGACCTAACACTGCAGAACCATTAGATATTACTGCTACCAAATTACCTCGAGCAGTATATTTATATGTTGCTAATGGATTAGATGCTATTTCTAAGCAAGGTGCAGCTACTCCAGGTGAATAAGCTAAAGCTAAGTCACGTTGTGTTGCTAAAGGTTTAGTTGGACATACTTTAATTTTTCCAGGTATTGGATATTGATGAAAATTCAATGAACTTGTTTTTAACTTGTCATCCATTTTGGAATCCTAATTATAATAAATATAAATTTGCTAAATTTAAAATTAAATAAATTAATAATATAATCAAATGTATAAAAAACATAATGAATATTAATTTAATATTACAATATTTATATAAACAATTAAAAAAATATTTTTTATGCAATTTTATTTACAGTATAATTTATTATTTATTTTCCAATAATTCATGGAGTGTGAAAATGAATCAATTAGAATGTTTAAAACAATTTACTACTGTAGTAGCAGATACTAGTGACATTCAATTTATTAAAAAATATAATATTCAACATTCTACTACTAATCCATCTCTTATTTTGCAAGCATTTAATTTTCATATTTACAAACATTTAGTAGATGATGCAATTAATTTTGCTAAAAAACAAGGTGGTACTAAAGAAAAAAAAATTATTAATGCTAGTGATAAATTATCTGTAAACATTGGTATAGAAATATTAAAAAATATTTCTGGAACAGTGTCAACTGAAATAGATGTTAGATTATCTTTTAATAAAAATAAATGTATTGATAAAGCAAGAAAAATAATTGACTTATATAAAGAACATGACATTGATCATTCTCGTGTTCTAATTAAATTAGCGTCAACTTGGGAAGGCATTCAAGCAGCTAAAGAATTAGAAAAAGATGGTATTAGATGTAACTTAACCTTAATTTTTTCATTTGCACAAGCACGTGCTTGTGCAGAAGCAAACGTATTTTTAATTTCACCATTTGTAGGGCGTATATATGATTGGTATAATATTCACAGTACGATCAAACCTTATTTAGTAGAAAAAGATCCTGGAGTAAAATCAGTTTATAATATTTATTATTACTATAAACAACACTCTTATAATACCATAATAATGGGTGCTAGCTTCCGAAAAATAGAACAAATTATTGCATTATCTGGTTGTGATTACCTAACAATATCACCAGTTTTTTTAGAACAGTTACAACACAATAATACACCTATATATTGTCAATTAAAATATGCAAAAGAAAAATTACCTAAACCATTAGAGTTAACTGAAGACGAATTTCGTTGGGAACATAACCAAAATCTTATGGCTGTAGAAAAATTATCTACTGGTATTTGTCAATTTGCAATTGATCAAAATAAATTAGAAATAGAACTTTCAAGAAAATTATAACACTAAATAATATTTTTCAATATTTAATTAATAATTACTAATTTATTTTATATTTTATACGAACAGAAATAAATTTAAGTAATTATTGCAATAATAATTACTTAAATTATTTAACATTAAAATTAATATTTTAAATTTCATAAAATACATTATTGATATCCCAAGCAATACAATTATTATATTATTTTTTTTTATCAATTTCATTAGCATGTAAAAAATCTAATTCTTGTTGAGATATTGAATTTACTCTTTTGCGCACACCAAACCAGCCTATCATTAGAATTAGAGATATGAAAGGAACACATGCAACAGTATAAGTACCGTTTGGATAATCAAAAGCCATAAGTGCAAGTACACTAAATAAAAATAATAAAGTTAACCATGAAGTGAATGGAGCACCGGGCAATTTACAACTAACATCATCTATTTTACCTTCATTAATTGCTTTTCTTAGACGTATCTGACATAACATTATAAATGTCCAAGAAGAAAGTATACCTAAAGAAGCAAAATTTAATACAATTTCAAATACTTTAGATGGAACTAAATAATTTAATAATACGCCTATTATATAGATTCCAATAGTTAAAGCAATACCAGCATACGGAACTTGTTGTGCACTCATTTTTGACATAAATTTAGGAGCTGATCCACCCATAGACATAGAACGCAAAATTCGTCCAGTAGAATATAATCCAGAATTTATACTAGATAAAGCTGCGCTTAATACTACTAAATTCATAATACCACAAATATATGGAACTCCTAATTTAGAAAAGAAAGTTACAAAAGGACTTTGATCAGATTTATACATATTCCAAGGTAGTAAAAGTGATAATAATGTTATGGAACCTATATAAAATAAAGTAATGCGCCATATTACGCTATTAATTGCTTTTGGTAACATAATTTTTGGATTTTTACATTCTCCTGCTGCTGTACCAACTAATTCAATTGAAGCAAAAGCAAATACCACACCTTGTATTAATACAAATGCTGGTAATAAACCATGAGGAAATAGTCCCCCATATTCTTTTATTATATGAAAACCAGTAACATGTCCATCCAAAGGTTTACCAGTACCAAGGAATATAACTCCAGAAATTAAAAATATTACAATTGCTGATACCTTAATTAAAGCAAACCAAAATTCCATTTCAGCAAACCATCTAACACCAACCATATTCATGATGCCAACAACTGATAGTGCAATAAGTGCTAAAATCCACTGAGGCATTCCATCAAATATTTTCCAATATTGCATATAGAGAGCTACTGCAGTAATATCAACAATACCTGTCATAACCCAATTGACAAAATACATCCATCCTGCAATATAAGATGCTTTTTCTCCTAAAAATTCTCTAGCATAAGATACAAAATTGCCACTAGATGGGCGATTTAAAACTAATTCACCTAATGCACGTAAAATAAAAAAAGAAAAAATTCCACATATTAAATAAATGAATATCAGAGATGGACCTGCTGCTCGTAACCGTTCTCCTGAACCAAGAAACAGACCAGTACCTATAGCTCCTCCAAGTGAAATCATTTGTACATGACGTCTAGTGATGACTTTATTATAACCAGCATCTTGAGCAATTAACCAACGTTTCTTTGCAGAATCTCTCTCGATTTGTTTTTTTTTATATGTCATATATTTTCCTATTTATCCTAAATTTTAATTACTACAACTGAAATATTAATATTAAAATATTAGGAATATGATGTTTTTAGTGTTTGTATATTATTACATATTTATAAATTAAAAGTATTATTGTGAATATTAAACAATTTCATGTATATTTATATTTCTTTGTAATGAAAAACACTAAATTTGTTATAAACTAATAACAAATATTAATAAATAATATTGTTAAGATGTAATTATAAGTTGCTTATAACTCTTCAAAAAATTATTCATTAAGTAAATTATATATATCTATTTTTATGTAATATTTTATACTATTATTAAAATAATAGTATAAAATATCATAGATAAAAAAGATTTAAAAAATAATAAGATGATTAATTGAATTACATCATGATAAGATAAGCATTCATAATAATAATTATTATTTTAGAAATAATATAATATATAAATATAGATCTATAAAAATGTTTTTTTTATATCATTAAAAAAATAATTAAATATTATGTTTTATAATAGTATAATTATATACAAATATTTAAGCTACCGTACAAAAATATATTTATTTAACAATTTATTTAAAAAATAAATATTTTGTTATTTAAACACATTATTATATATATGATAAATAACTGATATTGTTTTAATGTTGATTTGAAATATAGTTAAATATTCTTATATTAAATAATATTACGTATTATAAAATATATAATGCTATTTAATAACAAACATTATTAAATTCAGCAAACTTATATATTTATATTTTATTATTACAATTGATTTAATTGTATAATAAATATCTTATTTTATAGAAATAATATTTTCTTAAATTAATTATTATTAAATAATTATAGGCAATATGCAATTATGTTATGTCCAATAGTTAAACTTACTCAACAACTTATTCGTTGTCCTTCCTTAAGTCCTAATGATGCTGGATGTCAAGATATTTTAATTTCTCGTCTCAAAGAGATTGGTTTTGATATAGAAATATTAAATTATAAAGATACAAAAAATTTTTGGGCGACACGCAATACAGGAAAAACATTAGTTTTTGCTGGCCATACTGATGTTGTTCCACCTGGAGATAATAAGCACTGGATAACAGAACCATTTTATCCAATTATTAATAATGGGATGTTATTTGGCAGAGGTGCTGCCGATATGAAAGGTGCTTTAGCTTCTATGATTATAGCTGCTGAAAGATTTATTAGTATGTATCCAAATCATAGTGGTCGTTTAGGTTTTCTTATAACTTCAGATGAAGAATCTAGTGCATGTCATGGTACTCTTCAGATCATCAAACATCTTATGTTAAAAAATGAAAATATAGATTTTTGTATTTTAGGAGAACCTACTAGTAATATAACTATCGGAGATGTAGTAAAAAATGGTCGTAGAGGTTCAATAACTGCTAATTTAATTATTTATGGCATACAAGGTCATGTTGCCTATCCTCACTTAGCAAATAATCCAATACATAAAGGAATAGAAATATTAAATGAATTAATAAAGATTGATTGGGATAAAGGAAACAATTGTTTTTCTCCTACTACTTTACAAATTACAAATATCAAGGCTGGTATTGGAATTAATAATATTATTCCTTCTAAACTTTTTATTCAATTTAATATTCGTTTTAGTAATGAGGTAACTGATAAAATAATTCAAAAACGCATTGACATATTACTTTTAAAATATAGAATTAAATATTCTATTAAGTGGATAGTTTCTGGTCAACCGTTTTTAACTAAAAATGGAAAGTTAGTTGAAGCAGTTAAAATAGCAGTAAAACGATATGTTAAAATAATACCAAAATTATCGACAACTGGAGGGACATCAGATGGAAGATTTATTTCATTAATGGGTGCTGAAATTATTGAATTAGGACCAGTAAATAATACAATTCATAAAATCAATGAATGTGTTAATATATCTGATTTACAAATACTTAGTAAAATTTATCAAAATATCATGGAACAATTAATTTTATAATTATTATGTATAATCAATTCAATGAATATAATTAAACACTGTTTATGGATCAGTATAATTGTATTTTTAATAAGCGTATTTATAAATGTATATATAAATTTAAAAAAAATTAACTACAAAAAAAAACTTAAGAATAAAAAATACGATTAATATACATCTTTTTTCAATTTAAATTAATACCTAACCTATATGCAACATTTTCATAAGATTCAATTAATCCTCCTGTATTTTGACGAAAAATGTCTTTATCTAATTTTTTTAGAGTAATTTTATCCCATATGCGTGATACATCTGGTGAAAACTCATCCCCTAATATTATTAAATCATTAAAAAAACCGAATTCTAACTTGAAATCAATTAAAATCAAACCGGCATTATCAAACAATGTATATAAAAATTTATTAATTTCATAAGTTATAGTACGAATATGTGATAAGTTTTTTAAACTTACTAAATTAAAAGTCTCACAGTATGATTCATTGATTATTGGATCATTATTAGCGTCATCTTTAAGAAAAAGATCAAAAATAGGTGGATTTAGCATTGTTCCTTCTTGTATTTTAAGACGATTAACTAATGAACCAGCTGATCTATTACGTAAAACACACTCAATAGGTATCATTTTTAATTTTTTAACTAAAATTGCATTATCAGATATTATCTTTTCTAAATGTGTCATAAAACCATATTTTTGTAATTCCTTCATAATAAAATAATTTATTTTATTATTAATCATTCCTTTTTTATCTAATGTTTGAATTTTTAATCCATTGTGTGCAGAAATATCATTTCTAAATTCTATTATTAAATAATTAGGATTTTCAGTGCTGTATACAGTTTTCGCTTTTCCGCGATATAATTCAATTTTTTTTTGCATAAAAATGATTCCGAATAAATTGTTTTATAACTTGGTTATAATTAACATAAAAAATTTTTTGTTAATAAAAATAATTCATTTTCACATAATCATATATATTTATTCGTTTAATGCATTTTTTAAATTTAAAACAAATTGTTTATCCAGTGGTTCTTTTAATGTATATCCTTTATAATGACTAACTTGCATACTAGAATTATTATTTAAATCTCCTAATTGTATTTGATATTTTCCACATGGAAATTTTAATTTTGTGCTATTTAACATATTCCATATAATATTATGTTGTTTTTTGCAATCTATAGTTAAAGTTCCTTGAACATGATTTGTATTAATAATTGTTATACCCATCTTATGTAAAGCAATTGGTAAAAGTTTCCATATTACATTATATGGTACATTTAAAATTAAAATTGGTAATCCATTATCATCTATTTCATTTTTTATATTAATATCGTACTTTAGTTTACTGTTATTGTTATGAATATCGATATGAAAATTATGCTTAATTTCTTCATGTTTATTATCAATGTTATTGTTAAGCGTTTTATTTACACTATTAATAATATTATTCATCATAGTTATAGTATAAACTCTAGTATAAAGAGAAGATCTATTAATAATAGGTTGTTCTTTTTGATATAATTTTATTAACTTTACAATTAGAATAGTTTCATTATTTTGTTTTTTAAGTTGAATATCGTAATTTGCAATATATGGAGTATTATTATAAGATGGCCAATGTATCAAATCGGTAATTAATTTATATTTAGAGTTATCAATAGAAGTAACTTTGATATTGTAATATTTTATGATATCTAAAATTTGTAACCAAACAATATGCATATTTTTATTATTAAATGATAATTTGCATACATTATTATTACAATGTGAACTGGTATCATTTATTAATGCTAACGGCTGAATAGGAGGTGTTATGTCTATTTTTGTTTCAATTAATTTGTCATTATTTTTTGCTATGGACGGAACATTATAATCATTATATTGAATAAGAACAATATCTTTTGGTAATTTTATTTTTTTTAATTCACTATGTTTTAAATAATAATCATTATCAATCAAGCGTTTATATAAATTACTATGTGAACATGATGATAATAACAATATTATAGTAAATATTCTTGCAAAGATAATTTTTTTTGAAGATATTACTAAATATTTTTTCATTTAATAATTCCTAATTAATATAATTCTATTGTTATTAATATTTGCTTTATTTTTTGTTTATTTAGTGAAGTTATGGGAATCATAGGTAAGCGCATAGTGTCATTGGTAATTAATTGTAATTTTTTTGCAGTCCATTTCACTGCAGCAGGATTAGGTTCACAAAATAATATTTTGTGTAAATGCATTAATTTTTTATTTAAATTACGAGCTTCTTTAATTTTATTTTTATTTATTAATTTGCATAATTGAACCATTTCATGTGCAGCAACATTTGCAGTTACTGAAATAACCCCATTACCTCCTAATTGCATAAAATCTAGTGCAGTTGAATCGTCTCCGCTCATTAAAAAAAAGTCTTTATCAATTAATGTTTTAATTTTATTTACACGAGTTAAATCTCCTGTAGCTTCTTTAATTCCAACAATATTTTTAATTTCTGATAAACGAGCAACAGTTTCAGGTAAAATATCACAGCCAGTACGAGCAGGAACATTATATAATATTTGTGGTAAATCTGTATTATGAGCAATTTTATAAAAATGTTGAAATAATCCTTCTTGTGAAGGACGATTATAATAAGGTGTTACACTTAAACAACCTACTATTCCGGAATGTTCTAAACTCTTAGTTAAGGCAATAGCTTCATTTGTAGCATTAGCACCAGTTCCAGCAATTATTGGAATACGTCCATCTGCTAATTCCACAGTTTTCATAACTAAAGTAATATGTTCTTCATTACTAAGAGTAGAAGATTCACCTGTAGTGCCAGCAATTACAATAGCTGTAGTTTTATGTAAAATATGATAATTAATTAATTTTTTTAAATTATTAAAACAAATATTACCTTCATAATCCATTGGAGTAATAAGAGCTACAATACTTCCTTTAAACATTTATTTTTCTCCTTTGGGTAAACAAGGAAACTAATTATTTAACAATAAACAAGTAATAAATTTATAAATTAATTACTTATGCTAAATTAGTATTTTCTCATTATATGAATTAATATTAAATAATTACAATTATTTATTACATAATAATCTTGTAAATACAAAAAAATCTAATATCTATGAATAATTAATTACATATTAATATAATTAATTATACATATTACATATTTTTATAAAAAACATTATATATAAATAAAAAATTTTTAAATTATTTTGTAACAATGATATTTTTTTTTAAAAAATAACTAGAAAACAAAATACCAAATTCAAATAGACAATACATTAAAGTAGTTAATAAAATTTGAGAAAAAATATCTGGTGGTGTTAATAATGTAGCAATAATTAATAAAATAATTAAAATGTACGGTCTTTGTTTTTTTAAACTACTACAATTAGTTAAGCCTGTCCAACATAATAAAACAATTATGATTGGTGTTTCAAAAGCTATACCAAATGATATAAATAAATTTATTACAAAATCTAAATAATTAGCAATATCAGTAGCAACTGTAATTTGTTTAGGAGCAGTGTGAATAAAAAATTTAGATGACATTGGTAATATAATAAAATACGCAACAAACAAACCAAGATAGAATAAACTAGTTCCAATAATTATTATTGGAATTAATACATTGCGTTCATTTGTATATAAACCTGGAGCTATAAATACCCATATTTGGTAAATAATTATTGGTATTGCAATAATTAATGATATAAAAAATGTAAGTTTTATTGGAACTATAAATGGTGATGTAATGTTAATAGCTAGCATATTAGTCCCAGATGGCATGTAACTAATTAATGGCATAGCTATTATGTTATAAATATCATTAGCAAAATAAAGTAAAATACAAAAAATAATTAAAACTGTCATAATACAACGTAATAAACTTTTACGTAATTCAATTATATGAAAAATAATTGATTGTGTATTATTTTCATTAATAAGCATTTTGTTATTTTATCTCTCTTTATTTTTATTTATGATTTTGTTGATATGTAATTCTTTGACTAAAATATGTATCAATAACAAAATAATTGAACGTTAATATTAATATTGTTTAATATTATTTTTATAAAAGATATAATTATATTTAATATTTATTAATTTCTTTTTTTGTTTTTATATCAATTAATTTATCTTCTAAAATATTATTATTTAGTTGTTTTAATGAATTACTAAACTCCTCTAATTTTATTTCTTTTTGAATATCATTTTGTAAATTAAACAATAAAGAACAAAAAGTTTTTGTCCAATATGCTACCGTTTTGATCACAATTGGTAATTTTTGAGGTCCAATGACAATTAAAGCTACAATAAAAACAATCATTAATTTACTAACACTCAAATCTAACACATTTTATTCCTGTTTATTATCTTTCATGTTGTTTATGTTATCTTTTTTTTGTAATTTGTTTGTTTCATCTTCATCATCATCTGTCATAGCTTTTTTAAAACTACGAATAGATGAACCTAAATCAGATCCAAAATTTCTTAATTTATCAGTACCAAATAATAACACAACAATCATAGCAATAATTAATAATTGCCCTATACTAATACTGCCCATAAGATAACCTCTAACTGTTTATAAATATATTCATTTTTCTTAAAATATATAACTTATATATCTATTTTTTAAACATTAGATTATTATCTTATATACTTAAATATAAAATATATAAAGTGATATTTTTATTATTAAATAGATATCAATCTTATATAAAAGATTTTATATATTATGAATATAAACTATTGGTAATGTAAATTAAACATAACATGTTTGTAGTATGTTAATCTTATTAAGATTATTTATAAATATATGTTCATATTTTAATAAATATCTATTTGTTATATAGATAATATTTATTTGCAATAACAATTAAATATCTTGTTATAAACAATCTAAACAAACTATCTTAAATATATAATTACATATTTGCTTTTTCTTCAGATTTAGCTTCTTCTGATAATTTAGAATCAATTAAAGATTTAACTTCTACTCCCAATTCACGAAACTTTTCAGCTTGAACTATCATATTTCCTTTGCCTTTTACTAACTTTTTCATTGCTTCAGAATAGCAATTCTGTGTTTTGTTTAAAAATTGTCCAATATTATTCATATCATCAATAAATAATCTCATTTTGTCGTAAAGATTAGTTGCAAGATTTACAATCTTTTTTACATTATAGTTTTGATTTTCATAGTTCCATAAATTATTTATTGTTCGCAACGATATCATTAAAGTAGATGGACTAACTATCATAATGTTTTTTTGAAATGCTTCTTTAAGTAAATTCGGTTCTTTTTCTATTGCTATTAAAAAAGCTGGCTCAATTGGAATAAACATTAATATATAATCAAGAGATCTTAAACCTGGTAGTTTATGATAATTTTTTTTACCTAACAAACGAATATGTCCTCTTATCGCGTTAATATGATCCTGAATAGCTTTTTCACGCTCTATATCTTCTTTTGCATTAAAATAACGCTCATAAGCTACTAAAACAACTTTAGCATCTACTATTACATCTTTACCTTTTGGTAATCTAATTAATACATCAGGTTTCATGCTTTCATTCTGTTCAGATTTTATGTTTAATTGAGTTTCATATTCATGACCTTCTCTTAATCCAGAGTCTTCTAAGATGCGATTTAATATCATTTCTCCCCAATTTCCTTGAAATTTATTGTTTCCTTTCAATGCTTGTGTTAGATTAATAGCATCTTGTGAGATTTTTAAATTAAGATTATTTAATTGTTTAATTTCATAACTTAAGTTATGTCTTTCACGTGATTCAATGTTAATGTTTTCATTGATTTGTATACGAAAATGATCTAATTGTTCTCGTAATGGAATTATAATATTATTTAAATTTTGACGATTTTGTTCATCAAGATGTAGTCTGTTATTTTTAAAAATGCGAATAGAAAGTTTTTCAAAATATTCAGTTAATTTTTTTTCACTGTTATGTAATAAAATTTGTGTTTTTTCTGCATTATGACGATTTTCTTCTAAACGAATAATAGTTTCTCTTAATTCTATTTTTTGTATATTATTTATTTTAATTTGATTATTTAATTCATAATTTAACTTTCTATTTTCATTTATTAAAACATCTAAATGTTGTAATTTTTTATTAGTGTTATTTAATATATCAAATGTTTTATACAATTCTCGTCTATTTTTTTTAAAATTTTGTTTAATATTCTCAATATATTTTTTTTGCAATTCAATAGTATTTTGCATTGTTGATTGTTTATATAAATATTTATGTTGAATCATTAAATATTTAGTTATCCAACCAATACAAAATCCAAATAATACGAAACATATTTTAATTAAGAAATATATCATATATTTTTTGATTAACAGGTATATAGATATATATTATACATTTTAGAAAACAATCATAAACAACTTGCAATATAAATATATAATATATTAATTCATGAAAATAAATATGCTTACCAATAAGTCATGATAATTAATTGATGTCGTCATAAAAATATTTTTAATAATTAAGAAACATATTTTTGCTAATAGTGTATGAAAATAAAGTTATATCATTTTAATACGCATATTTTTTACTGCTTTAACCATATTTGACAAAGATTTGTTTATTTCTTGCCAACTCCTAGTTTTTAGTCCACAATCTGGATTGACCCAAAGTCGTTCTTTTGGAACATATTTAATTAATTCTTTCAATAAATTTTCTATTGAATCTATACTAGGTATATTAGGTGAATGTATATTATAAACACCAGGACCTATTTCATTTAGATTTTTAAAATATTTAAACAAATCTATATCTGCACATGATGTTTCTATGGTTATTACGTCTACATCTAAGTTGATTATTGCATCTATAATATCATTAAATTCAGAATAACACATGTGTGTATGAATTTGAGTTTCATCTTTTACAATAGAAGAACTAAGGCGAAATGCATCAACTGCCCAGGTTAAATATTCATTCCAATTAGATTTATGAAGAGGTAAACCTTCTCTTAATGCAGGCTCATCAATTTGAATAATATGAATACCTGATTCTTCTAATGATTGTACTTCATCTCGAATAGCTAATGCAATTTGTTTAGCAATAGTTTCATGTGATAAATCTTCACGTGGAAAAGACCAATATAAAATAGTAACAGGACCAGTTAATATTCCTTTAACAGGCTTTGTAGTTAAAGATTGTGCATATTTTATCCACTCTATTGTAATATCTTTAGGACGAGCAATATCTCCAACAATTATTGGAGGCTTTACACATCTAGACCCATAACTTTGTATCCAACCATTTTTAGTAGAAATAAAACCATCTAAATGTTCACTAAAATATTCTACCATATCATTACGCTCAGGCTCACCATGTACTAATACATCAATTTCTAATTTTTCTTGCTTTGCAATTATTGTTTTAATAGTATTTAAAATATTAGTACGATATTCTTTATAATCTAATTTTCCTTTTTTAAATCTTAAGCGCAAGTTACGAATTTCAGAAGTTTGAGGAAATGAACCAATTGTAGTTATTGGCAATATTGGTAACTTAAGTAGTTTTTTTTGTAGTTTAGTGCGTATTTCATATTTATTTTGACGATAATAATGATGTTTTTCAATTGTTTGTAAACGTTTATGAACATTAGAATTATATATATTCTTAGAATAACTACGAGAAATAATTGGATTACTCCATTCTGTTAGTAAAAATAAATTATTATCATTAAGTGCATTTTTTAATAAAAAAAGTTCATGACATTTTTGTAATGCAAATGAAAACCAATTTTTTATATTTATATCCAAAAAACTTTCATATTCTAAATCAATTGGAGTATGTAATAAAGAACAGGAAGTTCCAATCCATATATTTTTTCTTTTATGAATTAAAGATTTTAATAATTTAAAACAGTTATTTAAATTTGTTCGCCAAACGTTACGTCCATTAATAATGCCAACAGATAACAAGCATGTTGATGGTAAATAATCGTTTATCATTTCAATATTATCTTTTCCTTGAATTAAATCAATATGTAAACCTTGAATAGGTAATTTACAAATTAAATCAATATTGTGACTAATACTACCAAAGTAAGTAGTTATTAATAATTTAACTTGATTTTTTAAAAAATTATAGGCCATCTTAAAAGCATCTTGCCATTCCATAGATAAATCTAAACCCAAAATAGGTTCATCCATTTGAACCCATTCTATATTGCGTTGCATTAATTGCAATAAAATTTTTTTATAAACTATAAGAATATTATTTAATAATAAAAGACGATTAAAATACTTTCCTTTAATTTTTCCTAACCATAAATATGTTAAAGGACCTAATAAGACAACTTTTATTTTATATCCTAACAATAAAGCTTCATCTACTTCTTCTAATAATTGTACCCAAGTTAATTTAAATTGTTGATTTTGTTTGAATTCTGGTACTATATAATGATAGTTTGTATTAAACCATTTTTTCATTTCAGATGCGTAAGCCGAATTAGTATCTGAAATAAATGAACTACCACGAGCTATTCGGAACATAGTATCAATACTGACATCTTTATCTTTATGGCGTTCTGGTATATTGCCTAACATTAGACTGGTAGTTAAAACATGATCATACCAGGCAAAATCACCTACAGGTAACACATCTATACCAGCAGTTTTTTGTTGTTTCCAATGACGCATACGTAACTTAGCACCTGTTGATAATAGGTTTTCTTTTGTACTATTCCCAGACCAATATTGTTCCTGTGCTTTTTTTAATTCACGATGTAAACCAATGCGTGGAAAACCAAGAGTATGAGTAAAAATAGTCATTTAATTAACTCCAGATACATATTAATCTTTAATAAAAATATTATGATGATATATAAGATTTATTTTTAGATTATATTAAATATAATTACTTTATTTTTAACGAAAATTAATAATTATAATTATTTTATTAGTTCATATTTACATTAACAATATAAAAATATAATAGATATGCTTACATATCAAAATATATCCATATCACAGATGTAATTAATTATGAAAGATATTAAATGGATTTTTTTTTAATATAATATAAATATATTTAACTATAGTGAAACATTAGTGTATATATACATTATCAATGAACTATACAAGGTATATATTGATTTTTTAAAATACCTTATTAAATAAGGTATTTTAAAAAATTTTTTGCTCTAATAATAAAGTGTTAATTAAATGCTTTAATGTTAAATTATATATATTTATTAGTTATAATTTAATTCACTACCAATAATTAATTATTTTACAACGATATTATTTTGTTATTTATAAAAAACCTTATTGAAATAAGGTTTTTTATATATTATATTAACTAAGTTACAACCAATTTTTACGCTTAAAATAAAAATATGGAGCTAACCCTACTAAAATCATTAAAACAATTGCCATGGGATATCCATATTTCCATTTTAACTCAGGCATATATGCAAAATTCATACCATAACTTGATGCTAACAATGTAGGCGGTAAAAATACTACTGATACAACTGAGAATATTTTTATAATGCGATTTTGTTCAATATTAATAAATCCCATTGCTGCTTGCATTAAAAAATTAACTTTTTGAAATAACGATTCATTATGAGGTAATAATGATTCAATATCTCTTATAATTTCACGTGCTTGTTCTAATTGATTAATAGGCAAACGTCCTTTTCTTAATAAGAAATTAATAGCTCTCTGTGTATCCATTAAACATAAACGTACTTTCCAGCTAATATCTTCTAATTCAGCTAAACAAGAAAGTGCTGAATCATATTCTTCACCCTGTTTGCCTTCCATAATCACTAAACTAAGCTTTTCTAAAGCACTATATATATTTTCAATTTCATCTGCTAATTGTTCAATTTTAGTTTCAAATAAATCTAATAAAAGCTCAAAAGCATTACCATCTGCTAAAATTTGCTTTCGTGCTCTCATACGATATAAACGAAATGCAGGTAATTCTTGTTCTCTCAGAGAAAATAATCTTCCTGCTTTAATTATAAAAGCTACAGTTGAATTACCAGCGTGATCGTCAGTATCTTCATAGAAAAAAAATGAGTGTATATGTAATCCATCTTCATCTTCAAAAAAACGAGCTGATGCTTCTATGTCATCTAATTCAGGGCGTGTAGCTAAACTTTGACCTAATTCAATATGTACTAATTTACGTTCATGTTCTTCTGGCTGAAATAAATCAACCCATATTGATGATGTTAATTTATCACTATTGTCTTCTAATTCTATTTTTACAAGACGATTATGATCTAATTTAAATGCAGTTAGCATAATAATCTCACGTTGTTATCTAATTGAATAAAATAAGTTTATTAAGTATTTATGAATTATAATAAACGTTTAATATTTGTTAAATATAAGTTATAACAGTTAAATTATTAATATAAACAACGGTTATTACAATAACTGATATTATTTATATAAATAATGGATAATTTTCAATTTTAATCTGATTAATTAGCATAGTTTATGATTAAATTAATATTATTAAGCACTATATTATACATTAAATAATATATTACTTGATAAGTACATATCAAGTTACATATAATTATATTAGCTCATTAATAATAAATACTTTGTATTTTATTTGCTATATTTATTTGTTATTGAAAAATTTTCTACTTCTTTATAAAACCATTTTTTAAAATTTTTTTGTTGATTAATTTTTTCTAAACAATCTTTTGGTAATTCTTCAATAAAACGAGATGGACGACAATAAACTTCTTTACCATATATTCGTCTAATTTTAGTATAAGTTATTGTTAACTTTAACATAGCTCTAGTAATACCTACATAAGTTAAACGTCTTTCTTCTTCTAAAAAAATATTATTATCTAATGATTTTTTATTTGGTAACATTCCATCTTCCATACCAACAATAAATACTTGATTAAATTCTAATCCTTTAGCAGAATGTAATGTCATTAATTGAACCATATCTAATATATTTTCTTTTAACTGAGATTGATTATCTTCTAAAACAGCATGAGCTAAAAATGCTTGTAAAGGACTTAAATTATCATTTAGTTGACAATTAAATTGCTTTGTTGCGGTAACTAATTCTTTAAGATTGTCAATACGATCATAAGATTTTATATCTTTTTCTTCTTGATACATTAACCATAATCCTGAAGATTTAATAACATGATCTATTTGCATATCAAGTGGTAGTTTAGATATTTCATTATCTAAAAGATCTATTAAATTGCAAAAATTTTTTAAAGATAAACTTATGCGTTTTGATACTGATTCAGTAGTAATAATTTTTTTTGTAGCATTCCATAAAGTTAATTTTTCATCTTTAGCTATAGTGCGTATTAAATAAAGACTACGTTCCCCAATGCCTCTTAAAGGAATATTTATTATTCGTTCAAATGCAAAATCATCATCACGATTAATAATTAAACGTAAATAAGCTAAAACATCTTTAATTTCTTGACGTTCAAAAAACTTTATGCCACCATGAATGCGATATGGTATTTTATTTCGAAACAAGGCTTCTTCAAAGACACGAGATTGAGCATTACTTCTATACAAAATAGCACAATCTTTAAATAATTTTTTTTTTTATTTAAAATTTTAATGCTATTAATTACGAAATATGCTTCATCTAACTCATTAAAAGCACAATAAATTGAAATTGGTTCTCCTTCAATTCCATTGGTCCATAATTTTTTGCCAAGACGTTTATTGTTATTGGCAATGAGAGTATTTGCTGATTTTAAAATCTTATTAGTAGAGCGGTAATTTTGTTCTAATCTAATAGTTTGCGCATTTGGAAAATCTTCTAAAAAACGTTGAATATTTTCTACCTGTGCGCCACGCCAACTATAAATTGATTGATCATCATCTCCTACAATAAGTACTCTTCCGGTATCACCTGCTAATATACGAATCCATTG
>VOQV01000030.1 GCA_016642085.1 Pantoea sp. Brub | reverse complement strand
ATGTTGATAATATAGAATTTTCTTGTGAAGATAGCGGAAGGACACCAATTGATGATCTTTGCAAAATAGTTGAAATTGCAATTCATTCAGGTGCTACAACAATCAATATTCCAGATACTGTAGGTTAAAGCTATCTTATCTGTGCACGCTCATGATGATTTAGGTATGGCAACAGCTAATACTATAGAAGCAATACAAGCAGGAGCTCGACAAATAGAAGGAACTATTAATGGTTTGGGTGAACGTGCTGGC
>VOQV01000003.1 GCA_016642085.1 Pantoea sp. Brub | reverse complement strand
ATTAGATATTAGTTATAATGATGATAAATTAGAAATGTGTTTTAATGTGAATTACATTTTAGATGTCTTAAATGTATTAAAATGTAAAACAGTACGTTTATTATTTAACAAATCTAATTTTAGTTTATATATCGAAAATACAGCAAATGCAGATTCTTTTTATGTTATAATGCCTGTACGCTTTTAATATTTATTCATGCAATTATATATTATATTGATTAATTAATAAAATCATGTTTATATTTTCTAACACTAATCATACTATTGTAGTATATGCTATAAATTATATTTTTAATGATATATCATATATATGTAAATGATTTAGTTTAAATAATTAAAATTAAAAATTACTATTTTTGATTTAATCAAATATACTTAAGATATAGGTAACAATTTTGACACTAAACACTTATAATTCATCAAATATTAAAATTCTTAGAGGACTTGATGCAGTCAGAAAACGTCCAGGAATGTACATTGGTAATACTGATGATGGTACTGGACTTCATCATTTAGTATTTGAAGTTGTAGATAATTCAATAGATGAAGCTCTTGCTGGATATTGTAATTATATTATAATTACTATTCATAACGATAATTCAGTGTCTATTCAAGATAATGGACGTGGAATTCCTACTGAAATTCATGAAGAAGAAGGTATATCTGCAGCTGAAGTAATTATGACAGTACTACATGCCGGTGGTAAATTTGATAATAATTCTTATAAAATTTCAGGTGGTCTGCATGGAGTTGGTGTATCTGTAGTAAATGCTTTAACTCAAAAACTAATATTAACTATCAATAGAGAAGGACAAATATATCAACAAACTTATAAAAATGGTATTCCACAAAATTCTCTTCATATTATTGGAAAAACTAGAGAACATGGTACGTGTATACATTTTTGGCCAAACTATGAAATATTTACTAATGTTGTACATTTTGAATACGATATTTTATTAAAACGTTTGCGTGAATTATCTTTTTTAAACTCTGGAATATTAATTTGTCTCCAAGATAAACGTAGTAATAAAGAAGAAAATTTTTGTCATAAAGGAGGCATTAAAGAATTTATTAGATATTTAAATCAAAATAAAACTCCAATTCATACTAACATATTTTATTCTTCTAGTGAAAAAGATAATATTGGTGTAGAAATAGCACTGCAATGGAATAGTTCTTTTCAAGAAAATATTTACTGTTTTACTAATAATATTCCACAAAAAGATGGAGGAACTCACCTATCAGGTTTTCGTACAGGCATAACTCGTACTATAAATTCTTATATTGATAAAGAAGGATATGGTAAAAAGTTAAAAATTAATACTATAGGTGATGATGTACGTGAAGGACTTACTGCTGTAGTATCAATTAAAATTATAGATCCAAAATTTTCTTCTCAAACTAAAGAAAAATTAGTTTCTTCTGAAGTTAAATCTGTAGTAGAACATCAAATTAATGAATTATTTTCCCAATTTCTTTTAGAAAAACCTATAGATGCAAAAACAATTATTAATAAAATAATTGAAGCTGCTAGAACTCGTGAGGCAGCACGTAGAGCACGTGAAATTACTCGTCGTAAAACTACATTAGAACTGACAGGATTACCAGGAAAATTAGCAGATTGCCAAGAACGTAATCCTGTGTTATCAGAACTTTATTTAGTAGAAGGAGATTCAGCAGGAGGTTCAGCAAAACAAGGACGTAATCGTAAAAATCAAGCTATTTTACCTTTGAAAGGTAAAATATTAAATGTTGAAAAAGCTAGATTTGATAGAATCATTTCTTCTCAAGAAATAGCAGCGTTAATTACAGTTCTTGGTTGTGGAGTTGGTCGTGATGAATATAACCCTGATAAACTTCGCTATCATAGCATAATTATTATGACTGACGCAGATGTGGATGGATCTCATATTAGAACTTTATTATTAACTTTTTTTTATCGCCAAATGCCAGAAATAATTAAACGAGGACATGTTTATATAGCACAACCACCACTTTATAAAATAAAAGAAGGGAAAAAAGAACAATATATTAAAGATGATTTTGCTATGAATGAATATCAGTTTCATTCTGCAATCAATGGGGCTAAATTATATTTAAATGATAAATCATTATTAGATAAAGAACATTTGACAGATTTATTTTATAAATATAATCAAGTACAAAAATATATTAAGGATATGGAACATATTTTGCCTATCAATTTATTGCGCGCTCTTATTCGTTATCCAAAAACTAACGATATGAATAATCAATCTGAAATTTATAATTGGCTAAATAAATTAATAATTTTTCTAAAAGAAATGCAAAACTTAAATACTATTTCTTATAGTATTTCATTAAATAAAAACCAGAATTTAAATATTTTTGACCCTATACTAAATATAAATCATAATGGTAAAAATACAGCATATAATCTAAATTCTAAATTCATTAATAGTTTAGAATTTAAAAAAATTTGTGATAATTATCATTCATTTTCTGCTTCTTTTGAAACAGGAGCTTATATAGAACGCGGAGGAAATAGACAAAAAATTAGTAATTATCAACAAGCATTTGAATGGTTAATTAAAGATTCTAAACGTAATATATCTATTCAACGATATAAAGGATTAGGTGAAATGAATCCTGTGCAATTATGGGAAACTACTATGAATCCTAATAATCGTCGTATGTTACGGATAACAGTTAAGGATGCTATTTCTGCCGATCAGTTATTTAATACACTAATGGGTGATTCAGTTGAACCACGTAGAGCTTTCATTGAATCAAATGCATTAAAAGTAACTAATATTGATATTTAAGGTACAAATATATTTTGTATCATAAAGTAATTATTGTTAATATTGTTAATTAATTCTAAAAAAATAATTAATATTAAAACATATTAATAAGTAATATAGCAATATTCTAACGTTGGATTTTTTATGTCAATAAAAATTTTAACTTCAACACTTATTGATTTAAATACATTTTGTCAAAATCCTATTGTTTCTTTAGAAGAAGCTGACAAAGGCATTTTAGCTATATTAGAAAATAATAAACCAGTGATGTATGCTGTTACTCCAAAACGTTTAGCTAACTTAATTAAGTTAGAAAAATTAATAATTAAACCTAATGATCTAGTAGTCAATAATAATTATAAACATTTAAATAATAAACATATTTTTAAACCAATAGGTAAATATGCCATGTATAATGGTTGGAAACCAGATATTGATTTTATCAATAAGGCTGCAATTTGGGGAATAACTATTAAAAAACCAATAACTGAGTCTGAATTAGCAATGTTTATTTCATATTGGCTAGCTGAAGGTAGTATATATCATCATATTCAATGGCAACAAAAATTAGCACGTAATTTACAAACAAGTCGTTTATACGATAATAAGATAGAAAAAAAACATGATATTGATAAAAAAATACTAAAAGTTTACCACAAGATTCCTAAAGGTTTTAGAGGATAATTAATAAAAATGTTAATGGATATATGTAATCGTTTAAAGAAAATTATTCCTATTGGAGTTCAACCAAAATTTAATAGTGGAGAAGATTTGCTAGAATGGAATCAACAACAAGGACTAATAAATTCAAAATTAATTATACGTAAAAATAAAGCAATGAAAATGCAAAGAATTATGGGTAATTCTGGAATTAGAGAACTTCACATAAATTGTTCATTCGATAATTATAGAATAGAAAATGAAGGACAAAAAAAAGCAGTCAAGTTAGCAAGATTATATTCTGATGAATTTGATAATAGCATTGCTAGTTTTATATTTTCAGGTAAACCAGGGACAGGTAAAAACCATTTAGCATCAGCAATTTGTAATGATTTAATTTTAAAAGGCAAAGATGTATTAATTACAACAGTTGCTGATTTAATGTCTAATATGAAAGCAACATTTAATGGCACTAGTAATCTTACAGAAGAATATTTAATAAAAAATTTAAGTAATCTAGATCTATTAATTATTGATGAAATTGGTATGCAAAGTGAATCAAAATATGAAAAAATGATTATAAACCAGATTGTTGATAGAAGATCATCATCAAAACGTCCAACTGGAATGTTATCCAATTTAGATCATGCAAATATGAGTTCTCTATTAGGAGAAAGAGTAATGGATAGAATGCGTATCGGAAATAGTTTATGGGTATGTTTTGATTGGGAAAGTTATCGTAGTCGCATTAGTGGTAAAGAATACTAAGCTCAGTTAAGTAACTAAATGAATTATTCTATTCAACAGTAACTGATTTAGCTAAATTACGTGGTTGATCAACATTAGTTTTTTTAATTATAGCTACATAATATGATAATAATTGTAATGGAACAGCATAAAAAATTGGTGATGTAATTGATTCTACATAGGGTAGTGATATAACTTTCATATTAGAACAATTTAAAAAACCACTGTTGCAATCAGTAAATATATATAGTTTACCACCTCTTGTACGAATTTCTTCAATATTACATTTTAGCTTATTCAAAAGTTTGTTATTAGGAGCTATTACTATCACTGGCATATTAGAATCCACTAGTGCCAATGGTCCGTGTTTTAATTCTCCAGCTGCATATCCTTCAGCATGAATATAAGAAATTTCTTTTAATTTTAATGCGCCTTCTATTGCTATTGGATATTGTTCTCCTCTGCCAATGAATAAAGCATGTTCTTTATTAGAAAAATCTTTAGATATATTTTTAATCAATTGATCTTGTGCAAGAATTTCTTCTATACGACTAGGTAATGTCTGTAAAGCATGTAAAATATTATGTTCAATTTCTTCAGACATACCATTAAAACTACCTAATTTAGATACCAACATTAATATAACCACTAGTTGAGTAGTAAATGATTTAGTAGATGCTACACCAATTTCTATCCCAGCTTTAGTCATTACAGCCATATCAGATTCACGTACTAATGAAGAATTTTCAACATTACATACTGTTAAAGAACCAATATATCCTAATTTTTTAGATAAACGCAATGCTGCTAATGTATCAGCAGTTTCACCTGATTGAGATAAAGTTACTAATAAACTATTTTTTCTCATTATAGATTTACGATAACGAAATTCAGAAGCAATATCTACATCACAAGGTAAATTAGCTAAAGATTCAAACCAATAACGTGATACCATTCCAGAATTATATGAAGTACCACAAGCGATAATGTGAATATGGTTTACTTTTTTTAAAATTTTTTCATTATGATTATTTAATTCATTAAAATAAATTTTACCTTTTTTAATTCTATTTCTTAATGTATTTTTAATGGCTATCGGTTGTTCATAAATTTCTTTCTGCATATAATGATGATAAATACCTTTATTATTATCATCATATTGTATATGCAATTCGATTTCATTTCGATTGACGGTATTCTTCATAATATTCATAATATTGACATGTTGTTGATTAATTTCAGCAACATCACCTTCTTCTAAGCAAATAAATCGATTAGTTACTGGTAATAATGCAAATTGATCAGAAGAGATAAAATTTTCACCTGTGCCTAAACCAATGATTAAAGAACTTTTTAAACGCACTGCTATCAATAATGAAGGGTTATAACTATCCATTACTATCATACCACAAGAACCACGTAATTGAGGAATGGTGCGTAAAACAACTTCATGTAATGAACTACCTTGTTGCTTTTGTTCATAATGTAATAAATGTGCTATTACTTCAGTATCAGTATCAGAAGCAAAACAATATCCAATATTAATTAATTTTTTACGTAATGTTAAATGATTTTCAATCATTCCATTGTGAGCAACAATTATATTTTCAGAAATGTGTGGATGTGCATTAATTTCTGAAGGTATACCATGAGTAGCCCAACGGGTATGAGCAATGCCAATTCTTCCAAAGCATTTTTCTTTTTTTACAGATTCTATTAGTCTTTTGACTTTACCTAAACGACGTATTCTAGTAATATGACCTTTATCGTCTATAACTGCAATACCAGAAGAGTCATATCCTCGATATTCCAGGCGTTTTAAACCTTCTAATAAAATATCTGTTACATCACGTTGTGCGATTGCACCAACAATTCCACACATATGTTATATATTCCTAAAATATTATTTTATTTTTTCATTATCCATATATTATGAATTTAACAACAATATATAATTAATTATTTAACACATTTATTTTTTTTTTGTGGACGTTGCCAATTAACTTTACATTTTTGTTTTTTCTCATTAAAAACTAGTCCAGTACCTGTATCAACATTTTTCATTACTGTTGTACCAGCAGCAATAGTAGAATTATCTATTATATTCAGAGGAGCTATTAATTGACTATCAGAACCAATAAAAACATTATTTCCTATAACAGTTTTTAATTTATTTTGACCATCATAATTACAAGTTATGGTGCCAGCACCAATATTTACACATGATCCAATTTCTGCATCACCAAGATAGGATAAATGATTAACTTTGGAATGTTTACCAATAGATGTTTTCTTTGTTTCAACAAAATTTCCTAAATGAACTAACTTTGATAAATATGTATCAGCTCTTAAATTAGCAAATGGACCAATTCTGCATCCTATAGATAAATGTGAATTATTAATCACAGAATAAGGATGAATGATACAATTATTATCTATTGTGCTATTTTTAATTATACATCCAGAACCAATTTTTACATTATTTCCTAATATAACTAATCCTTCTATATTAACGTTAGTATCAATTTCAATATCATGACCATGTATTAATGTACCTCGAAGATCAAAGCGAGATGGATCACGTAACATAACTCCTTTAAGTAATAATGCTTCTGCTTGTTTAGTTTGATATATACGCTCTAATTTTGATAGTTGTAAACAATCGTTTACACCTGTAGTTTCATATACATGATCTGGGTGTATTGCATTGATAATACAATTATTCTGATAAGCTATCTTAATTATATCCGTAATATAGTATTCTTTTTGATGATTATTATTATTAATTTTTTTTAACCAATTTTTAAGATTACTACTATTAATAATTAAAATTCCGGTATTGACTTCATTAATTTTCAATTGATCTAGACTAGCATCTTGCTCTTCAATAATTTCAGTTATCATACCATTTTTTCTAATCACTCGACCATAACCTTTAGGGTTATCTATAATCATTGTTAATAATCCAATACCATTACTAGGTTTTGCATTATATAAACGTTGCAATGTATTTTTAGAAATTAATGGAACATCACCATATAATATAAAAACATCTTCATCATCTTTTAAATAAGGTATAACTTGCTGAATTGCATGAGCAGTCCCAAGTTGTTCTTGTTGTAAGATCCAATGTAACTGATATCCAGTTATTTTATTTCTTAATAAAGTTTCTCCATAACCATATACTAAATAAATATTATGTATATTAAAATCATTAGCAGCATCAATAACATACTGTACCATAGGTTTTCCTGCTAGATTATGTAAAACTTTTGGATAATTAGAACCCATTCGTTTTCCTTTACCAGCAGCAAGGATTATTGCGTTATTATTTAACATAAATAAAAAATTGTATTAAAATTACTCCAAATATAATCATATTCGTTGTTTCAAGAAACATACTTAGTAAAATTCAATTTAATGAATGATTTTTTGTTAATTCAATTGCACGTAATTTTGCAATGGCTTTAGATAATTCAAAATATGGAATGGCATTATTAAAATTGTTATGCTGATTATTTATATTTTTTTCTGCTTCAATTTTTGATTTTAATGCACGATTTTGATCTAAATCTTTACCTCTTATAGCAACATCAGCTAAAATAACAACATTGTTAGGTTGAACTTCTAATATGCCTCCAGAAATATAAATAAATTCTTTTATTAATTCATTTTTAGTAATATAAATTACTCCAGGATTTATAGTCGTTAATAATGGTGAATGACCCGCTAAAATACCTAATTCACCTTCACTGCCAGATATTCTAATTTGTTGTACTAAATCAGAGTATAATTGTTTTTCTATACTTACTATATCTAACTGATAAGTTTTAATCATAATTAGCAATCACTGATATTTTATGAAATTTTTTTAGATTTTTCTATAGCTTCTTCAATAGTCCCAACCATATAAAAAGCTTGTTCTGGAATATGATCAAATGTTCCTTCCATTATATTTTTAAAACCATAAATAGTTTCTTTTAGGGATACATATTTACCTGGAAAACCAGTAAAAACTTCTGCTACAAAAAATGGTTGTGATAAAAAACGCTGAATTTTACGAGCACGAGAAACTAATAGTTTATCTTCTTCAGATAATTCATCCATACCTAAGATTACAATTATGTCTTTAAGTTCTTGGTAACGTTGTAAAATTGATTTAACACCACTAGCAACATCATAATGTTCTTGGCCAATAAATAAAGGATCTAATTGGCGACTAGTTGAATCTAATGGATCTACAGCTGGATATATACCTAAAGATGCTATTTGTCGACTTAAAGTAACTGTTGAATCTAGATGGGTAAAAGTAGCCGAAGGAGATGGATCAGTTAAATCATCAGCAGGGACATAAACAGCTTGAACTGAAGTTATTGAACCTTTATTTGTAGAAGTAATACGTTCTTGAAATATACCCATTTCTTCAGTTAATGTAGGTTGATAACCTACAGCAGAAGGCATACGGCCTAATAGTGCAGAGACTTCAGTACCAGCTAAAGTATAACGGTAGATATTATCTATAAATAATAAAACATTATGGCCTTCATCACGAAATTTTTCAGCTATAGTTAGACCTGTTAATGCTACTCGCAAACGATTTCCTGGTGGCTCATTCATCTGACCATAAACTAAAGAGACTTTATCTATAACTTTAGATTCGATCATTTCATAGTAAAAATCATTACCTTCTCGTGTACGTTCTCCTACCCCTGTAAATACTGAATATCCATTATGTTCAATAGCAATATTACGAATTAATTCCATCATATTTACTGTTTTGCCAACACCCGCTCCTCCAAATAAACCAACCTTACCACCTTTCATAAATGGACATATTAAATCTATAACTTTAATACCAGTTTCTAATAATTCTTGAGATTGTGCTTGTTCTGTATACGATGGAGGCAACCTATGAATAGGCGCATATTCTAAGATATTATCTTTTGTTTGTTTAAAACGACCTTTAAGATCAATTGGTTCACCCAATACGTTCATAATACGGCCTAAAGTAATTTTACCAACTGGAACACAAATTTGTTTTTTTAAATCAATAACTTCTAAACCACGTTTTAAACCATCAGAAGAAGCCATAGATATAGTACGTACTACGCCTCCTCCTAATTGTTGTTGTACTTCTAAAATTAAATTGCTTTTTTTATATTTAACTTCAAGAGCATTGTAAATTAAAGGTACTTGATCTTGAGGAAACTCAACATCAATAACAGAACCTATAATTTGCACAATCTTGCCAGTTGCCATTATACATCTCCTAAATAATTGTCACACTATTTTATCTAACTAGATTGCTGAGGCACCTGAAACAATTTCTATAATTTCCTGAGTAATACTAGATTGACGAAATTTATTGTATAATAAATTTAAATCATTAATTAAGTTACCACCATTATCGGTAGCAGATTTCATAGCTATCATACGTGCAGCCTGTTCGCTGACTAAATTTTCTAATATATATTGGTAAAATTGTGATTTAACATAACGACGTAATAAAGCATCTAACAATATTTTTGAATCTGGTTCATATATATAATCCCAATGATTTTTTTTTAGATTTTTAGTAGTTTTTATTGATACTAATGGTAATAATTGAAATATTTGTGGAATGTGAGATATTGCGCTATGGAATTTATTACTAGCAATATATAATTTATCGATATGATTGTCATCATAAGCTTGTAACATAACTTGCATAAGTTGAAATGATTTAGATAAACAAAAATTATCTTCTATATTACAAATTTTTGAAATAACTTTAATTTTCATAGTATTTAAAAATGCTATTCCTTTATTCCCTATTACAGATAAATCGCTGTATATTCCTTTATCCATAAAAGATTTTATATCCGTTAATAGTTTTTTAAATAAATTGGAATTTAAGCTACCACAAAGACCACGATCACTAGATATTAATATATAACCAACTCTGTTAATTTTACGTTTTTGTAAATAACTATGTTTATACTCTAAATTACCTATTATAAGATTGTTAATCACTTGATGTATGATATTGTTATATGGATAATTAGATGATATGCGTTCCTGTATTTTACGCATTTTAGAAGCAGCAACCATTTCCATTACTTTGGTTATTTTTTGAGTATTTTTAATACTGTCAATTTTATTGCGTATTTCTTTTACTCCAACCATTTGCTTTCTTTCCTTCAAATAATTTTAGTAATTTATTTATAAAAATTTCCAGGATCATTTTTTTTAAATTCATCAAGTAAACATTTTAATTTTGTTTGAATGTTTTTATTATAATTACCTGATTGATTAATTTCTGTAATTAATTCAATATATTTCATATCAGCAAAAGATAATAATGCACTTTCAAAATTAATTATTTCATCTATTACAATATTATCTATATATCCATAATTAACTGCAAATAAAACCACACTTTGATGAGCAACTGACATGGGTAAATATTGTTTCTGTTTGAGTATTTCAGTAACCTTTTTCCCACGATTTAATTGCTTACGAGTGACATCATCAAGATCAGAAGAAAATTGTGAAAAAGCTGCAAGTTCACGATATTGAGCTAATGTTGTTCTAATACCTGATGATAATTGTTTGATAATTTGTGTTTGTGCAGAACTACCTACTCGAGATACTGAAATTCCTGGATTAACTGCAGGACGAATACCAAAATGAAATAAATTAGATTCTAAAAAAATTTGTCCATCAGTAATAGAAATTACATTTGTTGGAACAAAAGAAGAAACATCTCCAGCTTGTGTTTCAATTATAGGTAAGGCAGTTAACGATCCTGTTTGTCCTTTTACTTTACCATTAGTGAACTTTTCAACGTATTCTATACTTACACGTGACGCACGTTCTAATAATCTAGCATGTAGATAAAAAATGTCTCCAGGAAATGCTTCTCGGCCTGGAGGACGACGTAACAATAATGAAATTTGACGATATGCAATAGCTTGTTTAGATAAATCATCATAAACTATTAGTGCATCTTCTCCGCGATTACGAAAATATTCAGCCATTGTACAACCAGAATAAGGTGCTAAATATTGTAATGTTGCAGGTTCAGATGCAGAAGCAGCTACAATTATAGTGTTTTGTAATGCACCATATTCTTCTAATTTGCGTACAATATTAAAAATTGTTGATGTTTTTTGACCAATTGCGACATATACACATTTAATTCCTGAATTTTTTTGATTTATAATAGTATCTATAGCTAAAGATGTCTTACCGGTTTGACGATCTCCAATAATTAATTCTCTTTGACCTCGACCAATTGGAATCATAGAATCAATTGATTTATAACCAGTTTGTATGGGTTGATTAACTGATTGCCTATCTATAACACCAGGTGCGATTACTTCTACTGGAGAAAAACCATCATTAGAAATAGAACCTTTACCATCTATTGGTATACCTAAAGTATCAACAACTCTACCTAACAAATTTCTGCCAACTGGTACTTCAAATACTTTACCAGTACATCTAACTTTCATGCCCTCTGATAAGTTGGTATATGAACCCATAACAATTGCACCTACAGAGTCGCGTTCAAGATTTAATGCCATAGCATAATTACCATTTGGTAAAGAAATCATTTCTCCTTGCATTATATGATTTATGCCATAAACATTAATTATACCATCACCTACAGATACAATTGTACCTTCTGTATGATGTGTAATTTCAGTATTAAATTGAGAAATACGTTGTTCTATTAGTTCGCTGACTTCAATTGAATTCAGTCGCATATATATTAATAATTCCTTAAGATTTTAAAATATGTTTCAAATGTGCAATACGACCTTTAACACTTCCATCAATTATTAAATCATTTAAATGAACAATAACACCAGCTATTAATGATGAATCAATTTTATGATTTAATTTAACTTGGTAAGATAATTTTTTTTCAATAGCTAGTTTTATTTTTATACATTGACTGTTACTTAATTTACTAGCAGATATTAAATCAACTTCTATAAGTTTTTCATAATCATTTTTCATACTAGTAAATATTTCAAGAACAGCTGGAAGTATATTGAGACGTCTATGATTTGCCATTATTTTTATAAGATTTTGTGCATAACAATCTATTTCATTACCACATATTGTATTAAATAATTCAGATAAAACACTTGCAGACATATTTTTTTTTAGTATATTTTGTATATTTTTATTAGAAGATATAGCTGAAATAACAGTTAACATATTATGCCAATGTTTTATATTTTTTTGTATTACAGAAAAATTAAAAATTGCTTTAGCATAAGGACGAGCTATAGTTATTGCATTATAAATCATTATTTACCTTAATGAAGTGTAGATACCAATTTATTAATTATTTTTGTATTAAAATCTTCTTTATTAATAGAAGACTCTATGATTTTTTCTACACTAAGTATTATTATCGGTATCATTTTTTGACGTAATTCTTCATAAATTTTTTTACGTTCAGAATCAATTTCAATTTTAGCTGTAGATATAATGCGTGTACGTTCATTATTAGCTTCTAGTTTAGTTTGTTCTATAATTTTATTACCATAATGATTAGCTTGAAAAATAATCAAACGAGCTTTTTCTTTTGCTTCTTGTATTTGACGTTCAGCTTCAATATGCGCAAGCTTTAAATCTTCTTTTGATTGTTTTATAAAATTAAAATTGTCATTAATTTCTTTTTGCCTTTTATCTATTGCAGCTATAATAGGAGGCCATACATATTTCATGCAAAACATAACAAATAAAATAAATGCTATAACTTGACCAAAAATTGTTGCATTAATATTCATAAAATATCACGTACCTATAATATTTATATATTGTATTTGCTTAAATTAAACTAACAATTTTTTATTTATAATAAATAAAAATCTAGCAATTTTAAAAACTTATTTTATATAACTGCAAACATTACGTAAAGACCCAACCCAATAGCAATCATTGGAATTGCATCTACTAAACCCATTACTATAAAAAATTGAGTTCTCAGAATAGGGATTAAATCAGGTTGACGAGCTGCTCCTTCTAAAAACTTTCCTCCAAGAATGCCAATACCGATTGCAGCACCTATTGCTGCCAACCCCATCATTAAAGCAGCAGACATATACAAAAATTCTACGTTTAACTTTTCCATAAAGTCTCCTATTAACCTTAATTAAGGTAGTATACTATTTTATTATTGATGTTTTTTAGATGCCATAGATAAATAAACAATTGTAAGAACCATAAAAATAAATGCTTGTAAAAAAATAATTAAAATATGGAAAATAGCCCAAGGTACATTTAGTATCCATTGAGACCACCAAGGTAAAATACCAGAAATTAAAATAAAAACAATTTCTCCTGCATACATATTACCAAATAAACGAAGACCAAGAGAAATAGGTTTGGAAATTAGACTTACTACTTCTAAAATTAAATTAACAGGAATAAATATAGGATTATTAAAAGGTTGTAAGATTAATTCTTTAGTAAAACCTATTGGGCCTTTTATTTTAATACTATAAAATAAAATTAAAAAAAATACGCTAAATGCCATAGATATAGTAATATTCACATCTGTAGATGGTACGATGCGTATCGCAGGTAAATTTAATATATATGTGCTTATATAAGGAAATAGATCAATTGGTATTAGATCCATTAAATTCATTAAAAAACACCACACAAAAATTGTTAAAGATAAAGGAGCTATAATTCTACTTTTGCCATGATACATCTCTCTAACATTATTATCAACAAAAACTACAATTAATTCTATTAGAATTTGTAATTTATTTGGTACTTTACTAGTAAAGCTATTGGCTACTCTATAAAAAACTATTAAAAATACAATTCCTAATATTAAAGAAAAAAAGATTGAATCAATATTTAATATCCAAAACTTGTTAGAATGGATATTCATTAAATTAACTAATTTTAAAGTACTTAAATCTAATTGAAGATTTTGTAAATGATGATGTATATATTCATGAGAATTAAATAATGTTTTTTGAGCCATTTTGGCTTTTTACCCTTTATGCATTATTGATATATTATGGAATAATGTATATGTATTTATAATTTCTTAATCAATTAAAAACTATATGTTTATATATACAATAAATATTTAAATATGTGATGTATATATTAAATATGTAGCTAAATTAATATATGGATATTATATTTAATTTCAATTAAAAAATAAATATAAGATTATCAATAATAATTTATTATTAATATTTTTTATTTAATATTATTAGATTTTAAATATCATAAAATTATTCTGTTAGTAGAAATATTAATTTAATATGTAGTAAATAATATTTAAATTAAATTATTCATTATATCTACATATGACGATATGTCCGCATATGTTATACTATTATATAATAATCATTTTATTAAATAATTCTTTAATAAAATTTTTATTAAAAATTTTATTAAATGTTTGTATACATCAATTTTGTTTTTAAATAAATAAGCAAAATAGAAACAGCTGATGGTGTAATTCCCTCGATTCTTAATGCTTGCCCAATTGAAATTGGTTTATAGGTATTTAATTTATAAACTACTTCATTAGATAAACCTTGAATTTTAGAATAATCTAAATGAATTGGAAGTAAAGTATTTTCATTACGATGTTGACGTTTTATCTCTTCTTGTTGATGTAAAATATATCCTTCATACTTGATTTGAATTTCTACCTGTTCAGCTGCTTCTTTATCCTTTAATTTAGAACTAAATGTTTTAGTATTTATTAAATCTACATATCTTATTTCAGGACGACGTAATAAATCTTCTCCATTAGATTCTTTTAATAAAGGAGACTTTAAAAGTCTATTAACATTTACAATGTCATCAGATGATATATTTATCCAAGTATTTTTTAAACGCTGACGTTCTATTTCAATATTATTTATTTTTTCATTAAATCTCTTCCAACGCAAATCATCTATTAAATTTAATTTTCTACCAATTTTAGTTAATCTTAAATCAGCATTATCTTCACGTAAAATTAAACGATATTCAGCACGAGAGGTAAACATACGGTAAGGTTCTTTAACACCACATGTACAAAGATCATCAACTAATACTCCTATATAAGATTCATTACGATTAGGTATCCAAGAATCTTTATTTAAAGATTTACATCCAGCATTTATTCCTGCTAATAAACCTTGTGCAGCAGCTTCTTCATATCCAGTTGTACCATTAATTTGTCCTGCAAAGAATAAACCATCAATATATTTACTTTCTAAAGTTGGTTTTAAATCACGTGGATCAAAAAAATTATATTCTATAGCATAACCTGGACGAGTAATTTTTGCATTTGTCATTCCTTTAATAGAATTTACAATCTTTATTTGTATGTCAAAAGGTAAACTAGTAGAAATACCATTAGGATATACTTCATTGCTATTAATCCCTTCTGGTTCAAGAAAAATTTGATGTGAAATGCGGTCCTTGAATCGTATGACTTTATCTTCAATTGAAGGACAATAACGAGGTCCATTACTTTTAATTAAACCAATATACATTGGACTTTTATGTAAATTTTTATATATTAAATCATGAGTTTGTTCATTTGTATTGGTTATCCAACATGGTAATTGTTTTGGATGTTGTATTGTATTCCCCATAAATGAGAAAACTGGAAGAGGATTATCAGAATATTGTGGTTCTAATGCATTAAAGTCTATAGTACGAGCATCAAGACGAGGAGGTGTACCTGTTTTCAAACGATTAACTTTTAAAGGTAATGTATTTAAAAACTTAGCAAGTTCAGTAGAAGAATAATCACCTGCACGGCCACCTTTGTAATTATTTAATCCTACATGTATCATACCATTAAGAAATGTTCCTGTTGTTAATATTACACAATTAGCATGAAATTTGATTCCTAATTTTGTAATTATTCCTTTAACATGGTTATTTTTAATAATTAGATTATTTACTTCTTGTTGAAATATAAATAAATTGGGTTGTTTAGCTAAATTTAAACGTATATTTTGACAATAAAGTGCACGATCAATTTGAGCACGAGTAGCTCTAACAGCAGGACCTTTACTCATATTTAATATTTTAAATTGAATCCCAGAATAATCAGCAGCTTGAGCCATTAAACCACCTAATGCATCTATTTCTTTAACTAACTGTCCTTTTCCTATGCTGCCAATTGAAGGATTACAAGACATTTGACCAATTGTTTCTATATTATTAGTTATTAATAAAGTTTTATTACCCATTCTAGCAGAAGCCATAGCAGCTTCTGTGCCTGCATGACCACCTCCAATTATAATTACATTATAATAATTTTGAGAATACATAAAATAATACCTATTTAAATAGTATAAAATATTAGCATAACATTTATATCATTATCTATAATTAAGTTCTGTTTATTTGTTTAATAATATTTTATGTGTTAAATAAAATTATTATTAATAATAATTTTATTAATATTTACTGTATACAATAGTATTATAATTTACTATTAACTAATAAAAATAATTCTAATAAATTATTAATACTCTATATTTTATTGCATATAACAATATAGATCTTTAATTAATACTAGTATATTAAAAATCTTGCAATGGTTATACAATAAATACATATTTATTGTATTATTTTATTTAATTCTTATAATAATTAAATAAAATAATTAAATTAAGATTAATACATATAATGTACGATAATTGTGTAAAATTATTATTTGTTTCTTAATAAACAAGAAATATCTATAAATTATAATAATTTAACAAATTATGTATATATTAAATATTCTATTGATAACAGTTAGAAAATATAAAAAATATTAATGTAAAAACACCATTTGTAATGTTTGTATAAACGATAATAACCAATGATATCTAAGTAAGAAATATTATGTCATCATGAAGTAATTAGATTAAATAAGCAAAATTCAATCTAAAATATTTCATTAACTTAAAAAATATCAACTATTGCACATATTTATTAAAAATATAATACTTATTATCTAACATTTGTAAAATGTACATGTACTTGATGTAAATATCGTGAAAAAATCAATTTTTATTAACATGATAGCATATAGAAATATATAAGTAATAATGTATTCTAAAATACATTATTCTTAATTTTTTAGTTAAAGGTTTTAAATTGGTGCATAAAATCATATGTGATATGTCATCTAACTGATATTAATGATTAGTCGGTTTTAATTTTATAAAATTAGAAATATGTTAAATTTTTATTTGTATCAATCATGTTATATATAGCAGTATAAAATTATAATCCAACAAATATAGTATGATATTGTTAGGTAAATATTAATTAATTACAGATTATATTTATTAAATTTCATTAAAAAAATTATCTAAAAAATTAATGTTAATTTGACCTTTTTTAAAGTTTTCATCACATACAATTCTTTTTTGCAAATTTATATTAGTTTTAATACCATCAATAATTAATTCTGATAAAGCATTTTTCATACGTGCTATTGCTATCTTTCTACTTTCTCCATAAGTTATTAATTTACCAATCATTGAATCATAATGTGGGGTAATATTATATCCAGTATAAATATGTGATTCCCATCTAATTCCAAAACCACCAGGTGCATGAAAATGATTTATTTTACCTGAACTAGGAAGAAAAGTACTAGGATCTTCAGCATTAATACGACATTCTATTGAATGTCCATTAAATATGATATCTTTTTGCTTTATCCATAACTGTTCTCCATCTGCAATGCGTAGTTGTACTTTAACTAAATCAATACCAGTTATCATTTCTGTTATAGGGTGTTCTACTTGAATACGTGTATTTAATTCTATAAAATAGAATTTTCCTTTTTCATAAAGAAACTCAAAAGTACCTATTCCTCTATATCCAATTTCTACAAGAGTTTTAACACATAATTCACCTATTTTAATGATTGTTTCATGAGGAATTCCAATAGCAGGTGCTTCTTCTAATATTTTTTGATGTCGACGTTGTATGGAGCAATCACGTTCACCTAAATGAACAGCATTACCTTTTCCATCAGCTACTACCTGAATTTCAATATGTCTTGGATTTTGTAAATATTTTTCCATATATATTATATCATTATTAAATACAGCCTTAGATTCCGCTTTTGTAATATTAATTGACTGATATAAATCTTTCTCTTTATGTACAATACGCATTCCTCGACCGCCTCCACCTCTAGAAGCTTTAATAATAATTGGATAACCTATTTGTTTTGCATATAGATAACTTTGTTCTATATTATAGTTCAATGGATTTTTTGAACTAGGTAAACAAGGAATTCCAAATTGTTCCATTTTATGAATGGCGGAAATTTTATCTCCCATAAGTTTAATAGTTTCACACTTTGGACCAATAAAAATAAATCCTGAACGTTCTACTTGTTCAGCAAAATCAGCATTTTCAGAAAGAAAACCGTATCCAGGATGAATAGCTGTTGCTCCAGTAATTTCAGCAGCTGATATCAGTGCTGGAATATTTAGATAGCTTTTAGTTAATTGTGGTGGTCCAATACAAACTGTTTCATCTGCTAATAATACATTTTTAAGATCACGATCTATGCTTGAATGTACTGCAACAGTTTTAATACCAAGTTCTTTACAAGCACGTAGGATTCTTAATGCAATTTCTCCTCGATTAGCAATAACAACTTTATCTAACATGATTATACCTTTTTATTCGAGGATAATTAGTGGTTCATCAAATTCAACTGGTTGTCCATTATCTACTAAAATAGTTTTCACTATACCAGATTTATCAGATTCAATATGATTCATCATTTTCATAGCTTCTACAATACATAAAGTATCTCCTATATTAATTTTTTGACCTATTTCAATAAAAGGTTTTTCATCTGGAGTTGTAGTTCGATAAAATATACCCACCATGGGTGAACGTATTATATAATCATTGTTTTTATTAACTATTGGATGATTAATAATTTTCGAAGAATCAGATTGATTAATAATAGGTTGAGAAATAACCGGTATGGTTTGTATTGGTGATTGAATATTTGAATTATTATTTAATAAACGGTTAATACTAATAGATTTTGTTCCTTCTGAAATTTTTATTTTAGAAATACTAGAATTTTCAATTAGTTCAATTATTTTTCTTATCTTACGAATATCCATTAGTTCAATGACTCCTTATTTTTTAATAATTTTTAGATATACGTTTTATAGCTGTTTGTACAGCCCAAAGATAACCATCTGCTCCAAAACCACAAATAACACCATTGGAGATGTCAGAAAAATAAGATTTATGGCGAAATGATTCACGAGAATGAATATTTGAAAGATGTACTTCAATAAATGGTACTTTTATTGCTAGAAGAGCATCTCTAATTGCTATACTAGTATGTGTAAAAGCAGCTGGGTTAATAATAATATAATCTACATTATTTTTAGCTTTGTGAATACAATTAATCATTTCACTTTCTGAATTTGATTGTAAATGACTAATTTTTGTATCTAATTTTTTTGTATTATTAATAATATTCTCAATAATTTCATTAAGAGTAGTAAGACCATAATTTTCTGTTTCTCTTAGTCCTAATAAATTTAAGTTAGGACCATTTAAAATTAAAATATGAAATTTATATTTCATTTTAATTTGTCTCTCCTGAAATTAGTAAAATAATTATATTATCATTATTATATTTATAATTTATATTTTAAATATCATCTAAATTAGACAGTCATATTTTTCTATTATATTTTTATATTTTATTCGAAATATTATAATTTAATTAAAATTAATATAAAAATATTAATTTTATCCAAAATATTAATAATTTTTAGATAAAAATGATTAATATTTTGCCTTTATTATAATATAAAAGATATTAACTTTTAATTAAAATAATAAATTGTTTATTATTAAAATACTCACCATAAATAAGTTTATGATTATATAAATAAACTAACATATGTTCATCAATTATTTTATTTTTTTATAAAAAATATTATGTATTAATAATCGTATTATAAACAATCAGTAATATTTTTATATTTATATTCGATAAATGCTTCATAAAATTATATATAGTCATTTTGTGAATAAAACATTAATTATTATCAATATTTATCATGAGTAATGATTGATCATTTTCATCAATAATAGTATATTAAAGTTTTTATTTAATTAAGTAATTAAAAATTAATTAAGAATTATTTGTATATTAATTTATATATTAAATTATGTATAAATTAATATAAATTATGTTTCGTTAGTTATATAATTTACTTATATAAAAAATATATTTTTGTATTTTAATTTAATTAAATATAATTACTATCGATTTTCATTTCACTATTTAACATGTAGGATAAATGTGCAAAACATGTTTAAAAAAATCAGGGGTATGTTTTCTAATGATTTATCTATCGATTTAGGTACTGCTAATACCTTAATATATGTAAGAGGACAAGGGATAGTATTAAACGAACCATCGGTAGTTGCTATACGTCAAGATCGTGTTGGTTCACCTAAAAGTGTTGCAGCTGTTGGTTATGATGCAAAACAAATGCTTGGTCGCACTCCATCTAATATATCTGCTATACGGCCAATGAAAGACGGAGTGATAGCTGATTTTTTTGTCACTGAAAAAATGTTGCAACATTTTATAAAACAAGTACATAGTAATAGTTTTATGCGTCCTAGCCCACGTGTATTAGTTTGTGTTCCTGTTGGAGCAACTCAAGTAGAAAGACGTGCTATTAAAGAATCTGCACAAGGTGCTGGAGCACGTGAAGTATTTTTAATTGAGGAACCCATGGCTGCTGCTATTGGTGCTGGCCTTCCTGTATCTGAAGCAGCAGGTTCAATGATCATTGATATAGGAGGAGGTACTACTGAAGTTGCTGTTATTTCTTTAAATGGTGTAGTTTATTCTTCTTCAGTTCGTATTGGAGGTGATCGATTTGATGAATCTATTATAAATTATGTACGTCGCAATTATGGTTCTTTAATTGGTGAAGCTACTGCAGAACGCATAAAACATGAGATTGGTTCAGCATATCCATGTGATGATGTTCATGAAATTGAAGTACGTGGGCGTAATTTAGCTGAAGGTGTACCTAGAGGATTTACTTTAAATTCAAATGAAATTTTAGAAGCTTTACAAGAACCGTTAACTGGCATAGTAAGTGCAATAATGGTTGCTTTGGAACAATGCCCACCTGAATTGGCTTCAGACATTTCTGAACGAGGTATGATATTAACTGGTGGAGGAGCTTTATTACGCAATTTAGAACGTTTAATTGTAGAAGAAACAGGGATTCCAGTGATTATTGCTGAGGATCCATTGACTTGTGTAGCACGTGGTGGTGGTAAAGCATTAGAAATGATAGATATGTATGGAGGAGATTTATTCAGTGAAGAATAAATATGTAAATTTTAACAAAAATACATGATACGTAAATATTTATTTATTGATAAATAAATAATACAAAATATAATATGAAATATTCTCATCGTTATAAATATTTTTTAGAATTTAATTTAGTTATTGCAGTCTTTATATCTACAATAATAATTGTTTTTAGCAATGATATATATATATTTAGTGCTATACGTAAATACTATGATACAACTGTTAGTTTTATCTGTTCATCAATTAGAAAACCATTACAAAACATTAATGACTTAACCAATATAATTTATACATATAGAAACTTATTTTTAAAAAATAAATCATTGCAAAATGAACTGCTGTTAAAAAATAGCGAATTACTTACATTAGAACAATATAAAAAAGAAAATATTTATTTACATAAATTGTTAAATATACCTGTAAACCCTGATTATCATAAGATACTAACTAAAGTTTTATATGAAAATATTACACCATATATTGAACAATTAGTGATAGACAAAGGTCAACTACATGGTGTTTATGTAGGGCAATCGATTATGAATGGTAAAGGAATTATAGGTCAAGTTGTTCATGTAAATTTATTTACCAGTCGCGTATTACTAGTTTGTAATAATTCACATGCAATACCAGTAAAGGTATTACGTAATAATTTAAGAGCTATTGCTTTAGGAGTTGGTTGTAATTGCAATCAAGATTTAAAATTAGATAATTTATATGGTAGTGATTTTCGTATTGGAGATATTCTAGTAACATCTGGTTTAGACAAACGCTTTCCAAAAGATTATCCAATTGGAGTAATAACATCAGTTCAATTCAATAAAAAAGAAAAGTTTTTAACGATTTATGCACGTTCAGTTGTAAATATTTTAGATTTAGATTATTTGTTATTATTATCATTAGTTAATCATAAATAATTAAAATAATTTATTATGATAATATAATAAAATTTTTATAATATAATTTATAGAAAAAAATATTTATTTAATATATTTTTATAAGAAAAACATTTCTATTATGAGATACATTGTTTTAAAAAAAATATGTAGTGTTTTATTACTATTCATTTCTATTTTTTTATTACAGATTATACCATTACCGAAATTTATTAATATCTTACGTCCATCATGGATATTGCTATTTCTGTTTTATTCAACATTGAATCGTCCAGTTTTTTGGAAAATTTATTTAGGTTTGTTATTAGGATTACTTATAGACTTAACTACAGGCTTAATATTAGGAACAAATGCTTTAGCATTAAGCATTATATCATATATTATGATTTATTATAACTTTTCATATAAAATATCTTTTTTAAAACAATCTTTAATGATTATTAAACTTTCTATATTAATGAATCTAATTGTGTTTATAATATGTTTAATTAAATTAAATGTTTCCTTCCATTATGAAATATTATTAAATAGTATAATCAATGGTGTTATTTGGCCTGTATTTTATTTATTAATGAAAAAAATTAATAAATAAATAACATAAATAAATATTGTTTATATTGTTATAAACAATATTTATTTTAATTTGTTACTTTTCATAAGTTTATTTATAATATTTATTATTTTACAAATATTAAAAATCAATTAAAAATACATGTTGAATTATATGGCACCACTGCTAAAGTTACATAAATATATATAATTTATAATTGTTTATTATTATATTTCTAATTATAAAAAGATTAATTAATAAAATTTAAATAAAGTTATTAATTAATAATATTTAACAAATAATATTAAATATACTATATTTAATATTTATAAATGCATCATAATCATTATACAAATAAATAAATTATATTTATTTATATAATAATGAATTATGTAAATATTTGTTATAAATTGCAAAATAATATTTAATAAAAAAATTATAATTTAAGGACTTAATAATGAAGGTTGTAATTATTGGTGCTGCTGGTGGTATAGGTCAGGCACTTTCTTTGTTACTTAAAATTTATTTACCAGATTATTCAAAACTATATCTTTATGATACTTCTCCAAATATTTTAGGTATTGCTTTAGAACTTAATCATATTCCTACTTCTATAAATGTTAAAGGGTTTAGTGGTAACTATCCAAATTCATCATTTAAAGATGCAGATATTATATTAATATCTGCTGGATTAGCACGTAAGCCTGGTATGCAACGCTCTGATCTATTTAATACTAATGCTAATATTATATGCAATATTATTGAAAAAATAGCAATCACTGCTCCTAAAGCACTGATAGGTATTATTACTAATCCTGTTAATACAACTGTTGTAATTGCATCAGAAATTCTTAAAAAATATCATGTATATGATAAAAATCGTTTATTTGGTATTACTACTTTAGATATTATTAGAGCTAATACTTTAGTGGCTACATTGAAAGATCAAAATCCTCAAGACATTAACGTTCCAGTAATAGGTGGTCATTCAAGTACTACTATTGTCCCGTTATTGTCTAAAATCAAAGGTATTAATCTTAAGAAACAAGAAATTATATCTTTAACTGAATCTATTCAGAATTCTGGAACTAAAATAGTAGAAGCTAAAGTTGGATCCGGATCAGCAACTTTATCAATGGGATATGCAGCAACTAAATTTTGTATGTCTTTAGTAAATGCCTTACAAGGTAAAGAAAACATATTAGAATATGCATACATTGAAGGTGATGGAAAATATGCAAAATTTTTTTCACAAGCATTCATATTAGGAAAACACGGCATTAAAGAATATAAATCATTTGATAATTTAAGTGATTTTGAAAATTCTTTGTTAATGAATATGCTTAATGATTTAAACAAAGATATCATTAAAGGAGAACATTTTTGTAAATGTTAATGATTTATTTAATAATATTTAAAAAAAATTAGTAGAAGATTTAAAATTGTAATTGCATGTATTTTTTTGTTGTTCTTCTATACGTATTTGAAACGGAGGAAATGGAATTAAAATATTGTTTTGTTCAAATTTTTCTAAAATTAATTGATGTAATTCATGACGTAGTGGCATGCGATGTCCCATTTCAGCCGAATATACTCTTATTTCAAATAATTGAATACCATGTTGTAAATCAACTAAAAAAGCTTCAGGAGGTGGTGTTTTTAATACATAACTACAACAATTAGCAGCATGTTTCAAAATATTTGTTACTTTTTCACTAGCTACTGTATTTAATGTTGGAATAGTTAAAACTACGCGTGTGACTGAATCTGATAATGACCAATTTACAAATTGTTCAGTTATAAATGCTTTATTTGGTACTATAATTTCTTTACGATCCCAATCAGTAATAGTTGTAGCACGAGTGTTTATTTTAGTTATACTCCCAGTTAAATCTCGAATAGTAACTGTATCGCCTATACGAATTGGTCTTTCAAAGAGTACAATTAATCCGGAAACAAAATTAGCAAAAATTTCTTGTAATCCAAAACCTAAACCAACACCCAATGCAGCAATCAACCATTGTAATTTTGACCAATCCACTCCAATCAATGATAAACCAATTAACCCACCAAATATTAATGTAAGATATTTAGTTAATGTAGAAATAGCATAATTAGTACTAGGTCTTAAATCTAGGTAACGTAATAGTATTAGCTCAAGTAATGCTGGCATATTCCGTACTAATTGCATAGTAATAATAAATATTGCACTAGCTATCAATACTGCACCAAGAGTAATAATCCGGGGAGGACCACCATTTTGCATTAAACTATTCATATCCCACAATTGAACATCTTCAAAAAAAATAAATGCTGGTCGAATTTTAGACCATGAAAAAATCAATAATGTTGTACCAATTAACATTAAAAACCACCGAACTAATTTTAAAGACTGAGCACTAATTATATCTAGATCAAGTAGTGGTTCCTCTATTTCTAAAGAATCAATATTTTGTTGTTGAATACCTTGTTCTTTTTCTTCTTCATTACGTGCTCGATTAGCAAGTATTTCAGCACGTTTTTGTTTGGCTCTATTAAAACTCAAACGACGATGTTGAATTAACATCCAACGTCGGATGATATGATAGATTATTACTAAAGCAAACCAAATAATATTTGATATTTCTATATTTAGCAAAATTATTTTAGCTATTGATAAATAACCCATTATAGAAAAACCAGCCGAAATTAATGGTAATATAGTTACTATATTCCATAAAGTATAATTTAAAAAATTTTTACTATTTTCTTTTTTATTTAAATACAAAGGAATATTCATTTTTTTTAAATTTAAACTACATATACTAATTACAAAGCAAATTAATATAAAACATAAACGACTTAAATCAGAATACTTTTTATAACCTTCTAAATTATCAAGAGTTATTAACATAATTAATAAAGGTAACAGAACACAAATTGTCATTAAACAGCAATTCATACAACGTTGTACTAAAACTTTTGACCAACGAAAATGCATGACAAACAAACCATTTGATTTAGTAAAAATCACATTTAATATTAAAACAATTAATATTGGCGTAATATTTACTAAACTATCACTTATAGCTATAATGATAAGATGTGACGAAGAGTTTTCTAAAGAAGAAAAAAATGTTCTCCATAACAGTGGAATAGGAATAGAAATTAAAATAGACCATAACACAGTACGAATAGTAAAATCAAAACGGTCTTGAGTTACATTACCTATTTTATTAGCTGAATAATTTAAAAATAAATTATACTTATGATATAAGATGATGCCAACTATTAATACTAATAAAGATAGTAAAATATGTATAACAGCAGTTTTATTCATAAAAGTATTCATTAAACTTTGTTTTAAGCAATACAAAACACGAAAAGATAACATATAACGTATTTCATTAATAATATTTAATAAATCTTTAGTACTTAATTGATTAATATCAGTACTCCAAAAAAGTTGTTGATGTATTAAATACTTAATTTTATCAATCAGTTCTATTAATTGAAATTTTGCTATTTTTAAATTATTCATTTCTATAATTAAACTGTCAAAACTAGCTATTAATAAATTGATTAATTTATATTTAGATGATAAGTATATTTTATTATTATTAGTTAATGAATTTGATGGATGATATGAATGATATTGTTTAAATAATATTTCTTGATCTCTTAGTAAATTTTCATAATGTATTTTTTTTACTTTTAGTTTAATGACTTCACTATTTATGTCTTGATATTTTGGAATTTCAGGTAAATTGGATAATTCTTCTTTTAAATTATTACTTAATGTATTTGAAAAACTTGACCACAGAGATTTTTCACGCAAGAAATCAATTAATTTTTGAACTTTAATTATTTTTTTATTAATAAAAATTTCTTGCATAGACAAATCATTGACTGATTTTAAATTATCATGTAAATCTTTAGAAAGATTTTTGTTACTAAGTGAATCCTGTATAAGATATACATCTTTTTGTTTACCATATTGAATATATTTATTATTTATTTTTGTATGTAATTTTTGTAAATATTGGCATAAAAAAATAATTTTTAATTGATGAAACTTAATTCGCATACGAGATAATTCTTTGCGATAATTTGCAGATATTTTTGCTGTTTCTAATTCAATAGCATATATTTTATTAAGATCAGTTAGTAATTCATTGTTTTTAAGGGTTAAACTACGATTTGAAATATGTGTGTCTATAGTATTTGATTCATTAAAATTGTTAGCAGTCTTATTAGTTTTTAATAATGTATTATTAATTTCATTAATATTGTCATATTCTTTTGTTATATGTTGTTCTTCTTCTATTAGTTGATTAGTAGCTTTTAAAATTTCTTGATCTAAAAGAACATTTTTTGAATTTACATTAGGATCAACAATTTTGTATTTATATTGCAATCTATAAATTTGTTGCCGTATTTCATAAATAAGATTTACGTAATTATCAATTATATTCCTATATTTTTTTATTTTTGACAAAGAAATTTGCTTTTTCTTAAGAATACTTTTTTTGTTAAGTACAGGAGATTTAATTTTTGATATAGGCTTTAGATTATTAATATTTTGTAATTCTTTGATATTTTTAGATAGATCAAATAGAGAAAAATTTAACGCAAATGATATATCATTTGTAAATAATATAAAAAATAAAATACAAATTGTACGCATACTATAACTATACTATATATTAATTATTGAATAGCTTTATAATGTTTATTTTATAGATGAATGTAACACATTACCTAATGGTTGACCTACACATATTTTATCATTTAGTTGCAAATGTTTAGATAATTTAATATATTTTTTTGCAAATAGATTAATCACCGTAGAACCTAATTTAAATAAACCCATTTCTTGTCCTTTTAATAATGTTATTTTATTTTGATTTAAGGAATGATAATACCATTTGTGAATTTTATTTTTATGTGGTGGAGTTACAATTCCTGCCCAAACAGTTTCAATACTACCTACAATTATCGCTCCTACTAAAATTTGTACCATTGGACCTATATCAGTATCAAAATAACAAATTACCCTTTCATTTTTAGTAAAAATATTTGAAATTTTATTTAAATTATGTGAACTTAATGAATATAAACTACCAGGGACATAGATCATCTCACGTAATACACCTTTGTAAGGCATATGAACACGATGATAATTATAAGGTGCAAGATAAGTAGTAATAAATTGTCCATTTAAAAATTTTGAAGACATTATGTTATCACCAGCTAATAGTTCATTAAGAGTATAATAATATTGTTTAGCTTGAATAAGTTGATTGTAATTAATGTTTCCAAATTGACTAATTTGGCCGTCTGCTGGTGCTGTAATAACGTTTATATTTAGATCAATAGGACGTACGTCTTTTTTTAAATATCTTATAAAAAAATTATTAAAAGTTAAATAATTAGATATATTTTGTTCTAATGCTTCATGCATATTTATTTTGTAAAACCAGACAAATATATTAATATATAATTTTGTTAAAAAACCTAGTTTACAATTAGAAAGATAACCTACTAATGTAGTTATATTTTTTTGTAACACATATAAAATTACATAATGTTTAAAACGACGCAACGCTGTATAATCCTAGTTATAATTTTTGCATAAAAAATAATAAGTATAATGTATTATTTTTTTTTGAATGGTCAATATTATTATGTCATTATAATTTTATTAATTTTATTAAATATAACACAAGCTATATGTTGGAATGTTAATTAAATTAAACAATTAAAATATGTTATTATTAAATAATAGGTATCTATCATTGTAGACTTTAATATTAATAAAATATAAATAGGTTAAATTCATTATTTTTATGAATTTTAATTAAGAATATATTATTAGTAATTTTTAATAAAGCAATAAATTTGCAAATTTATAATTAATGCGTTTAAGTTTAAAACTGATTTATAATAAGAAAAGAAATCCAATAACATAAATTGTCAATATATTATAATATTTCAGTAAAATTAACAATAAATCTAAAAAATAAATAATATGTCCGTATGCAATAATATTAATATATTTTAAATATTTCATAATATATAATATTGATAGATAATGATATTATAAGTAACAATATCAATAATAAATATTTATTTGTATCTTATTTTTCAGGATATGATTTTAATGATGAATGAAAGTAATTTAATTTGGATTGATTTAGAAATGACTGGATTAAATCCAAAAATACATCGTATTATTGAAATTGCTACAATAGTAACTAATGCTAAATTAGATATTTTAGCTATAGGCCCAGTGATCGCAATACATCAATCTGATTATCAAATTGCTTTAATGGATGAATGGAATATTCGTACTCATACTAATAGTGGTTTAATTAATAGAGTTAAAATAAGTACATTTCAAGAAAACCATGCTGAACAACTTACAATAAATTTTTTAAAAAAATGGGTTCCTATAAATACTTCTCCTATATGTGGTAATAGTATAGGTCAAGATCGACGTTTTTTATTTGAATATATGCCAAAATTAGAATCTTATTTTCATTATAGATATTTAGATGTTAGTTCTTTAAAAGAAATAGCACGAAGGTGGAAACCAGAAATTTTAATAAATTTTAAAAAAAAATATCCACATAAAGCTCTAGAAGACATAATTAATTCTATATCAGAATTAATTTACTATCGTGATAACTTATTCAAATTATAAATTATATAACTGATATATATATAATATTAAATATTATTATATTTTTTAATATTTAAATGTTGCACTATTATTAATAGATAGTTATTCTACTATTAAAGGAGATCAGTTAAATAGTATTATACCGATATGCGGGAATAGCTCAGTTGGTAGAGTACAACCTTGCCAAGGTTGGGGTCGCGAGTTCGAATCTCGTTTCCCGCTCCAAAATTCACAATATCTGCTATCACACACATTATTCAACTTAAAAAATCTAAATATTTAACATTAAAATATAATTTAACAAATTTATAATCAGGTTAATAATTTATAATTAATACTCATTTTAATAAATAAATTTTATTATATTTTTTTGACTTAAATTAACAAGCCATGATTAAATAATAATTCATATTGTTCTTATTAAACATTCATAATTTAAATTAATACAATTTAATTACACATAAATAACTTACATTAAATTAAATTGCATTGTTAAATTGTGTTATGAATTATACTGCAAATTATTAATTTTTCCTAAGTAATAACTATTTTATGCTGAATATAAATAATATTTATATTCAGCCTATTTATAATCAAAATTATTTTTTATAACAAATAATTAAATATTAATATATGTAATATATTTATATTAAATATAAAATAACTTTTTAAAAAAAATAAAAATGATTTGGAGAATTAAATGAAAATTAATAAAACTAGCAAACTAAATATTGCTAAATTATCTATTCAAAAAAAATGGCATAAGAATGATACTATTTGGGTATTAAGTTTATATGGTACTGCAATAGGTGCAGGAGCACTATTTTTGCCTATTAATGCAGGAATTGGTGGATTAATACCATTAATTATTATAACTATTCTTGCTTTTCCTACTATTTTTTTTTCTCATCTAGCTTTAACTCGTTTTGTTTTATCAGGAAAAGATCCAACAGGAGATATTACTAAAGTAATAGAAGAACATTTTGGTATTAATATTGGTAATATAATTATACTATTTTATTTTTTTGGAATTTATCCAACATTACTAATGTACGGCGTAGCAATGACTAACACAGTAAATAGTTTTATTATTAATCAATTACAATTAACACCTCCATCACGCATAATTTTATCTCTAATATTAATATCATCTATGATGATTGTAATTTATTTTGATGAAAAAATTATTATAAAAGCAACAACTATATTAGTTTATCCATTTATTATTATATTAATGTTAATTACTTTTTATTTAATTCCACATTGGCAATTAGCTACTTTAAAAACCTTAAATATATTTTTATTAAATGTTAATAATTTGTGGATGACATTATGGTTAGCACTACCAGTGTTAGTTTTCTCTTTTAATCATATATCAATTATATCTTATTTTGCACTTGTCAAACGTAAAGAATATGGAGATAATGCAGAAAATAAATGTTACAATATTCTTACTTATTCTCATTTATTAATGATAATTACAGTGATGTTTTTTGTTTTTAGTTGTGTTCTTAGTTTATCTACGACAGACTTGCAGGTTGCTAAACAACAAAATATTACTATATTATCCTATCTTGCTAATCATTTACATTCTCCTATAATAGCTTGGCTAAGTCCATTACTTGCTATTATTGCTATAGCTAAGTCCTTTTTTGGTCATTACTTAGGAGTTAGAGAAAGTTTTAACAGAATAGTTACTAAATTGTTTAATGATCATATTAATTTAACTAAATTAAATAATTTATCATTACTGTTTGTTTTATTATCATCTTGGTTGACAGCAACAATAAATCCTAATATTTTAAAAATGATAGACACTTTAGGAGGACCAGTAGTTTCTATAATTTTATTTTTAATGCCAATGTATGCTATTCGAAAAACTGCAATAATGAATAAATATAGGGGTAAAATTAGTAATTATTTTGTGGTATTGATTGGTTTAATAACTATTTCTGGAATGTTATATTTAATAGTCAATTAAATTTAATGAACAATTGATTTAAACATATATTTTTATAGATTCTCTATATAAGTGTATCTAATGAACTAATTTAATTAAGTTTTTATTATAAATTTATATACTGCAAAAATGATATATTACATGTATACTTATCTTATTAAAAATTATATTGCTATACTTAAATTAATATCATACAATATAAAATAGTACGTATTGCACGATGTTTAAAATAATAATTATACTTGTTATTCTAATAATCTTAACATACATATAATATATAACAATATAATCACTATAATTAATATTAATTTATTAATTATATTTAGTATATATACAAATGATGTTATTATTTATAGTGTACAAAAATGATTTGAATTTAATTAAATTTTATAATTTGCATTTATTGAATAAATACAAATTATATTATAAAACATAATTACGATTATTAAATAATGTTATCTGATTTATTTTACTCAAATTATGTTTTTATGTTTATTTTTTTATAAAATAAAATATATGATATATAATATTGATGTTTATAACATTGTAATAAATAAATGTCTTTATTATTATATTGAATACTGATAGTAAGTTTCTATTTTTCTATGTAAAGGTAATTTTAGATGTCTAAAATCAAAGGTAATGTTAAATGGTTTAATGAATCTAAAGGATTTGGATTTATTACACCTGAAGATGGCAGTAAAGACGTATTTGTACATTTCTCTGCTATTCAGAGTAGTGGTTTCAAAACTCTAGCTGAAGGTCAACGTGTTGAATTTGAAATAACTGACGGAGCTAAAGGCCCATCTGCTGCTAATGTTATTGGTTTGTAAAAACTATAATGTTTAACTGCTAGATTATAACTACCCGCCTAACGGCGGGTTTTTTATTTTATAATAATTAATTTATATTTAATAAATAGATATGTTATATTATAAAAAAAATAAATTTTAGGAAAAAATGTGTTTTGTCATATAAAACACTTGTAGTTAGAAATTTACATTTATATCATTGGGAATTAGTATATAAAGCAATGCATTATTATACTAAACACAGAGATGCTAATAGTTCAGATGAACTATGGTTAGCAGAACATTATTCAATTTTTACTCAAGGAAGTACTAGTAAACAATATGACAATATAAAAACTTTTCCAAAAAATATCCCAATAGTAAAAAGTGATAGAGGTGGAAAAATTACTTATCATGGACCAGGACAACAATTAATGTATATATTAATTGACTTAAAGCGTAAAAAAATAAATATTCGTCAATTAATTTCTATATTAGAAAAAACTGTAATTAACACTTTAATAGTTTTTAATGTGAAGTCTTATGCACGTTTAGATGCTCCAGGTATATATGTAGATAATAAAAAAATTTGTTCTCTTGGATTACGGATAAGTAGAGGTTGTTCGTTTCATGGATTAGCGTTAAATGTAACAGTAGATTTAAAACCTTTTTTAAATATTAATCCATGTGGATTAATTGATATGAAAATGACAAAGTTACAACATTTTAATTCAAATATTAATATTAATGATGTACTAATATTATTAGTATCAGAATTTAGTAAATTAATGCATTATAATAAATACATATGGAAACCATTTAATATCACACAATATTAAATTTTTGCATTGCATATCCAATATTATAAATATCAAATTAAACATGAAGCATAATACAATTAAAACACAAAATATCATAATAAAAAATTCATTAACAGCAAAAGACAAATTAATCAAACCAAACTGGATTAAGATTAAATTACCTTTAGATTCAAATCGCATTAACTTTGTAAAATATGAAATGAAAAAGAATAATTTAAATTCTGTTTGTAAAGAAGCTTGTTGTCCGAATATAAATGAATGTTTTAATTATGGTACTGCAACTTTTATGATTCTTGGTGTTATTTGTACAAGAAAATGTCCATTTTGCAATATTCAACATGGGCGACCTATGTTACCTGATATCACTGAACCAGTAAAATTAGCAAAAACTATCATAAATATGAAATTAAAATATGTAGTTATAACATCTGTAGATAGAGATGATTTATATGATGGAGGTGCTAATCATTTTGCTAAATGCATTAATGAAATTCGCAAAAGAGACAATACTATAAAAATAGAAATATTAGTTCCTGATTTTAGAAATTGTATGTATAGGGCTTTAGATATTATAACAAGTGAACCTCCAGATGTATTTAGTCATAATATAGAAACTGTACCACGTATATATGATCAAGTTAGGCCTAGTGCTAATTATAATAAATCTATGCAATTACTAAAAAAATTTAAAATAAAACATCCTAATATTCCTTCTAAATCAAGTTTAATGTTAGGTTTAGGTGAAACTAATGATGAACTTATTCAAGTCATGAATGATTTGCGAAAAAATAAAGTTAATATATTAACTTTAGGACAATACTTACAACCTAGTAAAAATCATTTACCAGTACAAAGATATGTAAGTCCACAAGAGTTTAATGATCTAAAAAAACAAGCATTGTCTATGGGTTTTAACAATGCCGTATGTGGACCGTTAGTTCGCTCATCTTATCAAGCTCATTTATTATTAAATAAAAATGTATCAATTTAATTAAATATCAGTAATTTGCTAAAAATGTATTTTATGAATGAACAATGCTTCATGCTTCTAGAATATTATATTATATTATTGCGATAGGAGTGAATAGACATTATTATACCAAATCCAGCCATAGATACAATTAATGACGAACCACCGTAACTAAATATTGGTAAAGGCACGCCAACTACTGGTACAATACCACTAACCATACCTACATTAATAAATATATAAATTAAAAACATTAACATTAAACTACTGATTGTTATGCGACCAAAAACATTTGTAGAACTTAATGATAATAATAAACCACGTAAAATTAATGCAAAATAAAGAAAAAATAAAATAAATATGCCAATTAATCCTAATTCTTCTGCTAAAACAGCAAAAATAAAATCAGTATGGCATTCTGGTAAAAATCCAAATTTTGATTGAGTACCATGTAACCAACCTTTTCCATATAAACCACCTGAACTAATAGCTATTTTAGATTGGGTGATATGATAACCAATACTAAAAGGAGCCTTGCTTGGATATAATAACATAATTATTCTACTTTTTTGATATTTTTGCATAAAAAAATGCCAAATGATTGGCATACAAAAAAAAATATTAATAAATATTAAACTAATTAATTTCCAATTTAAACCTGATAAAATTAAAACTAATATACCAGATATAGCTACTAAAATAGCTGTACCGAGATCCGGTTCTTTTGCTATTAATATAGCCGGTATAAAAATTAAAATTAAAATAGTACAAATACCTTTATAAGTTTTAGAATAAATAATATTACGATGAATAAAACTAGATATCATGATTGGTAATACTAATTTAATAAGTTCCGACGGTTGAAACCGTAGTATATTTATATCTAACCAACGTTGTGCTCCTTTGCTAGTATATCCATAAATATCTACTATTAGTAACAATAATAAACATAGCAAATAAACATAAAAAATAAAATTTTCATATACATATGGTGGTATTTGCGACATTAATATCATTACTATTAAACCTATAGTAATTTGAATAATTTTTCTTTCTATTAAATGTATATTTTGACCACTAGCACTCCAAAGTACAAAGACACTATACATTAGTATACAGATAATTATTAACAAAAAAACAGGATCTATATATTTATTTAGACCAATAGTTTTTTTTTGTATGTTATTAAATATTTTTATAGACATATTATATATATTATAAATAAATAGACATCACTTATGTGTTTTTCTAATTTCATAGTTTTCATTATGTTTTAAAATAATAAAATCTAAAATCTTGCGCATGATAATTCCTACTTTAGGACCAGTTCCGTTTTCCATGATTATAGTCACTACTACACGTGGTTTGTCATATGGAGCAAATGCTGTCATCAATTTATGATCTCTTAAATTTTCAACAAGTTTAAGAGAATTATAAATCTGACTTTTTTTTAAGCTAAATATCTGAGCTGTTCCAGATTTAGCTGCTATTTTATATGGAGCATTTATAAAATATCTATAAGCAGTGCCTTTTGGATTATTAGCAACGCCATACATACCTTTTTTAACTATATACCAATAATTATTATTAATATTTTTTATTGTTTTAATATTTAGCTGTTTATAAGGAATTACTTGACAGTTATTATTTATCATATGTAGAATATGTGGATTTCTAATAACTCCATTATTAACCAATATCATAACTGATTTATTCATCTGCATTGGTGTAGCAGTCCAAAATCCTTGACCAATACCAATTGGAATAGTATCACCCTTATACCAAGGTATTTGTAAATAATTAGTTTTCCACTTACGTGATGGCATAGTACCTGAATTTTCTTGAGGTAAATCAATACCAGTAGGTATACCATAACCAAATATTGTCATCCATCGAGACAATCTATCAATGCCCATATCATGGGCTGTTTGATAAAAAAATGTATCAGAAGATTCTTCTATAGATTTTATTATATCAACATAACCATGTCCTGATTTTTTCCAATCACGGTAATATTGTTTAGAATTTGGTATATGCCACCAACCTGGATCAAAAATTATATCATTATCATTAATAATTCTAGAACTAAGAGCAGATATTGCTATATAAGGTTTTACTGTTGATGCAGGAGGGTATGTTGCTTGAATTGAACGATTATATAATGGATGATTAATATCATGTAACAAATTGTTATAATCTTTTACAGAAATACCATCAATAAATAAATTAGGATCATAACTAGGATTAGACACCATAGCTAAAATATCACCGTTTTGTGGATCACTTACTATTACTGAAGATTTAGTATTTACAAGTAATGATGCAATATACTGTTGTATTTTTAAATCAATCGTTAAATATATGTTATATCCTGGTTGAGATGAATGTTGAGAAAATTTATTAATAAAATGATGATTATTAGTTTCAATTTCCCGATAACCATTAATTCCATGTAGTAAATCTTCATAATAAGCTTCTATGCCTGTTTTACCTATGCTGCTAGTTAAAGAATAACTATCATATTTATCATGAATATTGAATATATTTATATCATTATTAAATTTTCCAACATATCCAACAATATGAGTTAATATTTTACCAAAAGGATAATAACGAAATGGATAACTTTTTATTAAGACTTCAGGAAATAAATGTTTATTAACATAAAATTTAGCAATTTGATGTTCATTAACATTATATATAATTGGAATAGAATTAAAAACAGTAAAAGATTTATCGAGTTTATTTTTAAAAATTTTAATATCTTTATCAGATATATCGAAAATATCACTTAAATGTAAAATAGTCTGATCTAAATCATTTATTTTGTTTGGGATTAATTCAACTCTATATAGAGTTTTATTAATAGCCAAAGGTATACCATTACGATCATATATAAGACCTCTAACAGATTCAATTGGAATATATTGGATACGATTTTCACTAGAGTAAATATTATATTTTTTAATATCTAAAACTTGTAATTTATAAATACTAATTAATAATATTAGTATAAATAATACTACACTGAAAAAAACTAATAACATTCTGGATAAATATTTTTTTGTTTCAATTGTGCTTTTATCAAAAAAACTATTTTTCTTTTTACTAAACATGGATATTAAATATTTTTATATATTGAATAACAACTAAAATAAAAATTACTTTTTTGTACATTTATGTAATATAAAGTATTTTATATATTACATTTATATATAAAAAATAACTATTAATATTTTATAAAAATATTAATTATTTAAAATAAATGATTATATAAATTATGTTTATTAATGTAATTAATAACTGAAGATGGCAATAATTGATCACATGGTTTATGTAAATAGCAAAGTTGTCTTATCTTTGATGAAGAAATATTATATAATGGTGTATTTGCTAACCAAATGCAACCTGCAGATTTTTGATATATATCTTGAATATTAGTTGTTACATGCTGTTTTATCCATAATTTATGATGATCATTATTATTATATCTAATATCTTTAAAAATGTTTTTAGAACGTTGACACACTAATAAATGACACAAAGACATAATATCTTTCCAACGATACCATCTGTGAATTGTAAATAAAGAATCTGATCCGATAATAAAAGCTAGCGGTTTTTTATAACCAATATCTATTCTTATATTTTCTAACGTGTTAACAGTCCATGAAGGATGTTGAAAGTTTAATTCTCTTATATCTATTTTAAACAATGAATTATCTTTAATAGCAAGTTTTAACATATTAATGCGTTGTACTGCACTGATATGCATTTTTAAACGATGAGGAGGTATATTATTAGGTAATAATATTACATTTTTTAAATTAAGTTGCTTTGCTAATATCTCAATAGAATATAAATGTCCAAAATGAATAGGATTAAAAGTACCACCAAAAATTGAATATAATTCAGACATGATGAGTATCACTTGTTGGAAAACTATAATTACACATTATTAAAGATAATTTTTCTATTTGAAGCCAAATTTCTGTATTATTTTGTTCTTTTATTTTTAATTGCATATTTAGCAAATATTTAATAGCTTTATACAAGTTGTTAAAACTAAGCCTAGTTAATGCGTTATTTAATAATAATTGTCTGCTTATCCAAATATTTTTTTTTTTATTAAAGCAGATGTATAATGTGGTTTATTTTGATAATACTTTAAGTGTATTAATATAATTAAATCACGTTGCAAAAGATTTAATAAACTAATTATTTCAATATTTTCTTGTTTTAAATATTTTAAAATATGTATAGCACGAACAATATTACCTTCTAATAACGCGTTAACCCACTGAAAAGCATTAAATTTTGCTAAATTATTTAACGAATCTTGAATACATGATAACGTTAATTTTCCATCAGGCCATTGTATTTTCAAAATGTGCAAAGTTTGAACTAATTCTATTAAATTGCCTTCATACAAATAACAAAATAATTGTAGTATTTCATCATTTATAAATATTCCCATATTTTCAGTACGTTTGATTATCCATTGAGTGAAATTAATCTTTTCTACTGGACGGCAATATACTAACAAACTATTATTAAATATATTTTTAAACCATTTACTGTTTTCAATTACTTTTGTTAATTTTGAAATGTTACAAATAACTACATTATCTTTAGTTAACAAATCAAACAATTTTATTAATTGACTATTTATTGATGCATTAAAATAATTTTCAGTAAATTCAAGATGTATTATTTTGCGTTGAAAAAACAAATCTGATGTTTTAAATATTTCAAATAAATCTGCCAAATTAGTTTTATTATTTAATATATACTTAGTATATTCTTTATATTTACGTAAATTAGCTATATTTTTAATTATTTCAACACTTTCATTTAAGAACAATATTTCAGTACCAACTAATAAGTAACAATAAAAAAATTTTTTAAGTAATTGATCTTTCAATTGTTCTGGATAAATTTTATACATTATTGACTATCTTAACCTGAGATTTTTGTTCATTATCTAAAGATATTTGTTTTGCATAAATTTTAATTATTTTATCGAATACTTTATTAGCAATAAGTACATTCATATCATTCGTCATAAATTGTTCATTGTTATCACTTACATTATTTAAACTATAATAGTTTATATCATCATCACTAACAACAGTATCATTCCCTATATGAGTATCTACAGTTATACCACCATATGTTCTAGCATGTACATCACAATTAACTTCATGATCTATATCACAATAAATTTTATAATATGGATTATAATTAGAATGATGCAATTGATAAAATTTGTTATCAAATCTATTATAATTATTATATTGGCAATCATAGCTACTGCCATAGTCGTTATTTTTACAATGATAATTGTTTATCCAATGAAACATTTCATTTATATATCCATATGGAAGTTCATTATTATGAGTATTATTTGGATAATTGTTAAAAAAATAATGACGATATGCTTTAACTTGAATAGGAAAAACACCTTTTTTTGGTATGATTAATGCTGCATTTAACGTTATTTTCCTTTGACTTTCAGTAACATTGCGATTAGTATAATCAGATACATTATCATTATCGTAATCATGAAAATTAATTACTAATGTAGGTATTGTTTTATCATGTTGATTATATCCTATAATTTCAATACCATAAGTATTTAATTTATTATTTATCACATTTAAAATTGAATGACATACATGATCTGTTGTAATATTTAATTGTTTGAACTTTTGAGGTATTATGATTCTTTCATGCACATTAGTTTGGCAATTATTTAACAATAGTGTTATAATTAAAAAATAAAAAATCTTGATTATTGTTTGCAAAATTTATCCTTGTTTAATAACTAAATTTAATAATTTACCTGGTAAGTAAAATATTTTTTCAATAGTGACATTATTTAAATATTTTGATATTATATGATCTGTAGTAACTATTGATATCATTTGTTCTTTAGTTGTATCAGATTTAACATAAATTTTTCTTCTTAATTTGCCATTAATTTGTACTATTATTAAAGATTTATTTTTGATTAATATTCTTTTATCAGGCACAGGCCACGAAGCATTATCAATTGAGCTATTATTTCCTAACTCTTGCCATAAAATATAACAAATATGAGGAGTAAATGGGTATAATAATAAAATAATTGTTAATAAAGATTTGTGCATTAACGCTCTATCTTGCACATTTATTTGTGGAGCATATATTAATTTATTTATAAATTCCATAATAGCAGCTATAGCTGTATTAAAAGTTTGCCGACGATCAATATCGTCTGATACTTTAATTATGGTATTATTTAAATCATTATATAATATTTTTTGTTTGTTATTCATTTTAGAAAGAATTAATTTACTAATTTTTCCTTTCTGTATATGATTAAACACTAATTTCCATAAACGTTTTAAAAAACGATTAACACCTATTATACCAGATTCCTTCCATTGTAATGTCATTTCTACTGGAGCTGCAAACATTATAAACAAACGCAAAGTATCAGCACCGTAAAGATCAATCATTGTCTTAGGATCAATCCCATTATTTTTAGATTTTGACATTTTATGCATACCTGAATATATAACTTTTCTACCATATTTATCAAATGATTGTACAATTTTGCCATTATTATCTTTTTTAACTGTTACATCTAATGGAGATACCCAATGAATTTCACCTTGATTATCAATATAATAAAATGTTTCAGATAACACCATACCTTGACATAATAAACGTGTTGCAGGTTCATTACAACTGACTAATCCCATATCACGCATAATTTTATGATAAAATCTAAAGTACATTAAATGCATTATTGCATGTTCAACTCCGCCTATATATTGATCTACTGGTAACCAATAATTAGCTGCTTTTGGATCTAACATGCCTTTAGTATAATGTGGACAAGTATAACGTGCATAGTACCATGAAGACTCCATAAAAGTATCAAAAGTATCACTATCTCTTAATGCTGATTGATTATTTACATAAACTTTATACCATTCTGAATTGATTTTAATTGGATTTATAGTATCAAGAATCACATCTTCTGGTAAAATCAATGGTAATTGATCTTCTGAAACAGGTATGATATCACCATTTTCTAATGTTAACATAGGTATTGGCACACCCCAATAACGTTGACGTGATATACACCAATCTCTAAGACGATAATTTACTTTATGTACTCCTGCTTTTTTGTTAATGATCTCTTGTGAAATGGTTTTATATCCGTCTTGATAACTTAAACCATCGAATTTATCTGAATTAAATAATATACCTGTTTTATTCATTGCTGATTGACTAATATCGGGTTTATTGCCATTTGGATCTAAAATAACAGATTTCATAGGTAAATTATATTTTATAGCAAATTCCCAATCTCGTTGATCATGTGCTGGTACTGACATTATAGCACCAGTGCCATAATCTATTAAAACAAAGTTTGACACCCAAACTGGAAGAATATTGTGATTTAGTGGATGTTTTACAAATACTTTAGTATCTACACCTTTTTTTTCAAGTTGTGTTCTATCTGATTCACATAATTTAATTGTATTACATTCCGCAATGAATTTAGCTAATATAGGATTAGTTTTAGAATATTTGATAGATAATGGATGATCATATGCTATATTTAAATAAGTAACTCCCATTAAAGTATCTGGACGTGTAGTAAAAACTACTATATTATCGTTAGTTATCGTCGTTTTAAAAGTAATTTCCATTCCATCTGATCGGCCGATCCAATTGCGTTGCATTGTTTTAACTTTTTCTGGCCAATGTTCTAAAGTATCTAAATCATTTAATAATTCTTCTGCATATTTAGTGATTTTTAGAAACCATTGAGATATATTTTTTTGTTGAACTTTAGTATCACAACGCCAGCAAAGTCCCTTAATAACTTGTTCATTAGCTAAAACAGTTTGATCTTTTGGACACCAATTAACTGGTGAATTTTTTTTGTAAACTAAATTATTTTTATATAATTGTATAAAAAACCATTGTTCCCAAAGATAATATTCTGGTTTGCAAGTTGTTAACTCTCTATTCCAATCATAACTAAAACCTAATAATTTTAATTGATTTTTCATATAATTAATGTTTTTATATGTCCAACTTGCTGGTATGTTTTTATTTTTAATAGCAGCATTTTCAGCTGGTAAACCAAAAGCATCCCATCCTATAGGTTGTAAAACATTTTTACCTAACATACGCTGATATCTAGATATAACATCACCAATTGTATAATTACGCACATGTCCCATGTGTAGTTTACCAGATGGATAAGGCAACATAGAAAGACAAAAATATTTTTCTTTATTTATATTTTCGATGACATTAAACGTTTTCTCTTTTTCCCAAAACTCTTGAATTCTAGATTCAATATCTTTAGGACAATAATTTTCTTTCATGATTTTCTATTAATTAAGTTTAGATGTTACATTGTTAGTCTAGTGTTTAATATTATATAATTACCATATTAAATTATCAATTTAATTATCTTTAGCTTACAAGTTATTATAAATGTCAAGAATAGAAAAATTACAAACCATAATGGTACATAACCAATATATGAATAAGGAGTTTTTCCTTTAGTTAATGTTATAGTACTAATTAATACGTTTCTTTTAAATTGAGGTAATATGTTTTCTATATCACCGTTAGCATCTATTACTGCTGTGATACCATTATTTGTAGCAATTAATAATGGTCTACCAAACTCTAATGCCCTCATGCGAGCCATTTGAAAATGTTGCCAAGGTCCAATTGAGTTACCAAACCATGCATCATTAGAAATTGTCAATAATAAATTAGTATCAGAATGCAAATTAGCACGTATTTTTTCGCCTAGAATTATTTCATAACAAATAGCACTAAGTATATTATAACCATTAACTTTTAATGGTGGTTGAATATAATTTCCTTGATGTAAATCCAATATAGGAAAATTAAAGGATAATCCTAATAATTGTAATAATTTTTTTATTGGTATATATTCACCAAATGGTACTAAATGATTTTTATAATAATGATTGTTATTAGGATAATGATATTTATTGTTAGAATCTAAAACAAGAATAGAATTGTAGTATATATTGTTATGTTTGTTAAATTTATTATCAATAATACCTGTAATTAATGAAGTAGACGTGTTTTTTATTAAATTATCTATCCTAGATAGTAATAATTGTTTATTAATTTCAAGTTCAGCAATTGCAGATTCAGGCCATACGATAATAGATACTTTTCCTATCCAATGTTTACTTAAATTTAAATAAATGTTCTCATTATTCACAGTTTGTGTTAAATTCCATTTTATTTTTTGGGGAATATTTCCCTGTACTAAAGCTACAGAAACATTATTATGCAATGGTTGATACCATTGCATAAAATTTAATAAACATGAAATAATGAATAATATAACTATAATTAATATAGATTTGATATTGTTACATGTAATTGAAAATATAATTAAACCACTAATAAACATTAATATAAAAGTGATTGTTTCAACACCTGCTAGAGGTGCAAATCCTTTTAATAATCCATCAATTTGACTATAACCAAATTGTAACCATGGAAATCCTGTAAAAAATTTGCTTCTTAAAAATTCTGTAATATGCCATAATGCAGGTGCAGCAAATACTAAACGTAAACAAGTAACTTTAGGACATAATATATTTAATAATATAGCGAACAATGCTGGATATATAGATAAGTATAATACTATTAATGCTATTATTACTATGCTTGTTAAATGTGTTAAATTACTAAAATTAACAATACTAATATATATCCAACTAATACCTACACTAAATAAGCCACATCCCCATATTAAACCTATAATAGCAGACTGTATGTTATTTCTATTAAGCAATAATATTTGTAGACTACATAAAGAAAATAGTGCAGTACAATCAATATTATAAGGAGAAAAAGCAAAAATACCACACATACCAGTAATGAATGCTAGTATAAGCCGTACCCACTGTTTTTGATAAACTATATTGCTAATAACAATATAGGTGTTATATAAATTAGAATTGTTTAAATAGAACATATTAATTATGAATAAAAAACATATTTAAGTAATTTTAAGATAATTATCTGTATAAATTTTCAAGATCATTAATAATCTAGAATTAATTTATTATGTTATTGTGTAATTTTTGTTGCTGTTTTTTAATTATTTAGTAAATAAGATAAGGATTCGAATAACCTAAATTAAACATTGCATTAATTTCTTTCTTTTCCATTTTATAAGCATCACTAGAGTCAATATGATTGAATCCCAATAGATGCAAAGTACCATGTATAATGATATGTGCTAAATGCATATCAATTTTTTTACCTTGTTCAGTAGCTTCTTTTTTAATTATTTTAAAACAAATAACTAAATCTCCTAATAAAGGTAATTTAATACCTGAAGGTGAATCAAATGGAAATGATAATATATTAGTTGATTTGTTTTTTCCTCGATAAAATAAATTAAGATATTTTATCTCTGATTCTTTAACTATGCGAATAGTAATTTCTTTTTTTTTAATAAAGGAGTATTGATAGCTTGTACCCAATTGTGACATTTTTGGATATTTATTACATTTTTATCTATTTTGCATGCAATTTGCAAATTAATCATATTTTTTTTCATATATTGATATTTTATTATTTTGAAATGATAAAATCAAAAATAACAATGCTAAAAAAATCAATGAAATTTAAATTAATTAATATATAATAATTTTCCTTGAAGTGAATTATTACATACATCAATAATTTTAACATTAACAAATTTACCTAACATATTTGATGAACCTTGAAAAGCAACTATTCGGTTATTTTCAGTTCTACCAAATATTTCTGTACTATTTTTATTAGATAGATTATCTACTAAAATTGTTTGTTCAGTTCCTAGCATTTTATAAGTCCAATATTTAGCTTGTTTTTTAATAAGTTTTTGAATAACATTCAGCCTATATTTCTTTTCTTTTTCTGTTGTATGATCAATTAACTTCGCTGCAGGAGTACCTGGTCTTGCAGAATAAATAAAACTAAAACTCATATCAAAATTCATATCAGCAATAAATTTTACAGTTTGCTCAAAATCTTGTTGAGTTTCTCCTGGAAAACCTATAATAAAATCAGAGCTAATTTGTATATTAGGACGAACTGTACGCAATTTGCTAATAATTTTTTTATAATCTGATATTGAATGAGCACGTTTCATTAAATTCAAAATACGGTCTGCACCACTTTGAACAGGTAAATGCAAAAAATTTACTAATTCTGGAGTATCGCTGTAAGCTTCTATGATATCATCAGTGAATTCTATTGGATGACTTGTAATAAAACGAATGCGATTGATACCTTCAATTGAAGCTACTAAACGTATTAAATCAGCAAAATTACATATTTTACCATCAAATGTATATCCACAATACGCATTAACATTTTGACCAAGTAATGTAATTTCTCTAACTCCTTGTTTGGATAATTGAAAAATTTCTAATAAAATATCATCACTAGGACGACTTACTTCTTCGCCACGAGTATGAGGTACTATGCAAAAAGTACAATATTTATTACAACCTTCCATAATAGAAACAAAAGCAGACGGTCCTGTTGCAATAGGATTTGGAAAGTAATCAAATTTTTCTAAAGATGGAAAACTTATATCTATCATTGATTCATTATTTTTATGTATAGATATAATCATTTCTGGCAAACGATGTATTGTTTGAGGACCGAAAATAATATCTACATATTTTGCACGATTTAAAATATAATCACCTTCTTGTGCAGCTACACATCCTCCAACACCAATAATTAAATTAGGCTTTTTTTCTTTTAAGTATTTCCAACGTCCTAATTGATGAAATAATTTTACTTCTGCTTTTTCTCTAATGGAACATGTATTCAGTAGTAAAATATCAGCTTCTTCAGTTTTTTCAGTAAGAACACATCCAAGTTTATTATTTAATAAATCAACTATTTTAGATGAATCATATTCATTCATCTGACAACCCCAGGTTTTAATGTATAGTTTGTTCATTATTTAATTTATTTTTTAATTTTCAATTGTGTTTATAGCATACATAAGTTTTAAATATTATCTCTTTTCAAGAGATATAAATTTAACATGTATTATATATAAGGATATTTTAATATTATTAATAAATAACTGATATGTATATATAGAAATCACTATATACTAGTTTTACAAATGATATTTGATCTTTTATATCGTAAAATAATTTTAAAATGAAAATCATAATGTCTTTTTAAGCATTTATTTATAAAATCATTAAGACAATCAATGCTTTAATTGATAAATACTATTAATAGCATTTATGATTTTCTCATATAATAAAATCATCAAACTAAAAATTTTAATTACATATACATTAACTTGATTAAATATATTTATGATTAAATTAATACATAATAAAATTAGCTATACATTAGCAATATTAATAATAACATTAACAATGTAATTAAAATTAATTATAAAGCAAAGCTGGGGTACCTGGATTCGAACCAGGGAATGCCGGTATCAAAAACCGGTGCCTTACCGCTTGGCTATACCCCATTGTATTTATTATAATACGGGAGACGAGATTTGAACTCGCATACCTACCGGTACCAGAACCTAAATCTGGCGCGTCTGCCATTTTCGCCACTCCCGTGAACAGTAGCTACGATGGGAATTGAACCCATGACCCCAGCATTATGAGTGCTGTGCTCTAACCAACTGAGCTACGTAGCTTTTGTATTATTTGTTAAAAAAATGTTAATTTGTTTGATCAAAGTATGCTTATTTAGTTAGATATCGTCAACTATTATTTTATTAAATTATAAATGTACATATATAGAATATTATAATTTATATATAATCAAACATATAGAATAACATAATAACATATAGTATTGATATATGAATATTCATATTTTATAATTAGTTATTTATTATTTAAAATAATTATTAATTGAATCAGTAGTCTATATATTTTAACATATATCTATAAGATATTCATTTGAATTCTAATAAAATACTATTTTATAATATATATCAAACAAATATTTTTTAATATTATTTATTATAATATTTAATTAATATTTCATTTATCATTTATTATACGTTGCAATTATAATATCAATTATAACTAATAATTATTACAATAATATTGTATATGTACATTTATTTAAAATTGATAATTTTATTATCTTAGTTATATAAAATAATTCATATTATATATCATATTATGATATGTTATATTTTAGTAAATTAAACATTTAGTAATTAAGCTATTTCAATAATAAAATAATTATTATATTATTAGTGTCATAGTTATGATTATGAAATATACATTAGGATTAAATATTTCAATCAATGATAAAACATAAGATTTCTTTCAATAATTTTATATTTCAAATTATTGAAAGTGATTTACTAAATGGCAAACATAAAAATATTCATACTCGTTTTCCTCCAGAACCTAATGGTTATCTTCATATAGGTCATGCGAAATCTATATGCCTAAATTTTGGAATTGCAAAACATTTTCAAGGCAAATGTAATTTACGTTTCGATGATACAAACCCTACGAAAGAAAATACTCATTTTATTGAATCTATTCAAGAAGATATAAAATGGTTAGGATTTTCTTGGCATGGGAATGTTCGTTATTCATCTGATTATTTTGAAGAACTATATAAATATGCAATTGAACTAATTGAAGCTAATTTAGCTTATGTAGATGAATTAACTCCAGAAAAAATTCGTGAATATCGTGGAACACTAACTACCCCCGGTAAAAATAGTCCATACCGAAATAGAACTATTCAAGAAAATATAATACTTTTTAAAAAAATGCGAAATGGTGAATTCAATGAAGGACAAGCTTGTTTACGTGCTAAAATTGATATGACTTCTAGTTATGTTATAATGCGTGATCCTGTTTTATATCGCATTAGATATATTAAACATCATCAAACAGGAGATAAATGGTGTATTTATCCTATGTATGATTTTGCTCATTGTATTTCTGATGCAATAGAAGGAATAACTCATTCATTATGTACTCTAGAATTTCAAGATAATAGACGTTTATATGATTGGATATTAAAACATATTAGTATTACTAAGTGTCCAAAACAATATGAATTTTCTAGATTAAATTTAGAATATGCAGTTATGTCAAAACGTAAGCTTAATCAATTAGTAGAAAGAAAATATGTTGAAGGATGGGATGATCCGCGTATGCTAACAATTTCTGGATTAAGACGTCGTGGTTATACTGCTGCATCAATTCGTGAATTTTGTTACCGTATTGGTGTCACTAAACAAAATAATATTGTAGAAAAATCTCTATTAGAATCATGTATTCGTAATGATTTAAATAAAATTGCTCCACGTGCTATGGCAGTTTTAAACCCAATACAAATCATAATTAATAATCTTCCAGATGACTATTATGAAATAATGACCATGCCAAATCATCCAAATAATATTACTATGGGGAGTCGTACTGTACCTTTTAGTAAATATCTTTGGATAGATAGATATGATTTTCAAGAAGTTGCAAAAAATAAATTTTTTAAGCGCTTAGTACTTGGAGGGCAGGTACGTTTACGTAATGCTTATATAATACGTGCTGAATCAATTGAAAAAGATAATGTAGGAAATGTAGTTTGTATTTATTGTACATGTAATTTAGATACTTTACACAAACATCCAATAGATGGTAAAAAAATTAAAGGTATTATTCATTGGGTTTCAATAAAACATGCTCAACCTGCCGAATTTCGAATTTATGACAATTTATTTGATATTTCCAATCCTGGTTTGGAAAACAATTTTTTAGATGCATTTAATAAAAAATCTTTAAAAATTAAAAAAGGGTATGTTGAACCTAATCTTAAGAAAGCAATTGCTACAAAACCATATCAATTTGAACGTGAAGGTTATTTTTGTGCTGATCCATGTTTATCTAAACCATCACATTTAGTTTTTAATCAAATTGTTAATTTGCGTGATACTTTAAAAAAGTTGTCATAAAATTATTTTTTTATTACATTTTCATTTCTGTAGAGACTTGTTGAACCCATTTATTTACTCTATCTGCAGTTAATTCTGGTTGGCGGTCCTCATCAATTATCAATCCCATAAATTGTTTTTCGTTTATTAAACTTTTTGAAGATTCAAAATTATATCCATCAGTAGACCAATAACCTATTATATTTGCACCATTATCTGTAATAATATTATGGATAATACCTATGGCGTCACAAAAATATTCTGTATAATCTTCTTGATCTCCACAACCAAACAAAGATACAATTTTATTGGTGAATTTGATTGTTTTTAATATTGGTAAAAAATCATCCCAATCACATTGTACTTCACCATAATACCAAGTTGGACAACCAAATATAAGTATATTAAATTTTTCTAAATCTTGTTTTGTACAATTTGCTATATCAAAAACTTTTGCAAAATTTTCTCCTAACTTTTCTTGAATCATATATGCAATTTTTTCTGTATTACCAGTATCACTACCAAAAAAAATACCTATTGTATTCATACATACTTCCTTTAAAATATAGGATATCATCAAAATGACATAAATTATTAAATAGTATCAATATTTATACACGGAACAAAAGTAATTATACTTGTTTTGATAACGTTTAACAAAGTATTTTAACTAAAAAATAATAGATATATAGAAAAACAGTTTTTTGTATTTTTTTCTATTATTCTATAAAATTATAGGTTTGTAATAACAAATTATAAATTATTAATTAAAAAAATAAATGTAATAATTTATGGAGAATTATAAATGATTAGTAATCATATTTGTACTAAACAATGCGATCAAAAAAATAATTTAATTAATGTCGATAAATTAATTTCTCAATATTATTGGGCACAACCAGATGCAATAAACTCAGAAAACATGGTAAAATTTGGTACTTCAGGACACCGTGGTACTTCACAGAGTCAAAGTTTTAATGAAATACATCTCATAGCAATAGCACAAGCAATTATAGAACAAAGAATATATCATGGCATTACAGGTCCATGTTATATTGGCAAGGATACACATGCGCTTTCGGAACCAGCTATACTATCCATATTAGAAGTATTAACTGCTAATCATGTAAATGTAATTATACAACAGAATAATGGTTATACTCCTACTCCTTCAATCTCTCATGCTATTTTAGAATATAATAAAATGCATTCTTCTTTAGCTGATGGTATAATTATTACTTCATCTCATAACCCTCCAGAATATGGTGGTATTAAATATAATACACCAAATGGTGGTCCTGCTAATATTAAAATTACACAATCGATAGAAAATAAAGCTAATAAAATAATAAAATATAATATAAAAAAAATAAAGCGTTTATCTTTTAACAAAGCATTAAGAAATGGTTTAATTATCAAAAAAGATTTAATTCAACCTTATGTAGAAGATTTAATAAAAGTAATTAATTTCTCGTGTATTAAACAATCATCTTTAAAAATAGGTATAGATCCTCTTGGAAGCGCTGGTATTGAATATTGGGAACGCATTGGAGAATATTATAAACTTGATATTACTATGCTAAACAATAATATAGATAAAACTTTTAGTTTTATGCATCTTGATAAAGATGGTTTAATAAGAATGGATTGCTCATCTAAATACTGTATAATAAATTCATTGAAATATCGCAATAAATTTGATTTATTATTTTGCAATGATCCAGATAATGATCGTTATGGGATTATTTTACCGACAGGATTAATAAAACCTAATAATTATATGATAGTTGCCATTAATTATTTATTTCAACATCGTTTAAATTGGAATAAAAATATTTATGTAGGAAAAAGTCTAGTATCTAGTTCAATAATTAATCAAGTAGTACAAAATATAGGACGTAGAATAATTGAGTTACCAGTTGGTTTTAAATGGTTTGTTAATGGTTTATCAAATAGTATATTTGGTTTTGTAGGTGAAGAAAGCGCTGGAGGTTCTTTTTTATGCTTTGATGGACAACCTTGGTCAACAGATAAAGATGGAATATTATTATGCCTTTTAGCAGCTGAAATTACTGCAAAAACTGGGAAAACCATTCAAGAACATTACCATGAATTATATGAACGTTTTGGTCCTGCTCATTATAATTGCTTACATAAAGTTACAACATTTTTAAAAAAAAATAGATTATCAAATTTTTCACCACAACTAATTAACATTAATATGTTAGCAGGAGATCCAATTATTTCTAATTTGTCTATTGATTCTAGTAACGGTATTAATTTTAATGGATTTAAAATAATAACTCAAAATGGTTGGTGTGCTGTTCGTCCTTCTGGTACAGAATGCTCATATAAAATATACAGTGAAAGTTTTTTAAATAATAATCATCGTATACAAATCGAAAGAGAAACAATCGACATTGTCGATAATATTAACTAATAATATTATTAAATATTCAGTATTATCTTTACTTCAAATTATGATTTCAATAAATATATTATATATATGAAATAATCATAAATAATTCATTAATCACAATTTGATATTATTATGAATAAATTTGCGTTTAGTATAACCAGTATATAATTGACGTGGCCTAGCAATTTTCATATTATTTTTATGCATTTCTGTCCAATGTGCAATCCAACCTACTGTGCGAGCCATTGCGAAAATAACAGTAAACATCGAAGATGGAATACCCATTGCTTTTAAAATAATACCAGAATAAAAATCTACATTAGGGTAAAGTTTTCTATCAATAAAATATTTATCATTCAATGCTATATTTTCTAATTGTAAAGCAACTTCTAAGAGTTTATCTTGTATGCCTAATTCATTTAATACTTCATGACAGACATTACGCATTACTATTGCACGTGGATCATAATTTTTATAAACTCTATGACCAAAACCCATAAGACGAAAAGAGTCATTTTTATCTTTTGCACGTTGTATAAATTTTGGAATATGATCAACAGTATTAATTTCTTCTAACATACGTAAACATGCTTCATTTGCACCACCATGAGCTGGTCCCCATAATGAGGCAATGCCAGCTGATATACATGCAAATGGATTTGCTCCTGAAGAACCAGCAGTCCTAACTGTTGAAGTAGAAGCATTTTGTTCATGATCGGCATGAAGAATTAAAATTTTATCCATAGCTCTTTCTAAAATAGGATTAGATACGTATATTTCACAAGGTGTAGAAAACATCATATGTAAAAAATTACCTGAGTAAGAAAGATCATTACGTGGATATACAAATGGTTGACCAATAGAATATTTATAACACATTGCTGCTACAGTAGGCATTTTAGATAATAATCTAAATGCTGCAATTTCTCTATGTCTTTCAATATTAACATCAAGTGAATCATGGTAAAATGCAGCTAATGCCCCAACAACACCACACAAAACAGCCATAGGATGAGAATCTCTACGAAATCCATTAAATAATCTTGTAATTTGTTCATGAATCATTGTATGACGTATAACTGTTTTTTTGAATTCTTTAAATTGTTTTTTTGTAGGTATTTCACCATACAGAAGTATATAACAAACTTCTAAATAATTAGAATGATTAGCCAATTGATCTACAGGAAAACCACGATATAATAATATACCTTTTTCACCATCGATAAAAGTAATTTTTGATTCACATGAAGCAGTAGAAGTAAATCCTGGATCAAAAGTAAATAATTTATGAGAAGAAAGATTTCTAATATCAATTACGTCTTTTCCTAAAGTACTATTTAATACTTTTAATTCAATAGTACTACCGTCTTGTGCAATCAATTTAACTTTTTTATGTATCATATATTATTCCTCAAATACATTTATATAAAATAATTTCATGATCATAATAATTTATATTAGCAATTGGTATCTTGTTTTATTAATTATTAGAATAATTCAAATTATACAAATAGACATTATAACTACTAATTCTATTATACATTTAAATAATTGAATATTTTTAATTACATATATATTAAAAAATAATATTTTTTCTTTAGCATCACTCAATATTTGAATTTGTTTTTTTATTTATATTTACATTAACAAAATTGACTAATCTAATATTTTAAACAGATAATATTTGTTATAAAAATCGTGATTAATATCACTATCTTTTCAATTTACTTAAAAATTTGTATATGAATTATATTAAATATTATGATATTTTAGTATAGATGTTAATTTTTTATTAGTTACAATTAATATTTTTTATTAAAAAATTGTATCTTGAACGTATAATTTAGTATTATTTTATGTAAATTTAAAGTCTCTAAAGAAGTGATAACTTTGTGAAAACCTCAAGACCTATCAATTTAAAACTTATGACGATTAGATTTCCTATCACAGCTATATCGTCTATATTGCATCGTATTTCTGGTATAATAATATTATTTACTCCTGGTATTATGCTATGGATACTACATAAATCTTTATCTTCTCCTAAAAATTTTAAATATACTGTATCTATTATTAATAATTTTTATAGTAAGATATTTCTTTGGGGTATATCAATAATATTAATATACCATTTAATAAGTGGAATTCGTCACTTAGTAATGGATTTTGGTTTTTTAATAAAAACATTTAAGTCAGGAGTATATTCTTCTTATGTAGCATTTATTATTACTTTGATACTATCAATATTAATTGGAGTATTTATATGGTAAATAATCATTCATCTGCTTTAGGGCGCAATGGTATTCAAGATTGGTTATTGCTACGTACTTCAGCTGTTATAATAATGTTGTATATATTTTATATACTTGGTTTTATAATAATGAATACCAAATTAAATTATGAGATTTGGTATAATTTTTTTAACTTAAACTTTACTAAAGTGTTTACGATATTAACCTTGTTTTCTATTCTAATCCATGGTTGGATAGGAATTTGGCAAGTATTAACAGATTATGTAAAATTAATATCTATACGCTATATTATACAAATTATAGCAATAATTGTATTATTATCATATGTTATTTTTGGATGTGTTATAGTATGTGGAGGTTAAATGGATATACCAACTAAAGAGTTCGATGCCATAGTAATAGGTGCAGGAGGTGCAGGAATGAGATCTGCACTTCAGATTTCTAAATCAGGGCATAGTTGTGCTATATTATCCAAAGTGTTTCCTACACGATCTCATACTGTATCTGCGCAAGGTGGCATTACTGTTGCTTTAGGCAATGTTCATGAAGATGATTGGAAATGGCATATGTATGATACTGTTAAAGGTTCAGATTATATTGGAGATCAACATGCAATTGAATATATGTGTAAAAATGGACCTCAAGCAATTTTAGAATTAGAACATATGGGTTTGCCTTTTTCTCGTCTTGAAAATGGGATGATATATCAACGTCCTTTTGGTGGTCAATCAAAAAATTTTGGTGGTGAACAAGCTAGTAGAACTGCTGCAGCTGCTGATCGTACTGGTCATGCACTATTGCATACTTTATATCAACAAAATTTAAAAAATAAAACTACTATTTTTTCAGAATGGTATGCACTAGATTTAGTAAAAAATATTAATAGTGCAATAGTTGGTTGTGTCGCTATAAATATTGAAAATAGTGAATTAGTTTATTTTAAAGCTAAAGCTACTATTTTAGCAACTGGTGGTGCTGGAAGAATATACCAATCTACTACTAATGCTTATATTAATACAGGTGATGGCATTGGAATGGCTTTAAGAGCAGGGATAGCAGTGCAAGATATGGAAATGTGGCAATTTCATCCGACTGGTATTGCTGGTTCTGGAGTATTAATAACTGAAGGTTGTAGAGGAGAAGGTGGTTTTTTGCTAAATAAATATGGTGAACGTTTTATGGAACGTTATGCGCCAAATGCTAAAGATCTTGCTAGTCGTGATGTTGTTTCTCGTTCAATGATGATTGAAATTAGAGAAGGTAGAGGTTTTGATAGTTCTTATGGTTCATATATTCAATTAAAATTAGATCATCTTGGACAAAATATTCTTAATTCAAGACTACCAGGTATTCTTGAATTATCTAAAACTTTTGCTCATGTTGATGCCACAAAAGAACCTATTCCAGTAATTCCCACTTGTCATTATATGATGGGTGGTATTCCAACTAAAATAACTGGTCAAGTATTACAAATAGATGAAAACCATGAAAAGGTTATTCATGGTTTATTTGCAGTAGGTGAAGTAGCCTGTGTATCAGTACATGGTGCTAATCGTCTTGGAGGTAATTCTTTATTAGATCTAATCGTTTTTGGTAGATCAGTTGGCTTACATTTATCAAATAGTATTAAAGAACAAGGAAATTTACATCAAGCATCTAATAAAGAAATTCAACTTGCTGTATCACGCTTAGATAGATGGAAAAATAATGTTGGACATGAAAATTTAGCAAATATACGCAAATCTTTACAACAGTGTATGCAAAATAATTTTTCTGTGTTTAGAGAAGGTAATACTATGTCTCAAGGTCTCAAAGAATTACAAGATATTCGTAAAAGACTAAAATTAGTTTCTCTTGATGATTATTCTTCATGTTTTAATACACAACTGATAGAATGTCTTGAACTAGATAATTTGATGGAAACAGCATATGCAACTGCTATATCAGCAAATTATCGTAAAGAAAGCAGGGGAGCTCATAATAGATTTGATTTTCCTGAACGTGATGACAAAAATTGGTTATGTCATACTGTATATATACCTAAAAATGAGAGTATGATAAAACGCAAAGTTAATACAACACCAAAATTTTGTTCATCCTTTACTCCAAAAGCACGTGTATATTAAATGAATGAGACATCATAATGGAAGTTAAACTTTCAATTTATCGTTATAATCCAATAGTTAATGATAAACCATATATGCAAAATTATAGCATTGCAATTAAACAAAATCAGGATATGATGTTACTTGATTTACTCATGATTGTAAAAGAACAACAAGATCCTACTTTATCATTTAGACGTTCTTGTCGTGAAGGTGTATGTGGTTCTGATGGTTTAAATATAAATGGTAAAAATTATTTAGCTTGTATTACACCAATTTCAACTTTTATTAATTTTCGTAATAAAAAAATTAAAATTCGTCCTCTACCTGGATTACCAATTATTAGAGATTTAATAGTAGATATGCATCAATTTTATGAACAATATAAAAAAATTAAACCATTTCTATTAAATAATGAAACTAATTTGCCTGTTAAAGAATACCTTCAATCACCAAATGAAAGAAAATGTTTAGATGGATTATATGAATGTATTCTCTGTGCTTGTTGTTCAACTGCTTGTCCATCTTTTTGGTGGAATCCAGATAAATTCATTGGTCCTGCTGGTCTACTAGCAGCTTATCGATTCTTAGTTGATAGTCGAGATACTGCACATGATATGCGCCTTAATGAATTAAGTGATGCTTTTAGTGTATTTCGTTGTCATAGTATTATGAATTGTGTTGATGTATGTCCAAAAGGACTTAATCCAACAAGTGCAATTAAACATATTAAATTAATGTTATTAAAACATGAATTGTAATTTATAACTTATAAATATTAAAAAATATTTTATTAAATTGAAAAATAAATCTTTATAAAACAAATTTTATATTAGTTGCAGTGAAAATTAATTTAAATAAATTATTTTTTAACAAATATTAATTTTGTTAGAATTATTTGTTAATAAAATTTTAAAAATCACTTAACAATAAAAGCATATTTAATATTTAAAGGATAATTATGCAAAATAATGAAATTATTTTTTTGTTAAATTCTTCCTGGCTTTCTGGAATAAATCAATCTTACATAGAAAATCTTTATGAAGATTTTTTAATTAATTCTAATTCTGTTGACAAAGATTGGTATAATGTTTTTACAAAAATAGCAGGTACAGATATTAGTCTTGAACAATTGCATTCTCGCATACGAGAATCTTTTCGTTTTGTAGAGAAAAAATTTCGTGGTTACAACTTAGAACATGTTTGTCAAGATTTAAATATTTTACAAAAAATTAAAATATATCAATTAATTGATATATTTCGTTATCATGGTCATCAATATGCTAATTTAGACCCACTTGGTTTATATAAAAAAAGTAAGATAAATACATCTTTATTAGATTTAAATGATATTAATTTTCAAGAAATCATTAATATAAATTGTTTTGGTATTAAATATGGTAAATTCACTGATTTAATAAAAGTTTTAGAAAAAATTTACTGTAAAGATATTGGTTTTGAATATATGCACGTTAATGAGGTTAAAGAAAAACTATGGATACAAGAATACATAGAATCAACAATGGGTATGATTGAGTTTAGTGCAGAAGAGCAAAAAATATTTTTACAAAATTTAATTTCAGCTGAAGGCTTAGAAAAATATTTAAGTACAAAATTTCCAGGAGCTAAACGTTTTTCTATAGAAGGAGGAGAAGTTTTAATTCCTATGTTGCGTCAAATAATTAGTCATTCAGCAAAACAAAATATTCAAGAAATAGTAATAGGAATGGCGCATCGTGGTCGACTGAATGTATTAATTAATGTATTAGGTAAAAAATCTCAAGATTTATTCGATGAATTTTCTGGTAAATATACTAAAAAAACAACAGGCACAGGAGATGTAAAATACCATATGGGATTTTCTTCTAATATGCAAACAACATATGGTTTAATACATTTAGTATTAGCGTTTAATCCATCACATCTTGAAATTATTAATCCTGTTATTATGGGATCAGTGCGTGCACGTATAGATCGCATTAATAACATAAATAATAACATATTACCAATAAATATACATGGTGACGCTGCTGTAATTGCTCAAGGTGTAGTGCAAGAAACTTTAAATATGTCTCAAACACCTAGTTATACAGTTGGTGGTACATTACATATTGTCATTAATAATCAAATAGGATTTACTACTTCAAATCCAAAAGATGCTCGCTCAACAATTTATTGTACTGATATTGGTAAAATGATATCAGTTCCTATTTTTCACGTAAATTCTGATAATATAGAAGCAGTTATTTTCGTAACTCGTTTAGCTTTAGAATATAGAAATAAATTTAAAAAAGACGTATTTATTGATTTAGTGTGTTATCGACGCCACGGGCACAATGAAGCTGATGAACCAAGTGTTACTCAACCATTAATGTATCAAAAAGTCCAAAAACATCCTAGTATTAATCAAATTTATTCTGAATTTCTTATACAACAAGGTATTCTTAATAAAAAAGATATTATTGATATGACTAATAATTATTATGATAAACTACATAAAGGATCATGTACTATTGACGAATTGCGTCCTATTGATTTAAATTCTTGCATATGGGCACCATACTTAAACTATGATATTAATAAAGAAAATTTATATTATATATCTTCTAATGTACAAAAAATTCAAAAATTAGCTACTTGTATTAATACAATTCCTAATGAAATAAACATTCAAACACAGGTTGCTAAAATTTATAATGCTCGCAAACAAATGGCAGAAGGTCTAAAAGATTTTGATTGGGGAGCTGCTGAAAATTTAGCTTATGCAACTATCTTAGATCAAGGAGTGTCAATTAGATTTTCTGGTGAAGATTCTAGTAGAGGTACATTTTTTCACCGTCATGCTGTTATTCATGATCAAATTAATGGTTCTACTTATATTCCCTTAAATTATATACGTAAAAATCAAGGATCATTTACAATTTGTGATTCAGTGTTATCAGAAGAAGGAGTTTTAGCATTTGAATATGGATATTCAATAACCAATCCTGATGTTTTAACAATTTGGGAAGCACAATTTGGTGATTTTGCTAATGGTGCTCAAGTAGTAATTGATCAATTCATTAGTTCTGGTGAACAAAAATGGGGTAAAATGTCTGGTATTGTTATGTTGTTACCTCATGGATACGAAGGTCAAGGTCCAGAACATTCCTCTGCACGACTTGAACGTTATTTACAACTTTGTGCTGAAAATAACATGCAAATTTGTATTCCTTCTACACCAGCACAAGTATATCATATGTTAGTTCGTCAAGCTTTATCTAAAGTACGTAAACCATTAATTGTCATGTCACCCAAATCATTACTTCGTCATCCATTATCTAGTTCAAATTTAGAAGAAATAGTTAATGGTCAATTTCAATCAGTCATTGGAGAAATTAAAAATGTTAATCCTAAATACATTAAAAAAATAATAATGTGTTCAGGAAAAGTGTTTTTTGATTTATTCATTCAACGCAATAAAAAACAAAAAAATGATGTAATCATAATTCGTATTGAACAATTATATCCATTTCCATATCAAGCAATAAAAAAAATCTTAAAATCTTATTTTCATGTAAAAGATTTTATCTGGTGTCAAGAAGAACCTTTAAATCAAGGAGCATGGTATTATATCCAATACCATGTTAGAAAAGTAATACCTGCAGATGCAACTTTAAAACATGTAAGTCGTCCGGAGTCTGCTTCACCAGCAGTTGGTTATACATCTTTGCACCAACAACAACAGCAAAATTTAATTAATGAAGCACTTGTATTAATAAGTTAAAAGAGAAAGATAATGAGCATTGTAAAAATTCTTGTTCCTGAACTTCCTGAATCTGTTATCGATGCTTCTGTAGCAATTTGGCATAAAAAACCAGGTGATGTAGTTAAGCGAGATGAGATATTAGTAGAAATAGAAACTGATAAAATTATATTAGAAGTTCCATCTATAACTAATGGAATATTAGAAACTATTTTAGAATGCGAGGGTGCTATTGTAACTGCACAACAGATTCTTGGTTTATTAAAAGAAACTCATGTCAGTGAAGATATGAATAATGAATGTAAAAAAGATATATTAACTGAAAATAATGAATGTAAAAAAGATATATTAACTGAAAATAATGAATGTAAAAAAGATATATTAACTGAAAATAATGAATGTAAAAAAGATATATTAACTGAAAATAATGAATCGCAAAAAAAATATTTTAGTCCTTCTATGCGTCGTCTTATTGCAAAACAAAATTTAGACATTTCTAATATTAAAGATAATGATTGTAATCAAAATATAATTCTTCAAGAGAATAAAAACAATTTTCCTGGTGAAATGAATAATTTAAATGTTATTGCACAAAAAATTGACCAAATTAATCGTAATGAAAAGCGTGTACCAATGACTCGTTTACGTAAACGTATTGCTGAACGTTTAATAAACGCAAAAAATAACACTGCTATGTTAACTACTTTTAATGAAGTAAATATGCTTTCAATAATAAATATTCGTAAAAAATATAGTGAAATTTTTGAAAAACGTCATAATGTACGATTGGGTTTAATGTCTTTTTATATTAAAGCAGCTACTGCAGCTTTAAAATTTTATCCAGAAATAAATGCTTTTATAGATCATGATGATATCATTTATCATGATTATTTTGATATAAATATTGCTATATCAACACCACGTGGATTAGTTACTCCAGTTTTATATAATGTCGATATTTTAAGTATGGCGGATATTGAAAAGAAAATTAAGGAACTTGCATCAAAAGGTAAAAATGGAAAATTGACAGTTGAAGATTTAAATGGTGGAAATTTTACCATTACAAATGGTGGTGTATTTGGTTCTTTAATGTCTACTCCTATTATTAATCCACCTCAAAGTGCAATTTTAGGTATACATGTTATTAAAGAACGTCCAGTGGCAGTAGATGGTAAAGTAGTAATTTTACCTATGATGTATTTAGCTTTGTCTTATGATCATAGAATAATAGATGGTCGTGAATCTATTGGGTATTTAGTGAAAGTAAAAGAATTTATAGAAGATCCAACACGTTTATTAATGGATATTTAATATTATTTTTAAAGAAAACAATACATATGTAACAAATATATTACTGTATTACGTCTACTAATAGGCACTAATATCATGAATTTACATGAATATCAAGCAAAAAAATTACTGAAAGAACATGGTATTAAAATACCATTAGGTTATGTTTGTAGTACATTATCTGAAATAAAAAATATATCTTCTAAAATAGCTACTAATTCTGTTGTTCTAAAATGTCAAGTGCATGCTGGTGGTAGAGGTAAAGCTGGAGGAGTTAGAGTAGTTAACAATATAGAAGAAATATATACTTTTTTTCAAACATGGATTGGCAAACGTCTAGTTACCAATCAAACTAATATTCATGGTCAACCAATAGATAAAATACTAATTGAAGAAACAATTGATATTAATAAAGAATTTTATCTTAGTGTTCTTATAGATCGTGCAATTGCTAAAATTACTGTTATAGCTTCAAATGCAGGAGGCATGGAATTTGAAGAAATAGCGAAAAAAAATATTGGAGTTATTCATAAAATAGTCATAGATCCAGTTACTGGTCCACAATTATATCAAGGTCGTGAATTAGCATTCAAATTAGGATTTATTAATCATCAGATTGATGACTTTACTAAAATTTTTATAAAGTTAATTTATATATATCAAAAATATGATTTAGATTTAATTGAAATAAACCCTTTAGTATTAACTAAACAAAATGAATTAATTTGTTTAGATAGTAAGTTAATTGTTGATAACAACTCTTTATTTCGTCAGAGTGAAATGATGAAGATGCATGATCTGAAACAAGAAGATTTACTTGAATCTCATGCGATTAAATTTGGATTAAATTATATTTCATTACACGGAAATATTGGTTGTATGGTAAATGGAGCAGGATTGGCAATGGCAACTATGGATTTAATAAAATATTACGGAGGAGAACCTGCAAATTTTCTTGATATAGGTGGGAATATAACTAAAGAAAAAATAGTTGAAGGATTAAAAATTATTTTATCTGATAAAAAGGTACAAGTTGTTTTAGTTAATATTTTTGGAGGTATAGTACGTTGTGATTTGGTTGCTGAAGGAATTATTGAAACATCATTATTATTAAATATCAAAGTGCCAATCATAGTTCGCTTAGAAGGTAATAACGCTAAATTAGGTATCCAAAAACTAACAGATAGCAAATTAAATATAGTTTTAACAACTGATTTAGTATATGCAGCAAATAATGCTATTAAAGTTACAAAAGAAAAAGGTGCATAAATGTCTATTCTAATAGATAGAACAACTAAAGTTATTTGTCAAGGTTTCACTGGTAAACAAGGTACATTTCATTCAGAACAAGCCTTAAATTATGGTACTAAATTAGTTGGAGGGGTAACTCCTGGAAAAGGTGGAACTAAACATTTAGGTTTGCCAGTATTTAATACTGTACTTGACGCGGTTAAATTAACTAATGCTACAGCAACTGTAATTTTTGTTCCAGTTAAATTTTGTAAAGATAGTATTTTAGAAGCTATTGAAGCAGGTATTAAAATTATTATCACGATTACAGAAGGCATTCCAGTCTTAGATATGATTTTAATAAAGTACAAACTGAAAGAACAAAATGTATGTATGATTGGTCCTAATTGCCCAGGTATAATTACTCCTGGTGAATGTAAAATAGGTATTATGCCTGGTTATATTCATAAGCCAGGTAATATAGGAGTTGTTTCACGTTCTGGTACTTTAACATATGAAGCAGTTAAACAGATTACTGATTCTGGTTATGGTCAATCTACTTGTGTAGGTATAGGAGGTGATCCAATATCAGGATCAAGTTTTATTGATATTTTGAAAATGTTTCAGAATGATTCAAAAACAGATGCTATAGTAATGATTGGTGAAATTGGAGGCACTTCTGAAGAAGAAGCAGCTTATTTTATCAAAAACAATATAACTAAACCAGTAATAGCTTATATAGCTGGTATCACTGCTCCAAAAAATAAACGTATGGGACATGCAGGAGCTATTATATCTAGTGGTCAAGGAACTGCAACGAATAAAATTATTGCGTTAGAAAAATCTGGTATACATATAGCACATAATATAGTAAATATTGGTAAGGTAGTTAAATCTGTATTATCTAAAAATAAAAAATAATAATTAAAATTATTATTTGATTATCAATCATAGAACTGAATAATAATATTTTTTTAAAAATATATATTTACATGGTATATAAATTTAATAAATATGTATGAAATATGTGTATATAAAATATTGATTTTTTATATTATACAAAACAATAGCATTAGATATTAATAAAAATAATTTTTTATTTCGATGATATTAAAATTATATATAAAATATCAATATAGTAATATATTATACATTTAAAATTATGATGTGAGTTAAAAACATTTATTGTTAATATATCAGTTTAATACAATTAAAGAGATTGTATAATGGATTTTATACTAAAAAAAAAAATTATTAAATAATAATGACGCAAAATTATATTATATTAATAATATTAAAACGTTATTGAAATTACGTAATGCAGTAATTATAGCTCATTATTATACAAATCCAGAAATCCAACAACTAGCAGAAAATACCGGTGGTTTTGTTTCTGATTCACTTGAAATGGCTATTTTTGGTAAAAAATGTTCTGCTAAAACTTTATTAGTAGCTGGTGTGCGCTTTATGGGAGAAACAGCTAAAATTTTAAATCCAGAAAAAAATATTATAATACCATCTGTAAAAGCAGAGTGTTCTCTTGATTTAAATTGTCCTATTGAAAAATTTAATGCTTTTTGTAACGATCACCCAGATCGTACTGTAGTTGTATATGCTAATACTTCAGCAGCAGTAAAAGCGCGAGCAGATTGGGTAGTTACATCAAGCATAGCTGTGGAACTTATTAAATATCTAGATGGTCTAGGAAAAAAAATTTTATGGGCACCAGATCGTAATTTAGGAAAGTATGTTTCCCAACAAACAGGTGCTAATATATTAAATTGGCCAGGTTCTTGTGTTGTACATGATGAATTTAAAGCTAGTTCATTAAAAAATATGAAAAAAATATACCCATATGCTGCTATACTTGTTCATCCAGAATCTCCTCTATCTGTTATTAAATTAGCTGATGTAGTAGGATCTACTAGTCAATTAATCAATGCAGCCAAAGTATTACCAAATCCTCAAATAATTGTTGCAACTGACAAAGGAATTTTTTATAAAATGCAACAAATTGTTCCAGAAAAAAAATTATTGGAGGCACCTACTGCAGGTGAAGGTGCAACATGTCGTAGTTGCGCAAAATGTCCATGGATGGCATTAAATGACTTAAAATCTATTTATGAAAGTCTTTTGTGTAAAGATTCTAAATATGAAATTCATATAGATGTCAAATTACGTAAATTAGCTTTAATCCCTTTAAATCGCATGATTTTATTTTCTGAAAAATTAAAAATGCAAAAACATATTTAATTATTATAATAGATTCTTTTGAAATACATATACGCATGATTTATTATTAAATAATTCAATAACACTTGTTATTAAACAAGTGCATTATTATTATTTTTAATAAAAAATTTAAATTAGATATTGTTACATGCATGATTAAGCATTATATTTATGTATTTTCTGTAAAAAGTTTTAAGTATGAATGTTTTACGACATTAAATTTTTCTTCAAATGTATATATTAATGGAATACCTGTTGGAATATTCACATCCATAATTTCTTCTTCACTTAAATTATTAATATATTTTACTAAAGCTCTTATTGAGTTACCGTGAGCAACAATAATAATTTTTTTGCCATTTTTCATCATAGGAACAATATAATTATGCCAATATGGAATTACTCTATTAACAGTCATCTCTAAACTTTCAGTGAGTGGTAATTCATTGATATTTAAAGAAGCATAACGTGGATCATTACCTGAAAATCGTTTGTCATTACGTTGTAAAGCTGGGGGCGCTATTTTAAAACTACGTCTCCATTGTTTAACTTGTTCTTCACCATATTTATTAATAACTTTGTCTTTGTTTAAACCTTGTAGTGCACCATAATGACGTTCATTAAGGCACCAAGAGTTAGTTATAGTTAACCAAGATTGATTTATTTCATCTAGAACATGCCACATAGTGTGAATAGCTCTTTTTAATAAAGATGTATAAGCATAATCGAATGAAAAACCATTTTTATATAATAACTTACCAGCATACTTAGCTTCAATATGACCTTTATCTGATAGTTCTATATCTTCCCACCCAGTAAAGCGATTCTCACTATTCCATTGACTTTCACCGTGTCTTAATAAAACCAAATTAATTAAACTCATCTCTTAATTCCTTATAAACAATAATATTACATAAATTATTTACTTTAACTTATCTTAATCAATAATCTTTTATAATAAAATATATAAATAAATATTTTTAAATAAAATGACAAGGACATTCTAATGATAAAATAATTGCATTTATCAATTTATCTAATTCATCATTTTGAATAATGTATGGTGGAGTTAAATAAATTAAATTATTAAATGGACGTATCCAAACTCCATGTTTGACAAAAAACTGTTGAATTTTTTCAATATTTAATATTTTATAAGTTTCTATAACACCAATCGCCCCTAATATACGTACATCTACTACTTGTTTTAAAATACGCAATGGTAATAATTTATCAAATAACTGAGATTCAATATTTTTAACTTGTTTTATCCATTGTCCACTTTGCAAAATATTTATATTTTCTAATGCTGCTGCACAAGCTAAAGGATTACCCATAAAGGTTGGACCATGCATAAGACATTCGACAGAACCAGAACTAATAGTATTAGCTATTTCACGAGTAGTAATAGTAGCAGCTAATGTTATAGTTCCACCTGTAAGTGATTTACCTATACATAATATATCTGGTTCAATGTTAGAATGTTGCATAGCGAATAATTTTCCAGTTCTCCCAAAACCAGTAGCTATTTCATCAATAATTAATAATATTTCATAATAATCACAATATTCTCTGACTAATTTTAAATAGCATGGATTATAAATTCTCATCCCACCAGCTCCTTGAACTATTGGTTCAAGGATAACTGCTGCTAGTTCATTTTTATAACGTTCTATAAGATACGCAAAATTATCAAAATCTTTAATATCCCAGCTATCATAAAAACCACATTTAGGGGATTCAACAAAATAATTTTCAGGTAAATATTTTTTCCATAATTTATGCATTGAATTGTTAGGATCACATACAGACATCGCTGCAAAAGTGTCACCATGATATCCATATTTCAGTGATAAAAATTTTTGACGATTTTTATTGCATCCTAACCAATACTGAATAGCCATTTTCATTGATACTTCTACTGATACTGAACCAGAATCACATAGAAATATACATTCTAATGATGTTGGTAATATTTCTATAAGTTTGCGACATAATGATATTGCTGGAGGATGAGTAATTCCTCCAAACATTATATGTGATATTTTTGAAATTTGTTCTGTTATAGCTTTATTCAAGCGTGGATGATTATAGCCATGAATTGCTGACCACCATGAAGACATACCATCAATTAATTGGCGCCCATCTTGTAATATTAACGTACAGTTTTCAGCTGCTATTATTTGATAACAGAATAGTGGATTAATCATAGAAGTATAAGGATGCCAAATATGTTTACGATCAAATTGCATATCATTTTTTATAGACATTATTCTTTTACACTTAAATAAAAATTTAAATTGTAATATTATATCTATAGTAGTTTTAAATTATAAAAATAATTTTGATTTTGGAAGAAGAAAATGGTAGAACGTTGGAATTTTATGCAAATAAAAAAATTGTTTCATAAACCATTATTGGAATTAATCTTTGATGCTCAAAGCATACATCGTAAATATTTTAATCCATTGTTAATACAAATAAGCACATTATTATCAATAAAAACTGGCAATTGTCCAGAAGATTGTAAATATTGTTCTCAAAGCGTACATTATAAAACAAATTTAAAAACTGAAAAATTAATGGATATTGATAAAATATTAATTGCTGCACAGAAAGCTAAAAATTCTGGTTCTAAACGTTTTTGTATGGGTGCAGCATGGCGAAATCCCAAAGATCGTGATATGACTTATTTAACAAAAATTATTCAAAGTGTAAAATCTTTAGGTATGGAAACATGTATGACACTGGGTCATTTAAGTTATGATCAAGCACAGCTTTTATATCAAGCTGGACTTGATTTTTATAATCATAATTTAGATACTTCTCCGGAATTTTACCAAAAAGTAATTAGTACACGCAAATATCAAGACCGATTAAATACTATAGATAATATAGTTAAAACTGGTATTAAATTATGTTCAGGAGGTATATTAGGTTTAGGTGAAACAATGAATGATAGAATTAATTTTCTGTTGCAATTAGTTAATTTACCTAAATTACCAGAAAGTGTACCAATTAATATGTTAGTTAAGATAAAAGGTACACCATTAGAAAATAATGATGATATAGAACCGTTTGATTTCATACGAACTATTGCTGTAGCTAGAATTATAATGCCTAGATCATATATACGTTTATCTGCTGGAAGGGAAAAAATGAATGAACAAACCCAAGCCATGTGTTTTATGTCTGGTGCAAATTCTATTTTTTATGGATGTAAATTATTAACAACAGTTAATTCAAATATAGATAAAGATGTTATGTTATTTAATAAATTAGGTCTTAAACCAGAACATATAAATGATAAAAATAATAATTCTTAAAAATATAATTTAATAATTATGAATTGGATTAATAGAATCAATCGAGCACTATATACAAAACAATTTAATAATCATTGGAGATATCGCTATATCGTTGGTAACAATAATACTAGATTTATCAAAATAGGAAATAAAATTTATAGAAATTTTTCTAGTAACGATTATTTAGGATTAAGTAGACATCCTTCAGTAATAGATGCCTGGAAATATGGAGCAAGATTAATGGGAGCAGGAACAAGCTCATCAAGTTATATAATAGGTTTTCATTACTTGCATATGGAATTAGAATTACAACTTGCTGATTGGTTAGGATATCCACGTGCGTTATTATTTAATTCAGGTTTTGCTGCAAATCAAGCAATTATTTATTTATTATGCAAAAAAAATGATCGAATTATTGCTGATAAATTAGTACATGCTTCTATAATAGATGCATCTATTCATAGTTCGTCAAAATTATATCGTTTTGATCATAATTCTATAGACCAATTATGTATTTATTTAAATAAGCCTTGTAATGGCGAAACTTTGGTAATAACTGAAGGAATTTTCAGTATGGATGGTGACAGCGCACCATTAAAAGATATTGCTAAACATACACAAACTAGTCATAGTTGGCTATTAGTAGATGATGCACATGGCATTGGAGTTATTGGTCATGAAGGGAAAGGTAGTTGTTTTTATCATGGAATTAAACCAGAATTATTAATGATCACTTTTGGTAAAGCATTTGGTATCAGTGGAGCAGCTGTATTATGTAATAATTTAATAGCAGATTATTTTTTACAATTTTCACAGCATTTAATTTATTCAACATCTATGCCTCCTGCACAAATCTATGCTTTACAAATAGCATTAAAATTAGTGCAAAAAAGTAATGACTTACGTCAACGTTTGCAAAAAAATATAGATTATTTTTTATTAGGCATAAAAAATATTCCATGCCAATTAATGAACTCGCAAAGTGCCATTCAACCTATAATTATTGGTAATACTAAATACGCTACCGATGTATGTAAAAAGCTTGCTAATGCTGGATGTTGGGTCAATGTAATAAGACCACCTACTGTGCCTATTGGAACAACACGTTTACGTATTAATTTAAGTGCATTACATGAATATGAAGATATTGATATATTACTGGAGGCTCTTCATTATGCTACAAATAAATAAACAAGCTATAGCAAAAGCTTTTGGTCGATCTGCAATAAATTATGATTATTATTCAAAATTACAGAGGATAACTGGTAATTTTCTATTAAAATTAGTACCTTCACGTTCTTGTTTAGGTAAATTATTGCTAGATGCAGGATGCGGAACAGGATGGTATAGTCGTATATGGCGCAATTATGGGAAAATTGTAGTAGCTCTTGATATTTCTAAAGAAATGTTACAACAAGCTAAAAATAATAAATCTGCTAATTATTATCTACTTGGAGATATAGATTTTTTGCCTTTAGCTAATTCTAGTATTGATATAATTTGGAGTAATTTAGTTGTTCAATGGAGCCGTGATTTACGTTCAGTAATAAATCAATTTACTAAAATACTAAAACCATGTGGATGTTTATTATTTTCAACACTTAGTTCTGGTTCATTAAAAGAAATTCATTTAGCTTGGTCATATGTTGATAATGTATCACATGTTAATACCTTTCTTAGTAAAAATGAAATAATATCAATATGTAATGATAATAATTTAATACATAAATCTAAAATTATTACAATGCATTATCCTAATATTATTAGTGCTATGCGTTCAATTAAAGGCACTGGTGCTACTCATTTACATAATGGTAGAAAAAATATTGTGTTAACACGTAACCGTTTATCACAACTAGAAACATATTGGCCAAGAGATAAAAAAGGTTTTCGTCTTACTTATAATTTAATTTATGGAGTAACTCGTTTTTGAAAAATTGGTTCATTACTGGTACTGATACTGGAATTGGTAAAACTTTTGTTACTAGAGCATTATTACAAGCAACTAATAATGTTGGTTATTCAGTGGTTGGTTATAAACCAGTTGCTACTGGTTGCAAATTAATAAATAATGAAATTATTAATAATGATGCATTAATATTACAAAGATATAGCAATATCACATTAAATTTATCACAAGTCAATCCTATAGCGTTTATCGAACATACTTCTCCTCATATAGCTAGTGTTAAACAACAACAAATAATAACATTAGATATGTTATCTGCAGGATTAAGAAAATTAGAGGTATTATCTTCTGATTTAATTCTTATAGAAGGAGCAGGTGGTTGGTATACACCTTTGTCTGAAAGAAATACTTATGCAGATTGGGTATATGATGAACAACTTTCAGTAATTTTGGTAGTTGGAATTAAGTTAGGTTGTATTAATCATGCAATACTTACTTTTGATGCAATTAAATATCGTAAATTAAAAATATTAGGTTGGATAGCTAATACTATCGTTCCACCAGATAAATTTTATCATAACTATATTGACAGCCTTAAAAAAATATTAAAAACTCCTTGTTTAGGTATTATTCCTTATATACAAAAAATAGATCATCTCAATAATTATGGAAAATATTTGGTTATACCATAATATAATGGTAATAATATTGATGTACATAAATAACATTGTTCATTACAGATAATTATCTGTATCATTTAATAAATAATACATTAATAACATTATGTTAATGCATATTTTATTCATTAGCAGTAGTACATCTAATTGTATGCTCTAATGCAATACGCAATAATTGACGATTATGTAAAGATTTAATTTTTTTTGTTTCTAATTTTTTACGTATAATCAAACGATTAATATTATTGACATCAGTGGATAAATTAACTATTATAGCGTCAATAATTTGTTTACCTATATGATTTTCCATCATTTCTAATTTATTAGCTATTGTCAAATTAGTAGCTGCTGGACTAATTTCTTTTCCTAAGTTATTAATAAAGATAGTTATTGCAGAAGAACAACATAATACTGTAGTTATATCTTTCATTAATAAAATTGGCATTAAACTAGTATAAAAACTTCCAGGACCAATTAAAATCAAATCAGCTTTAGATATAGCTTCTAGTGCTTCATTTGTTGCTTTTACGTCAGGATATAATGCTATTACTTTAGGTGGTTTCTTCATTTCATCAATAGCAGACTCACCATAAATCAAATTACCTTCAATATCTGTTGCTATTAAATCTACTGGTTGTTCAGACATTGGTATTACAAACGCTTTAATTTTGAATGCTTTACGAATAATATCTATAGCTTCAAGTGGACGAATACTAAGATGTTCAAGTGCTCTAAGAATTAAATTACCTAAATTATGTCCAGATAATTCACTTTTTCCAGTAAAACGATATTCAAACATAGATGATATTAAATTATGTTTAGATATTAATTGATATAGACAATTTCTAGTATCACCCCAAGCAATACCACCTTCTGCACGACGAATACGTCCAGTAGAACCACCATTATCAGTAGTAGCTACAATACCAGTTAAATTAGAACCTAATATTGATAATGATGACATTACACGACCTAACCCATTTCCACCACCTAATGCTACCACATTATTAAATTTATCTAATTTTGTTTTCATATTATTCCTTAAATTATTTTAATAATATATTTTTTAAAGGAATTATAACTAGATACATATCTTCAATTAAAGCAAAATTTATTTATTTTGAAACAAATATTTTAATATTGAAATATATTAATATTCAATGCTTTAAAAAATAATTTTGTGTGTTTATAATATAATTGTATAAAAAATTTTTTGTTATAAGTATTATTAAATACATATCAATTAATTAAATTAGCACAAAAAATCTGTATTAATTTTATTAATATCATATATATAATAATAATTAATTTTGCATTTGCTAAAAATAATTAATTTTTGTAAAAGATATTTGTATTTAAATATCTAATATATAAAATATACATATTATTAATATATTAACTTAATGAAATACAGTAATACCTTATAAAAATAAGGTATTTTTGCATATAATTTATAAATTAGTTAAATTAACATTGGTTATTCTTAGAATACAAACATAATAATATAAATCTATTATGTGTGAGTATTGATTTTAATTTTTTTTTTAGTTAATAATATTATCAACATTTTAAGATTTATAATGTTTGTTGGATTTTAAGCGTACAAGGCAAAATTCTTTGCATAGTAATCACAAATCAAAATAAAAGTTAAAAACTATTTTTGTAGGTATAATTTTTAATATGCTAACATTAATTATGATTATATATAATGAATAATGCAATTGCAAATTTTATAAATAAATTTTAATGATTACAATGAAATAAAAGCATTAAATAATAAATATATATTCTAATATGACATAAGGTCTTTATGAAAAATATTGTTTATAAAGCTTATCAAATATGGTTTTTTAAAATATATTAAACATTATTCATAGTTATCGAAACATTATTTATTAATAGTAAAACGGTTTACTACTTACTGATTAACATCGTATTAGTTTATTTATTAGTACTATATTTAGTATATATCTTAAATACATAAAGCTGCTAATTTAAATCATTAATATATGTCTATACGTAAAATAAATTTATCAAATCTGCATTAAATTGAAATATATATTACATGTTATTATAAAATTGTATTAGACAGATTATAACATTGTATAATGAGTCAAATTTAAATCTTTAATATAACAAACATAATCAATATTATTTAATAATAAATATAAAATTTATTTATATGAGAAATTGTGATATTCTTATATCATAAATTAATAATTAAAATCAATTATGTATTAAAATAATAATTATTTATAGTATCATTCAATAATTGATATATTATAAATTTATTTGTTTTTAAGCATGAGTATATATGATATACAATATACAGTTCAGTTATCTATTCTATTATTGGTTATTTGCTTAATTTACAATATCTTTTAGATATCATATGATAATTTACAATAAATTGTTTATTTAAATTTTAATTTTAGCTAAAGAGGTATTTTATGAACCGATATTCAGAAAATGGTTCTATTCTGCAACAACAAACATCACATAAATTACAAGATTATATGGCGCAAGTATATGGATGGATGACATGTGGTTTATTATTAACTGCATTTGTTTCTTGGTTTGCTTCTCGTATACCTGCATTAATGGAATTTTTATTTGTCAATCGTGCAGTATGTTTTGGATTAATAATAACACAATTATTTATTGTATTATTTCTTTCTTCTATGGCCCATCGCTTAAGTAGTTCTATATTGACTGGATCATTCATGTGTTATTCGATGCTAAATGGTCTATTATTATCAGAATTATTTTTAGTTTATACTCATGCTTCCATTGCTAGTACCTTTTTTATTACTGCAAGTACATTTGGTATTATGAGTGTTTATGGATATACTACAAAAAAAGATTTAAGTCGTTTTAGTAGTTTATTATTAATGACATTAATCGGTATAGTATTAGCATCATTAGTAAATATTTTATTGAAAAATCCAATAGTAATGTGGCTTATAACATACGCTAGTGTTTTTGTTTTTGTATTTTTAACAGCTCATGATACTCAAAAATTAAAAAACATTGGAGCAAGTATTAATTTGAATGATCATAACAGCGTACGTCATAGTTCTATTTTAGGAGCTTTAACTCTTTATTTAGATTTCATTAATTTATTTGTAATTTTAATAAAATTTTTTGGCGAACGTAATAATAAATAAGATCTTTCTATCATTCTCTATTCTTGATTATTTAATTAGATTAAGGGGATGATAGAATTTAATATAATTTATTGCTTTATAAAAAGATGTTAGTATATAATTATATGCATATTGGCATCAAAATAATAATTTTAAATATAAATATATATCTATATATTATTTATATTTTTTTTTACAAAAAAAATAAATGAATTTAATTATTAAAAATATTAACAATGTAATAATCATTATAAAGACTAAATATCTCATATATTCATTAATTTTATGTAAAATTGGAATTATTATACTTCCAGCATAGTATCCTAAATTAACAAAAAGTAATGACCAGATTGCAGCTCCTATGATATTTAAAATAAAAAATTTTATTGGATTGAGATGACTTGCACCAATTATTATTGGACCAATAATACGGAAGCCATACATAAAACGAACTCCTATAACAAATAAGCTAGGATTAGTTTTAATTAATTTATTAACTTTTAAAATTTTGCTTTTATGTTTTTTAATTCTGTATAATATATGAACTCCATAATGATTACCAATCCAGTAAAGAATTTGATCTCCTAATATACCACCAATCATACTTACTATTAATACCCATATATAATGTAATAGTCCTTCATGTACTGCTACACCACCAAGTATGGTAAATGTTTCTCCTTCTGCAACACATCCAGTGAAAATTGCTAAATAACCATACTTAATTATTAATTCCTTGATATTTAAACTCAAAATAATATTCCCCATGATTTAAATATTATGTAATAAATATCGACTCTATAACTAATATTAGATATGAATAAAAATCTATTGTGTAATTAAAATATTAATTATATAACAATTACAAAATAGTTATTTATATATAAATATAAAATATATGTAGAATAATTTATTAAATTTATGTTATTGTTTACTGTATTTAGTAATAATCAATACACTACTTAAGTTAAATTAATTTAACTGTAACTATTATCTCATTAAATAATTAACTTTTAATTATATATGCAAATATATATTAATAATGAATTAATATAATATTATTAATTATCAAAGATTATTATGTTATCTTTGATTATCAATTATTGTATTTTAAAAAATTATAAAATTTCATTTGTTGTTATAATTAACAATTATTAATTTTTTGGTAGATTAAAAACATTTTATTTAATTACCAATTTTGATGTTGTATAGTTAATTATTTTATTTTACCATTTTTTGTAATTTGAATAGTAAATGTTAATAAAATATTGTTATATTTTTTATTAAAAAAACAAATCACTATTCTATTTAATTGGATATTTTTTCACAAATCTGATTTATTAATGGTAATAAGAATACAAAATGAGCTATTAATAAATAAATTTAAATAATTTTATATATGTAATTTTTATTTAAATACAGTTAATGTAATACAAATATAGTTGTTATTATAGCCAATTATAATTATATAGAATTTCAGTGTATTAATATTGAATTATCTATGATAGAGATTTTTTAAAAAAAATCTGTTATTTTTTTCATGTTCATACTATCATTAAATTTTCATACAAATCAAAAAATAAATTAATATTAGTAATAATGCATTATTAATATATGTTATTTACATTAAAATACTATTGAGTAATATATGAATACAATAAAACATAGTAGATTATTAATCTTAGGTTCTGGTCCTGCAGGTTATACTGCAGCCATTTATGCTGCACGTGCTAATCTTAATCCTGTATTGATTACTGGATTCGAAAAAGGTGGACAATTAATAACAACTAATCAAATAGAAAATTGGCCTGGGGATATAAATAATTTAACTGGTCCTGCATTAATGGAACGTATGCATCAACATGCAAAAATTTTTAATACTGAAATTATTGATGATCATATACATACTGTTAACCTACACACTGATCCATTTTGTTTAATAGGAAACAATAATACATACACTTCTAATGCGTTAATTATTGCTACTGGTGCATCAGCTCGTTATCTAGGTTTAAAATCGGAACAAACATATAAAGGTAAAGGGGTTTCAGCTTGTGCGACATGCGATGGTTTCTTTTATAAAAACAAAAAAGTAGCAGTGATTGGAGGTGGGAATACTGCAGTAGGAGAATCTCTTTTTTTATCTAACATAGCTTCTGAAGTACATATCATTCACAGAAGAGATAAATTTAAGGCTGAAAAAATTATGATTGATCGCTTGATGCAAAAAGTACAGTATGGCAATATATTTTTACATTTAAATTCTTATGTAGAAAACATTATTGGTAATCAAAAAGAAGTTACTGGATTAAAATTGCATTCATCATTAAAGCATAAAGATAAAAATATAAACAATATTTTATCTGTATCAGGAGTATTTATTGCTATCGGATATTCTCCTAATACAAATTTTTTAAATGGTCAATTAAATTTATATAATGGATATATAAAAGTTAAATCAGGACTATATGGAAATGCGACTGAAACTAGTATACCAGGAGTATTTGCTGCTGGGGATGTCGCAGATCATGTTTATCGCCAAGCAATAACTTCATCTAGTACTGGTTGTATGGCTGCATTAGATGCTGAAAGATATTTAGATAAATTACATAAAAACTATAAATAATGCATTATATTTTATTAATGAATAACTAAATATCTTTATGTATAAATTACAATTTTATTAATTATTTATTTTTTTATAAAATAAATAATTCTTATTTGTTATAAACTATAAATGCTTTTTAAATGTCTTAAATTATCAATTATAATGAGATATTTAATAACTATATATAATATAGTATATTTTAAATTTTTATAAAATATTAAACTAATTATTTTAAATACTACGAAATTTGATTAGAGGACATAATGACTAAAGAAGATAATATTGAAATGCAAGGTACTGTATTAGATACATTACCTAATACAATGTTTCGTGTAGAACTTGATAATGGACATGTTATTATTGCTCATATATCTGGTAAGATGAGAAAAAATTATATTAGAATTTTAACAGGAGATAAAGTTACTGTTGAATTAACTCCATACGATTTAACTAAAGGTAGAATTATTTTTCGTAGTCGCTGACTTTAATAAAATTAAATAATAATTATTATGCACAATTAATATATAATTTAATGACATACAATATATAAATTTATTATTGTTAATAATTAACTTATTGAGTTATTTTTTAATATTTATGTTATTTTCAATTGATTTAATTATTAAACTAGCAATATTAAGACCACTTACAGCCTCAATTCCTTCTAATCCAGGAGAAATATTAATTTCCATCACTAATGGTCCACGTTTAGCACGTATAATATCAATTCCTGCTACATCTACATCAATAATTGAAGCAGATTGTTTAGCAATTTGTTTTTCTTGTTCTGTCAGAATTATTGAACGTGCTTTTCCTCCTCTATGTAAATTTGATCTAAAATTACCTTTTTTGGATTGTCTTTCGATTGCTGATACTACTTGTTTATTAATAACTAAACATCTAATATCTTTTCCATTAGCTTCTTTAATAAACTCTTGTACTAAAAAATTAATATTCAAGTGCCGCAAAGTATCGATTACACTTTCTGCTGATCTATTCGTTTCAGCTATTATAACTCCAATTCCTTGTGAACCTTCTGTTAATTTAATGATTAACGGTGTGCCACCTACTAAAGAAATTAATTGTTTAGTATCAATATCCCAAGAAGATGAAAAAACTGTATTTGGTATATCAATGCCTCCATTAGATAACAATTGCAATGAATATACTTTATTACGTGCATTAATGATGGACGATGACTTATTAATAGAATAAGTACCATTCATTTCAAAATGACGTAGTATTGTAATACCATGAAAGTTCATATTAGTTCCAATTCTTGGAATTACTGCATCAAAATATTTTAATGGTTTACCACAATATTTAATTGATTGATTATTTAGTTGTATTTTTATATTACATAATAAAGGGTTAATAACTTTAATTAAATGTCCTCTGTATTCAGCTTCTTCTTTTAAGCGAGAACAGGAATAAATTGATTCATCTCTTGATAATATAGCAATATTCATTTTGTTTCCTTACATGTATTAAAATATTGCCCAACCTTGTTTGCGCAAATATGAAATCATAAATGGTCTCATTTCTTTAATTATTAATCTTTGAATTAATTGACTCCAACTTTCATTACGTTGATTACTATCACGATGTTTATAATATTCTATAATATGATTATCATAAACTGTAAGTATTGATTTATCGACTGGTTTATAATAATTTTCATGCAATAACATTGATTGTGGAATTCTTGGTTTAATGTTTGGTATATATTTTGGATATCCTAAGCAAAATCCAAATAAAGGCAATACAAATTTTGGTATTTTTAATAATTTTATAACATCAGAAATATTATTACGAATACCTCCAATAAATACACCTCCTAAATTCATTGATTCCGCTGCAATAATTGCATTTTGAGCCATAAGAGATGTATCAATACATCCTATAATCAGTTGTTCAATAGAACCTAATTTAGCATTTGGACAAATTTGTATGTGACGATTAAAGTCAGCACAAAATATCCAAAATTCTGCTGACTGAGATATCCAGGATTGATTTCCTGCAAATGATTCTAATTGAACACGCAAAAATTTATCAGTAATACGAATAATAGATGAACATTGTAAAAAACTAGATGTGGAAGCTGATTTAGCTGCATGAATAATTTTTTTTATTTGATTATCAGTGATATTTTTGTTAGTAAATTTACGAATAGATCTATGATTACATATTATATTAATAGTTTTCGTCATAAAATTTCCATATTAATAATTTTGTTATAGTATGCTTTTATTTAATATAAAATTTGTTTTAAAACATTTTATATTTTTCAAAATTTTAATTATTCATATGACATTATCCATTTGATGCGTGAATTTTTTATGTTAATTTTAACAAATTGACTACAAGCACACATTTCTGAAATGTATGCATTAGTAATTTACTGTGCATTAAAAAAATAAGTAAACTATTTATATTATGCAAGATAAATAATTTATTGCTTATTTTTTATAAGAATTAACATAACTTACAATTTTTTTAAAATATCCAAGTATTTTAAAGTATATGTGATTAAAACCATTTATGTAACCAAGTTTTAATTTTTAATATAATAAAGTCAATTATTTGACTGAAAATACTACCTTTTGGAATATCATTTAATATTATAAGTGGTTGTTTATCTATAATTTTATTATTGAATTTAAAAATAATTGTTCCGATTATTTCATTTCGAACCAATGGAGCTTTTAATGGAAAATATTTGAATTGATATTCTATATCTAGATTTTTTTTGATTTTCTTTTTATCAATAGTAATAGCGATATCTTTATTTATTCCTAAATGTGCTGTATCTTTTTTGCCAAACCATACTTTTTCTTTTATAACCGGCGTATTAGCTTTAACAGGAATATATGTTTTGAATGAATTAAATCCCCATGTTAATAATCTTTCACTTTCAATAAAACGAATATCTTCATTAGGAGAACCCAAAATAACTGAAATTAAACGAGTATTTCCTTGAACAGCAGATGTAACTAAATTATTACCAGCACCTAATGTATGTCCAGTTTTAATACCATCTACATTTAGATTATGACTCCATAATAAACGATTGCGATTAATTTGACGAATATGATTAAATTTAAATTCTTTTTCTTTATGTATAGCATATTCTTTTGGAACATCACGAATTAATGCTTGGCCCATTAATGCCATATCTCGTGCAGTGCTATATTGATCTACAGAATCTAAACCATGCACTGTCATGAAATGAGTATTTTTCAAACCCAATATTTTTGCATAATCATTCATTAAATTTACAAAAGCATGTTGATTTCCACTAATATAATCAGCTAATGCAATGCACGCATCATTACCTGATTGAATAACAATACCTTTATTTAAGTCATATACAGAAACATGATCTCCTGGTTTAAGAAACATTAAAGATGAACCTTTTAATTTTGGGTTGCCAGTAGCCCATGCATCTGTGCCTATGGTCACCATATCATTATATTTAATCATTCCGGATTTAATTTTTTGACCTACTATATAACTAGTCATCATTTTAGTTAAACTAGCAGGATCCATATGTTTGTCGGCATTAAATTCAGTTAAAACTTTACCACTATTATAATCTAATAAAATCCAAGATTTAGCATTAATTTGAGGAGCTGAATTAATTGCCTTAGCATAAATAGTTGAGAAATGTGAAAACAATAAAGATATATGAGCAATCAAAATTATAAAATAAACGAAAAAAGATTTTTTCATAAGATTTTTAAATTTCCCGTATCTAAAATAAACAATTTTAATTTATTTAAAATAATTAAAATTCTGAATGGTTCAGTTTACATATGAACAATTTACAAACAAGTATCATCATTGACAAAATATGATTTTGTTTAATAAGAATATTTAATTACATTATACTGTTAATAACCTTTTTAAAAAGTAAATAAACAATTGGACTTAGTTTTAATTTAATAGCATAATATGAATTGATAGATACAAAAACTATATATTTATAAAGCGCATTTGTATGTTTAAAAAATATCAACAATCTAATTTAATACAATTTTAATGCTATTTAAATTATATTATTATAAAGAAATTGCATTAATTACATTAATCATCATAATTAACATATATGTTATATGATTTTTTTGATAAACGATAATGATTTTTTTAAAAAAGACCTATATATGTTTGTATTATTTTTTGTTTTAATATGATTTTTTATAACAAATGCTTGTTTTTGATACTTAATATGATATCAATTAATAAAAATAGATAAGTGGTTATTGTACTATTAGTACAATTTATTGAAAATTAGCATAATGTGAAAAATATCTCTTATTAAGAGATATTTTTTTTTCGATAATTCAGTATCGTTGATTATATATTAGATAACAAACATTAATAATACTAATACTCAATCAATTATAATGTTTCTGCAAACATATTAATTATATGGGAAATATAATAACATAAATGTAATAGTCAAATTTAATAAAATAACATTAATTTCAATCCATGTTATTACAAAAAAATTAAAAAAATAAAATATATGTTTGTGTATGACTCTTAAAATTATTAAGACATTTATGCTTTTCAATTATATTAATATATTTTAACTTATAATTAATATTGTATATATAATATTTGTTGTTCTGTGTATTAATTTAATCATATGTATTTATTTAATATATTATTAAATAATATTTTATGCTTATAATATATAATTTTAATTTTTAACTAAACTTAATGTTTTAATTTATAATCAGTACAATACATTTTTAAAAAATAAAAAATATTTTTATATACATTTAATTTTAAATTATATTAATTGATGTGAATAAAGTAATTCATATTAAATATAATATTATTATATTTAATTCATAAATAGTTAATCTAGATGGTATTACATCCATTATATGTACCATACTAGTAGTACTACATTATAGTTTATATTATTAATATTATTGATTCAATAATATTAATAATTAAGTCATTAGTTTAATATAGTAAATAATTACATAAATTTTAATAGTTTTTAATTATTTAATTAATAAATTTATATAATGAATATTGTTTAGTAATATTCATTATATATCCATATTCTAAATATGTTTTTTAAAAAAAACTATTTTTGACAACAATGTTTGTATTTTTTATTTAAAATCATACAACATTTAAAATAAATTATATTTAATAATTATATATTTTATATTATAATAGTGAACTTAAAATAAAGAGCCGAGTCCCGTAAAGGGTTCTCAGCTACTGCTAATAATCAGTAATGATTATTTAATCTATAAGAAAACTATCTAATTTTTTACCTTCCGCCAAAGCTTTTTTTATTGCTACTGGAGTTCTTCCTTGACCAGTCCATGATTTTTGTTCGCCTGTTTTATCAATATAAAAATATTTAGCTGGACGAGGTATTCTCTTATTTCGTTTTTTATGTAAATCTAATACTCCTAACAGTTCATTAGGATTAATCCCGTCTGCCATTAACATGTCTCGATATTTAGATAATTTTTCTTCTTTTTCTCGATGTTGTATCTCTTCTGTTTCAGCTTCTTCTCTTCTTTCAGTAACTACAACAGTTAATTTTTCAAGAATTTCTTCTAAATCATTTAATGAAAGTTCTCTAGCTTGAGCACGTAATGTACGAATGTTGTTTAATATTTTAAATACATCACTCATTATAATATCCTTTGTTTAATTCATTAAAAATGGTAGTCAATCAAAATTTCAAAATTATAAGATTACCTATGTACAATAAAAATACAAATTAATTTTAATATACAATTTTTTATACTTATTCTTAACTTTTAATTAATTTAAAATGATTATTGAATCAATATCAATAAAATAGCATTAAAATAATTATTTTTTGTTTTTTTGCTAAATATTTGAATGCATTATTTATATTATTATAAATAATTAATTAAAAAATAATATTTATTGAAACTGTTATATAAAATAATTTTTCTTCTTACATAAGTATATATTAATTTTGAAAAACATGGGATACATATAAATAATAAATATTTTATTATTATAAAATTCATTATTAATTATATTTTTTTATATGTCATGTTAATTATATGGTTTTTTAATAAATTTTTTCTATAGATAATATTTAATATTTATTTAAATAATAAAAATATACTTTGCATTATTTTTATATTTGAGAAATGTAATTTTTACTAATAAAAATATTGAATCACTTAAATAACTAAAAAAAATTAACTAATTATCTTAGAATAAAGATTAGTTTAATATGTAATTAATTAAAAATATTTTAACTTTCATATTGAACACAGTTATTTTTAATAAATTATTTATTTAAAAAATTAAATTTTCATAAATTAAATTAATATAATTTTAATAAATAATTTATTAAATTAATAATAATTAAATTGTATATTATAAAAATAAAATTTAATTATTATTAAGATATGGATAATCTCTTAAAATTGTTAATGAATTCATTTATTTTGTTAAAAAACTAGCATATTAATTATATTTTTAAATCTCAATATGAATTCAATAAAATATATAAGATAAAACTATATTTACTATCTTATAAGTAACTATTCTATTCACTGTTCAAATTATTATATTAAGAATTATCACAGTCAAAGCTATCAAAAAAAAATAGAAACGCTCTTTTCCCGACCGTTTCTATTTCAATAAGATAACATCTTGCTATTTAAAACGTATAACCTAAACCAATAGTCCATAAATTACTTGCAAAACCTTTGTAATAATGTTGTTCATATCCTAAATCAACAATAATACTGTTGGATAAATTCAACTGAAATCCAAACATATAAGAAAGATTTATACAGCGGAATCTGAATCCAGTTACATGTGATATCGTATTTTTGGTTAAATCGCTAGTATAGTTTAGACCTAATCCTCCGTATACATGCATCCAGTTATTTATTTGATAAATAGGACCACTAATTATACTAGAATATTTATCTGTTATATATGTATAATCCACCTTAGCTATTCGGGCTGAACGAGTATAAGAAAATATAACTCCAACTGGATTTGTATTTTCTTCATGAGAATATTTCACATTTAATCCATTTAACCTATGATACAGAGTATCAGCTTCTTCAAAATAGGTATAACCAGCAGATAACGCATTTCTAGCTACAGCTAATCCCATGGATTTTATTAAAACAACAAATAGCACTAAAAAACATATAGTTTTTTTCATATAAACCTCAAATATAAATAAGTTTTTTAAAAAAAACAGTTCTCGTTAAATATAATTTATTATTTCGTAATTATAAGATATTAGGATTAAATTTAATTTTTATAAAATAATTTAAATTTACGAACTACACAAATAGTACATGTAACATTTAATTAATGTTAACAACATTTTTAAATGTATATTAAACGCATAATAATAATCTCATTTTTTTATTTGTTTTCTATTATATATAAATTTATATAAGAATTATTTAATTTTATGTATTATAAATAATTACACTATAAATTTAAACATGTAATTATTTTTTTTTAATGCAATAAATTAATAAAATATTATAAAATGTTGCTTATAATCAACTATGTTCTTAAATACAATATTAATAAATATTACAAATATTGTTTATATGAATTGTATCAATGCGTCATATACTATAAAAAATACCAACCAATTATATAAACTTTATTGTTACATATTAAATAACAAAATATTTATCATTATTATAAAAATAAATTATTATAAATAACATAAAGTATTATTGTGGATCACATTAATAATACAATAACCTAAAAAATCAGTTAGTTCCATGTGTTAATTTGATAATGAATGATAACATTTTTATAAAATTTTTATATAGAAATTAATATTCAAACTAATTCAATAGTTGTTATAAACAACTTAGATAATTAACGATTATGATAACATACAAAAAATATTTATACTAAATTAATATTTTTTGTAAAAAAATTAAATATTTTATTACTATAATTAACATTTTAACGATAAATCAAATTTCATTAAATGATATAATTTAATGAAATTAATTTAAATTATTAGATAATATATGTAGGATAACATGCTAGATCCTTATTTATTGCGCCATAAACCTAACATTCTTGCAGACAAATTAATAAAAAGAGGGTTTGTGTTAGATATAAGTTTACTTAGTTCACTTGAACAACAGCGTAAAAAAATACAAACTGAAACTGAAAAACTACAATTTGAACGTAATCATAAATCTAAAATTATTCATCAAGTTCAAAACAATGGAAAATATACTAAATTTTTAATACAAGAAGTAAAAGAATTAGGATTAAAATTACATGATTTAAAATCACAATTAAATATCTTAAAAAGTAAAATTCTTGATTTTTCTTTACGAATACCTAATATACCAGCAGATGAAGTACCATTAGGAAAAAATTGTAATGATAATGTAGAAATTAGTTATTGGAATAAACCACATAAATTTGAATTCCATATTAAAGATCATGTTGAATTAGGTCAGTCCATTAACGAATTAGATTTTAAATCTGCAGTTAAAATTACTGGATCTCGTTTTGTTATCATGAAAGGTCAACTTGCTAGATTACATCGTGCTATAGGTCAATTTATGATTGATTTACATGTTGAGCAACATGGCTATATGGAAGTTTACACACCTTATATAGTTAATCAAAATACTCTATATGGTACAGGACAATTGCCAAAATTTAGTGAAGAACTATTTCATATTAAACCATTGAATAACAATCCAAATGCAAGTAATTATATGTTAATACCAACTGCTGAAGTTCCTTTAATTAATCTTATGAACAATCAAATATATGCAGAAGAAAAATTACCAATAAAATTAGTTGCTCTGACTCCTTGTTTCCGTTCAGAAGCAGGTTCATATGGCCGCGATACTAGAGGATTGATTCGCAATCATCAATTTGAAAAAGTTGAATTAGTTCAAATAGTTACGCCAGAAAAATCAGGAGATGCGTTAGAAGAATTAGTTAATCATGCTGAAAAAGTATTAAAATTATTAGAACTTCCATATCGTAGGATGTTACTATGTACAGGAGATATGAGTTTTGGTGCACATAAAACTTATGATTTAGAAGTTTGGCTGCCATCTCAAAAATGTTATCGAGAAGTTTCTTCTTGCTCTAACATGGGAGATTTTCAATCTAGGAGAATACAAGCAAAATATCGTCTTTTAACAAAAAATAATATGCATACAACAAGATTTATGCATACATTAAATGGTTCTGGTCTTGCAGTAGGACGTACATTAGTTGCTATCATGGAAAATTATCAACAAGAAAATGGTAGTATTAATATACCAAAATTTTTAATTCCCTATATGAATGGAACTTCAATAATAGGCTAATTTATTATTACCATATTTTTACCAAGTAAATTTATTGTAATATTGAATATACCAGCACCAATAATATTAATTTATACTTGTTATAAAAAACATAACTAATCTGTAACCTATATAGATTAATCAATAATGATTGTACACATTTCATTTAAAATAATAAGCATTTATAATAAACATCAATTCATTATATTAATTAAATAAATATAATTAAAAATGTCACTATAATTATTGTTAATTTTACGTAAATGAAAATCATCTAATCATTAAACTAAATAAAATATCAAAAACTCAAATATAAGTATATATCAATGACACAAATTTATAATTTCAGTGCTGGTCCTTCAATGTTACCAATAGAAGTGATGTGCAATATAAAAAAAGAACTAACTAATTGGAGTAATTTAGGTATTTCTGTAATGGAAATCAGTCATCGTAGTAAAGAATTTATTTTTTT
>VOQV01000029.1 GCA_016642085.1 Pantoea sp. Brub | reverse complement strand
AGTGATATGTTGAGCTAACCGATACTAATGACCCGTGAGGCTTAATCTTACAACACTAGAGGTATTTCAAAAATATATTTTTTGATCTTTGTACAAATTATAATTTTTATTTGTATCAATTACATTATATATGGTAGTATAAAACAATAACCTGGCAAATATAACGTGATGGTACCACCTGAATCCATATCGAACTCAGAAGTGAAACGTCATAGTGCCGATGGTAGTGTGGGTATTCCCCATGTGAGAGTAGGAAATTGCCAGGTAAAA
>VOQV01000028.1 GCA_016642085.1 Pantoea sp. Brub | reverse complement strand
GAATCTCAATTGATTTCTTTTCCTCAAGTTACTTAGATGTTTCAGTTCTCTTGGTTTGCCTCGTTAAACTATTTATTCATTTAACGATGATGTAATATTTTACATCAGGTTTCCCTATTCGGATATCGTCGGTTATGACGGTTCATATCACCTTACCGACGCTTTACGCAGATTAGCACGTCCTTCATCGCCTCTGACTGCCAAGGCATCCACCATATACGCTTAATTACTTAATCTTACAACCTACAGGTATCTCTCATTTTTTATAATAGATAAAAAA
>VOQV01000027.1 GCA_016642085.1 Pantoea sp. Brub | reverse complement strand
ATGTTGATAATATAGAATTTTCTTGTGAAGATAGCGGAAGGACACCAATTGATGATCTTTGCAAAATAGTTGAAATTGCAATTCATTCAGGTGCTACAACAATCAATATTCCAGATACTGTAGGTTATACAATCCCTAGTGAATATGCAAATATTATAAATCAATTAATGAATAAAGTTCCAAATATTGATAAAGCTATCTTATCTGTGCACGCTCATGATGATTTAGGTATGGCAACAGCTAATACTATAGAAGCAATACAAGCAGGAGCTCGACAAATAGAAGGAACTATTAATGGTTTGGGTGAACGTGCTGGC
>VOQV01000026.1 GCA_016642085.1 Pantoea sp. Brub | reverse complement strand
GAATCTCAATTGATTTCTTTTCCTCAAGTTACTTAGATGTTTCAGTTCTCTTGGTTTGCCTCGTTAAACTATTTATTCATTTAACGATGATGTAATATTTTACATCAGGTTTCCCTATTCGGATATCATCGGTTATGACGGTTCATATCACCTTACCGACGCTTTACGCAGATTAGCACGTCCTTCATCGCCTCTGACTGCCAAGGCATCCACCATATACGCTTAATTACTTAACCTTACAACCTACAGGTATCTCTCATTTTTTATAATGATAAAATCTTTATTAAAAGATGCATATTTCATATTTTAATCAATATACATTATTAAATTTATTAATCTTAGTCCAAATTTTTAAAGAACAGAAAAATATTAATATTTTTTATATTAACATAATGATTATTATTTGTGGAGCTAAGCGGGATTGAACCGCTGACCTCCTGCGTGCAAAGCAGGCGCTCTCCCATCTGAGCTATAGCCCCTTAGTTATAGGCTTGAGTGGACTTGAACCACCGACCTCACCCTTATCAGGGGTGTGCTCTAACCAACTGAGCTACAAGCCTATTAATTTTATAATAATCTATAATGCAATATGTGTGAGTACTCTACAGAAAATATCTTTAAATAATAAGGAGGTGATCCAACCACAGGTTCCCCTACAGTTACCTTGTTACGACTTCACCCCAGTCATGAATCACAAAGTGGTAAGCGCCCTCCATAAGGTTAAGCTACTCACTTCTT
>VOQV01000025.1 GCA_016642085.1 Pantoea sp. Brub | reverse complement strand
TAAACCGAGACAACCATCGCTCGGATGATATAGCCTCCTTCGTCCCCCCTTCGCAATAATAATAAGTACAGGAATATTAACCTGTTTCCCATCGATTACGCCTTTCGACCTCACCTTAGGAGTCGACTTACCCTGCCCCGATTAACGTTGGACAGGAAACCTTAGTCTTTCGGCGAGCAGGTTTTTCACCTGCTTTATCGTTACTCATGTCAGCATTCGCACTTCTGATACCTCCAACATATTTTACAATATGCCTTCAATGGCTTACAGAACGCTCCCCTACCCAATAATATATTATATTATTATACTATTGCCGCAGCTTCGGTACATAATTTGAGCCCCGTTATATCTTCCGCGCAGGCTGACTCGACCAGTGAGCTATTACGCTTTCTTTAAATGATGGCTGCTTCTAAGCCAACATCCTGGCTGTCTAAGCCTTCCCACATCGTTTCACACTTAATTATGATTTTGGGACCTTAGCTGGCGGTCTGGGTTGTTTCCCTTTCCACGACGGATGTTAGCACCCGCCGTGTGTCTCCCGTGATAGCATTCTCCGGTATTCGCAGTTTGCATTGGTTTGGTAAGCTGGGATAGCCCCCTAGCCAAAACAGAGCTCTACCCCCGGAGATGAATTCACGAGGCGCTACCTAAATAGCTTTCGGGGAGAACCAGCTATCTCCCGGTTTGATTGGCCTTTCACCCCTAACCACAAGTCATCCGCTAATTTTTCAACATTAGTCAGTTCGGTCCTTCAGTTAGTGTTACCTAACCTTCAACCTGCTCATGGCTAGATCACCGGGTTTCGGGTCTATATCCTGCAACTTAATCGCCCAGTTAAGACTCGGTTTCCCTACGGCTCCCTTAATTAAAATAGTTAACCTTGCTACAGAATATAAGTCGCTGACCCATTATACAAAAGGTACGCAGTCACGCTATTATAAATAACGCTTCCACTGCTTGTACGTATATGGTTTCAGGTTCTATTTCACTCCCCTCACTGGGGTTCTTTTCACCTTTCCCTCACGGTACTAGTTCACTATCGGTCAGTCAGGAGTATTTAGCCTTGGAGGATGGTCCCCCCATATTCAAACAGGATATCACGTGTCCCGTTCTACTCATTGAGTCCACAAACTTATATGTTTTTATATACGGGACTATCACCCTGTATCGTTAGTCTTTCCAAACTATTCTACTAACAAATAAATTGATTTTAACTCTGGGCTATTCCCTGTTCGCTCGCCACTACTAAGGGAATCTCAATTGATTTCTTTTCCTCAAGTTACTTAGATGTTTCAGTTCTCTTGGTTTGCCTCGTTAAACTATTTATTCATTTAACGATGATGTAATATTTTACATCAGGTTTCCCTATTCGGATATC
>VOQV01000024.1 GCA_016642085.1 Pantoea sp. Brub | reverse complement strand
ATATCTTTAAATAATAAGGAGGTGATCCAACCACAGGTTCCCCTACAGTTACCTTGTTACGACTTCACCCCAGTCATGAATCACAAAGTGGTAAGCGCCCTCCATAAGGTTAAGCTACTCACTTCTTTTGCAACCCACTCCCATGGTGTGACGGGCGGTGTGTACAAGGCCCGGGAACGTATTCACCGTGGCATTCTGATCCACGATTACTAGCGATTCCGACTTCATGGAGTCGAGTTGCAGACTCCAATCCGGACTAAGACGCATTTTGTGAGATCCGCTTGCTCTTGCGAGGTTGCTTCTCTTTGTATACGCCATTGTAGCACGTGTGTAGCCCTACTCATAAAGGCCATGATGACTTGACGTCATCCCCACCTTCCTCCAGTTTATCACTGGCAGTCTCCTTTGAGTTCCCGACTTAATCGCTGGTAACAAAGGATAAGGGTTGCGCTCGTTGCGGGACTTAACCCAACATTTCACAACACGAGCTGACGACAGCCATGCAGCACCTGTCTCAACGCTCCCGAAGGCACCAAAACATCTCTGTTAAGTTCGTTGGATGTCAAGAGTAGGTAAGGTTTTTCGCGTTGCATCGAATTAAACCACATGCTCCACCGCTTGTGCGGGCCCCCGTCAATTCATTTGAGTTTTAACCTTGCGGTCGTACTCCCCAGGCGGTCAACTTAACGCGTTAGCTACGGAAGTTACATCTTAAAGATACAGCTTCCAAGTTGACATCGTTTACAGCATGGACTACCAGGGTATCTAATCCTGTTTGCTCCCCACGCTTTCGCACCTGAGCGTCAGTCTTCGTCCAGGGGGCCGCCTTCGCCACTGATATTCCTCCAGATCTCTACGCATTTCACTGCTACACCTGGAATTCTACCCCCCTCTACGAGACTCCAGTCTACCAGTTTCAAATGCAGTTCCTAGGTTAAGCCCAGGGATTTCACATCTGACTTAATAAACCGCCTACGTGCTCTTTACGCCCAGTAATTCCGATTAACGCTCGCACCCTCCGTATTACCGCGGCTGCTGGCACGGAGTTAGCCGGTGCTTCTTCTGTAGGTAACGTCAAACAATATGGGTATTAATCTTATTATTTTCTTCCCTACTGAAAGTACTTTACAACCCTAAGGCCTTCTTCATACACGCGGCATAGCTGCATCAGGCTTTCGCCCATTGTGCAATATTCCCCACTGCTGCCTCCCGTAGGAGTCTGGACCGTGTCTCAGTTCCAGTGTGGCTGGTCATCCTCTCAGACCAGCTAGGGATCGTCGCCTAGGTAAGCTATTACCTTACCTACTAGCTAATCCCATCTGGGTTCATCCAATGGCATGAGGTTCTTATATAGAATCCCCCACTTTGGTCTTTCGACTTTATGCGGTATTAGCTATCGTTTCCAATAGTTGTCCCCCTCCATTGGGTAGATCCCCAGATATTACTCACCCGTCCGCCACTCGTCATCCGAAAAGAATAAACTTTTCTATGTTACCGTTCGACTTGCATGTGTTAGGCTTGCCGCCAGCGTTCAATCTGAGCCATGATCAAACTCTTCAATTTGAATTAAATTTGCATTAAATTTAATTATTAAAACAATAAAC
>VOQV01000023.1 GCA_016642085.1 Pantoea sp. Brub | reverse complement strand
TAATGTAATTGATACAAATAAAAATTATAATTTGTACAAAGATCAAAAAATATATTTTTGAAATACCTCTAGTGTTGTAAGATTAAGCCTCACGGGTCATTAGTATCGGTTAGCTCAACATATCACTATGCTTACACATCCGACCTATCAACGTCGTTGTCTTCAACGTCCCTTTAGGATCTTTAATTACAAGATCAGGGAGAACTCATCTTAGGACAAGTTTCGTACTTAGATGCTTTCAGTACTTATCTTTTCCGCACTTAGCTACCGGGCAATGCCATTGGCATGACAACCCGAACACCATAGGTGCGTTCACTCCGGTCCTCTCGTACTAGGAGCAACCTCCTTCAATTCTCCAACGCCCACGGCAGATAGGGACCGAACTGTCTCACGACGTTCTAAACCCAGCTCGCGTACCACTTTAAACGGCGAACAGCCGTACCCTTGGGACCTACTTCAGCCCCAGGATGTGATGAGCCGACATCGAGGTGCCAAACACCGCCGTCGATATGAACTCTTGGGCGGTATCAGCCTGTTATCCCCGGAGTACCTTTTATTCGTTGAGCGATGGCCCTTCCATACAGAACCACCGGATCACTATGACCTGCTTTCGCACCTGCTCGAATTGTCATTCTCGCAGTCAAGCCAGCTTATGCCATTGCACTAACCTCACGATTTCCGACCGTGATTAGCTGACCTTTGTGCTCCTCCGTTACTCTTTAGGAGGAGACCGCCCCAGTCAAACTACCCACCAGACACTGTTCGCATTCCGGATTACGGAATAACGTTAGAATATTAAACATTAAAGGGTGGTATTTCAAGGTTGACTCCATACAAACTAGCGTTTATATTTCTTAGTCTCCCACCTATCCTACACATCAATATCCAATATTCAGTGTCAAGCTATAGTAAAGGTTCACGGGGTCTTTCCGTCTTGCCGCGGGTACACTGCATCTTCACAGCAAATTCAATTTCACTGAGTCTCGGGTGGAGACAGTCTGGCCATCATTACGCCATTCGTGCAGGTCGGAACTTACCCGACAAGGAAATTCGCTACCTTAGGACCGTTATAGTTACGGCCGCCGTTTACCGGGGCTTCGATCAAGAGCTTCTCTTTTTATAGATAACCCCATCAATTAACCTTCCGGCACCGGGCAGGCGTCACACCGTATACGTCCACTTTCGTGTTTGCACAGTGCTGTGTTTTTATTAAACAGTTGCAACCAGTTGGTATCTTCGACTAATTTAAGCTTTAGGAGCTAGTCCCTTAACTTATGTATTAGCGTGCCTTTTCCCTAAGTTACGGCACCATTTTGCCTAGTTCCTTCACCCGAGTTCTCTCAAGCGCCTTAGTATTCTCTACCTGACTACCTGTGTCGGTTTGAGGTACGATTTATTATTATCTGAAGCTTAGAGGCTTTTCTTGGAAGTATGGCATTTATCACTTCAGTACCTTAGTACTTCGTCATTACACCTTGATGTATAGTAAACCCGGATTTACCTAGGATACTCATCTACATGCTTAAACCGAGACAACCATCGCTCGGATGATATAGCCTCCTTCGTCCCCCCTTCGCAATAATAATAAGTACAGGAATATTAACCTGTTTCCCATCGATTACGCCTTTCGACCTCACCTTAGGAGTCGAC
>VOQV01000022.1 GCA_016642085.1 Pantoea sp. Brub | reverse complement strand
GACATTTCAATTTTTCCTAAAGTAAAAAAAACTTTATAAATCATTTAAGTGCATTCAAATTGTTTTTTTTACATCTCTAATAGCAGCTAAAACTCTAATTATTTTGCCTATAGCTGCTTCTTTTATAGTGAAAATTAATTTATTTAATGCTTCTTCATAAGTAGGTAAATTTGCTAATATATCAATATTTTCTGCAGTAATTATTTCATTTTGAAAAGCTGCAGATTTAATTCTAAATGTTATATTATCTTTCGCAAAATTTTTAAATAACCGAGCAGCAATGCCAGGATGTTCCATAGAAAATGCAATTAAAGTGGGACCGATAAAAGTTCCTTTTAAACATTCAAATTGAGTATTTCTAACAATTCTTTTTAACAATGTGTTACGAATAACACATACATGAACTCCAGATTTGCGAGATTGTTGACGTAATTCAGTTATTTTATCAACTGTAATACCTCGAAAATCCGCAACAACTGCTGATAATGCATTTTTAGATATTTGATAAAATTTGGAGACAATTTCTTTTTTATTTTGAATATTTAACGGCATTAATTTTGCTCCTGGATTTTTAAGTATATAACATTTTGTCAAAACTTACTCCAATTACTACCTTACTCAAACTTGCAGTAAAATAGCGAACTTAACAATACACTAAATTTAGCAGAATTCAGTAAAAACATGCTTTATAATTCTATTGCCGTCTATACTGGTAATTAAATATTAAAAAATAATACTCAGCGATTTTAAAAGACGGAAAGTTAATTTAATTAAATTTATTATTGATCAATATACTACAAATAAACTGATAACTAAATAAAACTTTTAAAGTTTAAAGAGAATATAAACATATAATGTTATTTAAAGTAACATATTGATGATTAACACAATATAATATTAAAATTTCAAAGAAGATTGATCAATGCATAGTCCTGTACCCATAGTAGTAGATATATTAATTTTTTTAATATAATCTCCTTTAGATTGCATTGTTTTAAACTTTTTAAAATTAGTAAGAAGAAATTCTAAATTTTCTTTTAATTTTAAGATATCAAAATTAATTTTACCTATTGTAGAATGAATTATACCATTTTTATCATTGCGATATCTGATTTGACCAGTTTTAGCATTATTAACAGCTTCTTTAATATTAGAAGTTATTGTGCCTTCTTTAAGATTTGGCATTAAACCCTTTGTACCTAAAATTTGACCAAGCTCTTTTACTAAATTCATTGAATCAGGAGATGCAATAACTACATCAAATTTCGTGTATCCATTTTTAATTTTTTTAGCAAGTTCTTCCATGCCAACCATGTCAGCACCTGCTTTTTTAGCATCTTCAGCTTGTTGTCCATGAGAAAAAACTATTACTCGAACTGAACGACCAGTACCATGTGGAAGAACAGTTGCACCACGAATATTTTGATCTGACTTTTTGATATCAATATTTAAATGAACTGATATATCAACGCTTTCTATAAAATTAGTTGTGGTAAGCTCTTTTAATAAAGAAATGGCTTCAATAAAACTATATTGTTTAGTAGTATCAACTTTACTATTTATTAAGTTCATACGTTTAGTCATTTTAACCATTTTTTAGTCCTTTATTTCAATTCCCATTGAACGAGCAGTACCTGCAATAGAACGTGATATTGCTTCTATATTAGCACCAGTCATATCTCCAGCTTTAATTTCTGCGATACCAATAATTTGCTTACGAGTTACTGTGCCTATTTTTTCTTTATTTGGATTGCTAGAACCTGATTTAATTCCAGCAGCTTTTTTCAATAAACTTGAAGCTGGAGAACTTTTAATAATAAAAGTAAAAGAACGATCACTATAAACAGTAACGATTACAGGGGTTGGTAATCCTTTTTCTAAAGATTCAGTTTTAATATTAAATGATTTACAAAATTCGATAATATTTACTCCTTGCTGACCCAAAGCTGGTCCAATTGGTGGACTAGGATTAGCCATACCAGCAGCAATTTGTAATTTAACGTAGGCTTGTATTTTTTTAGCCATGTATTTTCTCTTATATAAATTATTATATGCAAAATATTTCTTCGATAGTCATTTATAAATTTATTAACTATATGCATTAATAATAAATAACTAACTTTTTTCTACTTGAGCAAAATCAAGTTCTACTGGTGTTGCCCGTCCAAAAATTGATACTGATACTTTTAAACGGCTTTTTTCATAATCTACTTCTTCTACTACACTATTAAAATCAGCAAATGGCCCATCATTTACACGAACTATTTCACCTGGTTCAAAAATAATTTTTGGTCTTGGTTTATCTCCAATTTGTTGCAATCTATTAATAATAGAATTAACTTCTTTATCGCTAATAGGTGAAGGTTTGTCAGAAGTTCCTCCTACAAAACCCATAACACGAGGAATACTTCTTACTAAATGCCAACTTATATCATTCATTATCATTTGAACAAGTACATAACCTGGAAAAAATTTTCTGTCACTTTTGCGACGTTGCCCATATCGAATTTCAACTACCTCTTCAGTAGGAACCATTATGTCTCCAAATATTTCATCCATATTGTGTAATTTAATATGTTCACGCAATGATTGAGCTACACGGCCTTCAAAGCCAGAAAATGTCTGTATAACATACCAGCGTTTTTTTGGTGAAATTACAGACATTTTAAAACCTCAGGTTAGTAATAAATGATACAATTCGGACTAAAATACTATCTAATCCCCATAATATTAATGATGTTACAATTGTAACTAATATTATAACTAAAGTAGTGTTGAAAGTTTCTTGACGGGTAGGCCAAATAACTTTTCTCATTTCATTTTTTGCTTCTTTGGCAAAATTAAAAACGTATTTACCTTTTTTAGTTAATAATGCAATACCTCCAGATATTGCTATAATTGTAATAACAACTAATATACGCAAATAAACATTGACACTGCTATAGTAGTGATTGCCAACTACTGCTATAAACAATAATATAGCTATAATAAACCATTTTATAAATTCTAAATTATACAGGTTTTTTTTATTTTCTTTATTAGCACTCATGAAATTAACCTGTTAAAATAATTTTAATAATGCATAATTATTTGACATAAAATCACTTTTTATGGTAGCCAAAAATCATTTATTATTAAAATGATCAATATCATTTTAATTATTTAATGATAGTAACAAAAATCTATTAAGATGTTCATGAAAATATAACTGCATATTAAATTAT
>VOQV01000020.1 GCA_016642085.1 Pantoea sp. Brub | reverse complement strand
TAAACTAAAATTAGATTTGTTAAATAATAAACGTACTGTTTTACATTTTAATACATTTAAGACATCTAAAATGTAATTCACATTAAAACACATTTCTAATTTATCATCATTATAACTAATATCTAATATTTCTTCTGCTTCTTCTTGTTCAAGATTATTAGATGTAATCTTTAATTTATTATTATGTATGCACAAGTAAATACCTTTAAATTTTTCACTAGTAATAATAGATACACGAGATAATGCTTTTTTTAATAGTTCACAATTAATTTCTATAAACGTTTTTAAATCAGAAGGTAAATCTAATTGACAATCAGGAAAATCACTATCAATTAACTTTGAAGTAAATATGACTGTATCCATATAAATATTTATATTATTAGTACCTAATTTAATTTTAATTTTATTATTTGATTCATATAATAAACGTAATAATTCAATTACGCCTTTACGAGGAATAATAATAGAATATTTAGGCAAAATTTGATCAATTATCATAGAACACAATGCCAATCGATGACCATTAGTAGCTATCGCACGAAGAATATTGTTTTCAAGATTTAACATGATACCATTTAAATAATAACGAACATCTTGATTAGCCATTGAAAATTGAGTTAATTCTAATAACCTTTTTAAAGTACTTTGAGGAATATCAAATTCAAATTTATTTGGTAATAAATTTAAATAAGGAAAATTACCAGGAGGTAACGTGGATAATGAAAAACGACTAGAGCCAGAAATTATTAATATTTTGTTATTTTCTACTTGAAAAGTAATTATTGATCCTTCCGAAAGACCTCGACAAATATCTATAAATTTACGACCAGGTACAGTTACTATGCCAGAACTATTTGATTTTAATAAATATATGCGTGTTTTTATTTCTATTTCTAAATCAGTTCCTGTTATAACTATCTGTTTTTCATCAATGTTCATTGATATATTTTTTAGTATTGGTAAAATTGGTCGGCTACTGATTAAATTACCAACATGTTGTAGTGATTTTAGTAATACTTCACGTTCAATAATAAATTTCATATATTTAACAAGACAATAATTTGATTAATTTATAAATATCTTTTTTGATATCTGGATTTTCTTTACTTAATTGCTTAATTTTACGACAAGTGTACAGTACAGTACTATGATCTCTTCCTCCAAAAGCATTACCTATCTCTGGTAAACTATGACAAGTTAATTGTTTAGCTATGGCTATTGCTATTTGTCTAGGACGTACTATTGAAGACAATCTACTTTTTGAAATTAAGTCTAAAATTGTAATGTTATAAAATTGAGATACAATTTTTTGAATATCATTGATTGTTATTATGTTATTATTTGCATATAATAAATCAGTTAATATTTTTTGAACAAAATTAAGATTAATTTTACAACCAGAAAAACTAGCATTACATATTATACGATTTAAAACTCCTTCTAATTCCCGTACATTAGAATGGAAATTTTTAGCTATAAAAAAAGCTATTTTATTAGATAAAGTGATATGATTTTCATTAGCTTTTTTTATTATAATAGCCATACGATTTTTTAATTCAGGAGGTTTAATTAATATTGTTAATCCCCATTCAAAACGTGATGTTAAATAATCTTGCACATCATTAATTTCTTTTGGATGTCTATCTGATGTAAGAATAACTTGCTTTTTCTTTTCTAATAGATAATTTAAAATATAACAAAATTCTTTTTGCGAACGTTTTTTATTAGCAAAAAATTGTACATCATCAATAAGAAGTATATCGATTTTTTGATAATAAATTTTAAATTCTTCTATAAAATTATTTTTTAATGCTGTTATCATATTTTGAACGAATGTTTCAGTATGTATATATAATATATTTATATTTTGATGATCATTAATAATATTATTACCTATAGCATGTAACAAATGAGTTTTACCCAGACCATTTGCTCCACAAAAAAATAATGGATTATAATCAATTTTATTAATATCATTTGCAACTTTGTATGCTAGTTCATATGCTAGTTCATTTGATACTCCTTTGACAAAATTTTCAAATTTGTATTTATTATTAATATTTGAATTCAGATTTGTTACATTTTGATTTAATTGTGAGTTTTGTTTAGAATATAATAAATGTGTATTGACATTTTTTTTTTTCTGAATGCTGCAAATACTTGATCTAAAATGTAAAGAAGGAGTACTGTTAATGCAGAATTCTTGCATTAATTTATAAATATATTTATGATATTTATCACGTACCCATTCAAGTACAAATTTATTTGGAGCATATAAATTAAGACTATTATTATGTATTTCTGCATGTAATGGACGAATCCACATACTGAATTCTCTAGAAGGAAGTTCACTTTGTAAACGAGCAAGACATTTTTCCCAAAGATTGAACAATACAATATGCTCCAATAAATCAAAACGAATAAAATTAATTATAGTTTATTAGATGAATAATATGTTTGTAGTTAATAACTTATCACTAATAATACAATTAGTTGAAATTAATATATTAAATAATTAATTCTTTTGTTTTTTTTAAAAATCATACATCTTAATCATTCACATGATGTTTTTTTATAAAACAAAGTAGTTATAAATTTAATTTAATGATACAATTGTTCTTAATTTTATATTTGTCAAATAAAATTATCATTATTTTAAATTAAATGTAATTTTTTTTAAAAACTATTTATGTTTAAAATATATAATTAACTTAATTTTTGTATTAGTTTAATAATATCAAAATCCATTTATATTATATATAAAATTAATTAGTTACCATAATTGATTGATCATATAATTTTTAATTATTAGGTAAAATTAAATGAAACGTACATATCAACCTTCTGTATTAAAACGTAACCGTACACATGGTTTTCGTTGTAGAATGTCTACTAAAAACGGAAGGAAAATTTTATCAAATCGCCGTATAAAAAAACGCATTCGTTTGACAACTTCTAAATAATGATTGTTATATTATGAAAAGATTTTTTTTTTCTAAAAATTTACGTTTATTACATTCAAGTGATTTTCAGTTTGTATTTCAAAATCCTAAATGTGTTAGGTCTGCTCAAATAATTGCTCTTGGACGTTTTAATAGATTTAAATATCCTCGTATTGGTATTAGTATTGCAAAAAAACGTGTAAAATTAGCTCATGAACGTAATAGAATAAGAAGATTAATTAAAGAAAGTTTTCGATTATATCAATATAAATTACCATTAATGGATTTTGTAATTATTGTTAAGAAAGGGACTATTAATTTAAATAACGATATTTTATTAAATGTATTGGAGAAATTATGGCTTCGTCATTGTCATACAGCGTAATGATATTAAGTACTTTGATACGTATTTATCAATGTGCTATTAGTATTTTATTAAAACCTCATTGCCGATTTTATCCAACTTGTTCTCAATATGGAATAGAAGTCTTACATAATTTTGGATTTTTTAAAGGTAATTGGTTAATATTGAAAAGAATATTAAAATGTCATCCTTTTTATGAAGGTGGTTATGATCCAATCCCAGCAAAACAAATTAATCCTAGAGAATACTAATAATGGATCCACAAAGGAATCTGATTCTTATTGCTTTTTTAATTGTTATTATTATTATTTGGCAAATGTGGCAATCGGATCACAGTTTTCAGCCATTACAAATTTCTAAAAAGCATAATACTAACATCATTACTAATGATCAATTGCATCATGATAAAGATCAAATGATTTATGTAAAGACTGATGTGCTATCATTAAGTATAAATACTCAAGGTGGAGATATTCATCAAGTAGATTTATTAAACTTTAAAGAAAAGTTTAATCCTAATAAATCATTTAAACTTCTTGACAGTAATCCAGAATTTTTTTATCAAGCACAAAGCGGTTTAACTGGTCGCGATGGACCTGATAGTCCTTATAATAATATTAGACCTAAATTTACTACAGAAAAAAAATATTTTGAATTGATAAATGGTCAAAATACATTATATGTACCAATGCATTTTATTGATAAAAAAGGTGTTAAATATACTAAAGTATTTATATTTAAAAAAGGAGAATATGATATTGATGTCAAATATAATATTAGTAATAATACAAAAAATACAATTGAATTATCTGTTTTTGGACAACTAAAACAAAGTATTACTTTGCCAAAATATCATGATGAAAGCAATAATAATTTTGCTTTACATGCTTTTCGTGGTGCAGCAT
>VOQV01000002.1 GCA_016642085.1 Pantoea sp. Brub | reverse complement strand
CGTATTTTACCTGATTCTTTTGCCCCTGTTTCCCCTTTATATTTTATAAAATCTTTAAAAGAAATAACTTGTGCACATATAAAACCATTTTCAAAATCACTATGGATTTTACCTGCTGCTTTTAAAGCATTAGTACCTTTAGATATAGTCCATGCACGAATCTCTTTTATTCCTACAGTAAAATACGTTTGTAAATTCAGTAAGGAGTATCCAGCTCTTATAACACGATTTAAACTAATTTCTTTTAAACCTAAATCATATAAAAAATCATTGCGATCTTTATTATTTAATTGCATTAAATCAGCTTCAATTGAAGCACATACAGGAATTACTAAAGAATTTTCTTTATTAGCAAATTCATATAATTGATCCATATAATATTTATTTTGAGTACTATCTTCATTAACATTGGCAATATACATTACTGGTTTTAGTGTTAAAAAATTTAAATAACCTATTTTTAGATTCTCTTCATTATCTAAAGACAATGTTTTTAACATATGTGAATCTGCAAGATGATGAAAACATTTTTCTAATATAGATAATTCATCTTTACAATCTTTATCATTAACTATTGATTTTTTTCGAATACGCTGTATTGCATTTTCACATCTTATTAAATCAGATAAAATTAATTCATTATGAATAATATTAATATCTGTTATAGGATCAATATTACCAGTGATATGTATAATATCTTCATTATTAAAACAACGCACTACATGACATATAGCTTTAGTTTCACGAATATTCGCTAAAAAATGATTTCCTAATCCTTCTCCTTGAGAAGCTCCTTGAACTAAACCAGCTATATCTATAAATTCTATTGTAGTTGGTACTAATTGATGAGGTTTAACAATTTTTACAAGTTTATTTAATCTTATATCTGGTACAGAAACTATTCCTTTATTAGGTTCAATAGTACAAAATGGGAAATTTGCTACTTTGATATTTGCATTAGTAAGTGCATTAAATAAAGTAGATTTTCCTACATTAGGTAAACCTATTATACCACATTTCAATCCCAAAATGTAAATTCCTTATTTATTAATAATTGTTTTAATTGTATGATATATCATAGTTGTTGTTTTGTATTTAATTTATATATGTCAATATTATTAAATGTTGTCATATTTTCTGCTTGTAGACATATTTCAGTATAACAAATAGCTCTGTGGATAGCTTGTTGAATTAATATTTTGTCATTGATAGAAGGTGAGCTTAATACAAATTGTGTTATGTGTTTTTTATCATTAGGACGACCAATCCCTATACGTAGTCGATAAAAATTTTGATTTTGTTGAAAATGGTGAAAAACATTTTTTAATCCATTATGTCCATTGTGACTACCTCCTTTTTTTATTTTTATAATACCAGGCATTAAATCTAGTTCATCATGTGCTATTAAAATTTCTTCTGGTACAATTTTATAAAAATCAGCTATGGATTTTATTGCTTTACCACTTAAATTCATAAATGTATTAGGTAAAAATATATATGATATTTTATCATTGATATATAATTTAGTCATATATCCTGAAAATTTTAAATTTTTTTTTAAAGATAATTTATATTTTTCTATTAATAAATTTATATACCAAGATCCTACATTATGACGAGTATGAATATATTCATATCCAGGATTTAAAAGACCGACAATTAATTTAATTTTATTTAACATTTTTTTAATTTTTAAAATAATAGTATTTATCAATTAAATAATTTTAATTAATTAAAATACTTAAGTTTAATGATAATAAGATTGACTGTATTTTTATAATCTAAAATTAAAATAATTATTATTGATAATCATACATAAATAATTAATGTTCAAACATTGAAGATATAGATTCTGCATTACTAATACGTCTTATTGCTTCAGCTAACATACCTGATAAAGTTAATAAACGAACGTTAGGTAAAGCTTTAATTTGCTGAGATAAAGGAATTGTATCACAAACAATAACTTGATCTATAGATGATTCATATAAATTTTGTACTGCATTACCAGAAAAAATAGGATGAGTAGCATATGCAAAAACACATTTTGCGCCTCGTTCTTTTAAGGCTTCTGCTGCTTTGCATAAAGTACTACCAGTATCAATCATATCATCAACTAATATACAATTTCTATTATTCACATCACCTATAACATGCATTATTTGAGAAACATTGACATTTGGACGACGTTTATCAATCACTGCCATATCTGAATCATTTAATAATTTAGCAATAGCTCGAGCACGTATTACCCCACCAATATCAGGAGAGACAACTACGGGATTTTCTAAATTTAAATGTAGCATATCTTCTAGTAAGACTGGACTGCCAAATACATTATCAACTGGTACATCGAAAAAACCTTGAATTTGTTCAGTATGTAAATCAACTGTAAGCACTCGATCAACCCCAACATTAGATAAAAAATCTGCTACTATTTTAGCCGTAATAGGAACTCTTGCAGAACGCACTCTTCGATCTTGGCGAGAATACCCAAAATATGGAATTACAGCAGTAATACGACTAGCAGAAGCTCTCCTTAAAGCATCTACTATAACTACTAATTCCATTAAATTATCATTAGTAGGAGAGCAAGTAGATTGAATAATAAAAATATCTCCTCCACGTACATTTTCATTGATTTCTACACTGATTTCTCCATCACTGAAACGACCTACAGAAGCATTCCCTAATCTAGTATACAGACGATTAGCAATACGATGGGCTAATTCTGGAACAGCATTTCCAGTAAATAATTTCATTTTATTCATAATAAAACCTTTCGCTATAACAAAATTTAAATATATAACAATCTATTTTAGATAAATTAATGCTTGTTAAGTAACATCTTGTATAAAGGAGATATATTATTACCTTTAGCTATAAACCCATTCGCCCATTTTGGTATTATATTTAATATTTTTTGAGCATCTTTATTTGTATTAAATTCAGAAAAAATACAACTACCAGTTCCAGTTAAACGTGATGGAGCATAATTGGATAACCAATTGATCAGATCATTAATTATGCTAAATTGATTTTTAACCAATGATTCACAATCATTCTTGAATGGAGAATTTAAAAGTTTTTTATAACTATAACATGGCGTACTACGAAATAATTTTGGGTGATTAAAAATCATTTTTGTACTAATTTGTATGTTTTTAGGATAAGTAATAAGATACCATTGTTCTTTTGGTTGAATTAATTGAAATTTTTCATTAACGCCTTCAACTAATGCAGAATAACCTCTAATAAATATTGGTACATCAGAACCTAATTGCATACCTAATTGCATTAATTCATGAATCGTAAATCTAGTATTCCATAAATAGTTTAACACTAATAGTGTTGTAGCTGCATTTGATGAACCTCCTCCTAATCCTCCTCCTATAGGTATTTTTTTTTAATAGTAATATCTGCTCCTGCATTTATAGATATTAAACCTTTTTTATATGCTTGATTTTTTAATAAAAGTGCAGCTCGTATAATTAAATTTTTTCTTTCAGAAATACCAATGCATGGTGTTAACAACTTAATTTTATTATCATAATTTAATACAATTGTAATTAAATCACAATAGTTAATAAATTGAATAAGAGTTTGCAAATTATGGTAACCATCACAACGACGATTATTGATATAGAGAAAAAGATTTAATTTTGCTGGAGAAGGCCATATAGTTATCATATGAAGTCCCAATTATTACTTTCAATTTTTGTATATATGAAGAATTATGTTAATTTAATATTATTTGAGATAGTGTAAAAACATATTGTATTAGTGTTATAATTATCAATTATTAAATTCTAATTTTAACAATTGATATAATATTTAAATTTGTTTATTTTGTAGTAATAGTATAATTTTTTTAAATTTTATAGATAAATTATTAACACTAATTAAGCAGTGATATTTAATAATTAAAAAAAACATCAATGAAAATGAATATAAGTTTAAAATATTGTATCTATGTATCAATAATTTATATTTCATATAATATTACATGCATGTTATTTTTAAACTAAATGATACAATAAATACATTATTAAATTATGTAGTCATACGTAAGACATTACAGTAATTTTTTTTATAATTTTATGCTAACAAAAAAACTATTTATTATTATACAACGCAATATTATTAAAATAATATAACCAATAATTTTAAAAAAAACAAATAAAACTATTATTCGTACAAAATGGTGTTTTTATAGGTTTATATTAACACTAGAAATGTATTTATATAGTATATATAAATACATTAATTTATAATTTGGAATAACATAATATAATATATTATATTTCTTATATTCTAAAAAACAATTATAATAAGATTGTACTTATTTTATTAAATGTATAATTTGTTAATACAATTATTCGTACAAGTAAATAAAAAAGTATTTTTTTAGTATCTATTTGTAATTAATATTTAATTATATTGTTTGATGCTGAACATACATTTTATAACATATCAACATGAAACTTTAATTCACACAAAAAGTATAATGTATAAATATTTAGTATTAAATATTGTTAATATTTAAAGAACTTATTAAGTAAATAATAAGCATAAAATTATAAATAATTACATGTACACTAACAGTAAATAATTATATATCATATATATTTTTATAATGTAGATAATTATAAAATGATTTATAATTGTAAATAACTATTTAAAAATAAAAAATACTGTAGATTACTTAAATATATAAAATGCAATTTTTTAAAGATTAATTTAATTAATATTAAAATTTAATTTTTAATATTAATTAAGAAATTTTTATGAGACAAATTTAGGAATGAATGACATTTAATGTATAATATTTATTATGGAATTGTAAAATTGAATGAAAAAATCTATTATTGCTAATCTGGAAAAAATGCAAAAACATTATAAAAATTTAGAAGTCTTATTAAATGATAAAAAATCATTTAATGACCAAGAAAAATTTCGCAAAATTTCACGTGAATATTCACATATGAGCAATGTCATAAATTGTTTTGAACAATGGCAAAAAATACAAAAAAATATTCAAGATCTAAAAACGCTATCTGCTGATCTTGAACTTATTGATATAATTAAAGATGAATTACAAAACGAATATGCAAAAAATGAAATTTTAGAAAAAGACATACAAATGCTGTTACTTCCTAAAGATCCAAATGATAAATTAAATTGTTTTATAGAGATAAGAGCTGGTACTGGTGGTGATGAAGCAGCAATTTTTGCTGGAGATTTATTTCGGATGTATATGAGATTTGCTGAAATATGCAATTGGAATACTGAAATTATTAATACCAATAATAGTCAATATGGTGGTTTTAAAGAAATAATTATTCTTGTTAAAGGTAATGCTGTTTATGAACAACTTAAATTTGAATCTGGTGGCCATAGAGTACAAAGAATTCCATCAACTGAATCACAAGGAAGAATACATACTTCAACTTGTACAGTAGCAGTAATACCTGAAATACCTAAAGAAGATTTGTTAACGATAAATACTAATGAATTAAAAATAGATACATTTCGTTCATCTGGAGCAGGAGGTCAACATGTGAATACAACTGATTCTGCAGTACGAATAACTCATTTACCAACTGGTATTGTAGTAGAATGTCAAGACGGACGATCTCAACATAAAAACAAAGCTAAAGCTTTAACAGTATTAGGTTCACGCATCCATGCTATGAAAATAGCTCAACAACGTAATAAAGAAGCTGATATAAGACGTAATCTGTTAGGAAGTGGAGATAGATCTGATCGTATTCGTACTTATAATTTTCCACAAAACCGTGTTACAGATCATCGTATTAATTTAACGATGTATCGTTTAGAAGAAATATTAAATGGGAAATTGGAATATTTAATTAAACCAATTATTCAAGAAAATTACATTATTCAATTATCATTATTAAATGAATATTAATAATTGGTTTAATAAAATAAGCAAATTATCATATAAAATTGATAAAAATTTAAAATATGATGCAAAAATATTATTAAGTTATGTTACCGGAAAATCTTTTGGTTGGCTTACTGCATTCGATGAATTTATACTTAGTGATGCACAATTAGATCAACTAGAAATTTTATTATTAAGACTCTGTAGAGGAGAACCTATATCTTATATAATAAAAACCTGTGAATTTTGGTCTTTAGTACTAAATACAAGTAAAGATACTATGATTCCTCGTGTTGATACTGAAATATTAGTAGAACAAGCGTTAAAACATTTACCAAATATGCCATCAAAAATACTAGATCTCGGTACTGGTATTGGTAATGTTGCGTTAGCGATTGCTACTGAACGTCCAGATTGTCAAATTATTGGAATAGATTATATTGAAACAGTAATTTTAAAAGCTAAAGAAAATGCTAATAAACTTAATATTTGTAATGTTTTGTTTTGTTTAAGTTATTGGTTTAATGATTTACAATCCAATTTGTTTGATATAATTGTTAGTAATCCTCCTTATATTGATAAAGATGATATGCATCTTAGCATGAGAGGAATAAAATTCGAACCTCATAGTGCTTTAGTAGCTAGTAATCAAGGTTTAGATGATTTGCAAATAATTATTAAAAATTCTCCTAAATGGTTGAAAAAAAATGGTTGGCTTTTATTAGAACATGGATGGAAACAAGGTAAAGCTGTAAGAAAAATATTTTTAAAATTTGGCTATCAACAAATTGATACAATCAAAGATTATGGAGGTAATCCTCGAGTAACTTTTGGTAAATGGTCTAAATAAATTATAATTTATTTACTAAAATTAATTTAACAGTATTTTTTAATTGAAATTATTTTTAAAAAATAATTAAATATTATATATAAACTTATATATGGATAAAAACAATGTCGTCAGAAATAATTACTATTGGTGATATAAAAATAGCTAATCATTTACCATTTGTATTATTTGGTGGTATGAATGTTTTAGAATCTCGTGATTTGGCTATGCATATTTGTGAAAATTATTTAAAAATTACTGATAAATTGAATATTCCTTATGTATTTAAAGGATCTTTTGATAAATCTAATCGATCTTCTATTAATTCTTATCGTGGTCCTGGTATAGAAGAAGGTATGAAAATTTTTCAAGAATTAAAAGATAATTTTAAGGTAAAAATTTTAACTGATGTACATGAAACTTCACAAACACAACTTATTGCAGAAATTGCAGATGTAATTCAATTACCTGCTTTTTTAGCACGCCAAACAGATTTGATACAAGCAATAGCAAAGACTAATAAAGTTGTTAACGTAAAAAAACCTCAATTTATGAATCCATGTCAAACAGGATATATAGTTGAAAAATTTATTAAATATGGTAATAATAAAATTATTCTTTGTGAGCGTGGTACTATTTTTGGTTATGATAATCTTATTGTTGATATGTTAGGTTTTAATATAATGAAAAAAGTCACTAATAATAAACCAGTAATTTTTGATGTAACTCATTCTTTACAAATAAGAGATGCTTTCAGTATGCAATCAAGTGGTCGTAGTTCACAAATAAATGAATTAGCACGAGCTGGAATGGCAGTTGGTATAGCTGGTCTTTTTCTTGAATCTCATCCTAATCCAAATAAAGCAATGTGTGATGGTTCTTGTGCTTTATCACTTAATAAACTCGAATCTTTTTTAATGCAAATGCAAGATATTGATTGTTTAGTAAAAAATTTTAAAACATAAAATCTTTATCGGTAGTTAACTACTGATAATGTCAGTAGTGCATTCAATATTAATTAAATATTATTTATAATATTCCTTCTGTTCTACTAATACTATTAATATAAATTTATGTTAAATGTTTTTTATAATCATCATTATTTTAATCTTAAAAATATAGGATAATAATTATGTCAATAAATATTTCACGTCGTGATTTTGACAAATGTATGATACCAATTTATACTCCTGCAAAATTTATACCAATTTACGGAAAAGGTTCAATAATTTGGGATCAAAACAATAATGATTACATAGATTTTACTGGTGGAATAGCTGTTAATGCACTAGGACATGCTCATCCTCAGTTACAACAAACATTACAAGAACAAGCAGCTAATTTATGGCATACAGGGAATGGATATACTAATGAACCAATTTTGCGTTTAGCTAAACAATTAATTGACTTAACTTTTGCAGAACGAGTTTTCTTTTGTAATTCTGGAGCTGAAGCTAATGAAGCTGCAATGAAATTAGCAAGAAAAGTAGCTCATGATCGTTTTGGAAAAAATAAACGCAATATCATTTCTTTTATTAATTCTTTTCACGGTCGCACTTTATTTACTGTTGCTGCAGGAGGAAAATCTAATTATTCAAAATATTTTACTCCTCTTCCTAAAAAAATTAAACACGCATTATTTAATGATATTGAATCAATAAAACGATTAATTAATCATGATACTTGTGCAGTAATTATAGAACCAATTCAAGGAGAAGGAGGAGTTATTCCAGCTCAGAAGAAATTTCTTCATCAATTACGTAATTTATGTAATATATATGACTCCTTATTAATTTTTGATGAAGTACAAAGTGGTATTGGTCGTACAGGATATTTATATTCTTATATGCATTATGATGTAGTACCAGATATATTAACTAGTGCTAAAGCTTTAGGTGGTGGATTTCCAATTGGTGCTCTTCTTACTACAGAAGATATTGCTATCAGTATGAGTATAGGTACTCATGGCACTACTTATGGAGGTAATCCGTTAGCAGGAGCTGTATCAGGTAAAGTTATAGAATTAATTAACAAACCTGAATTCATGATAGGGGTAAAAAATAGTCATGATTTTTTTATTCAAGCATTAAAAAAAATTAATAATAAATTTCATCTTTTTAAAGAAATACGTGGATTAGGATTAATGATAGGTGCAGAATTAAATTCACATTTTATTAACAAATCAAAAGATTTAAGTAATTTAGCTGCTGAAGAAAGAGTTATGGTCTTAATTGCCGGTACTAATGTTATTCGTTTTACCCCAGCGTTAAATATCAGCTTAAACGAAATAGATATTGGTATGGAAAGGTTTACTAATGCATGTAAATCGTTTGTTAAATTGCATTCATAATTGAAATAATTTAGTACAGATAAAATAACACTTATTATAGGATAATATATGTACAATAAATAAATCTGTAACATACATTTATTATTCAAGTGTTAATTGTAAAAAATGATAAAAAAAATTTTTATGCTTGTAATATTGAACGATAATATCAGCTTATTTAAGCTGTTATTTAAAAATAATTTCCAATAAAAATCGTATAAATTAATTAATATTACAATTTTGTATCAGTCAATATTTACATAAACAATTATAACTATTAATGATTAATAGATTATTAATCATTAATTTTAATTTAAAAATAAAATACTTATTTTTAATATTTATCAAACATATTAATAGGAAGATGTCTTTTATGTTTTGTTTTTAGATACCATGCTTCAATAATCTTAGAGTGCTTTGGTGATAATTCTTTTCCTTCTAAATAGTCATCAATTTTATCATAGGTTATTCCTAATACCATTTCGTCTTCTTTTGCTGGATGCAAATCTTCTAAGTCAGCTGTAGGTTTCTTTAAATAGAGATGTTGTGGACAATTAAGATGTATTAATAATTGTTTGATTTGACGTTTATTTAATTGAAATAATGGATTTATATCAGAACCTCCATCACCATATTTAGTAAAGAAACCAGTAATTGCTTCTGATGCATGACCAGTTCCAACAACAACACCTTGTTTCATATTAGCTATACTATATTGAATTTTCATACGTTCTCTGGCTTTCATATTACCTTTTGCTATATCAGACAATATAATACCTGCATTTTTTAAAATTTTTTCACTAGATAATACAGATTCCTTTATATTTATTACTACAGAAATATCTGGATTTATGAAAGATATAGCATCTTGGCAATCTTTTTCATCAAATTGAATTCCATATGGCAATCGTACAGCAATAAATTTGTAATGTTTATCATTTCTTTCTTGTCTTATTTCAGAAATAGCTAATTGGGATAATTTACCAGTAAGTGTAGAATCTTGTCCACCACTAATACCTAATACTAAAGTTTTTATTTGATCATTATCTTGTAAATACTTTTTTAAAAAATTAATACTAACTCGTATTTCTTCTTTAACATTAATATTAGGTTTTACATAAAACATATTTATAATTTTTTTTTGAAGAGACATTAAATTTCCTTGAGTTATCATATAACAAAGATATTTACTTTAATATTAGATGTTGTATTGAGTGAAAAAATTTATTGAACCAATATTGTATGTTAAAATATGGTAAACAAACTGGAAAAAATATTACATAAATAATTAAACTAAAACATAATATGCGTTCAGTATAATTATTTTTATTTATTTTTAAAATAGGCAAACAAAAACGTTTACTATATGGCCAAAATAATGGAACACCAGCTGGTGTTAACATATCAGCTATAATATGACTTAAATAACCTAACATCATACCATGCATTACATCATTAGGTAAAATAAAATATTTAATAAAATTATTTTGAATAATCCATAAAAAAATTAACGCTAGTAAACTATGAGTAAATCCTCTATGTCCGTAGACTTTAGAGATAGGTTGTGAAATCCAACGCATTCTTTTTCCAATAAATGATTTAGGATGATCTATATCAGGCAAAAGACAAGTTAATATTGTAGCAGGAATAAGATGCCACCAATCTGCTTGCATAATAATTAAATTAATTCCAATTTTTTTTGCAAAAATAGAAATAGCAATAGCAAAAAATATATGACCATTTACTGTCATAAATAAAGCCTATTTATAAAAATATTTATTGATATATTTATTTTGTAAAAATTCTTAAACTGTATATAAGAATATATAATATTTATAAACTACAAAGTATTAAATTTATAATTCAATTAATATATCAAATTATAATATAAAACATTAATTTCATTTATACATAACCTATATATTATAAGATATCTGTATTTTAACTAACCTAATATGTGATCTAATTGTAATTGAAATAAATTTTTTAGTTGAATGTTTGCTAAAGACCAACGAGGATCATTATAATACTTACTTGAAGGAACAACGATTGAACGCATGCGTGCAGCTTTTGTAGCAATCAGACCGTTTAAAGAGTCTTCAATAGCAACACAATTCTGTGGATTAATGTTAAGTTTATTTGCTGCATCTAAATAAATTTGTGGATGTGGTTTGCTATACAGCAAATATTCTGCAGACATTAATAAATCAAAATAACAAGTTAAATTAAATAATTTCAAAACCATTTCTAACATTGATAAAGGTGAAGCTGATACAAGACCAATTTTGAATTTGTTTGTTTTACATAATTTCAGAGCAAATTCTACTCCTGGCATTAAAGGTTTTGTTTGTTTAATAAGTAACATAGTGCGATCTATAATAAATTTAGTAACTTCTTGTTGACTAGGAGTATTCCAAGGATAATATTCATACCACATAGCAACTGTTTGATCTATGCGTAAACCTAAAGTATCAGGTATACTTTCATAAAGTGAATAATTTATATTTAATTTTAATAAAATATCTTTTTCTGCTTGAATCCATAATGGTTCAGAATCTATAAGTAGTCCATCCATATCAAAAAAAACACATATAATTGGTTTATAAAAAATCATAAAAACACAACCTCGTTATTTTAATATTTATAATAATATAAATATTATTTATTATAATCATATATTTAATTATATATAAGCAATTTAATTTTATTATAACTAAAAAAATTGTGATTAATTTAATGTTGTTAAATAGTTTACTAAGGGTATTTAAATTAATAACTTGATTATTTTTTAAAGTTAATTTATATCAATTATCTCAATCATAATTGATAATATATTTAATATCTATGTCTTTTTGCATTTATTAAATAATAATTTATATTGATAAAAAAAATTAATTAATTAATATATACTATTATCGGAGATATAAGTTTTTCTTTTGATGTAAAAATGTTAAAATTCTTACGGTAAAATTATAATTAATTATTCAATAATATATCTTTCATATGTAGTTATTATTAATTGTTTATTAATATTACTGAAGAAATTGCAAGGATATATAATGCCTTTAGTCACTCTTTCAAATGGAATTCAGCGTGTCTATAACCATAATGTTAGTGTTATAGATATTGCTTCAGATATTGATTCAAACTTAGCAAAATATTGTATAGCTGGAATAGTAAACGGTAAGTTAGTTGATTCTATAGACAAAATAGATACTGATTCATTAGTATCTATTATTACAATACAAGATGATATTAGTTTAGAAATTATTCGTAATTCATGTGTAAATTTATTAAGTTATGCAATAAAAAAAATATGGCCATATAGCCAAATTGCATTAACGAAAACAACTGATAATGGTTTTTTTTGTGATATTGATAACGATTATACATTGAACTCTAATGATTTAATATTATTAGAAAAAAAAATGAATCAATTAGTAAGTGCTCATTACAAAATAATTAAATTGCAAATGAGCATAAAAGAAGCTTTAATTTTTTTTCAAAATAATGGAGAAAATTATCGATTAAATTTAATTAATAATAAGCAAAATAAATATATTAATGTATATAATCATCAAGGTTACATTGATATTTGCTCTGGTCCACAAGTTCCTAATATAAAATTTTGCAGTTATTTTAAAATACAAAAAGTTTCTGGAGCTTATTGGCAAGGAAATAGTAATAATAAAATGCTACAACGCATTTGCGGTACTGCATGGGCAAATAAAAAACAATTAGAAATATATCTGCATAGATTAGAAGAATCAATCAAACGTGATCATAGGAAAATTGGTAAACAATTAGATCTATATCATATACAAGAAGATTCACCAGGTATGGTTTTTTGGCATAATGATGGGTGGACTATATTTAATGAATTAAAGAAATTTATTGCTAGTAAATTAAAAATATATGAATATCAAGAAGTTACTAGTCCATTAATTATGGAAAAAGCATTATGGGAAAAGACTGGACATTGGGAAAATTATAAAGAATCAATGTTTACTATCATTTTAGATAACAAAGAATATTGTATTAAACCTATGAATTGTCCAGGACATATACAGATATTTAATCAAGGTTTGAAATCTTATCGTGATTTACCATTACGAATAGCTGAATTTGGAAATTGTCATCGCAATGAATTGTCTGGTGCTCTGCATGGTTTAATGAGAGTGTGTAGTTTTACACAAGATGATGCACATATTTTTTGTACAGAAGATCAAGTACAAACTGAAATTAGTAACTGTATACGTATGGTTTATGATATTTATAAAACTTTTGGTTTTGAAAAAGTTATTGTGAATTTATCTACTCGTCCTACTAAACGTATTGGAGTAGATACTGTTTGGGATAATGCAGAAAAAAAATTAATTCTTGCATTAAAAGAAAACAATATTACTTTTAATATCCAACCAGGTGAAGGAGCTTTCTATGGTCCAAAAATTGAATTTACTTTATTAGATTGTATTAATCGTGCTTGGCAATGTGGCACTATTCAATTAGATTTTTCATTGCCTAAACGTCTTAATTCATTTTATATTGATAAAAATAATAATCATCAAACTCCAGTATTAATTCACCGTGCTATTCTTGGTTCTATTGAACGTTTTATTGGAATTTTAATAGAAGAATTTTCTGGATGGTTACCTACTTGGTTGGCACCTATACAAGTAGTAATAATGAATATAACAGATAAACAACAAAAATATGTCAAAGAATTATTTTCTCTATTGCAAAAAGAAAATTTTCGCGTAAATATAGATATAAGAAATGAAAAGATTGGATTTAAAATTCGCGATCATACATTACGTCGTATTCCTTATATTTTAATATGTGGCAATAAAGAAATAAAAAACGGTGATGTATCTGTTCGCACTAGAAAAGGTAAAGATATAGGTTCTATGGATATACATATTTTTATTAAACAACTACATAACGAAATTTGTAGTCGTAATCTTTATCAATTGGAGGAATAAAGTATTAAAGGTGGAAAAAGAATGCAAGTAACGCATTCTGATCGTATAAATAATGAAATCAATGCACATGAAATACGCCTAACAGGCATTGATGGTGAGCAGCTTGGCATTTTTAGTATACAAGAAGCTTTACAAAAGGCTGGAGACTTAGGACTTGATTTAGTAGAAATTAGTCCTAATGCTGAACCACCTGTCTGCCGTATTATGAATTACGGAAAATTTATTTATGAAAGAAGTAAATCTTCTAAGGAACAAAAGAAAAAACAAAAAATTATTCATATTAAAGAAATTAAATTTCGTCCAGGAACAGATAATAGTGATTATAAAATTAAATTACGTAATTTAATTAGGTTTTTGAAAGAAGGAGATAAAACAAAAATTACTCTTCGTTTTCGTGGTAGAGAAATAGCTCATCAACAAATTGGTATCGACGTTTTAAATCGTATAAGGATAGATTTATGTGAAAAATTAGATTTAGCTGTTGTGGAATCTTTTCCAACAAAAATTGAAGGAAGACAAATAACTATGATACTAGCTCCTAAGAAAAAATAAATTTTAATATATGAAATATTTTAAATTTTAAAAATATTTAAATGTTTCGTATATCTTAATATATTAAGTAACATAAGGTGAATGTATTGAAAATATTTAAAATTAAAACTTTACGCAGTGCTGCAAAACGATTTAAAAAAACTGCCTGTGGAGGATTTAAATACAAACAAGCAAATTTAAGGCATTTGTTAACTAAAAAATCGACTAAATATAAACGTCAGATTCGTATTAAAAACATGATTTCCAAAAGTGATATAAATATAATAAATCATTGTTTGCCATATATGTAAAAAAATTATTTTTTATGGGATACAAAATAGGAGATCTCTTATGGCTCGTATTAAGCACAGTGTTGTTGCTCGTATACGTCATAAAAAAATTTTAAAAAAAGCTAAAGGTTATTATGGAGCACGTTCCCGCACATATAAGGCTGCTTTTCAAGCAGTTATAAAAGCAGGACAATATGCATATAGAGATCGTCGGCAACGCAAGCGTCAATTTCGTCAACTATGGATTGCACGTATTAATGCTGCTGCACGTCAACATAATATATCTTATAGCTATTTTATAAATATTCTTAAAAAAGCAGCAATTACAATTGATCGTAAAATTTTAGCTGATATTGCTGTATTTGATAAATTAGCTTTTTCTGCATTGATAGAAAAAGCTAATTCAGCAATAGTATAAATTATATGCAATTTCATTTCAAGAATTAAAATTTATGAAATAAATTTTAATTTAAATATATATAATTAATATTTTTTTATATATTTTTATATTGTTTTTGAGATTAATTAATATACATTATAAATAAGATAAATATCTCAAAAAACCTCCATCTGGAGGTTTTTTGATTATATTTTTATGTATACTAAATAATCAACTAGTTATTTTATTATTTTTTACAAAATAGAGTCAAATATGTTTGAAATAGAAAATTTACTTAATAAAGCTATATCAGCAATTGAACAATCAATCAGTATTGCTGAAATTGAAAAAGTACGTATAAAATATATTGGTAAAAAAGGATATATAACACAAAAATTTAATTCATTATCTAATCTTCCAATAGAACTACGTCCAAAAGCTGGGTTCATCCTTAATAAAGCTAAAAATAAAATTATCAAACATATTCAATCATGCAAAAATAAATTAAATTCTATTTCATTAGATGCAGATTTATTAGATAAATCAATAGATATTTCTTTACCTGGTCGATATATAGAAAATGGTAGTTTGCATCCCATTACTCACACTATAAATCGTATTAAAGATTTTTTTAATAAATTAAGCTTTGAAGTTATATATGGTTTAGAAATAGAAGATAGTTATCATAACTTTGATGCACTAAATATTCCCAAATATCATCCTTCACGCACTAGTCAGGATACTTTTTGGTTTAATGATAATATTTTATTACGTACTCAAACTTCATCTGTACAAATTCGTGAAATGAAACACAAAAAACCTCCTATTCGTATTATTTCACCTGGGAAAGTATATCGTAATGATTATGATCGAGAACATACTCCAATGTTTCATCAAGTAGAAGGACTAATGATTGATAAAAATATAAATTTTTCCAATTTAAAAAGTATTATGTATGATTTTTTAAATTATTTTTTTGGAAAAGATATAAAGATTCGTTTTCGTCCATCATATTTCCCTTTTACAGAACCATCTGCTGAATTTGATATTATGAATGATGATAATAATCACTGGATAGAAGTATTAGGTTGTGGTCTTGTGCATCCATCAATTTTATTACAAATGAAAATTGACACAAATATATATTCTGGTTTTGCATTTGGATTAGGAGTAGAACGTTTAGCAATGTTATTATATGGTATAAGTGATATACGTTTATTTTTTGAAAACGATATACGTTTTCTTCAACAATTTAAAAAAATTTAGGATATTTAATGAAATTCAGCGAAATGTGGTTAAGAGAATTAGTAAATCCACCTATCAATATTACTGAATTATCTGAACAAATTACCATGAGTGGTATAGAAGTTGAGTGTGTTTACCCTGTATCTGATTTACTTTGCGACATAGTAATTGGAGAAATCATAGAATGTAAAAATAAATGTGATTCTGATATAATAAAATTTGTTAAAGTTAACATTAACAATGGTAACGTTTTAAATATTATTAGTAATGCCCCTAATTGTCGTCATGGTTTAAAAGTAGCTGTAGCAACTATAGGTGCAAAATTACCTAAAAATTGTATAGTAAAAAAAATGGAATTATATGGATTAATTTCAGAAGGAGTGCTTTGTTCATTTTCTACATTAGGCCTTACAAAAAATGAATCTGATATCATTGAGTTTCCAATTGATGCTCCTATAGGACTAGATGTTTATAATTATTTGAAATTAAATGATAATATTGTAGAAGTAAATATTACTCCAAATCGTGCTGATTGTTTAAGTATCATGGGAATTGCTCGTGATGTTGCAGCTTTAAATAATTTATCAATAAATACATTTAAAATTAATCCTGTTCTTCCTAAAATAAATGATAACCTTATTACTATCCATATTGATGCTGAAGAAGCATGTCCTCGTTATTTAAGTCGTATCGTAAAGGATATTAACATTAATGCTACTACTCCTTTATGGATGAAAGAAAAGTTACGTCGTTGTGGTATTAATTCTGTAAATGTATTATTAGATATTAATAATTATATTTTACTTGAATGGGGTCAACCTTTAAATGTTTTTGATCTTGATATTATTGATGGTAATATTACTGTACGTATGGCTAAAGAATATGAGTTATTTGTACTACAAAATAATAAAAATATAAAATTAAATAAAGATATATTAATAATGTCAGATGAATCGAAAATTTTATCTTTAGCTGGTATTTACGGTAATGAATATTCTAATATAAATAAAAACACTAAAAATATTTTAGTTGAATGTGCTTACTTTAATCCATCAATAATTGCTAAAAGCATTCGTGCATGTGGTTTAAATAGCGAATCATCTCGTCGTTATGAACGAGGAGTAGATTTTAATATACAATATACAGTACTTGAACGTGTAACGCAATTGATATTAGATATTTGTGGAGGTCAAACTAGTTCAATAATAGATAACACTTGTAAAAAATTATTACCATCGAAATTATCTATTAATTTATACCGTAAAAATATAGATCGTTTAATAGGTTATAGTATTTCTGATAATCAGATAGTTGATATTTTATTTAGGTTAGGTTTTCATGTTACATTAAAAATAAACAAATGGAAAGTAATAGTACCAAGTTGGAGATTTGATATTCATTGTGAATCAGATTTAATTGAAGAAATAGTACGTATTTTTGGTTATGAAAATATCCCTAAAATACCTATTTACACTAATTTAATATCATTTAAAAGCAAAAATACTCATTTATCATTACAAGCAATTAAAAATTGTTTAGTGAATAGAGGTTATCAAGAAATTGTAACATATAGCTTTGTTAATCCAATAATACAAGAATTAATACATCCAAAACAAAAAGCTTTTAAAATTTTAAATCCTATATCTGAAGAAATGTCAGTTATGCGGTTATCATTATGGAACGGTTTAATAAAAACTGCTATTTATAATAAAAACAGACAACAAAATACAATTCGTTTGTTTGAAACTGGATTATGTTTTACACCTAATAAAAATAATACCTTAGGTGTTGATCAAAAATTTTTGTTAGCTGGTATATTAAGCGGTAATCGTTTTGAAGAACATTGGGATATGAAAAGTAGAAAAATTGATTTTTATGATTTAAAAGGAGATTTAGAATCATTATTTAATATCACTCATATGGCAGATAATATTCATTTCTGTAATGAATTCAATTGGATTTGTCATCCAAAATGTAGTTCATCTATTTATTTAAATAATCAAAAAATTGGTTCTATCGGTTTAATTCATCCACATTTAAAGCAACAGCTAAAATTGAAAGATAATTTTTTTTTATTTGAAATTGAATGGCATGCTATTCTAGAATATAATTATCTATCTAAAATAAAAACAATTTCATGTTTTCCTTCAAATAAAAGAGATATATCTATTATAGTAAATGAAAATGTTCCGATAGAAGATATAATTAACACATGTAAAGGAATGAATATAAATCAATTAATTAATGTCAAATTAATTGATTTGTATACAGGTATTGGTATTGCTAATGGTTTTAAAAGCGTTACAATTAGTTTAATTGTGCAAGATATTAATAAAACACTTAAAGAAGAAGAAATAATTGCCATTATAGAAAAATGTATTATGGCATTAAAAAAGCGATTCAAGGTAACCTTGAGGGATTAAACCTATGGCGCTTACAAAAGCTGAAATATCAGAATTTTTATTTAAAAAACTTATGTTAAATAAACAAAATTCAAAAGAATTAGTCAATATTTTTTTTGAAGAAATTTGTTGTATTTTGGAACAGGGAGAACTATTAAAGTTATCTGGATTTGGTAAATTTGAATTAAAAGAAAAAAAAATACGTCCAGGCAGAAATCCAAAAACTGGCGAAAATATTGCAGTTACTGCACGTCGTGTGGTTACGTTTCGACCAGGGCTAAAATTTAGAAATCGTGTTAAAAATATAAAAGATTATAAACAATAATTTTTAGTAAAAATTTTATGATTATGTTTTTATCTAACTATTTATTAAAAATTCATTTCTAATGAATATTTTAATATATTCATTAGAATAAATTCTTTACAATTACTGAGTTTATTAAAAATCAATTACGTTTCCATCAAAAATATGTTTATTTAATATAGATTAAATACATAAACATCAATAGATCTTTAATATGATAATTGCAAAAAATATAAATATTATGCACTATTTAGTAATAGTGATATTTATCATTTTTTTCTATGTTCATTTAAATGGTGATTTAAAAATGGTACTTCATACATCCATGCTAAAATTAATCTATAAGATATGGCTAACACAATTGGTCCAATAAATAATCCAATCATTCCAAAAGCTATTAATCCACCAATTACTCCTGGTAAAATAAGGATCAATGGCAAATTAGCACGAATACGAATTAACATTAATCGTAACACATTATCTAATATAACTACTACTATACTCCATACTAGTAATATGGTACCTAAAGTATTGTTATTAATACAGTATAAATATATAATAGCTGGGATTAAAACTAGTAAAGAACTTAATTGAATTAAACAGAAAAAAATCATTAATATTGTTAATATTATAGCATATGGTATACCTGAGAAACTTAAACCAATACCAGCTAATATACCTTGAATTAAAGATGTAACTACTACACCTAAAGCTACTCCTCTAATAGACTGAACTGCTAATGATATTACTGCTTTCCCTCTATTACCTGCAATACGAGAAGAAAAATAAATAATATTTTTAGATACTTTTTCCCCATGAAAATAAAGCACAGTACTAAACAATAACATTATTACTACATTAATTAAAAAACTACTTAAATGAGTAATTTGTGATAAAAAAAAGCTAGTAATACGATTTATATATGGTGTCAAATTAAGCATTATACCAGAAGTATTGTCTGATAATATTTTGTTATAACTATAAAACAATCTTTTACCAAAAATTGGAATATTATTTAACCATGTTAACTCTGGTAGTTTATGATTATGTTTAGTCCAATTCATAATTAATGTAATATTATCAACTAATATATTCACTATTAATGTAATTGGAATAATAAACAAAAGTAATAACAAAGTGATCATTAATAATACTGCTAAAAAACGATTACCCCATAGTATTTTTTGTGATTTTATCATTATAGGCCAAGTAGCAATAACTATCATACTTGCCCAAGAGAAACTAAGAATGAATGGTTCAATAATCCACAAACAAGATATCATTAATAATATTATAAATAATAAAGTAAAAAATATTTGCGTTATATCCATATTTTTATATACAATGTTCATTATTATTGTCCTAATAATTATTTAGAATAATTATTATTATAAACTATATTATTATTTAAATAATATTTTAAATAACTTTTATATTTTAAGTGTAATTATTTAATAGTATTTTTATTATTACAATTTATTTTTAAATACAATATACCTTAAATATATAGTTATTTTATAAAAATTTAAGAGATCTATGTTTTAATTAAAATATAGACTAGTGTTTTAATTAATATAGATTATATTCTATTTCAACATTATCATTAATTAAATTTTATTATTATTTTTAACCATTTATACTTTTAAATAAATAATATTTCAATTTCATTTTGTTTCAAAAATAGAATAAGTATATTTTTGTTGAATTTACAGATATCAAATTGATTATTGATTCATACATATAAATTATATATAAGGTATAACTTATATTAAGTTTTAAGCAATTTAAGTATGCTAATATTATTATAAAATAATAAAATATAATTTTTACATATATATCTTTGTATATATTCATTTATGAATGTATTTATTATATTCATAGTAATTTAATATACTATGTATATATAATGAAAATATATAATATTATGTGTTAATATTGAATTTAAAAATTTAATAAATAATAACTTAAGTTATTATTTATTAAATTATATTTCCAATATAATACATTTGAGAGATGTTAATATGAAAGAATTTTCACCTAATAATACTATATGGAAAGGAATAACCTTAACTAAAAATGCAGCTAAACAAATTATTAAATTAAATTTAAATCATCCAAAATCAACAGGACTATTAATTAACATAAAAAAATCTGGATGTGCTGGTTTTAGTTATATGCTAAATTTAACTACAAATATCTCAGGAAACGAAATAAAATTTTCATATTACGGAGCAGATGTATTTGTTCCTATTCAAGCAATGCCTTTTATTGATGGTATGGAAATAGATTATATTCAAGATGGATTAAATGAAGTCTTTAAATTTAATAATCCTAAAGCCCAATACTCTTGTGGATGTGGAGATAGTTTTAGTATCGAGTAAACAATAATATGTCAGAATACAAAAATTTACCTAATAATAAAAAAAAAAATACAAATAAATTACATTACAAAGAGGGTTTTGTTACTGAATTAAATAATGAAACATTTTCTTACGGAATTAACGAAGATGTTGTACGTCAAATTTCAAAAAAACGTAATGAACCAAATTGGATGCTAGAATTTCGTCTTAAAGCATTTTTTGCTTGGTTGAAAATGAAAGAACCACATTGGCTAAAAGCACATTATAATAATTTAAATTATCAAAATTATATATACTATTCAGCTCCTGAATGTGATGATTGTAATCACGATAATTATTTGTCAAAAAAAGATAATTTAACCAAATCTAATCTATTAGTTAAAAAAAATTATCTTACTCAAGAAGTAGAAAAAACTTTTCATAAATTAGGAATTCCAGTTAAAGACGATAAAGAAGTAGCAATTGATGCTATTTTTGATTCAGTTTCAGTAGCAACTACATATCAAAAACAATTATTAAAATATGGAATTATTTTTTGTTCATTTAATCAAGCTATCCAAGAATATCCGGAGTTAGTAAAAAAATATCTTGGTAGTGTCGTGCCAATTAATGATAATTTTTTTGCATCATTAAATGCAGCGGTAGCATCAGATGGTACTTTTATTTATATACCTAAAGGTGTCCGCTGTCCAATGGAATTATCAACTTATTTTCGTATTAACGCAGAAAAAACTGGACAATTTGAAAGAACTATCTTAATTGCAGATGAAAATAGTTATGTTAGTTATATTGAAGGATGTTCTGCTCCAATGCGTAATACTTATCAATTACATGCAGCAGTAGTTGAAGTAATTGTGCTTAAAAATGCTGAAGTTAAATATTGTACAGTACAGAACTGGTTTCCAGGTAATGAAAAAGGGGAGGGAGGAATATTTAATTTTGTTACTAAACGTGCTTTATGTAAAGGAAAATATAGTAAAATGTCCTGGACACAATCTGAAACTGGATCTGCAATTACTTGGAAATATCCTAGCTGTATTTTACAAGGTGATTATTCAGTGGGAAAATTTTATTCAGTTGTGCTGACAAGTAGACATCAACAAGCTGATAGTGGAACCAAAATGATTCACATTGGAAGAAATACAAAATCTATTATAATATCAAAAGGTATATCTACTGGTGAAAGTCAAAATACATATCGTGGTTTAGTAAAAATTACTCCAAAAGCAGATAATGCGCGTAATTTTACTCAATGTGATTCTATGTTAATTGGTAATAATTGTGGAGCACATACTTTTCCTTATATAGAAATATCCAATAAAAAATCGCAAGTAGAACATGAAGCAACTACTTCTCGTATAGGAGAAGATCAGATGTTTTATTTTCTGCAAAGAGGTATTAGTGAAGAAAACGCTATTATGATGATAGTAAACGGTTTTTGCAAAGATGTATTTTCTAAATTACCATTAGAATTTGCTGTAGAAGCTCAAAAACTGTTGACTGTTAATCTTGAGCATAGTGTTGGTTAATATAATACAAATAAAATAACCTAGCAATAATGCTAAGGAATCATGATGTTAAGTATTAAAAAATTAAATGTTAGTATTGATAATAAAAATATTTTACATGATTTAAATATTGAAATTAAATCAGGCGAAATACATGCTATGATGGGACCTAATGGTTCAGGAAAAAGTACTTTAGCAACAGTTATAACTGGTCGCAAAAATTATAATGTTACTAATGGTTCATTAATATTTAATAATAAAAATTTATTGGAATTATCTCCTGAAGAAAGAGCTCATGAAGGAATTTTTATGGCATTTCAATATCCAGTAGAAATTCCTGGTCTAAGTAATAAATTATTTTTACATACTGCTGTAAACGCAATAAGGAAATATCGTAATGAAAAAGAACTAGATCGTTTTGAATTTAATAATTTTATTAAAGATAAAATTAACTTTTTAAAAATATCTGCAGATTTATTAACTCGTTCAGTCAATGTAGGTTTTTCTGGTGGAGAGAAAAAATTAAATGACATTTTACAAATGTCGCTATTAGAACCTAAATTGTGTATTCTTGACGAAACTGATTCTGGATTAGATATTGATGCATTAAAAAATATATCAGGTGCTGTTAATCTTTTAAGAAGTAAACAACGTTCTTTTATTTTAATTACACATTATCAACGTATTTTAAATTATATTAGACCAGACTGGGTACATGTTTTATATCAAGGTAAGATTATAAAATCTGGTGATTTTTCATTAGTAAAACAATTAGAGGAAAAAGGTTATGGATGGCTTACTGAAAAGCAATGATCCTGTTCTTAACAAATGGTATGAATTATTTAAAATTAATAATAATTCTAATCATGCTCAAAAACATTGGAATCATTTAATAAATTTAGGTATACCAACTAACAAACACGAAAATTGGAAATATTTTCCATTAAATAACCTTTTATCTCAGAAATTTATATTACCTACCCAAGAGAAACCATTAAATATTGAAGAAATTAATAAATTAGCAATACCAATAGATTCAGTACGTATAATATTTGTTAATGGTATATTCCAATCATCATTAAGTAGTATTGATACAGAAATATTTAAAATAAAACATAATGATTTAAACCAAAATATTAAATTACCCTTACATGTTCAATCAGAAATATTTTTACACTTAACTGAAAGTTTAGTAAATAAAATTAGTATTATTAGTATAGAAAAAAATATAACAGCATCTAAACCACTTTATATATTACATATTAATAGTGGTCAAAAAAAATTCATGAATATGATACATTATCGTCATCATTTGCAATTAGGCAAAAATAGCAAAATTGAAGTAATAGAACATTATGTTTCTTTAAATTCTAATAAACATTTTACTGGTTCACGTTTTACTTTTAATATTGGCAATAATGCATCTTTAAAACATACTAATTTGATATTTGAAAAAAATACAAGCTATCATTTTTCTCATAATGATATTATCATTGGAGATAATTCAAAGGTAATTAGCAATACTTTTTTATTAGGATCAAATGTTACTCGTCACAATAATAGTATACAATTAAATGGTAAATATTCAAAATTAGTAGTTAATAGTTTATCTTTATCTAATAAGAACATAGTATCCGATACTCGTACGTATTTAGAACATAATCAAGGTTATTGTTTTAGCAGACAAATGCATAAAACTGTAGTATTCGATTACGGTCATGCGATATTTAATGGTCATATTAAAGTTAATAAAAAAGCACTACAAACTGATGGTCAAATGATTAACAAAAATCTATTATTAGGTAAATGTGCAGAAGTTAATACTAAACCTCAATTAGAAATTTATGCAGATGATGTCAAATGTAGTCATGGTGTTACTGTTAGTTATATTGATAAAGAACATATTTTCTATTTACGATCAAGAGGTATTAGCAAAAATAATGCAAAACAAATGATTATTGATGCATTTATTGTGGAATTAATTAAATCATTAGACAATGATGTATTGCGTTATAGTATATTTAAACATTTATCTATTTTATTATCTAAAAAATAAATATGAAAAAATCTGCAAAAGAATTTAATCTAGAAAAAATTAGGTCTGATTTTCCTATTTTAAAACGCAAGATTAATAATCATCCATTAACATATTTTGACAATGCAGCAAGTACTCAAAGACCAATTCAAGTCATAAATGCTGAAAATTATTTTTATCAAAATGATTATTCTAATGTACATCGTGGTATTCATACACTAAGTATGCAAGCTACTATGAATATAGAAAACATACGGACTAAACTATCAAAGTTTTTAAATACTAAATCAAAAGAAGAAATTATTTTTGTTAAAGGTACTACTGAAGGTATTAATTTAGTAGCTAATAGCTTATTTAAAAATAAATTAAGTCATATTAATAATGTAATTATTACTGAAATGGAACATCATTCAAACATAGTTCCATGGCAAATATTAGCACAAAATACTGGTATAGAAATTCGTATATTGCCTTTAACAAATAATGGTGAATTAGATTTAAATAAAATTGATCAATTAATTGATAAAAATACAAAATTATTAGCAATTACTCATGTGTCTAATGTTTTGGGGATTATAAATCCAATAAAAAAAATTATTGCACAAGCTAAAGCTGCAGGTCTGATTACCTTAGTAGATGGTGCACAAGCAATCATGCATAATAAAATTGATGTTCAAGATATAGGATGTGATTTTTATGTTTTTTCAAGTCATAAAATGTATGGACCTAATGGTATTGGAGTTTTATATGGCAAAGAACAATTATTGCATGAAATGTCTCCATGGGAAGGTGGTGGTGCTATGATTGAAAATGTTTTATTACCAACTGGAACTACATGGAACGATATACCTTGGCGTTTTGAAGCTGGTACTCCAAACATAGGTGGAATTATTGGATTGGGTGCCGCTTTAGATTATATTAATGAAATTGGATTACATGTAATACATCAACGTGAAAAAACATTAATGCATTATCTTCAAGATAAATTAGTATTAGTACCTGATATACAAATATATAGTCCATTACATAACAATGTTGGTATTATTGCTTTTAATCTAGGTAATCATCTTGCTTTTGATGTTGGAAGTTTTTTAGATCAATATGGAATTGCAATCCGTACAGGACATCACTGTGCTATGCCGTTAATGCGTTTTTACAAAGTAAAATCAATGTGTAGAGTTTCTTTTGCATTTTATAATAGCGAAAAGGAAATTGATCGATTAATATCGTCTTTAATACGTATTCATACACTTTTAAAAAAACATAGTTCAATGGAGTAATTAATATGACTTTACCAAATAAAGAGCAATTAATTATTAATTTTAATCGCTGTATTAATTGGGAAGAAAAATACCTTTATCTCATTGAACTTGGAGAAAAAATACCACAAATATCAAACGATCTATACAGCAACAAATATATCATATCTGGTTGTCATAGTCAAGTGTGGATTAAAATAACCCCGCATCACGATAATACTTTTATATTTGAAGGTGATAGCAACTCTTCTATTGTTAAAGGACTTATAGCAATAATTTTTATTTTTTATAAAAATTTATCTGTTAATGATATTATTTCATTAGATATTAGATATTTATTTCATAAACTTGAATTAATAAGATATATTACACCCACTCGTTCAAAAGGAATTGAAGAAATAATTATTTATATACTTAAAGTAGTTAAACAATATATAATAAAATAAATATTATGTTATTGATGAATAATTAAATTTATTTAATTTATAATTTAAAATAATTATCATTATTGTAAATTATTGAAAATTGTTTCATAAAAAAATACATGTAATTATTTAAATGAATAATTGATAACACATTTCAACTTAAATAAGTTTTCGTGAAGATTTATAAATAGACCATCAAACAATTTATTATGAAATTAATGACATGCGTCTTAATGGATTTGAACCATTGACCTTCACTATGTCGAAGTGATGCTCTAACCAACTGAGCTAAAGACGCAATTTAAAACAATTAAGTTCAATATTATTGATATCATAAAGAAATGACATAGTTAATGTCAATTACTAAATATATAAAATATTAATAAATATTCATCTATAAAATATATTGACTATAAATCTTATAAGAGTAACAAATATGTTCACTGGTATTGTTCAAGGTATTGCTGAAATAGTACATATTAGAAAAAAAAATTTGTATAATACTGCTATTTTAAAATTCTCTAAAGAATTATTATTAGGTTTAAATTTAGGATCTTCTGTAATGATTAATGGCTGTTGTTTAACTATTACGGATATTAATGATAGTTTGATTAGTTTTGATCTAATTGAGGAAACACTTAAAATATCCAATTTAAATGAATTATGCATAGAAGATTTAGTTAATATAGAACGCTCAATAACATTAAATAGTGAAGTAGGAGGTCATTTATTATCTGGACATGTAGTTACTACTGCTAAAATAAAAGAAATCGTTATAACAAATAAAAAATATGAAGTATGGTTTGAAATGAAAAATTTAAATTTAATGAAATATATTTTTTATAAAGGATTTATTAGTATAGATGGTATTAGTCTTACAGTTAGTACAATTACTAAAAATAAATTTTCTGTATTTTTAATTCCAGAAACTATTAAACGTACTACAATTAGTCAAAAAAATATTGGCGATAGTGTCAATATTGAAATAGATTTTAAAACACAAGCAATAGTAGATACAGTTGAACGCATTATGTATAACTATAAAACGAACATTGTTGGTAAAAATTTAAATTTATCAACATAATACTGATTTATATGAATAACTAAATAATTTTAATTTATATAAATTTATTGTAAATATATTTTATATATATAAGATATATTTATCATTAGTTTTATAATTAATTATTTATAATAAAGATATATTTTAAAATGCATTTGAGTATTTTTTGTTATTTTAAAACATCCAATAAAAATTATATTTGTATTGTATAACATATAATACATATATATAATATATTAAGTGCATATTGTTTTTAGGACATTTATATATGAATATAAGTACTGTAAAAAAGATTCAGACTCAAATTGCAGAACATTCGATTTTATTATACATGAAAGGTTCACCCCAATTACCTAGTTGTGGTTTTTCTGATCAAGTAGCAAAAATTTTATCAGCTTGTGGTTATAAATTTTCTTACATAGATATTTTAAAAAATCCAGATATTAGAAGAGAATTACCTAAGTATTCTAATTGGCCAACTTTTCCCCAGTTATGGGTAAATGGAGAATTAATAGGCGGTTGCGATATTATAGTAGAAATGTTTCAAAATAATAAATTACAAGACATACTACAAAAAACCAATCAACATAAACAATAATATAATTCAATAATATTTAATATTATTGAATTACTTGTTTTATTTTACATTATTAGTAAAAAATCAATTCGGTGGCCATCCTCCTAATCGTTTCCAACGATTTACTAATTCACAAAACAATATTGCAGTTTGTTCAGTATCATATAGAGCAGAATGTGCATTGCTAGTATCGAATCCTATACCAGCAATTTTACATGCTTTAGCTAATACAGTGTGACCTAATACAAGTCCACTTAATGAAGCTGTATCGAAAGTAGCAAATGGATGAAATGGATTATCTTTTAAAGATACACGTTCAGCTGCAGCAGCTACAAATTTAAAATCAAAAGTTGCATTGTGCGCTACCATAATTGCTTGATTACAATTAGTATCTTTTATTCCTTGACGTATCATATTAAAAATAGAGTTAAGAGCTTCATATTCACTAACTGCCCCACGTAAAGGATTACTTGGATCAATTCCTGTAAAATCAAGTGATGCAGAATTTAATATAGAACCTTTGAAAGGTTCTATATTAAAATGCTGTGTTTCATTAATATGAATCCATCCTTCTTTATCCATTTTTAATGTCATGGCAGCTATTTCTAATAAAGCATCAGTTTGTTCATTAAAACCTGCAGTTTCAACATCAATTACAACAGGATAAAAACCTCGAAAACGTTGATTAATTGCATTGGAATCATTTAATTCAGACATAAATAGCTTATTATTAAATAGTTATTAATATATAAAAATTATTATAATAAACAAATTATGCAAGAAATTTGTTTATTATATTTTTATTTATCAATTAGTTAAAAAGACAACATATTTAATTTTATATTAAGTAATATTATAGAGAATATAATGTATTAAAAACTATTTTAACTTATTAGTTTAGTGCTAATTATTGATTATGAAACAATAATTAAATGATTTAGATCAAAACAAATGTATGCATTAATTTTGTTATTCAATAATAGATTTTTAACTAAAAATAGTGTATTTTAAATTCATTTTTGATGCATTTAGAATGATGAATATTTATTTGAACTGTACATAGACTATTAAAATAATTTTATATTTTTATAGCAAGCATACACATATTTCATGTGTAGTTATATAATACATCTATATCTTTACCAAATAACAAATAATAACATGTTTTTTTACAAACTCATTAGCACTATATAATACATAAATAAATTTTTTAAAAAATTTATTTATGACATAAATCACACATATCGTATATATATACAATATAGTCGTATATATAAAAAATTTTTGTTAAAACATGTGTCATAACATAAATAGTTCTTGCTTATAAATATGAAAATTAAATAAACATTTTTATTATAAGATATATTATATAAATGAGCAAATTATTATGAAAAAAAAAATACATGCTATATCTTGTTTAAGGCGAGAGTATATAAAAGGGAAACTATGTCGAAAAGATTTGCCAAATAATCCTATAATTTTATTTGAAAATTGGTTAACACAAGCTTGTGAATATAATTTGCCCGATCCAACAGCTATGACAATAGCAACAGTAGATAAAAATAACAGACCTTATCAACGTGTAGTATTATTAAAACATTATGATACTAACAGTATGGTATTTTATACTAATTTAAATAGCAGGAAGGCTATTCATTTATTACATAATCCTCAAATTTCTTTACATTTTTTATGGCATTTTTTAGAAAGACAATTAATGATACTTGGTGAAGTAGAAAAATTATCGACTATAGAAGTATTAAAATATTTTCAAAGTCGTCCACGTGAAAGCCAAATTAGCACTTGGGCATCAAATCAATCATGTAATATTTCTTCAAGAGATATACTTGAAGAAAAATTTGTATTGATTAAAAATAAATTTAAAAAAAGCGATATTCCTTTACCTGATTTTTGGGGTGGATTTAAAGTAAAATTTAATACTATGGAATTTTGGCAAGGAGGTAAATATAGACTTCATGATAGATTCTTATATGAAAAACATAATGATATTTGGGATATAAATAGACTCGCTCCTTAAGTTTATTGCTTTTGAAAAATATAAATATGATATATATTTATATAACATATTTGATAATTACATTTTTAAATAAATGTAACTTGATAAGATGTATTTTTTTAGTTAATTAACTTGGATTATTAAAATGAGTAATAGTAATATTATAAAAATTCTTGAAGAAAGAGAATTAATCACTCAATTAACTCATAAAGAATCATTGTTAAATAAGTTATTACAAAAACCAATATCTCTTTACTGTGGTTTTGATCCTACTGCAGATAGTTTACATTTAGGTCATATAGTACCATTGTTTTGTTTAAAACATTTTCAAAATGCTGGACATAGACCAATTATATTAATAGGAGGAGCTACGGGATTAATAGGTGATCCTAGTTTTAAATCTAAAGAACGTAAACTGAATGAAAGTAAAATTGTAAAATATTGGAGTAACAAAATAGAAAGACAAATTGCTAATTTTTTAAATATTAATTCTGAATTCAATAGTGTCATGATTTTAAATAATTTAGATTGGTTTGATAACATCAATCTATTAGATTTTTTAAGAGATATAGGTAAATATTTTTCTGTGAATAAAATGATTAATAAAGAATCTATTATTCAACGTCTAAATAGAGATGATTATGGTATATCTTTTACTGAATTTTCATATAATTTGTTGCAAAGTTATGATTTTGCATATTTAAATAAAAAATATAATGTTTCTTTACAAATTGGTGGTTCCGATCAGTGGGGAAATATAACATCAGGTATTGATTTAACACGTCGTCTAAATAACAAACAAGTTTTTGGTTTAACTGTTCCTTTGATCACTAAATCTGATGGTACTAAATTTGGTAAAACTGAAAATGAAACAATATGGTTAGATGCCAATAAAACTACTCCATATAAATTTTATCAATTTTGGATTAATACTTCTGATACAGATGTATATCGTTTTTTAAAAATTTTTACATTTATGAATGTTGAAGAGATAAATAACCTAAAAAATAATAATATTATAGATCATTTAGCAGCACAAAAAATTTTAGCACAAAAAGTAACTTATTTAATTCATGGTGAAAAAGGCTTGATTACAGCAGAACATATAACTAACTGTTTATTTACTAATGATCTCAATAATATGACTGAATCGGATTTTGAAGAACTTGCTTATGATGGCATGCCAACTATTAAATTAAAAAAATCTGATAATTATTTACAACAAGCATTACTAAAAGCAAATTTTGCTCCTTCATTAAGTCAAGCACGTACTTTAATAAGTCAAAATGCTATCTATATTAATGGAAAAAAAGAATTAAATCAAAAATACCAGTTTCAAAAAAGTGATAAATATTTTAATAAATATACATTGATTCGTAGAGGTAAAAAAAAACATTGTTTGATTGATTGGTTATAAACTAATTAAGTAGATTTTTGCAATAAAAAATTATTTTTTTCTGGAAATTCACATAAATGTTTAATAATACATACATTACAGTTTGGTTTACGAGATTTGCATATATAACGACCATGTAAAATCATCCAATTGCTTATATTTTTTTTAAACATATTTGGTAATGTTTTTACTAATTTATCTTCTAGTTGTTTAACATTTTTGCTTACTAAAAATTTAGTACGATTACATACGCGAAAAACGTGAGTATCTACTGCAATTGTAGGTTTGTTATAAACGTTATTTAATATAACATTTGCAGTTTTTCTCCCTACACCAGGTAAAGATTCTAGTAAATAACGATCTGAAGGAATATTATTTTTATAATAATTTAATAAAATATAAGAAGTTCTAACAATATTAATTGCTTTTATATTGTATATTCCTATAGTATTAATATAATTTTTAATGTTATCTATTCCTAATTCTAGAAATGTTTTAGGAGTATTAGCTATCTTATATAATTTTTTTGTAACTTTATTAACTCTAATATCAGTAGATTGAGCTGATAACATTACAGCAATAAGTAACTCAAATGGTGAAGTGAAATCAAGTTCAATATTTGGATACGGATGTTGTTGTTTAAAACAATTCAAAATTTTTATACGTTTGTTTTTATTCATATTAAATGTTTATAGATATTTTTTTATTTCAATAAATTATTATTTTTTACTTTATAAGTAAATGCATTTTTTACAGCAAGAATAAAAGCAAGTATAATAAAACTTCCAGGTGTTAAACTAAATAGCAACATTGGCGAAGAAAATTTAATAATATGTATAATAAAAATATGAGACCAATAACCAAATATTTGCTCAATATCACTTAATATAGTTCCTTTACTAAAAATTTCTCTGATAAATGCTAAAAATAACATCATGAATGTTATTTTTAGCATTGCGTATAATCCATATAAAACAGATTTAATAACATTATTTTTAGATGCTATTTGTACTATATGATGAATAATAAAACAATTAGTAATAATTAAAGGAATATATATTTTTAAATAAAGATATACATTATGCATATAAGCATTTAATAACATTTGTTCACAACTAACTATACATGCGATAGTCATTAAGTAAACTGTAATTTTTGTGTCTTCAGTTATTAAATTACGAGTTGAAGAAATAATAATATTACTTAATACCAAAGTTATTGTAATTATTATACTTAAACTGAATGCTTTAAGCACTGTGTCTGTTGTAATAATTAAAGGACAAATACCAAACATGCAAAATAAATTATAATCTTTTTTCATATTAAAAATATATATTAGTTTTGCATTAATATATATTAATTTCTTTGTTTAAAAAAATTATTATTAATATTTTTTTTTCCGTATTTACATTTTTGTTCTTTTATTACAGATGTAGTATGTATATGCACTATGGTAATTAATCCAGAAGTAATTAATGCATATATTATTAAAATAAAAGTATTTTTTTTCAATAAAAATAACATTATTAATTTCTCTTGATAGTATAATAATCTATTAAAGGAACAAACATATTGGCTATTAAAATAGAAAAAACTACTTCATTAAAATAATATGTATTTTTCTGGATAAAAAATAATAATATACCGATTAAAATACCATAAATTAATTTTCCGTAGTTAGTAGTTGCTGAAGTAACTGGATCAGTAGCTATAAAAAAAGCACATAACATATTTGCTCCTGAAAATAAGTAGCTTATAGGACAATTTATTGCAATAGGTAAAAAAAACCACTTAACTGTATATAAAAAAAACAATGATAGTAGTATTGAAAATGGAATTATATAATTAATAATATCTTTCCATACTAATAATAATCCTGCAATTAAATAACATAAATTAATCAATTGCCATTTACATTGCATTAAAAATCTTATATGTTTTTTAGTAAATATTTTTTTATACAATGCCACTAAAATAGAATATTTGTTAATTAATTTTATTTTATTTGTATAATTAATTATGTTTTTTTGATATTCAAAATCTTTTTGTAATGATCTATTTGAAAAAATTATATTGATTGTATCTAATAAATTTATTTTATTATAATCAGATGTTTTTATCAATGAGTTATTTGTCATGTGCATAGGAAAAGAAATCAGTAAAGCAGCATAACCTACCATAGCTGGATTAAATAAATTTTGACCTAATCCACCATATATATGTTTAGCTATGATAATTGCAAAACAAGTACCAATGGATACTATCCACCATGGAGATAAAGGTGGTAAATTAATACCTATTAACATAGCAGTGATGAATGATGAATTATCTTGTAAAATTTTTAAAATACTAATTCCTCTTAATATAAATACTATTATTTCACTAAATAAAGCAGTAACAATAGCTAATGTTGCTTGTAATAATATTCCATAACCAAAAAAACAAATTTGTAAAATAAAACTTGGAATTATCGCAATTAATACTAATAGCATAATTTTACTAGTATCTAATTTATTTTTTTCACAAATGATAAATTTCTTATATAATATCATTAAACTTTTAATCTTCGTATGGCAATAATGTTTTTCTGGATTGAGCACGATTAATAGCTTCTTGTACAGTTATTTTTCGTTCTATGTTAGTTTGACTTTTTATATCTTTTTGCAAATAATTATCTTTTATTTTGTTTGTATGATTACCTATTAATTCAGTATCCATTGTTTTATTCAAAACATGAATATTTTTATAATTGTTTAAATGTATAATGTTTTTCAGTCTATTTTTATGTATTCGAATACGTTTCTTTACGTTAATTATTCTTTGTTTTTCTATATTAATAGCTAGCAACTTTATTTTTATTCTATGAAAACTTTTTGATAAAGCGATATTACTTGGGCAAACATAATCACAAAATCTACATTCTATACACTTATTAATATCATGATTATATAATTTGATATTATTATTTGCTTCAATATGTGCATATATTTGTTGAGGAAATAATTTAACTGGGCAAATATCAGAACATTTAGAACAATTTATACATGCCATTATTGTTTTATTATTAATACATCTATTTCTATCAAATATAAGGATACAACTAATAGTTTTTGTTAATGGTTGTTTTAACAAGTCGATATGATGTTTTACAATGTTTTTATCAATTATAGATATTGTATTAAATTTTAGAATATTGTCTATATGATGTAAAAGATGATTAACTGGAGTACCAAGACGAATTAGTATGTTTAATATTTGATAAGTATTTTTTTTATTTATTATTGTAATTATTCGTTCAGTTAACGGTTCTCCATTAATTATAGCCCTTTTGATTATTTTTATAGTATTTATGTTTTGTATGAATATACCAACATCAATAGGTTCTTTATTAACTGGTACTACTTGACCGATTGTATCATATATAAATTGTTTAATATTATAAAATTCATATTTAGCAGAAATAATTTTAATTTGTATTTTTTTATTATATAAAAATCCTCTTTTAAATAATATAATAGCTTGAATGTTACTTTCTTCGATAATAAGAACAGTTTTATTAGGCTGTAATAACCAAATAATTATATTTATGCCTTCAATTATATCATAAACATATTGCTCTATTAATAAATAAATATTTTTTTGTATGAAAAGAGAGTTAAAATCATAAGTATTTATAATCAATACATCTACTTGATAATTTAATCCTAATGTAAGTTCAATAGCACTTGGAATTCCTGTACCTCCTAAACTAACAATGCCTAAATTATTGATATGTTCAATTATTTTTATGCGATTATATTTCTTATAATCAGGATAAGAATTACATGATAATTGCTGATCTTTATGATCAGGTATTAACAAAATATGCATTTTTTTTGTACTAGAACTATCTGTTATGGAATTATAGTTAATACTTTTTATCACGCCAGATGTAGGAGCATGGACTGGTAACATATAATTTTTACCTAAAGTTAATGCCTGTCCACGCAAAACCATATCACCAGGAGTAACGCATATTTCACCTTCATAACCAACATGTTGTTTTAAGGGTATAATGAAATATTTAGGTAAAGGTAATATATTTAAATAAACATCTTGATTATGTAATTTATTTGTAGAACGTTTGTTTTTAAAAAAATTAAATATATTTTTTTGTTTTAAAAAACTAAACATTACTATATACCACATCTAACTTTATAGGTATAATTTTATTATCTAACTCTACAATATTAACAATTACGTCTGTTGAATGAATTTCTATACAATGACTAGGGCAAATTTTAATACATAAATTGCATCCTATACAAAAATTGCTTAATACTGTGTGTATACAACCTCTTGCTCCTACAATTGCATCCACTGGACATACTGAGATACATTTAGTACATCCTATACAATTATCTTCTTGTATCCATACTACTTTGCGTTTAAATGAATTGATTATTTTGAAATTTATAGAAGAGGTAAATTGATTTTTAAAAATAAATTTATTGATCTTTTTAAAAATAGAAAAATTTAATGTCTGTAAATAATATAAAAAATATTCTAATAAAACCACAAGTGAACTTAACATTGTTATAGATATAAAAAATAATTTCATATATATTTAATTAAATTAATAAAACCTACAAAAACCATGGACATTATACCCATATTTATAAATATAATTGGATAACCTTTAAAAGGTTTTGGTACATTAGCAATCATTAATTTTTGATGCATACTTGAACATAATATTGCTAATAATGATATACCAAGTAAAGACGAAAAATTGTATAAAATTGATTGAAAAAATTTTTTTGGTATAACACTACTTGTTAATAATATATTAAATATAGCACAATTAGTAATAATTAAAGGAAGAAATACAGCAATAGATTTATATAGATTAGGATTAATTGCATTAATAATGATCTTAATAAATTTTACAAAAAATAAAAGTATAAGTATATATGTTATATTACGTAAATGTATTAAATTATAAGGAACTAATATAAAATTATTTATTAACCATATAACGATAGATGCTAAGGTAGCTATAATAGTATTAGTTAATCCTATAGTAATATTTATTTCTAAAATATTAGATAAACTTATTATAGGACAAATACCTAAAAATTGTATTAATCCAAAATTATTAACTAACATTGTGGTAATGAATAAAATAAAGTAATCTATCATTATAATTTGTTTATATCATTAAATATTCTTGCTAATTTCCCAATGCCACTAATATAAAAATATACTTCATCAGCAGAAATAAAACAAGATTCTCCTGCTTTAAGTTTCAAATATTTACATTTTTTAGCTATAAGAGCTTCTCCTTTAATGCAAAATAATAATGATATACTTTTTTGAATAATTAATTGTGGTTTCTTGCTTAAGAGGTGTATTTTAAAATCAAAATCTTTAACTGTAATAGGAAAACAAATTTCATTTTGTACTTGAAAACTACGCATTAAAATATTTTGTATTGATTGATCTGTAAATGTTAAATTTGTTAAAAATTCCAAAACATTAATATATTTAGATGTTAAACCAGCACGTAAAACATTGTCAGAATTTGCCATTACTTCTAACGCTACTCCTTTTAGATATGAATGTGGAGTACCGGGAAAAACAAACATAGCTTCATTAGGTTTTAAATTAATAATATTTAAAAATATTGGAAAAAATAATGCATTATCATTAGGATAATAATGAGCAATATTTTTTATTGTATTCCATGTTTCACCATCTAAATGATTAATTTTTGATTTAAGTAAATTTAAAGTTGAAATTTTAGACTGTCCTTTTAAATTTAAAAGGACATAAAATAAATTTAATAAATTTTTTTGATTTGGTTGTTTTTGAAAAAAAGAAATATTGGGATGTATGTAAGAAATTGGTTCCAATAGTGAAACTATTTGAGAAAAATCTTTAAAACCGTTCATTGCTTGAAAAGAAGTCAAAGAATATACTAATTCAGGTTTATGATTATTATCATGATAATTACGTTTATAGGAATTTTGTGGAATTAAATTTAAATTTTCACGTATAAAACCTTTTTCTGCGATAGTTTTATTAGGATGAACTTGAACAGATAAAGGCTTCTCAACACATAGAACTTTAAATAAAAATGGTAATTCGCCAAAATGTTTAGCTACTAAATTACCTAAAATTTTAGAAGGATTTGAATGAATAATTTCACGAAGAGACTGTATTTTATTGTTATGATATATAGTAGAAGAATTTTTGTGATAAGCTCCTATCCATAATTCTGCTATAGATAAACGTTTAGGATTTTTAATTTGAAATAATTTTGTTAAAGCAGTTTTACTACCCCAAGGATAAATTTGTAATGAATTATTTAATTTTTTTATCATGTTATTTAAAAAAATAAACACCAACGCTATAATAATAGTAAATATAAGTAAATACAAACTATTAAATAATTATATTGTAACATATTAGATATTTCTTAGGAGATATATTTCATGATAATTAACTATCGTATTGAAAAAGATTCTATGGGAACTATTAATGTATTGAATGACAAATTATGGGGGGCTCAAACACAACGTGCACTTGAACATTTTAATATTTCTACAGAAAAAATGCCAGCACTATTCATATATTCATTAGCTTTAATCAAACGTGCTGCATCAAAAACAAATTGTGATCTTGGAATATTAAAACAAAATATTTCCAATGCAATTATTCAAGCAGCTGATGAAATTATAGATGGCAAGCATATTGAAGAATTTCCATTGGTTATTTGGCAAACAGGATCTGGTACTCAAACTAACATGAATATGAATGAAGTATTAGCAAATAGAGCTAGTGAAATTCTTGGGGGAGAGCGTGGCTTATCACGTTTAGTTCATCCTAATGATGATGTTAATAAAAGTCAAAGTTCTAACGACGTATTTCCTACTGCCATGCATATTGCGTCTGTTATTTCTATTAAAGAGCAATTAATTCCAAAATTGATTGAATTAAAAAATACTTTAATGAATAAATCTAATATGTATCAAAAGATTATTAAGGTTGGTCGTACACATTTACAAGATGCAGTACCACTAACACTAGGGCAAGAAATTTCTGGTTGGGTTACCATGTTAGAAAATAACATTAAACACATAGAAGAAAATATGTCTTATTTATTTGAAATTGCTTTAGGTGGTACAGCTGTTGGTACTGGATTAAATGCTCATCCAAGATATGCTACTTTAGTAGCAAATGAATTGTCTCGATTAACTAAATATCCATTTATAACTTCAAAAAATAAATTTGAATCACTTGGGACTTGTGATGCTATAGTCCATGCTCATGGTTCATTAAAAAGTTTAGCGACGTCATTAATGAAAATAGCCAATGATATAAGATGGTTATCTTCAGGTCCACGCTGTGGTATAGGAGAAATCAGTATTCCAGCAAATGAACCAGGAAGCTCTATTATGCCAGGTAAAGTTAATCCTACTCAATGCGAATCAATAACTATGATTTGTAGTCAAGTTATGGGTAATGATGTAGCAATTAATATCGGTGGATTATCAGGTAATTTTGAATTAAATGTATATCGTCCAATGATAATTTATAATTTTTTGCAATCTATTAGAATATTGGCAGAGGGTATTCACAGTTTTAATTATTATTGTGTTAGTGGAATTAAACCAGTTTATAAACGTATTCAGCACTTTTTAAATGAATCATTAATGTTAGTTACTGTATTAAATACTCATATTGGATATGATAAAGCAGCGTTGATTGCTAAAAAGGCTTTTAAAGAAGGTTTAACTTTAAAACAATCTGCATTAGAATTAGGATATTTAACAGAAAAAGAATTTAATTCTTGGATGAATCCAAAAAATATGATTAGATAATATTAATTATATTAATACTATAAATATTTAAGTATATTTATCATATATATAATATTTTATAAATAATTATATATATTATGTACCTAATAACATTTAGGTGTTTTGTTAAAAAATTTATCTTAAATACTAGTGTCATTAACATTCATAGATCCTTAAAAATAATCATGTCTTATTTTTTAAAGTTTGCAAATAATCTTATGTATGTAATAACTATTATTTATTTTCTTTTATAGATATGTTAAACATTGTAATCAATAATAATATTATCTTGTTTATTTTTATAAATTAATTTAATTAAATTAATTTATATATATACACTATATAATTGATAACATTGAAGCTAAAAATAATCGAATACATCATTACTATATCCAAGATATTTTAACATTATTGAATGTCATTAATTATTTTGTCTTTAACGGTTAATGCGTACATTAATTTACTTGGATGTTAAAGTTAACTTACTGAATTATTGTAGTTTCATATTTGATACTATTTTAAAATTTACTGCATTTATAATCATTTTTAATAATCAATATAATGCATAGCAATATTGTCTAGAGAACTAAATATATCTATTAATTATATTCAAAACTTAGACAAATAATTTACTAAAATTACTGTTATATTATTACTGATATTTTTATTAAGTCAGATATAATCTATTAATTGCTTTATATTATTTAAGAACAATTGCTATGCGATGTTCTTTGTCTTGTTTAATTTTTATAATATTTTAATTAATATTATATATTTTTTAGAACTATATAATATTTTTTGAAATACTTAAAATATGATACTTAAAAATATAATGTTAACTAACAATGTAAATTGTCCATAAAATACACAATTATTATATCATGAAATTATAAATTGAAAATTTTAATAAATTCTATTAAATATATTATAGTAGTAGTTGAGTTAAATAATTTAAATTATTATGTTATTAATATTTATGTTACATATATGCATTATCTGATATAAACATTAAATCAATTTATTATATATACATAATATAATATACAATAGTTTATATTAATGAAGGATAAAATAATGGGTTTTCTTAGTGGTAAACGTATTTTAATTACTGGAATTGCTAGCAAGTTATCTTTAGCCTATGGTATTGCACAAGCAATGTATAAACAAGATGCTGAATTAGCTTTTACTTATCAAAACGATAAACTAAAAAATAGGGTTCAAGAAGTTGCTAAACATTGTAATTCAGAAATTGTTTTACCTTGTGATGTATCAAAAGATAATAATATAAAATTGTTATTCAATGAATTGGCTAAATTTTGGCCAAAATTTGATGGTTTTGTTCATGCAATTAGTTTTGTTCCTAAAGATCAGTTAAATGGTGATTATTTAAATAATATAAACAGACACGGATTTAATATTGCACATGAAATTGGTTCTTATAGTTTTATATCCATGGCTAAAGAATCACGTAAAATGTTAAATACAAATTCAGCATTATTAACTTTAACTTATTTGGGATCTAAAATTGCAATTCCAAATTATAACATAATGGGATCAGTAAAGGCATCACTAGAAGCTAATGTAAAATATATTGCTAATTCAATGGGTCCGGATGGAATACGTGTTAATGCTATTTCTGCTGGTCCAGTTCGTACCTTAGCATCCTCTGCTATTGCAAATTTTCGTAAAATGTTACATTTTTGTGAAAAAAATACTCCAATTCGTCGCATTGTAACTATTGAAGAAATAGGAAATGCATCAGCTTTTTTATGTTCTAATTTAGCAAGTGGTATTACTGGGGAAATTATTTATGTAGATGGTGGTTTTAACATTGCGTTAATGAATAACTTATATGTATAAAATATATTTTTGAATTATTCCATCTTGTTATGTCAATATTATTATAATAAAATATATTTAGTTTAAATCATTAAAACAGTTTATTTTTTTGATCAACCTAAATATTTTTTTTAGAATGCTAATTAAATTAATTATTAATAATATTTTTTTATACATGTAGTTTATCTAATTTACATCAATAAAAAATTTTAAGGTTTTCATGATACCTAATACAAGAATCTATTTTAGATTATTATTAATAATAAAATAGTTTGATTAATAATTCTTTTATTAATATGCAATAATATTTTTATTAATTGTCGAAATATATATTATAAATACTAGTAACAAATTTTTCAATATTATCAATAGTAAGATAAGTTAAAATAAATTTAAATATTTAGATAATATTTGTACTTGTAATCTAATCAACATGTACATGTAGGTCATAATATATCAAATTTATACCTAATGGAATTTAGGTTATAATTGGAGTAGTTAAAATAATAATTTTTAATACATTATTCCAACAAACAAACTAAATCAATTGCAGAACTTTAAAAATATATTTGAAATTATATTTTTTTAAAATAAATAATTATATAAAATTACAGTTATTTGAACATTAGTATTTTAAACTATTTTTTAATTAAAATTTAAACTATAAAATTTAATAAAATATATATACAAAATAAGTATAGTAAAGATATTGCTGATTGATTTCTTTGATACTAAATGCAGTTGTTTTAATATGTTAGCTTCTTTAAAAGAACATATATCACTTTAAGAAGCAACACATACAACATAAAACAAACATTTATATATGTATTTTTAACTTGCAATTATTATTGACTTCAATTAATTAAAAAATTCAAATTTGTGTCTAATGAGATATTCTAGTTAGTGAGTTGTTCGTAACAATTACACTATAATTTTTAATAACGATTTAATTTAAATATTTGAATATGCTGTGTTTATATTTAATATCTTATGGAAAATGTTAATATTAATGTTAACATTAGGCAAAATTAATGTAGATTAATAAAATTATAGGATTACTAGAATATCTGACAATGTATTTTTAGTAGATAAGGAGATAAAAAAAAATTGTAATAATTATTAACAAATTATAATTGCAATCATATAGATATGTTACATAAATTATTCCTATCTTCATGAATTTTAATAAGAAATTTAATATTTAAACTACATTAGTAGTTTATAATTATTCATTACCAAAATCATTATTTTAATATTAATTCAAAAATAGAATTTATTGAAGTATAGAATATCAATATTAAAATTATATGAAATAATAATGTTATTAACATTTTTATACTAACTGTAAATTAGAATTATATTTTTGTTTTTTAAATTAATTTAACAGTTCCATATCCTGAAACAAATATTTTTTAATGTTTTTAAGTAATTTAATGGATCTTAATTATCTTATAAATTCTAAATTCATTTAGGTAAAACGCAAATTGTATAAATTACATAATTATATTACTTATTATTTCAATTATTATTTATGTTTAAACTCAATTTAGTTACTATTTTTTATTTACAGATTGTGACATTAAAATATGTTTCATAATAATCCAGTACTCATGCAACTCAAAAAAAAACTTCATTTAGCAAATAACTTTGTTGAAGGTATTGTTAAAAGTAATGATAAAGGGTTTGGTTTTTTAGAAGTAAAAACCCAAAAAAATTATTTTATTCCACATTCACAAATGAAAAAAGTAATGCATGGAGATAGAATAATAGCAACAATATCTAATAATCAAGATCGAGAAACTGCTATACCAGAAAAATTAATTGAACCGTTTTTAAATCGTTTTATAGGTCGCATTCAAACAAAAGATAATAATCTTTCGATCATTCCAAATTATCCATTTGTTAAAGATAGAATTCCATGCAGTGTTTTATGTGATTTAAAGCATGAATGCAAAAATGGTGATTGGTTTATAGCTGAAATGCGGTGTCATCCTTTAAGAGGAGATAGTGGTTTTTATGCTGAACTAGTTGATTTGATTGTTAAATGTGATGATTATTTTGCTCCATGGTTGGTTACTTTATCACGCTATAATCTTGAACGTACAGCACCAGATACTATTTCACATGAAATGTTACATGAAAATCTAAACCGTAAAGATTTAACACATTTATCTTTTATTACTATTGATAATAGTACTACTGAAGATATGGATGATGCACTTTATATAAAAAGTTTAAATGATAATGCTTTACGTTTAACAATTGCAATAGCTGATCCTACTTCTTATATACCTGAAGGAAGCAAATTAGATCAATTAGCAGCTCAACGTGGTTTTACTAATTATTTACCGGGTTTTAGTATTCCAATGTTACCTAGAAATATTTCAGATAATATTTGTTCTTTACGTCCAAATGTACAGCGTCCAGTATTAGCTTGTAGCGTTACTATAATAAATGATGGTAGTTTACAAGATATTCACTTTTTTGCTGCGTGGATAAAATCAAAAGCTAAATTGGCTTATAATGATGTATCAGATTGGTTAGAAAATATTGGCAACTGGAAACCAGACAACTGTATAATTGAAGAACAAATATATCTTTTGTATCGCTTATGTCTATTACGTATTAAATGGCGCAAAAAATATGCGTTAATTTTCAAAGATAAATTAGATTATCGTTTTATAATAAGTAAAAAAGGCGAGGTGTTAAATATTATAGCTGAATCTCGTCGTATCGCTAATCATATTGTTGAAGAAGCAATGATTTTAGCTAATATGTGTGCTGGTAAAATACTTCATACATATTTAGGATTCGGTATTTATAATGTGCATTTTGGTTTTGATACTGCTAATATTTCACAAGCTGTTACATTTTTAAATACACATGGTATGCATGTTGACGCTAAAAAAATCACTACTTTAGATGGATTTATATTATTAAAACGTCAATTAGATGCTCAACCTACACAATATCTTAATCATTGTCTTCGACGTTTTCAAAAGTTTGCTGAAATTAGTACTAAACCAGGACCACATTTTGGTCTTGGTATTGAAAACTATGCAACATGGACTTCACCTATTCGTAAATTTAGCGATATGATTAATCATCGCTTATTGAAATCAATTATCCGTGGAGATAAAAAAGTTATTTGTCCATTAGATAACGAATTAATTATTAAAATAAGTGAGCGCCGTAAGTTAAATCGTATAGCTGAAAAAAACATTAGTGATTGGCTGTATGCTTGCTATTTATCAAAATTTATTTCTAAAAATTATAAGTTTATTACAGAAATTATTTATGTTTCTCGTAATGGGATGAAAGTTCGTTTAATTGAAAATGGTGCAACAGCTTTTATTCCTGCTTCACTAATTCATTTAGTTAGAGATGAATTAATATGCAATCAAGAAAATGGAACTTTAGAAATTAAAGATAAAATTATATATCGTATTACTGATATTATAAACGTTAATATTATTAAAGTATGTATAGATTCACGCACTATATTTGCTCGACCAATATTTTAATATATTATATAAAATATTTATAGCAATTAATTGTTTTTTAAACTATCTGTAATAGATTGCAACATATCCATTGGATTACTAGATTGTAGTATTGGACGGCCAATAACCATATAATCTACCCCTATTTTTTTTGCTTGTTCTGGAGTTACAGTTCTATGTTGATCATAGTTGTCAACACCTATTGGTCTAATACCTGGTGTAACTATAAGAAATTTTTGTTTAATTATTTTTCTAAAATAAGATACTTCATGAGCAGAACATACTACACCGTCAAGACCACAATCATATGTAACTTGTGCTAAACGCTTTGATTGTTTAATAGAAGAATTGATACCTAATAATTTTAATTCATTATTATTCATACTAGTTAGTATGGTAACTGCAATTAATAAAGGAGCATCTTTACCTAATGGCAATAGTGCTTTTTTTGCAGCTTCCATCATGCTTGTTCCACCCATAGCATGTACATTCATCATCCATATCCCCAAATTTGCAGCAGCAGCAACAGCGTATGCAGTAGTGCTTGGAATATCAAAAAATTTTAAATCTAAAAAAATAGAAAAATTACGTTTTTGAAGTTTTTTAATTATTGAAGGACCAAATAGTGTAAATAAATCTTTACCTATTTTTAAGTAATAAATGTTAGGATCAATTTGATCAACAAAATTAAGTATTTTATTTATATCATTAAAGTTTAATGCTATGATTATTTGTGATTTATTATTTTTCATCATGATATTAATATCATTAAAAATATTAGATTGATAAAATTTGTATAAAAATATTTTCAAGTTAATAATGTAGCAAGTAAATCCTATAAATACAAAAAATAATTAACAATCGTATTAATATTTTATATTTAGCAAAAACAAATAAACATAATTTATATTTATTTGAATAATTGATAATTAGTTATTACATAAACAAATGAGACTATTTATCGAATATATATAGTAAATATGATACAATATATTTTTTTAAAAAATATTTAATAAAAAAATATAACATAAATTATATTATTTTGTTTTTGAAATTAATATGACATGTTACAATTAGTGCTATGTTCACTAAAAACCAAGATAATATAATTCCTATTATTAAATCTAATGGCCAATGCATACCAAATATTAAACGACTTAACATAACAATGTATGACCATAAAAATGCAATTATCATGGTTTTATAATAACGATGTATTAATAGTAGGCTAATTATTAAAAAAGTCCAACTAGATATTAGTATAGCATGACCTGAAGGACATGCAAAATCAGTTTCTTTTTCCCAGTGTTCTTTAAGCCAATTAGGTAATGCAATATTTTTATTATAAATTAAATCATGAATTATTTTTTTGCGCTGAATATTATTTAATTTATAGAAATGTTGTATATTTAATCCGTAATTTTTTTCTAACCAAAAAATGTAAGGACGCGGTTTATGGATTTTGTATTTCATATAATATTTAATATATTGTCCAAGAAAAATAGTAATATGTATTATTAAAAAATATTTAATAGTAGATTTTAAATTAAAATTTAAAACCCATAAAATCCAAAATGTTAAAAAAATACTAATTAATATACCCCATGGATTAGTAACAGTTTGCATTATTAAAAACATTAACTTGAATTGAGAAAGAATTTTATTATTTGGATACCATCGCCAATTTGACAAAAAAAATATTATTGGTAATAGCAATAATAATAACATTCCCAATGTATTATAATAAAAAATTTTTAACATTATTTTTCCCTATTTAAAATTCTCATTAACATTTTTATAGTTTATTGTGAATTGATAAAATATATATTTGTTTTTAAGTTATTAATTACTATTTTATAATATATGTTTATTTATAATGTTTTATAAATATCATTTGATCTAAAAAATATTAATTTATAAGAACAAATTATATAAAAACTTGGAGAACAACAATGCAAGTTAAATTGGTAGCAGAATCTATACTACCAACACCATGGGGAAATTTTTTTATGCTAGGTTTTGAAGAATTAGAAACTCATCATAATCATATTGCACTTATTTGTGGTTCTATTAAAGAAAACACTCCTATGCTTGTTAGAATACATTCTGAATGTGTAACAGGGGATGCACTCTTCAGTCTTCGTTGTGATTGTGGATTTCAACTAAAAGCTGCTCTAAATGTTATTGCTAGAGAAAATAGAGGTGTACTGCTATACCATCGTCAAGAAGGTAGAAATATTGGTTTACTAAATAAAATTCTTGCTTATGCACTGCAAGATAAAGGATACGATACTGTTGAAGCTAATCATCAACTTGGCTTTGCAGCAGATGAAAGAGATTTTACATTATGTGCAGATATGTTAAAAATACTAGGTATTACTCAGGTACGTTTGTTGACTAACAATCCTCTTAAAGTTAATGTCTTAACAAAATTAGGAATTAATATTATTGAAAGAGTTCCTCTAATTGTTGGTAGTAATATTAATAATTGTAGATATCTGAGTATCAAAGCAAAAAAAATGGGACATTTACTACCAAAATAATATAATAAATAAATAGTAATTGTATTAAGTTATGTATTTAATATATTACGTATTACATTTTTTAAAATACCTCCATGTTTGTAGTATGTTAATTCACTTTTAGTATTAATACAACAAATTGTATTAAATTCTTTTTTTTCTCCATTTATATTCATTATTGTAACTTTTACCATGCATTTTGGTTCTAATTGCATTAAGTTGTTAATAGTAATGATTTCCGAACCAGTAAAATTCCAAGTAAATCGTGTTGTACCTTCAGTAAATCTTAAAGGCAAAATACCCATTCCTATTAAATTAGAACGATGAATGCGTTCGAAAGATTCTGCTATAATTACTTTAATACCCAATAAACATGGACCTTTTGCAGCCCAATCTCGACTAGATCCTGAGCCATAAGCTTTACCAGCAATTATAACTAAAGGAACTTTATCTTCTTTATATTTCATTGCTGCATCATAAATAGTTAATTGTTGTTCACTTGGATAATGCTTGGTATATCCACCTTCAATTTGAGGTAATATTTCATTTTTAATTCTGATATTTGCAAAAGTACCTCTAATCATTACTTCATGATTACCACGACGTGCTCCATAAGAGTTAAAATCTTTATATTTAATATTATTAGATAATAAATATGTTCCAGCAGGACTATCTATTTTAATATTACCAGCAGGTGAAATATGATCAGTAGTAATAAAATTACCAAATATTGCTAATATTCTTGCATTTTTTATATCTTGCATTTTTTCTGGTATTTTTTTTATATCATCTAAAAAAGGTGCAAATTGAATATAAGTAGAATTTTTATCCCATTCATATGTTAGACTTTTTTTTGTTTGAATATCACGCCATGCTTTTGTTCCTAGAAACATATTACTATTTTCTTGTATAAACATATTTTTAGTAATTTTTTTAGTTAAATTTACAATTTCTTCATTTGAAGGCCAAATATCTTTTAAAAAAATATTATTGCCTTTATGATCTTGACCTATAGGATCTGTTTCTAAGTTGCATGTTATATTTCCTACTAATGCATAAACTATTACTAATGCTGGTGAAGCTAACCAATTATGTTTTATTAATGGATGAATTCTTCCTTCAAAATTTCTATTTCCAGATAATACAGCACTTACTATTAAATTATTTTGTTTAATTACTGTTTCAATTTCTGGTTCTATTGGTCCAGAATTACCTATACATGTTGTGCATCCATAACCTACTAAAGTAAAACCTAATTTATCAAGATATTTTGTGAGTTTAGTATGATTTAAGTAATTTGATACTACTTTTGATCCTGGAGCCAATGACGTTTTTACCCAAGGTTGTTTTTTTAATCCAAGATCTACTGCTTTTTTTGCTAATAATCCAGCTGTTATTAAAAGATTATGATTAGATGTATTAGTGCAAGAAGTAATTGCACATATTATGATTGTTCCATGTGACAAAATATGTTTTAGTCCAGTTTTAGGATCAACATATTCTATATTTTTGTTAGCTGTGCTTACTTTAATATTAGAGAGTAAATTTTTAGTAAAAATATTAGGTACATTACTTAATGATACTCTATCATGTGGACGATGTGGACCAGATATACTAATATTAACTTTATTCAAATCAAGACAAATAGTATTAGTAAAAATTGGTTCTTCACCAGAATTACGCCACATACCTTGTTTTTTAGTATAAATTTTTATTAAATTAATATGTTTATTACTTCTTCCAGTTAATTCCATATAATCAATAGTTACTTGATCAACTGGAAAAAATGCACAAGTAGCTCCATATTCTGGAGCCATGTTAGCAATAGTACCTCTGTCCACTAAAGGTAAATTATCTAATCCATCACCATAAAATTCAACAAATTTATCAACAACACCATGTTCACGAAGCATTTGTGTTATAGTCAATACTAAATCAGTTGCTGTAATTCCACTACGTAATTTACCAATTAATTTAAATCCTACTACATCTGGAATGAGCATAGATAGTGGCTGACCTAACATGGCAGCTTCAGCTTCAATACCTCCTGTACCCCATCCTAATATACCTAAAGCATTAATCATAGTTGTATGGGAATCAGTACCTATTACCGTATCTGGCCAAATAAAATTTTTATTATTTATTTTTTCTAAACAAACAATCTTTCCTAAATATTCTAGATTAACTTGATGACAAATACCTGTACTAGGAGGAATAACTCTAAAATTATTAAAAGTATTCTGTCCCCATTTTAAAAATTTATATCGTTCATAGTTACGTTGCATTTCTAATTGTAAATTTTTTTTAAATGAGTTATCACTACCAAAATAATCTACTGTAATAGAATGATCTATTACCAAATCAACAGGTATATATGGATTAATTTTAGTAGCATCACCATTTAACTTTTTTACTGATTCACGCATTGTAGCTAAATCTACAATCGCTGGTATTCCAGTAAAATCTTGCATTAAAACTCTTACTGGATAATAAGAAATTTCATGTTCAATATGAGCGTTTTTTTGCCATTTAACTATAGCTTTAATATCTTTAATTCTAGTGTCTCTATCATTCTGACAACGCATGATATTTTCTAGAATAATTTTCAATGATTTTGGTAAATTTTTAATTGTACCAAAATATTTTTCAATATAAGAAAGATTAAATATATTATACTGTTTTTGATTAATTAATAATACTTCGTGATCATTATCATTTAATATTAATGGCATATCATCTTCCCTTTATTTAAAGGATTATTTATTATTGCCTGATCTTTACTAAAAGTAAATGCTAATATATTAAAATTTAAAGCTATGACATATAAAACATGTCTGTTACAAAATAATTATAAATATGAATTATTAGTAATAACTGTTCTATAATATGTAAAATAAACTAAATCAATTTTATAGAAAAAATGAAATTGATTATTGATATTAAATACTATTATTTAAGTAAATAGGCTCATTATATTTACATTGAGTAAGTGCAAATAAATATTATATATAAACATTGTACATATTACCTAACAGGTAATATTATATCTTTTATCATAGAGTTAATATCTTCATTAGATCGTAATGTAACTGCAGAATCTACAATGTCACGTGTTAAATGTGGTGCAAAACGATGTATAAAATTATACATATAACTTCTTAAAAAAGTGCTACGACGAAAACCTATTTTGGTTGTACTATTTGCAAAAATTTCTGAAGCTTCTATTTTAACTAAATCTGGATCAGATTGTGAATTAACAGCCATACTAGCTATTACACCTACGCCTAAACCTAATCTTACATATGTTTTAATTACGTCTGCGTCAGTAGCTGTAAAAGCAATACGTGGGGTCAAACCTATGCGTTTAAATGCAATATCCAATTCTGAGCGACCTGTAAAACTGAATGTATAAGTCACTAATGGAAAATCAGCTAATTCTTCAATAGATATTCGTTTTTTTGTTGCTAAAGGATGAGTTTTAGTCACAACAATCGCTCTATTCCAATAATAACAAGGTAACATAATTAAATCTTCATATAGATGTAAAGATTCTGTAGCAATAGCAAAATCAGCATTGCCTTTTAAGACAGCTTCTGCAATTTGAGATGGTGAGCCCTGCTGTATATGTAATGAAACGAAAGGATAACGTTTTATAAAACTTTTTATGACGTTAGGTAAAACATATCTCGCTTGAGTATGAGTAGTGGCTATATATAAAGAACCTTTATCAGGCCAAGTATATTCACCTGCAACTGATTTAATTGCATCTACTTTAGATAAAATTTCTCGAGCTATGCGTATTATTTCTTCTCCTGCACAAGTTACTTTAGTTAAATGTTTTCCACTACGAGAAAAAATTTGTACGCCTAATTCATCCTCTAACATGCGAACCTGTTTACTTATACCAGGTTGTGAAGTATACAGTCCTTCTGCTGTTGATGAAACGTTTAGGTTATGATTAACTACTTCGACAATGTAGCGTAGCTGTTGTAATTTCATAATTGATTCATCCCTGGTAATATATTAGAGCAATATATAATTGATATCACTTAATATTAATTATGCACATACTATGTATTTAAATAACATTATATATTTATATCATAAAAAATATAAACAAAAAATTAATATGTATTTATCATACACATAGTTCTGGTTCTTGTATTATCATCTTGTATTAATTATTTTAAAATAAATATCTAAGTTTATTAGACTTTATTCAGACACTAATGAGTAAGATTGATGTATTTTAATGACTTAAAGATAATACATCATAGTTGTATTGTTTGTTTTTCAATTTAATTATTGTATAATGATATTATTAAACAATATTATTTAAAATTGTTTATAACTCATGTTTATGGAGATCTGACATTTTTTTAAAAAGTATACATAAAATACATGCTATCTATTTCTGTAGCATTTTTATATTAATTATGTATTATTAATAATTGTTTTTTTATGAGACAAAAATACACTTTTAATTAACCTATCATTTTAGGTATAATCAATGTTTTTTAAATATCAAGCATATACTTATATTTACTTTAAAAATAATATTTATTCTTTATTTTAATTATTTGTGTACGGTAAATTATATTTAATATTATTAGAATAATTGTTATTAATTTGTGTTTGTTTTAATAAATTATAACTAATGATCTTTTAGTAACTACTGAATCTTTAAATAATTATTTACTGATAAATTTTGTTAAAAAATATTTAGTGATTATGTCTTTATTGTCTATAATATAATTTAATATCGTATTGCGTTTTTGAACATAATTTATACTCAACACATTAAAACTATTTATTTTATTAATGATAAAATCATCACTTGTGCCAATTTTGTCTACTAAACCTAATTCTAAAGCTTCACTACCATACCAATATTCTCCTGTAGATACATTATTGATATCAAGTGCAGGACGCATGTTATGAACGAATTCTTTAAACAAAGAATGTGTTTTACTTAATTCTTTTTGAAATTTACTACGCCCCTCATCAGTATTTTCTCCGAATAAAGTCAAAGTGCGCTTATATTGTCCAGCAGTATGTAATTCGATATCAATATCATTACGTTTGAGTAATTTATTAAAATTAGGAATTTGTGCTATTACACCAATGGAGCCAACAATAGAAAACGGTGCTGCTAATATACAATGTGCTACACATGCCATCATATAACCTCCACTAGCAGCTATTTTATCTATAGCTATTGTAACATTTAATCCATAATTGCGTAAACGTTGTAATTGAGATGCAGCTAATCCATAACCATTGACTATTCCACCTGCACTTTCCAAACGTACAAGTACTTCATCAGTTTTATCGCTAGTTGATAGTATAGCAGATACTTCTTCTCTTAAAGAGTAAACTTCTTTAGCATCCATGCTACCTTTAAAATCAATTATATACAATGTTGATTTTTTATTCTGATTATAGTTTGTTTTTATAGCAAGCTTTTCAAGCTTTAATTTTTTTTTTGTTTCTTTTTTAAAAATTTTTAACCATTGTTTTTGTGTTTGAGGTTGTATTTTAGCTAATTGTAAATCTTTTTTTATTATTTGATATTTATCACTTAAATTTGTAATTCGCAATCGTCCATTTGCATTACGTTTTTTTAATGATAAATTGGTTAAAGCTATTATAAAACCAGCAAAAATAATTATTAAAGTCATTATTTTTAGTAAAAATAATCCATAATTAAAAATAAAATTCATTATATTACCTTGTAATTTAGCTTACATAAAACTCAAATACATTAAAATAATTTAATCAAATTATTTTATTTTAAAATATACTATCCATATTATTTATATATACACTTGCTACTAATTAAAAAACACATAAGCAATTTAAATAAATAATACAATTTAACTTTATCATAATAAAATATAGATTATATGAATACTCTAAAATAAATAATAGTAAATTAATATAACAATTAAGCAACAACTTCATTTAATATCTATTTTAGATATAAAAATTTTTATATTTATTAAATATCCTAGCCATAAGTTTAACTGAATTTTAAATATATTTAAATTACTTTTTTATAACTTATGCAAAATAAGTTATAAGATCATAAATCCCTATGATATTACTGATTTATTTCTCATTAAAAATTTAATTTTATTCAACGATATTTACTATATTACCTTATTTTAAATAACAATAGCATAAATTCTATTAATAAAAAATTCTTACTAATTTTAGCATATATAATGTTTATTATCTAAATTCTGTTTAGTTGTTGTATGTGATTTAAAGATAAATATAGATATATAAACTTATTCTTCAAAAAGTTTTTTAAAATTGTTTTAGAGAAATCATTATGATACATACCAAACCGATGATTAAATTAATTACTAGAGAAGTAAAATATTGCTCGAATCCTACTTTAATATTTTACCGTTTATGTAACGCAAAACCAGCAACATTATTACTTGAATCTGCTGATATTAATAATAAAAAAAATTTAAAAAGTTTACTTATTATAGATAGTGCAGTACATATTACTGCATTGGATAGAAATGTTTTTGTAAAAGCTTTATCAGTTAATGGTTTAAAAATATTATCATTACTAGATAAAATATTGCCTAGTATTATACAAAATGAGATTAGTACTAATAAACGCAAATTAACTTTTCCCATTTCTTTAAAAGTACAAGATGAAGATAACCGTCTAAAATCATTATCAATTTTTGACGTATTGAGATTAATGTTGCAATTATTTAATGTTCCTATAAATAACAAGGAATCTTTTTTAATAGGAGGTTTGTTTTCTTATGATTTAATTTCAAATTTTGAAGATATACCTAAATTAACAAGTAAACAATGCTGTCCAGATTATTGTTTTTATTTATCTGAAGTGTTATTAAAATTTGATCATCAAGAAAAAAAAGCATTCTTATATGGTAGTATATTTTGTTCATCAAATAATGAAGTTAAAAGACTGGAAAATCGTATTAAACAATTACAATACCAAATTACTAAAAAAAATTTTTTATTGCCAAATAAAACTATAAAAAATATGAAATTAGTGATTAATCAAAGCGATGAAGAATATTGTAATATAATTATTCAAATGAAAAACAAAATTTTATTAGGAGAAATTTTTCAAATAGTACCATCTCGTAGATTTTTTTTACCATGTCCATGTCCATTATCTGCGTATAATATATTAAAAATTAATAATTTAAGTCCTTATATGTTTTTTATGCAAGACTATAACTTTTCGTTATTTGGTGCATCACCAGAAAGTTTTCTTAAATACAATTCCAATTCATGTCAAATTGAAATATACCCCATAGCAGGTACTAGACCTAGAGGTTATAAAATAGATGGTTCGTTAGATTTAGATCTAGACACTCGTATTGAATTAGAGATGCGCACTAATCACAAAGAATTAGCAGAACATATAATGCTAGTAGATTTAGCTCGTAATGATTTAGCACGAATTTGTATCCCTGGCACTCGATACGTAACTGATTTAATTAAAGTAGATCGTTATTCTTTTGTAATGCATTTAGTATCACGTGTAATTGGAATATTAAGAAATGATCTAGATGTTTTGCATGCATATAGAGCATGCATGAATATGGGCACAGTCACTGGAGCTCCAAAAATACGTGCCATGCAATTAATTGCAGCATCAGAAGGAACTAAAAGAGGTAGTTATGGTGGAGCCATTGGATACTTAACTGCACATGGAGACATGGATACATGTATTGTTATTAGATCTGCATATATAGAAAAAGGTATTGCTACAGTACAATCTGGTGCTGGTATAGTATTAGATTCTGATCCCCAATCTGAAGCTGATGAAAGCAGAAATAAAGCTAGAGCTGTTTTAAAAGCTATTGCGATTGCACATAATTGTAAAGATATTTTTTAATGTCAAATATTGTATTATTAGATAATCTTGATTCTTTTAGTTATAATTTAATTGATCAATTACATTGTTTAAATCATAAAGTTTTTATTTATCGTAATACTATACCTATCAATTTAATTATAAAAAAAATTGAATATTTAGATAATCCGATTCTTATATTATCTCCTGGTCCAGGTATACCAAAAAATGCTGGCTGTATGCCAGAATTAATAAATATATCTCGTGGATATATGCCAATTATAGGTATTTGTCTTGGTCATCAAGCCATTATAGAATCTTATGGTGGAAAAATTTCTTTAGCTAAAGAAATCTTGCATGGTAAATCATCATTTATTCATCATGATAATAAATATATGTTTAAAGGATTAACTAATCCTTTATCAGTTGCACGATATCATTCTTTAATTGGTAAAGATATACCAAGTGAATTAATTATTAACGCTTATTATAATAATATGATCATGGCTATACGTAATAACAAGGATAATATTTGTGGATTTCAATTTCATCCTGAATCCATATTAACTACTCATGGTTCACTATTAATACAACAAACTCTATCTTGGGTAAAACACAATATATAATATTTTATTATGAATAATATTTTAGAAAAGGTTTATAAAGGAAAGATATTAAATCAATTGGAGAGTTATCAATTATTTCATAGCATTATTAAAGGTCAGCTAAATACAATACAATTATCAGCTGTTTTAATAGCTATGAAAGTTAGAGGAGAAAAATCAAAAGAAATTCTTGGTGCATTAACTGCATTATTAGAAAATGCTAAAAGCTTTCCACGTCCATATTATGATTTTGCTGATATAGTTGGCACAGGTGGAAGTGAAAAAAAGTATATTAATGTTTCTACAATTAGTGCTATTGTTGCTGCAATTTGTGGATTAAAAATTGTAAAGCATGGTAATAAAGGGATATCTAATAAATTTGGTTCATCTAATTTGTTAGAAGAATTAAAAATTAATTTAGATATATCAGCAGAACTATCTAGAAAGATGTTAGACGATTTAAATATTTGTTTTTTATTAGCATCAAAATATCATACTGGATTTAGTAATACTATGTTGGTACGTAAACAATTACAAACTCGTACAATTTTTAATATTTTAGGACCATTACTTAATCCAGCAAGACCAAAACTAGCTTTAATTGGTGTATATACTCCAAAACTTGTATTGCCAATTGCTAAAATATTAAAAACTTTAGGTTATCATCGTGCAGCAGTAGTACATGGAGATGGTATAGATGAAATATCATTAAATTCTAATACTTACGTAGCTGAATTATGTAAAGGAGAAATTCATTGTTACCAATTAACTGCTGAAAGTTTTGGATTTTATTCAAAAAAAATATTATCCAATATGAGCATTCAAAATAATTATAAACTTGTCATTGAATTACTTCAAGGCAAGGGGAAACAAGTATATGAAGAAACTATTGCTATAAATGTAGCTATGCTTTTAAAAATTTTTGGCAATGAAGATTTACGTGAAAATGCACATTTTGCTCTTACTAAAATTCGTAGTGGACAAGCATATGAATTAGTATTAGCTTTATCAGGAAACAAATAAATATGCAAGATACTGTTTTAAATAAAATTATTAAAGATAAAATTGATTGGATCTCAACACGTAAAAAAATGCAACCATTAATTAGTTTTGAAAAAAAAATTCAACTATCTAATCGTGATTTTTATAAATCTTTAAAAGGGAAAGATACTAAATTTATTTTAGAATGTAAAAAAGCTTCTCCTTCTAAAGGTTTAATTAGTAAAAATTTCAATCTCTTACAGATAGCCAATATTTATAGAAAGTATGCATCTGTTATTTCAGTGTTAACAGATGAAAAATATTTTCAAGGTGATTTTTATTTTCTTTCAATCATTAGTTCTGTAGTTAAACAACCAATTTTATGTAAAGATTTTATAATTGATTCTTATCAAATATATCTAGCCCGTCATTATTGTGCTGATGCGATTTTATTAATGTTATCAGTTTTAGATGATAAAAAATATCTTGAACTTTCAGCACTTGCAAAAAAATTACAGATGGGTATCTTAACAGAAGTTAGTAATGAAGAAGAAATAAAACGTGCTATTTCTCTTAAAGCTCAAGTAATAGGTATTAATAATCGCAATTTTGAGGATTTATCTGTTGACCTTAATCATACTAAAAAATTAACTTCATATCTTTTAAAAGATGAAATAGTTATTAGTGAATCTGGTATTAGTAAATATTCAGATATTCGCATGTTAAATCATTTAGTTAATGGGTTTTTAATTGGATCTGCATTAATGAAAGAAAATGATCTGCATCTTGCTACTAAAAAAATATTATTTGGTAATAATAAAATTTGTGGAATAACTAGATCACAAGATGCTCACATAGCATATGAAGCTGGTGCTATTTTTGGAGGGTTGATTTTTATAGATAAATCACCTAGAAAAGTTAATATTATACAAGCCAGAAAAATAATGATTGGTGTAAAATTGAAATATGTAGGTATTTATCAAAATGCTAAAATTAATGAAATTATAGACACTGCAGTAAAACTTAAGTTATCAGCTGTTCAATTACATGGGGATGAAAATCAATTATTTATCAATGAGTTGAGAAAAAAATTACCATCAAAAATAAAAATTTGGAAAGCATTACAGATAACGAATAAAATACCTAAAAGAAATTATTTAAATATTGATTTATATGTATATGATTATAAATGTGGTGGATCAGGACAAAGTTTTGATTGGAATTTATTAAAAAATGAACAATCATTAAGTAATGCAATTATAGCAGGTGGATTAAATATCAATAATTGTGCTTTAGCTGCTAAGTTAGGTTTTTCCGGACTTGATTTAAATTCAGGAATTGAAATTAATCCTGGTATTAAAGATGATAATAAGATTAAAACTATTTTTCATATACTACGTAATTGTTAACATTAATTATATGATACAAATGATATTTTTATCAAAGGAAGTGTGAAATGACATTATTAAATCCTTATTTTGGAAAATATGGAGGTATGTATTTACCACAAATATTAATGCCAGCTCTTTTACAACTTGAAAAAGCATTTGTAGATATACAAAATGATGATAAATTCCGATATAAATTTATTTCATTATTACAAAATTATGCCGGACGTCCAACTCCATTAACATTATGTAATAATCTTACAAAAGGAACGAATACGCTTCTTTATCTCAAACGTGAAGATTTACTGCATGGAGGTGCACATAAAATTAATCAAGTGTTAGGACAAGCTTTATTAGCTAAAAAGATGAAAAAAAATAAAATTATTGCAGAAACTGGCGCTGGTCAACATGGTGTAGCTGTATCATTGGTTTGTGCACTATTTAATATGAAATGTCGTATTTATATGGGCGCGAAAGATATAAAACGTCAATCTTCTAATGTAATTCGTATGCGTTTAATGGGTGCCGAAATAATTCCAGTTCAAAGTGGTTCATCAACATTAAAAGATGCCTGTAATGAAGCTTTACGTGCATGGGCTAACGATTATGAAAATACACATTATATGTTGGGTACTGCTGCTGGTCCTCATCCTTATCCAACTATAGTACGTGAATTTCAGAGTATAATTGGTGAAGAAACAAAAAAACAAATCCTAGAAAAAGAAGGTTGTTTACCAGATTATATCATTGCATGTATAGGTGGAGGATCTAATGCTATTGGTATATTTTCACATTTTATTCATAATAAAGTCAAACTTATTGGTGTTGAACCTGCTGGATTAGGTATTAAAACTGGTAAACATGGTGCACCATTAAAACATGGTAAGTTGGGTATTTATTTTGGTATGAAAGCACCGATAATGCAAACAGAAGAAGGACAAATAAAAGAATCATACTCTATTTCTGCTGGTTTAGACTTTCCTTCTGTAGGTCCAGAACATGCATATTTAAATAGTATTGGTCGTGCAAATTATGTTTCAATTAATGATACAGAAGCTATAGAAGCATTCAAACAATTAAGTTTTTATGAAGGAATAATTCCTGCTTTAGAATCTGCACATGCTTTAGCCTATGCCTTAAAATTAATTAAAAATAATCCAAATAAAAAACAAATTATAATAGTCAATATTTCTGGTAGAGGAGATAAAGATATTTTTATTGTTAATAACTACTTAAAATAATTAAGGAAATATAGTGGAACGTTATGAAAAACTTTTTACAAATTTAAAAAAGAATAAAGAAGGTGCATTTTTTCCATTTATTGTTTTAGGCGATCCATCTATAAAGTTATCAATTAAATTAATCGATATGTTAGTTGAAGGAGGAGCGGATGCATTAGAATTAGGTATTCCTTTTTCTGACCCAGTAGCTGATGGAATAGTCATTCAAAAATCTAATATCCGTGCATTTAATGCTGGAATTACTGTTAATAAATGTTTTGATATAATAAATCAATTGCGTTGTAAATATCCTCATTTACCAATAGGTTTATTAACTTATTCTAATATAGTTTATTCTAATGGAATTAATGCTTTTTATAATAATTGCGCTAATGCTAAGATTGATTCAGTTTTGATTCCTGACTTGCCAATCGAAGAAGCTAAACCTTTTATTCAAATAGCAATAAAAAAAAATATAGCACCAATTTTTATTTGTCCTCCAAATGCTACTAATAATGTCATATATAAAATTTCTTCTAATACTCATGGATATACTTATTTAGTATCTAGACCTGGTGTCACGGGAACTGAACAATATTCTTATTTGCCTTCATCATATATTTTATCAAAATTACGTGAATATCAAGCACCTCCATTAATACAAGGTTTTGGTATTTATAATATTAATCAAATAAAAAAAATTATTAAATCTGGTATTATGGGAGTAATTTCTGGTTCAGCAATTATTAAAATAATTGAAAATGATCATAAATATCCTTCTACAATGTTAGATAAAGTTAAAAAAATTGTCAGTCTTTTTAAGACTGCTACTTATTATTAATTTAATTTTTTATTTATTTTAATAGTATTTATATGCTAGTATGAACTTGTAATTTTTAAAATTACAAATTATTTTGATTGTTTAATTTATCAATCAAATATCTATAATTACAGAGCAATTTAAATATAATTGATATCTCATTTAATAAATATGTTATATTAGGTATGAATACTTTCATGAGGATTTGATATGTCTATCACGGCAAATCTATTATACCGTGAAGCTAAAAATTTTTTTCAGAATAGAATATTAATATTTATAATAATATCGTTATTAACATCTGTTGTAACTATGTTGCTATATTATATATTTGCTTTACCTATTAGTGAAAAAATTATTATTTTTAATAAACAACAATTAAAAGATTCGTCATTATTTGAAATAATAAAAAATATGTCGATGCAAGATAAATCTTTAATGTTACGTTTTTTTATTATAAATACTAGTATTGAATTAATAAATTGTTCTATTTTGTATTCGATAATATTAAATTTAATTCCAGTTGTTGTGTCTAAAAAGAATTTTTTATCATTTTATAATATTAATCAATGCATTTTATCTTTTCCAAAGATGTTCTTACTAAATTTTTTAGCTAACATTTTAATACAATTAGGTTTTATAATATTATTTATACCAGGTATTTTATTTACAATTTTATTTTCAATGTCACCAATATTTTTAGTAAATGATAAATCTGGAATTATTAAATCACTTATTAATAGTAATTTCTTAGTCTTTAAAAATATTAAATTAATTATACCTGTAATTATTATTTCATTAATATCAAAAATAATTTTATTACTATTTTTTACTATTTCCATTCATATTCCATCATATATTACATTATTGTTATTTACAACTTTAAATAACTTAATCTCATCTTTTTTAATAGTTTATTTGTATAGACTTTATATGCTATTATATTAAATATAGTTAACTTTAAATTAAATAATATGAAATTATTTTTAGAAATCTTTCCTTTAATTACTTTTTTTATTTTTTATAAAATATATAATATATTCATTGCTTCTAAAATTTTAATTTTTGCAAGTAGTTTGGTGTTGCTTATAAATTGGTTAATTGATAAAAAAATAAAAAAAATATATTTGATTAATTTTTCATTAGTAACTGTATTTTCTTTAATGACAATACATTTTCATAGTAATTTATTTATAAAATGGAAAATAACTTTTATTTATATAATTTTTGCTATGGTATTGTTATTTAATCATTTTTTTTCAGATAGGTTGTTAATACAAAAAATGTTAGGTAAAAATTTAAAAATTTCTCATAATATTTGGAAAAAATTAAATGTATCGTGGATAATATTTTTGCTTTTTTGTGGATTAACTAATACCTTAGTAGCTTCCTATTTATCAGAAGAATTATGGGTATATTTTAAAGTATTTGGTTTAACTAGTTTAACATTAGTGTTTGTTATATTTAATATAATATATACTTGGAAAAAAAATAATTGCTAGTTATGTATATAAAAACAATTATTTCAATTTAACTCATTTAATATAAAGTATGCTATTCATATAAATTTCATTAATTTTTTACATGATACTTTATATATGATAAGTATCATGTAATACGTATTTAAAATATTAATTATTAATATAAAATTACTGTTTAGTTATTTTTTAAAATTCTTATTAGTAATAAGAATACATATAATTATATAATATAATGCATTTTAAGTTTATTGGATTCGATATAACTAATTCAATTATATTTTATATTCAATAATTTTTTAATTATATAAATATTAGTAACAAAGTTTTTAATTATTATTGATATGTACTAATTATAATTAAATTGGAGTTCATTAAATATTTTTATACATATCATCTTGATATTATCTTATTAAATTTATTTTATAAATGGTATATATTTTTATATGATTATTTTTTATAAAATTATAAATTTATTTTTTTTATTGATTTATTTGTTATTAATTAGTGTAATTGTTTTACGAATATTAATAGTGAAACGCAGATCTATTAATTCAGTCATTTCTTGGTTTTCAATAATTTATATCTTTCCTATATTAGGTATTATAGCTTATTTATCATTTGGTGAATTATATTTAGGTAAGCGTCGCACAAAAAGAGTTCATGCTACTTATCTAACTCTTGCTAAATATCTTAATGATTTTAAACAATTAAAAAAATTTTTTGTAGCAGAATATAGTAATGTTGCATATTCATTGTTCCAATTATGTAAACAAAGACAAGGTATTCCTGGTATTAAAGGTAATTATTTAAAATTACTTTCTAATACTGATAAAATTATGATATCACTCATCAATGATATTAAAAATGCACATCAAAATATAGAAATTATATTCTATACCTGGCATCCAGGAGGATTAGCTGATAAAGTTGCAGAATCTTTAATAGAAGCATCACGCAGAGGAGTTAATTGTAGATTAATGTTAGATTCTGCTGGCAGCACTTCATTTTTCCGTAGTCCATGGGTAGCAATAATGCGTAGTGCTGGTATTAATATAATAGAAGCATTGAAAGTTAAATTATTAGGTATATTTTTACGTCGTATGGATGTGCGGCAACATCGTAAATTAGTATTAATTGATAATTATACTGCTTATATTGGTAGCATGAATTTAGTTGATCCACGTTTTTTTAAACAAAGTGCTGGAGTTGGTCAATGGATAGATTTAATGGTAAGAATACAAGGACCGATCTCAGCTATAATAGGTATTATATTTAGTTGTGATTGGGAAATTGAAACAGGCAATCATATTCCACCAACCATTAACCCACAACTTATGCGTTTATATAAACACAATAATAAATGTGCAGTTAACGTAATTGCTTCTGGTCCTGAATTTTTAGAAGACATTATGCATCAAATACTATTAACTTCTATATACTCAGCACGCAAACAATTAATTATTACTACACCTTACTTTGTGCCTAGTGATGATCTATTGCATGCAATTTGTACTACAGCTTTGCGTGGTGTAAATGTAAAAATCATTATTCCACGTCATAATGATTCTTTTTTAGTAAAATGGGCTAGTAGAGTTTTTTTTAATGAATTATTAAAAGCAGGAGTTAAAATTTATCAATTTAAAGGAGGTTTGCTCCATACAAAGAGTATATTAGTAGACAGACAATTAACTTTATTAGGCACTTTTAATCTTGATATGAGAAGTTTATGGCTTAATTTTGAAATTACATTAATTGTAGATGACTCTAATTTTAGCAATAATATGTATTATTTACAAAAAAAATATATTGCTAATTCTATTTTATTAGATCAAGCACTTTGGTTAAAACGTTCATGGTGGAAACGCATTGTTGAACGAATATTTTATTTTTTTAGTCCACTGTTATAAAAAAGTGTATATAAACATTGATGTATTTTAAATATTTGTTTATATTAGAAATATTCAAACTATTAACTACATAAATAAGTGTGTTATTGATATGCAAAATGTGAACAATGAATAATAAAGTTAAAATACTTAATAAAATGCACATAATAAAAATATAATATTTCAAATATTTACAATATAAATTTTAATAACAAATGCAAAAAAATTAATTATTATTTTGAAAAAAGAGATTATAAAGCCATTGAGAAAAATATTTTCCTAAGTCTGCATGATGTATGCCATATTCTACAAAAGCTTTCATATATCCTAATTTATTTCCGCAATCATAGCTTACTCCTTCTAAATAATATGCCTCAACAGATCTTTTGCCTATTAATATATTAATAGAATCAGTTAATTGCATTTCGTTATCTTTTCCTAAAGGGGTATTCTGTATTATTTGCCAAATGTCTGCTGATAGTACATAACGACCTACTATTGCCATCTTAGATAATGTTTCATGTGATTTTGGTTTTTCAATTACACCTATTATTTTAGCATATTCACCTGGATTTAATTCAACTCCTTTACAATCTACTATACCATAAGCAGTAACATCAGATACTGATTTTACCATAATTTGACTGCAACCTGTTTTTTCATAACGAATTAACATTGCTGCTAAATTAGTTTTATTTAGATTAGATTTATATTCATCGATAATTACATCTGGTAAAATTATTGCAATCGGTTTATTGCCTATTAAAGGATAAGCACACATAATTGCATATCCTATTCCTTTTATATTATTTTCTGGAATTTGTATTATTGTAATGTTAGCAGAAATAGTAGATTCTGAATTAGCTAATAATTGAAATTTAATGTTTTGTTTTATTTGTTTATCTGAGTGATCAATATTAAAATAATTATTTATACAATGTTTAGATGGATGTGTAACTAAAATAATATCATTAATGCCAGATAAAATACATTCTCTAAGAATGTATTCAATTATAGGTTTATCAACTAATGGTAACATTTCTTTAGGAATTATTTTAGTAACAGGTGACATGCGTATTCCTAATCCAGCTGCTGGTATGATTGCTTGTTTAACTTTAAATTTGTCATTAAACATATGAGAGATTTCTTTTATTTTAAATGAGTATTACATATATAATTCTTTATCTAATTAATAGATATATCAATATGAACGATAAATGAATATAATTAGCTATATCAATTAAAATGAAAATAATTTAATGTTTAAATATATTATATTAACATTTATTAATTTATTAAATAATATTTATTGCGATCAATGTTATACTTTTAATAAGAAAATAATAATATATAAAACAAATAATATACATTTTCAATAAACAATTTATATGTCATATATAAATATACATTGAGAAAAATATCATTGATATCTAATGTTGGTTAAATTTAATATAGGTATATAAAATATATTTATTTATTGCGTGGTATAATTTATGAAATTAGTTTCATTTAACCTGAATGGAATAAGAGCACGAATACATCAACTTGAAACATTAATTAAAAAACATGAACCAGATATAATTGGATTACAAGAAACTAAAGTACAAGATGATTTATTTCCACATGATTATATAAATACATTAGGTTATCATTCTTTTTATCACGGAGAAAAAAGACATTATGGTGTTGCAATTTTAACTAAAATACATCCAATTAAAATATTTAAAGGTTTTCCAGCAGAGGAAGAAAATGTTCAACGACGTTTAATTACAATAGAAATTTCTAGTAATATTGGTAATATCATTGTAATTAATGGTTATTTTCCTCAAGGAGAAAATCGCAATAATAAAATCAAATTTACTAAAAAAAAAGATTTTTTTTATGATCTTAAAAATTATTTAATTCAAAGATTAGAAAAAAATAAATTGATAATAATCATGGGGGATATGAATATTAGTTATAATGATATAGATATTGGTATAGGAGAAAAAAATCGTCAACGTTGGTTACGAATTGGTAAATGTTCTTTTCTTCCAGAAGAACGTGAGTGGATGAATAATTTATTACAATTAGGATTTATTGATACATGGCGTAACCATCATCCACATATAAATAATTGTTTTTCATGGTTTGATTATAGATCAAAAGGTTTTATTGAAAATAGAGGATTACGTGTAGATTTATTATTAGCAAGTGAAAAACTTGCTGCATATTGTATTGACAGTGGTATTGATTATGATATTCGGGGTATGATGAAACCTTCAGATCATGCGCCAATTTGGGCTGTTTTTAATATTTAGAATTTATTTCATATATTTGCTGATTAATATATTTAACATGCATTAATAGACAAAATATTATATGTATTTTAGCTACAGTTATATATATCTATTTATATTACCATATATTAATACAAGTATAAATTATAATTTATAAATAATAATTATATTGTATATAAATAATATAAATTTTAATAAGTTAAAAAATATTTTTTATGTTTTATCTAATTATTATTAAATACATATATAATGTATTTAATAATAATTAATACGTTTCTAACGTATAAATATAATTTATTTACATTAGAACAATAAAAGTTATTAAATAGTAAAGATAGCATTTAGTGTACAATTTTATACAAATTTTATAACAAAATAAATTGTTATTATAATTTGATGTAATATATATAATACTAATATTATTTATATATAACAATTACTGTTATATAATAATATATATTATTCATAATTATATGAATTTAATTTACACACATGAGTTAACTTAATTATATGTTATATAATAATGAAACAAATGATCATTGGTCTTTTGCTATTTTTTTTCTTATTAGTTTTTTTATTTGTATTATAATGTTAATAGGCGGTTGGATATTAGGTGGTAAATCTTATTCACGTTACAAGAATACACCTTTTGAATCTGGCATTAAATCTGTTGGAAATACAAATATAAGATTATCAATAAAATTTTATTTAATTGCTATGTTATTTGTAATATTTGATGTTGAAGCACTGTTTTTATATTTATGGTCAGTTTCTGTACGTGAAAATGGCTGGATCGGTTTTATAGAAGCAACAATGTTTATTGCAGTGCTTTTGGTAAGTTTAATTTATATTATAAAAATGGGAGTATTAAATTGGGATTGCATACCCAATAAAAATGAAATTCTGCATAACCAGTTTAATAATTATTTTATAAAAATTAATAATGCTAAAAAAGGCAAATATTAAGATGCAATATACCTTAACTAAAATTAATATATCCAATAGCAATAACAATTATCCATTAGAAAATAAACAAATTGTTAATGATCCGTTAGAGCAATATGTTAATCGCAATATTTATATGGGTAAACTTAAAAAAACATTACATAAAATAATTAATTGGGGTAGAAAAAATTCTCTTTGGCCTTATAATTTTGGTCTGTCTTGTTGTTATGTTGAAATGGTAACATCTTTCACTGCAGTGCATGATGTTGCACGATTTGGTTCAGAAGTTATGCGTTCATCCCCTCGTCAAGCTGATTTTATGGTAATAGCAGGTACTCCTTTTATAAAAATGGCACCAGTAATACAACGTTTATATGACCAAATGTTAGAACCTAAATGGGTAATTTCTATGGGTGCTTGTGCTAATTCTGGTGGTATGTACGATATATATTCTGTAGTTCAAGGCGTTGATAAATTTCTACCTGTTGATATATACATTCCTGGTTGTCCACCTCGTCCAGAAGCTTATATACAGGGATTATTATTATTACAAGATGTAATAGATAAAGAACGTCGGCCACTTTCCTGGGTAATAGGGGATCAAGGTATTTATCGTGCTAATGTTACATCTGAAAGAAAAAAAAAACATAAAGAACATATTTCTGTAAGTAAATTAAGAACACAAGATAAAATTTAGAATAATATTATCTTAAATTCATATAACTTTAAATTAATTATGTACTAACGTTCAAATTAGTTAATTATAAACTAAAATTTGTGATTTGTTTATGATAAATTTCAATGTAAAAAATACTAGTGCACCTAAAAATCAAGATCATTTAGATGATCCAGTAATTCATGAATTAAATAAATATTTAGGAATAGGAAATTTCATTGTTCAATCTAGCAGAATGGGTATTTTAGTCATATGGATTAATCGCAATCAATTAATAAAAATAGTTAAAGTTTTAACTAAAAAACCTAATTTTTATACAATGTTATATGATTTACACGGTATAGATGAACGTTTTCGTACTCAGCGTGTAAATTTACCTAAAGCAGATTTTTCCGTTTTTTATCATTTATTATCTATATTACATAATAAAGATATGATAATTAAAGTAGCTTTATCTGAAAATGATTTACATATTCCTACTATTACTAAAATTTTTGTAAATGCAAATTGGTATGAACGAGAAACATGGGAAATGTTTGGTATTAAGTTTGATGGACACCCAAATTTAGTACGAATTATTATGCCATCTAATTGGAAAGGTCATCCTTTACGAAAAGATTATCCAGCACGTGCTACTGAATTTAATCCTTTTATATTAAATAAACAAAAAGAAGATTTAGAAATGGAAGCATTAGTTCTAAATCCAGAAGATTACGGTATGGAACGAAGTACAGGTAGTCAAGATTTTATGTTTCTTAACCTTGGACCTAATCATCCTTCTGCACATGGTGCATTTCGCATTTTTCTTCAATTAAATGGAGAAAAAATAATAGATTGTGTTCCAGATATAGGTTATCACCATCGTGGTGCAGAAAAAATGGCTGAACGACAATCTTGGCATAGCTATATTCCATATACAGATCGTATTGAATACTTAGGTGGATGTGTAAATGAAATGCCATACATATTAGCAGTGGAAAAGCTAGCTGGTATTGTTGTATCGGATCGTATAAATGTTATTCGAGTAATGTTGTCTGAACTATTTCGCATTAATAGTCATTTACTATATATTTCTACTTTTATTCAAGATGTTGGTGCTATGACTCCAGTATTTTTAGCATTTACTGATCGTCAAAAAATTTATGATGTTATTGAAGCTATTACTGGTTTTCGTATGCACCCTGCTTGGTTTAGAATTGGAGGCTTAGCTCATGATCTGCCTCAAGGTTGGGATAAATTGTTACGTAATCTTCTTAATTGGATACCAAAAAGAATAAAAGAATATGATACAGTTGCTTTAAAAAATAAAATATTAATGAAACGCTCACAAGGTATTGCGTCTTATAATAAACATGAAGCATTAGCATGGGGAACTACTGGTGCAGGCTTAAGAGCTACAGGAGTAGATTTTGATTTACGCAAATATCGTCCATATTCAGGCTATGAATCGTTTGATTTTGAAATTCCCATAGGTACTGGCATTAGTGATTCTTATACTAGAGTTAAATTAAAGATGGAAGAAATATGGCAATCATTATCTATTTTAAAACAATGTTTAATAAATATGCCTGAAGGACCATTTAAAGTAGATCATCCTTTAACTACACCTCCACCTAAAGAACGTACATTACAACATATAGAAACTTTAATTACTCATTTTATTAATATATCATGGGGTCCAGTTATACCTGCTAATGAAACTTTTCAAATGATAGAAGCAACTAAAGGTATAAATAGTTATTATTTAATTAGTGATGGTACAAATATGAGTTACCGTACGCGTATACGTACTCCAAGTTTTCCCCATCTTCAACAAATTCCTTCAGTAATACGTGGTAGTTCAATATCTGATTTAATTGTTTATTTAGGTAGTATTGATTTTGTTATGTCTGATGTGGATCGTTAAGTATATGTACATAAAAAAAATAGTTGTTACGAAAAAACATACCAAAGAATCATTTGTGCTAAGTCAAGCAGAATGTAATGCTATTAAATATGAAAAAAAATATTATGAAAATACAAGAGCATTATCTATTGAAGCATTAAAAATTGTACAAAATAACCGAGGATGGATATCTAATGATGCAATCATTGCTATTTCTAAAATACTTCAAATTCCTGCTAGTGATTTAGAAGGTATAGCTACGTTTTATAGTCAAATTTTTCGTCAACCTGTTGGTCGCTATATCATTCGTTATTGTGATAGTGTGGTATGTTATATTAATGGTTATGAAGATATTAAGTTATTTATAGAAAATCATTTAAATATTAAACCTGGTCAAACTACTCATGATAATAAATTTACTTTATTACCTGTTTGTTGTTTAGGTAATTGTGATAAAGGACCGGTAATAATGATAAACGACAAAACATATACCAATTTAAAACAGGAATTTATTGCTACTATTTTGGAGCAATATAAATGATAGAAAAACAAATTATCATGACCCCTGAAACTCATCCTTTAACATGGCGTTTAAGAAAAGATAAAAAACCAGTTTGGATGAAAGAATATTGTAGTAAAAATGGATATATAGGTGCAAAAATAGCTTTAAATACAATGCTTTCTAGTGAATTAATAGCATTAATTTCAGAATCTGGTTTAAAGGGAAGAGGTGGAGCAGGTTTTCCTACTGGTTTAAAATGGAGTTTAATGCCTAAAGATAATTTAATTAAAAAAAAATATTTAATTTGTAATGCAGATGAAATGGAACCAGGTACCTATAAAGATCGTTTATTAATGGAACAAATGCCTCATCAATTAATTGAAGGTATGTTAATAACTGCTTTTGCTTTAAATACTTATCGAGGTTATATTTTTTTGCGTGGTGAATATATAGACGCTGCTATTCATTTAAGAAAAGCTATTAATGAAGCATATGAAGCTAATTTACTTGGGAATAATATTTTAAATAGTAATTTTAATTTTGATTTGATTATTCATACTGGTGCTGGCCGTTATATTTGTGGAGAAGAAACTGCATTAATTAATTCATTGGAAGGTAAAAGGGCTAACCCTCGTTTTAAACCTCCATTTCCTGCGAATGTAGGTCTTTGGGGAAGACCTACTTGTATAAATAATGTTGAAACTTTATCAAATATACCAGCTATTGTAGCTAATGGAGTATCGTGGTATAAGAATATTTCTAAAAGTCCAGATACTGGAACTAAGATAATGGGTTTTTCTGGACGAGTTAATAATCCTGGTTTATGGGAATTACCATTTGGCATTACAGCTCATGAAATTCTTGAAGATTATGCCTGTGGTATGAAAACTGGATTAAAACTTAAAGCTTGGCAACCAGGAGGAGCAAGTACTGATTTCTTAACTAATGAACATTTACATTTGCCAATGGAATTTTTAAGTATTACTCAAGCTGGTAGTCGTTTAGGTACTGCTATTGCTATGGCTGTCGATGATAAAATTAACATGGTTTCACTAGTATTAAATATCGAAAAATTTTTTGCAAGAGAGTCTTGTGGCTTATGTACACCATGCCGAGAAGGATTACCATGGAGTGTAAAAATTTTACATGATTTAGAACAAAAACAAGGTAAACCTGGTGATATTGAAATATTACAACAAATATGTCAAAATCTTAGTCCTGGTAAATCTTTTTGTGCTCACGCACCTGGTGCTGTTGAACCATTACAAAGTGCAATTAAGTATTTTCGTGAAGAATTTGAAGATGGAATAATATCAACAATGCCTGTTGATATTCAACCAATTGCAGGAATTCAACCTAATGATTATAAAATCAAATTCATATAAATAATATATTTAATGATAATTAGTGTTTTGCACATTTATATTTACTAATTATTATAAATAACAATTATTATTCATTTAAACAGGTTTGTATAGAAGATAATTTTTTATGATCACAATCCATATAGACGGTAAAAAATATAGTGTAAATGAAAAAGATAATTTATTAAAAATATGTTTATCTTTTGGTTTAGATATTCCATATTTTTGTTGGCATCCTGTTCTTGGAAGTATTGGAGCATGTCGTCAATGTGCGATTAAACAATTTAAAAATTCAAAAGATACTGTTGGTTTTATTGTTATGTCTTGTATGACACCTGCTGTTGATAATACATATATTTCTATTGAAGATAGTGAAGTAAAAAAATTTCGCAAAAGTATAATTGAATTATTAATGAATAATCATCCACATGATTGTCCAGTTTGTGAAGAGGGAGGCAATTGCCATTTACAAGATATGACTGTCATGAATGGACATACTTTACGCAAATATCGTTATAACAAACGTTCTTATTATAATCAAAATATTAGTCCATTCATTCGGCATGAAATGAATCGATGCATAACTTGCTATCGTTGTATTCGTTATTATAAAGATTACTCTGGTGGCAAATCTTTAGGTGTATATGGGACTCATGATAATATCTATTTTGGTTGTATAGATGGAGATGTACTTAATAATGAATTTTCTGGTAATTTAATTGAAATATGTCCAACTGGAGTTTTTACTGATAAATTAAATTTAGACAATTATAGTCGTAAATGGGATATGCAATTTGCACCTAGTATATGTCAACATTGCAGTATTGGGTGTAATATCAGTGTTAGTGAACGATATGGCAAAATATGCCGTATTAATAATCGTTATAATGGTACTTTAAATCATTATTTTCTTTGTGATTTAGGAAGATTTAATTATGGTTATATAAATCGTAAAGATCGTCCTTTATATCCTATAGAATTAAAGAAACATCAAAGAGTAAAAATTAGTATACAAGAAGCACTTAATACAGGTGCTAACATATTTAAAAAAGCAAAAAAAGTAATTGGGATTGGATCTCCTCGTGCTAGTCTTGAAAGTAATTTTGCACTTTACAAATTAGTTGGTGCAGAAAACTTTTATGTAAGTACGTTGGATATTGAACAAAAATGTCTTGATGTAATAATTAAAATATTATTTGAAAGCGGTATAAATATACCCTCATTAAGAGAAGTTGAAAATTGTGATGCAATATTAATTTTAGGAGAAGATGTTACTCAAGTAGGGGCACGTCTTGCTTTATCAATACGTCAAGCAATTAAAAGTAAAGCATATAAAATAGCCAAAAAATATAAAATAGAATCTTGGCATGCAACAGCTATATCTAATATAGCTCAAAATGATAAATATCCATTATTTTTAACAAATTTTTATAAAACTAAATTAGATGATATTTCATCTTGGAGTTATTATGCAGCAGTTGAAGATCAAGCTCGTCTTGGTTTTGCAATTGCTAATTCAATTGACTGTAATTCTCCATGTGTCATTGATTTTAATAATACTCTAAAAAATAAAGTGAATTTAATTGTCAAATCTTTAATAAATGCAAAAAAACCACTAATCATTTCGGGCGTTCATTCAGGTAGCTCTACAATTATAGAAGCAGCTGGAAATATAGCAAGATCTTTAAAATGTAAGGGTAGTGATGTTAGTCTTATTTTATTATCAAGATATACCAATAGTATTGGTTTAAGTATTATAGGTCAAAAAACTTTAAATAGTGCTTTAAAAGAAATTAATAATGGTAAAGCTGATACTTTAGTAATATTAGAAAATGATCTTTACAGATATGCACCTAAACAATCAATTGATTCTGCATTGACTAAAGCTGCAAATATAATTGCAATCGATCATCAAAATACTGATACAGTTAAAAAAGCTAATTTAGTATTTCCAACTGCTAGTTATGTTGAAAGTAGTGGTACTGTTATTAATAATGAAGGACGTGCTCAACGCTTTTTTCAAGTGTATAATCCTTCATATTATGATAATAATATTATTTTATTAGCAAGTTGGCGTTGGTTACACTATTTAAAAAACAAAATTAATAATTGTGATGTGAGCTGGAAAAGTTTAGATAATGTTATTGACGATTTAATTGTAAATTTTCCAAATTTGAAAGAAATTAAAAGTGCATCTCCAAATGCGAACTTTCGCATTCATGGTCAAAAAATATCACGTTTACCATGTCGTGCTAGTGGACGAACTGCCATATTAGCTAATAAAAATATACATGAACCACGTCAACCTCAAGATGTTGACACGATGTTTACTTTTTCTATGGAAGGTAATAACCAACCTCAATCACATAATTCACAAATTCCATTTGCTTGGTATCCTGGATGGAATTCTGTACAATCATGGAATAAATTTCAAAATGAAATAGGTGGTGAACTAATTCATGGAGATCCTGGAGTTAAAATATTTACAACTACAAAAACATTACTTCCTTGGTTTAATAATATACCGAATGCTTTTATTCCAAGTAATTTTTGGCGTATTGTTCCTTTATATAAACTATTTGATAGCGAAGAAATGTTTCAACGGGATCCAATTTTTCAACAAATAGCATTAGATCCAATATTACTCCTTAATAAGGAAGATGCTTATAAACTAAAATTTAGTAACAATATAATTGTTCAATTTACTTGTTTAGGTCAAATATTTAAATTCCCGATAAAAACATCATCTAAATTGCAATCAGGCCAGATTGGTTTACCGATTGGCATGCCTGGTGTACCACTTTTCTTAATAAATAGAAACATTGATAATTTACAGGAAGTTATTTAATGAATTTATTAAATTATAATTTTATAGATATTTCATCAAATATCTTTAAATCTATTATCATTCTATTAGTATTATTAATTAGTGGATCATTTATGAGTTTTTTAGAACGTCGCATATTGGGATTGTTTCAAAATCGTTATGGTCCTAATCGTGTTGGTTGGGGAGGGGTTTTACAATTATTAGCTGATATGATTAAAATCATTTTTAAAGAAGACTGGATACCACCATTTTCCGATCCATTTTTCTTTGCTTTAGCGCCTGTTATTACATTTATGTCTATGTTATTGATATTTATAATAATTCCTATATCATCTAATTTAATTGTTATTAATTTAAATATAGGATTATTATTTTTTCTAATGATGGCTGGATTGTCTATTTATGGTGTATTATTTGCAGGTTGGTCAAGTAATAATAAATATTCTTTATTAGGAGCAATACGTGCTTCTGCACAAACATTAAGTTATGAAGTTTTTCTTGGTTTATCTATGATGGGTGTAGTAATGAGAGCCGGATCATTTAATATGAATGACATTATAAACAGTCAAAAATATATTTGGAATGTGATACCACAATTTTTCGGTTTTTTAACTTTTTTTATTGCAGCAATTGCAGTTTGTCACAGACATCCTTTTGATCAACCTGAATCTGAACAAGAATTAGCTGATGGTTATCATATTGAATATTCTGGTATGAAATTTGGTTTATTTTTTATAGGAGAATATATAGGAGTTACCAGTGTTTCTGCCATAATAGTTACGTTATTTTTTGGTGGTTGGCATGGACCACTTTTACCACCATATTTATGGTTTATATTTAAAACTATGTTTTTTATAATCATATTTATGTTAATACGTGCTTCTCTTCCACGACCAAGATATGATCAAATGTTGTCTTTTAGTTGGAAAATTTGTTTACCTTTAACTTTATTAAATTTATTAGTAACTTCTGCAATAATTATATATACAAAAACATAGCAAAGGAACTGACAAATGAGTTTTAAAGATATTATTGTTGGTTTTGGTACAGTAATACGTAGTATTTTAATGACAGGTATGCATATTTTCGCTAAACGAGAAACTAGACTTTATCCTGAAGAAAAAGTTTATTTATCTCCACGTTATAGAGGTAGAGTTGTTTTAACACGTGATCCTGATGGAAAAGAACGTTGTGTTGCTTGTAATTTATGTGCAGTTGCTTGTCCAGTTAGTTGTATCTCTCTTAAAAAAAATGAAACTAAAGATGGACGTTGGTATCCTGAATTTTTTAGAATTAATTTTTCTAGATGTATTTTTTGTGGTTTATGTGAAGAAGCTTGTCCAACTACTGCAATTCAATTAATACCAGATTTTGAATTAGCTGAATTTAAACGTCAAGATTTAGTTTATGAAAAAGAAGAATTATTGATATCTGGAACAGGCAAATATCCAGATTATAATTTTTATCGTATAACTGGCATATCCATTGAAGGTAAAGATAAAGGCAAAGCTGTAAATGAAGAAAAGCCAACAAGTGTAAAAGAATTATTGCCTTAAGGAATAAAAAATGAAAGAAATAATATTTTATTCTCTTGGATTTATAGCTACTGTAACAGCTGCACGTGCAATCACTCATATTAAACCTATGCATATGTTATTTTATTTTATAAGTTTTTTATTATCAATTTCTGGTATATATTTTTTAATAGGTTCTTATTTTATAGGTGCATTAGAAATAATTATTTATGCTGGTGCTATTACTGTTTTATTTGTTTTTGTAATCATGATGCTAAACATTGGTAATGTTACTAACAAACAAGAAAAAAACTGGTTAAATCTTTTAATTATATGTATTTCAATAATCATATCTATATTATTATTATGTATAATAATATATTCTGTATCTAATACTCATGATAAATTAATTAATATAAGCATTATTGACTCTAAATCAATAGGAATAAGTCTATTTGGTCATTATATGATAATAGTAGAATTAATTTCAATGTTGTTATTAGCTAGTTTAATAGTAGCATTACACATTGGACGAATAGAAAAATAAAATGATAATATCATTAGTTATTATACAAATCGATCAGGAGTACTTATGATCCATTTACAGTATGGATTAATCCTTTCTGCTATTTTATTTATAATTGGATTAACTTCTTTATTAGTGCGTCGTAATTTAATGTTTATACTAATTGGTATTGAAATTATGCTTAATGCTTCTGCTTTAGCGTTAGTATTTGCAGGTAATTATTGGAAACAAATTGAAGGTCAAATAATGTATATAATGGCTATTAGTCTTGCTGCAGCTGAAACAAGCATTGGTTTAGCTTTATTAATACAACTTCACCGTTATCATTCTTTAAATATCGATTCTATGAGAGAGATGAAAGGATGAATTTGCTTTACTTGCCTATTTTATTTCCGTTAATTAGCTTTGTATTGCTATCTTTTTCTTGTGGAAGATTACCACAAAATATATCAACAGTAATTGGTGTTGGTTCCCTTGCGTTGTCAGCTATAATAACTGCAGTTATAGGATTTATTTTTTTTCATAACAATCAAATTGTATTAAGTGAAACACTATGGAATTGGATATATATTGGAAATTTTAATATAACAATTAATTTAATTCTTGATGGATTATCTTTAACAATGTTATCAGTAGTAGTTGGTGTAGGTTTATTAATTCAAATATTTTCTTCATGGTATATGAATTATGAAGAGGGTTATTCACGTTTTTTAGCTTATACTAACTTATTTATTGCTAGTATGATTATCTTAATACTAGCTGATAATTTAATGGTTATGTATTTTGGTTGGGAATGTGTAGGGATTTGTTCTTATTTATTAATTGGATTTTATTATAAACATCCAAAAAATGGTAAAGCAGCTATAAAAGCATTTATTACTACAAGAGTAGGCGATGTTTTTTTAATTATAGCGATGTTTATCATTTATTATCAATTTAAGACACTAACATTTTTAAAAATAAAAGAAATAATTAATTTTCATCTTGATTCTAATCATTCAATTTATTATTTAGCTAATGTGATGTTATTAATCGGTACATTAGGTAAATCAGCACAATTACCATTACAAACATGGTTAGCAGATGCAATGGTTGGTCCAACTCCAGTATCAGCACTTATTCACTCTGCTACTATGGTGACTGCAGGAGTATATCTAATTGCAAGAAATAACAGTTTATTTTTAATTAACCCTGAAATTTTATTTTTTATTAGTTTAATTGGAGCTGTTACAATAATTTTAGCCAGTTGTTCTGCTCTAGTACAAAATAATATAAAACGCATTTTAGCTTATTCTACTATGAGCCAAATTGGATATATGTTCTTAGCATTAGGTGTAAAAGCTTGGAGTGTAGCGATTTTTCATTTAATGATACATTCTTTTTTTAAAGCATTGCTTTTTTTATCTGCAGGTGCTGTTATTATGTATTGTAATAATGAACAAAATATTTTTAAAATGGGAGGATTAAGAAAAAAAATACCATTTTTATATTTTTGTTTTTTAATAGGTGGATCTGCATTATCATCTTTACCTTTAATTACTGCAGGATTTTATAGTAAAGAGGAAATCCTTTATAGCGTATTTACTAATGGTAATGCAATATTAATTTGTATTGGATTATTTGGTACATTACTAACTGCAATTTATACATTTCGTATGATTTTTATTGTGTTTCATGGAAAAGAAACAAATTTTATAGATCAAATAAATACGAAAGGTATTAGATATTATATGCCTTTAATATCTCTTATAGTATTATCAAGTGTTATAGGATCTTTTATCATACCTCCGTTATCTAATATTTTTCCTGATTATCATATTGTTAATAATAATAAATTCATATTTACATGTATATCTAGTTTTATATCAATATTAGGTATTTTGATATCTGTTGTTTTATATTTAAATCGCCCTCAACTAATTATTAACATTACTAATAATATATTGGGTCGTTTTCTTTATAATTTTTGGTCTATGGCTTGGGGATTTGATTGGTTATATAACCAATTATTTGTTAAACCATATATATTCATTGCTAGTTTATTACATCGAGATCCTATCAATTACTTGATTAAGTTACCTATATTATTTTTAAATATCATAAATAAACAATTATTATTGACAGAAAGTGGATATTTACGGTGGTATATAATATCAATAGCTTTAGGATCTTTAATTATACTTACATGTATTTTATGTGTATAGCTATTTGTTATGTCAACTAAACATCTAATTCACATTAGATGTATTTAAATAATTAAAAAGGAAATAAATATAGTGTTACTACCTTGGTTAATTATTATACCTTTTATTGGAGGTTTATTTAGTTGGTTAATTGAATATTTAGGTATTAAAATATCACGTTATATTGCTATTTGCTTTATGTTATTAGCATTAATTTGTTCATTAAAATTATGGTTAAATGGCAATTATCACTTATTAACATCATATTTAATTCCTCATTGGCAATCTACTTTTTTAATACCTTGGATTTCACGGTTTGGTATTAATTTTCATTTAGCAATAGATGGATTATCTTTACTAATGGTCATTTTAACTAATGTACTTGGGATCATGGCTATTTTTTGTTCTTGGAAGGAAATTACAAAATATCAAGGTTTTTTCTATCTAAATCTCATGTGGATTTTAAGTGGAGTTATCGGTGTATTCCTTTCTGTTGACATGTTTTTATTTTTCTTTTTTTGGGAAATTATGTTAATTCCAACTTATTTTCTTATAGCAATTTGGGGACATAAAGCTACAAATGGCACTAGCCGTATTGCTGCAGCTACTAAATTTTTTATTTACACTCAATCATCTGGTTTAGTTATGCTAATTGCTATTCTTGGCTTAGCATATATGTATTATAAATCAACTGGTATTTGGACATTTAACTATGAAAATTTATTAAATACAAAGATGTCATATACATATGAATATATTTTGATGTTAGGGTTTTTTATAGCTTTTGCTGTAAAAATGCCAATAATACCATTTCATGGTTGGTTACCAGATGCACATAGTCAAGCTCCAACAGCTGGATCTGTAGATCTTGCAGGAATATTATTAAAAACTGCTGCTTATGGGTTGATTCGTTTTAATTTATTATTATTTCCACATGCTTCAATGGATTTTGCTCCAATTGGCATGTTTTTAGGAATTATCGGTATTTTTTATGGAGCATGGATGGCATTTATACAAACTGATCTTAAACGTTTAATTGCTTATACTTCCATATCACATATGGGTTTTATACTTATCGCTATATATACTTATAATGAATTAGCACTGCAAGGTGCCATTATCCAGATGATTGCACATGGAATTTCAGCATCTGCACTATTTATCTTATGTGGTCAACTTTATGAAAGACTTCATACTCGTGATATGCGTTTTATGGGTGGATTATGGTCAAGAATGCAATTAATTCCAGGATTATCAATTTTTTTCGCTTTAGCTAATTTAGGTTTACCTGGTACTGGTAATTTTATAGGCGAATTTTTAATTCTCATTGGTAGTTTTAAAACTAATTATATAGTATCTGTTATTGCAAGTTTTGGTTTGATTTTTTCTTCTATTTACTCTTTAATAATGATACAAAAAATTTTTTATGGTAAAACAAAATCTCAAACATTACTTTCAAATATGTCATTTCGTGAAATTACAATTATTGGTATATTATTATTATTATTAATTTTATTAGGTTTATATCCTCAACCTATCATAGATACATCATTTTCTTCAATTAATTTAATAAAATTTTTTTCAAAAAGGCTGTAATAATGCTTAAACAATTGATTTTATTATTACCATTTTTAATTGTAGGTTCAACGGTAATAGTATCTATAATTTCTATTATTTTGCAAAGAAATCATTTTATTAATTGTATTTTATCTGTGATTGGTTTGTTTTTTGCTTTGATATCATTATATAATTTAAATGATATTCAAATAACGAATAGTATATCTATACTTTGTATAAATAATTATGCTAAGTTTTATATTAAAATAATACTATTAATAAGTTTGTCAAATTGCATCTTTAGTTATTTTTGGTTGCGTAATTTTCAAGATAATAAAGAAGAATTTTATGTATTATTATTAATTTCCACTATAGGAGCTATGTTATTAGCTTCATCTAATAATTTTATAATCTTATTTATAGGTATTGAATTACTATCATTACCTTTATTTGGTTTAATTGGTTATGCTTTTCGCCAAAAGTTATCTTTAGAAGCATCATTAAAATACACTATACTATCATCTATTTCATCTTCATTTATATTATTTGGAATTGCTTTAGTTTACACAGATATAGGCAGTTTAGACTTTATTACAATTGGAAAACAATTACTGCATAATTCTTTGTTGCAAGAACCAATTTTTTCAGTTGGTTTTGGAATGATAATTATAGGAATTGGATTTAAATTATCATTAGTGCCATTTCACTTGTGGACTCCAGATGTTTATCAAGGAGCTCCATTACCAGTTTCTTGTTTTTTAGCAACTGGAAGTAAATTTGCTATATTTAGTGCTTTATTTAGGCTATTTACTGACATACCAATTACAAATATAAGATCTATGCGTATAGTCATGATATTAATATCTTTTATGTCAATTATTTTTGGTAATCTTATGGCTATATATCAAAATAATATTAAAAGATTATTAGGTTATTCATCTATTTCACATTTAGGATATCTATTGATAACATTAATTGCAATTGAAAATTATAAATTATCATTAGAAACAACTAAAATCTATTTTATTGCTTATTTGTTTAGTAACTTAAGCATATTTGGTATTCTTCATTTAGTATCTGATGCTTGTCAAAATAATAATGATGTCTGTTCTTTGTATTCTTATCGTGGTTTGTTTTGGCATAAACCAATTTTATCTATAATTATGACAATAATAATGCTATCTTTAGCAGGCATTCCAATAACTTTAGGATTTATTGGAAAGTTTTATATTATTGTATTGAGTATAAGTACACATTTGTGGTTATTAACTATTGCACTTGTCATAAGTAGTGGACTTGGTTTATATTATTATTTGCGGATTATAATCAGTTTATATCTTACTCCTCCAAAAATATATCATTGCAAATGGCTAACAAATTGGCATTACACATTACCAGGAATCATTGTAATTATACTTACTTTTTTAATAGTACTATTAGGAATATATCCACAATTATTAATTAATATATTAAATTAGTTTAAATAATCAAAAAATATTTTATATCTATAATAAATTAAGCACAATATGATAAATACAGTCTATCACCAATAATTCAATAATTTGTATTATTATTTATAAATTTAATCTATTAAATAAATATAAAAATATAATCACGATTCAGTATATCTATAAAATATTTATAAAATGATTTACATACTAATACAAAATATATACTGATATAAATAAGTTCAATTGAGATAATTTTAATGAATTCAGATAAAATATAAAATACAATTACGTAATATATAATTATATTAGTCGGTATATTCTATATAATAATAGAAAATTAATAGTATTTTATATAAAAATTATTACAAATCATATTATTTATATATTAATTATATGTTAATATTAATTATGAACATAAAATTTTACTAAATCAGATCTAGGATAATCGTTTTAAATGAATAATTTTGCAAAAGAAATTGTATTAATTGATATAGAAGATGAATTAAAACATTCTTATCTTGATTATGCTATGTCTGTTATTATTGGAAGAGCATTACCAGATGTAAGAGATGGCTTAAAACCAGTTCATCGTCGCATACTTTTTGCTATGAATGAATTAAATAATTATTGGAATAAACCTTATAAAAAATCTGCTAGAGTAGTAGGTGATGTTATTGGTAAATATCATCCACATGGTGATTCTTCTGTTTATGATGCTATTGTACGTATGTCTCAATATTTTTCTTTACGTTATGTTTTAATAGACGGGCAAGGTAATTTTGGATCTATAGATGGAGATTCAGCAGCTGCTATGCGTTATACGGAAATTCGGATGTCTAAAATTACACACGAATTGCTAGCTGATTTAGATAAATCTACAGTTAATTTCTTGATGAATTATGATAATACAGAACGTATTCCAGAAGTACTTCCAACGAAAATTCCTAATTTATTAATCAATGGTTCATCTGGTATAGCTGTTGGTATGGCTACTAATATTCCTCCTCATAATCTTTGTGATATTATAAATGGTTGTTTAATTTATATTAATAACGAAGAAATTTCAATTAAAGAATTAATGAAATATATACCTGGACCTGATTTCCCTACTGCAGCAATAATTAATGGTAGAGAAGGGATTGAAAAAGCATACAGTACTGGACGTGGTAAAATTTATATTCAAGCTCGTAATAAAATTGAAATAGATAATAAAACAGGCAGACAGATAATTATAATTTATGAATTACCATATCAAGTAAATAAATCACATTTAATTGAAAAAATTGCTGAATTAGTAAAAGAAAAACGTATTGAAGGAATTTTTGCTTTACGTGATGAATCAGATAAAGATGGCATACGTATAGCTATTGAGATAAAACGAGATGCAATTACTAAAATAGTATTAAATAATTTATATTCATTAACACAATTAAAAATTTCTTTTGGAATTAATATGGTAGCCTTGTATCAAGGTCAACCTCAAGTCATGAATTTAAAAGAAATTTTACATGCATTTATTTGTCATCGCAAAGAAATAGTTACAAAAAGAACTATTTTTGAATTAACAAAATCCAAACAACAAACTCATATCATTGAAGGATTAATGGTAGCACTATCTAATATTGATGATGTTATTAATATAATTCGTCTCTCATCTACTCCAGGAGAAGCTAAAAATAATTTATCTTTGCAAAAATGGGATTTTAATAAAATAAACATTCTATTACAACAAGAGCAAAACAATACTGCACTATTAAATTTTTTTCAAAAAGATCGTAATAAAGATCACTATATTTTTACTAATGAACAAATACAATGTATTTTAGATTTACGCTTACAAAAATTAACTAATCTTGAACACAAAAAATTGATTGAAGACTATAAAAGTTTAATTATTCAAATTTCTAATTTAAATAATATTCTAACAAATGAAAAATATCTTATAAAAATAATTTGTGATGAATTAAAACAAATACGAGATCAGTTTGGTGATAAACGTCGTACAGAAATTATTAATAATATTGTTGATATTAAGGTAGAAGATTTAATTAATCAGGAAGATGTTGTTGTTACTTTATCTTATCAAGGTTATGTAAAATATCAACCATTAAGTGATTATGAAGCTCAACGTCGTGGAGGAAAGGGTAAGTCAGCTGTTCGTATTAAAGAAGAAGATTTTATTTATCTTTTGTTAGTAGCTAATACGCATGATAATATCTTGTGTTTTTCTAGTAAAGGACGTTTATATTGGATGAAAGTTTATCAATTACCTGAAGCTAGTCGAGGGGCACAAGGACGGCCTATAGTTAATCTTCTTCCATTGAAAAATGATGAACGTATAACTGCTATTCTTCCAGTAACTAAGTATACTGATGGTTTAAATATTTTTATGGCTACTGCTACTGGTATTGTAAAAAAAACACCATTACAGGAATTTAGTCGTCCACGTGGTACAGGAATTATTGCTATTAATTTACATAATGAAGATGAATTAATAGGTGTATCTCTAACTACTGGTAATGATGAAGTTATGTTATTTTCTGCATTTGGCAAGGTAGTTCGTTTTTCAGAAATATCTGTTCGTGAAATGGGTCGTAGTGCATCTGGAATCCGTGGTATTAAGTTAGTCAAAGGAGATCGTGTTGTTTCACTAATTATTCCTCATACAAAAGGTTCGATTTTAACTGTTACTCAAAATGGTTACGGTAAGCGTAGTGCAAATATCGCTTATCCAATTAAATCAAGAGCTACACAAGGAGTAATTTCTATTAAGGTAACTAGTAGAAATGGTTTGGTAGTAGGTGCTATACAAGTAGTTGATAATGATCAAATTATGATTATTACTGATGCTGGGACATTAGTTCGCACTCGTGTATCTGAAATTAATATTATAAGTCGCAATACACATGGTGTAATTTTACTTCGCACTGTAGAACATGAAAAAGTAGTTGGATTACAACGTATAGCTGAATCTATCAATATTAAAACTCAACTAAAAGAAGATCTATTCAATTAAATTATAATAGAAATTTATTTTCAATGCAGAAAATAAACCTATTATACATGTATTATTGACAAATTGTTATATTTTAATAATAAAGATCTATTGTATAATTAGATGTTAATTTATATTAATACAAAATCTATGTGTTGTAATCTTTTTCTGAAAGGATGATGCTGAATATCTTGGATTTTTACTTTAAGAATTTTTTTATTAAGCACAATACTAAAAATTTCTTTGTAAAAATTAGGTTTAGTTTGTAAGTTTATTAAAATATTATGATCTAATTCCACAAAAACATTAGTTTTTCCCTTGCCATAAATAATTGCTGGCAAAAAATTTTTAGCACGTAAACGTCGGCTAGCACTTTTCCCTTTTTCTATACGTTCCTTTACATTTATAGTAAACATTATACATTTCTCTTTTTTCTAAAAAATTTATATTGAACATTTATTTATGATGATACTATTTAGTAGTATATACTAACATTTATTACTTATTAAAATATATGTTATACTTATGATAAATATGATATAAATATACATATATATAGAGTATTTAATAATATATAAAACTTTATATATAGCAAACATACAGACTTGGTTTAATTTTTATAAAAAATATAATATAAAATATAAAACATAACCTATACATATAAAAATTTGTATGCAATGTGTTGTAAATAAAATAAATTTACTATTTATAATTGGCGGAGAAGGAGAGATTCGAACTCTCGGATAGTCTTTGCCATCGACGGTTTTCAAGACCGTTGCCTTAAACCACTCGGCCACTTCTCCTCCTTATATATTAAAATTGAATGAGTAGAACTACTGTTGTTGCATAAGATAAAAAAATTAGCTAATAGAACAACAAACAATATATTGTTTGCAATTAATAATTATTTCATTTATTTGAAATAAATTCTTATTTAGTTATAATCTAATATTGGATTATCAAATAAATACATTATAATCACCTATGTAAGATTATTTACAATTGATTTCAATATATCTTACGATCTTTAAATTCAATTTAATTTATTATATATGTTAACCTGATTGATTATCAATCATTTTTTTAATTAAAGAATCAATTAATATTTTAATTTAAATAGTATAAAAACAATTCATATTTAGTAAAACTTTAAAAATTATTATATGATCTTCAATAAAATTGAAATTTTAATAAAATAGACTAAATATATAAGAATAAAAAATAAAAATAAATTTATTAAAAACTGTAACTTATTTTAAATAAGTTATGCATAAAACATTTATTTATCAATCAATAGATATTTAAATTTATTAATTGACTATTTATAAAATTAACTGTTATAATCGCCTATATTAGTTATACCATTCACAATAGTTATTTGAAGTAAATATTGTTTTAAAAAAATTATAATCATATATATAATAATATATTATATTTATAATGCTTTTATTTGATAACTATTTGTCCCCTTCGTCTAGAGGCTCAGGACACTGCCCTTTCACGGCGGCAACAGGGGTTCGAATCCCCTAGGGGACGCATTATAAGTGTTTTAATAATTTATGTAATTGTTTTCCAAGTATGTTCTTTAAAAATTCGGACTAAGATTAATAAATTTAATAATGTATGTTGATTAAAATATGAAATATGCATTTTTTAATGAAGATTTTTTTATCTATTATAAAAAATGAGAGATACCTGTAGGTTGTAAGATTAAGTAATTAAGCGTATATGGTGGATGCCTTGGCAGTCAGAGGCGATGAAGGACGTGCTAATCTGCGTAAAGCGTCGGTA
>VOQV01000019.1 GCA_016642085.1 Pantoea sp. Brub | reverse complement strand
AGTGATATGTTGAGCTAACCGATACTAATGACCCGTGAGGCTTAATCTTACAACACTAGAGGTATTTCAAAAATATATTTTTTGATCTTTGTACAAATTATAATTTTTATTTGTATCAATTACATTACATATGGTAGTATAAAACAATAACCTGGTAAATATAACGTGATGGTACCACCTGAATCCATATCGAACTCAGAAGTGAAACGTCATAGTGCCGATGGTAGTGTCTATTATTACTTGAAATTAAAATATTTATATGTACAATTTATTACAAATTTAACAAAATAGCATATTAATTTTAATATTAAAATTAATAAATAATAATTAATATTAATCATATGTTGAAATTTTATTCATTGAAATTATACAATACTTTTGGGCTTGATGTAATTACTAAATATTTTGTAATTGCAATAACTAATCATGACATATTGCAAGCTTGGCAATTTAGTCAAAATAAAAATATACCATTTTTAATTTTAGGTGCTGGTAGCAATATTGTATTTATTGAAAATTTTTCTGGTATTATTGTATTGAATAGAGTAAAGGGGATTAAAGTTAAGGAAGATATAAACAAATGGCGTATACATGTAAATTCTGGAGAAAATTGGCATTTTCTGGTATATAAAATGCTTAAACAAGGAATTTTTGGTTTAGAAAATTTAGCATTAATACCAGGTATGGTTGGTGCTGTGCCCATTCAAAACATTGGAGCATATGGTGTTGAATTAAAAGATTTTTGTGAATATGTAGATGTAATGAATTTAAAAAATAGTCGCATAAGCAGACTTTACAATAATGACTGTCAATTTACATATCGTAGTAGTATTTTTAAAAGCGAAAAATTTATCAATTTTGTTATTATTGCTGTAGGATTAGCTTTAAAAAAAAATGGCAGCCTATATTAAGTTATGATGGTTTAAATTCCCTAGATCCTTCTATTAATCCACTAGATCTTTTTCATACCATTTGTCGCATTCGTCGCAGTAAAATTCCTAATCCTAAAATTATAGGCAATGCTGGTAGTTTCTTTAAAAATCCTATTGTTTCTCAAAAACAAGCACAATCATTATTAATGCAATTTCCAAAAATACCACATTATATATATTTAAATAATTTAATTAAAATATCAGCTGGTTGGTTAATTGAGAAATGTAATCTTAAAGGTTTTAGTATTGGTGGGGCGTCTATTTATAATAAACAAGCATTAGTAATCATAAATCATAATAATGCAACATCTCAAGATATTATAAATTTAGCAAAACGAATACGGAACATTGTAGGTAACAAATTTAATATATGGCTTGAACCTGAAGTACGTTTCATACAATATGATGGTGAATGTTGTGGAATTAAAGTTATTTCATGAAAGATTATACTATGCAACTGAAATTAATTAATATTTTATCAGATGGAAAGATTTATTCTAACAATAACTTAACAAAAATATTGGGTATAGATAGTATATCTATTAATAATCATATAGAATCCTTAAAAAATTGGGGTTTGAATATATCTATTTTTGGTAATACAAATTACAGCATAGGGCATTCTATAGAATTATTAGATGAAAAAGCAATTCAATTACAATTTAAAAAAAACACTGTTTCAGTTTTTTCTATTATTGATTCAACTAATCAATACCTATTAAGAAATATTAATAATTTGAAATCAGGAGATATATGTATTTCTGAATATCAAGAATCAGGAAGAGGCAAACAAGAAAGCAAATGGTTTTCACCTTTTGGAAATAATATATATATGTCTATTCATTGGCAAATGAATAATATGCGTTTTTCTGTTATTGGTCTTAGTTTAGCTATAGGTATTGTTATATCAGAAAAACTTCAATCAATAGGAGTAAAAGATGTACTTATAAAATGGCCAAATGATATTTACGTTTATGATAAAAAATTAGCTGGTATTTTAATTGAACTAAAGATGAATAAAATAACAAATAATCTAAATATTATTATTGGTATTGGGATTAATATAAATATGAAATCAGTTAATTTTACAGATATAAATCCTCAATGGATTAATTTACAAGAATTAGGATATAAAATTGACAGAAATGAATTTTTAATAGGTTTAGTGATAAACATTAAAAAATATTTAGCAATATTTGAGCGATATGGTTTTTTATATTTTTTATCGAAATGGTTTAAATTTGATTATTTAATTAATAAATACGTAAAATTAGTTGTCAGCAATAATAAAGAAATATATGGCATTGTTCGTGGTATAGATCAAACAGGTTCTTTATTATTAGAGCAAAATGGTAAAATAAGTTCATGGGTAGAAGGAAAAGTCTTTTTACTTTCTTTACAACAAAGTTACAAAAAACATTTTTTGTATAGGAATTAATCTTTTAGAGTTTGTTATTTAAGATTACAATTAAATTTACTTGAATTAATGTCACTATAAAATAATTAATGATAGTTATTATTTTTTTATAAAAAGTAATGTTATAACATCACTACATTATTAGTTTTATAAAAAAAATCTTGACGAAATAAATAAAAACTATTAATGTACTAAACTCGTTAGTATACGCAATGTACATAAAGACGTAATGATCTAATTTAAAAGTAATTAAATTTGGTTTCATATTTAATAAGTTAATCATATTAACGGCATCAAAATATTTATTTTAAAAGAAATAATATGTATTTGATATTATATAATTATGTAATAATAAAGTATTATTAAATTTGATTATTGATATTTGATAAGTTAAGTCATAACAGGTAGTTGTATTAGATAAATAATATTTTTATTTAAAATGTATTCTGTAATTTGTTATACAGAAATAAATTTATATATATTCTAGTCATTGTATTTTTAAAAGATTTAAAATCTCTTTTACTATTTGTACTGTTTTTTTTAAATTAATATATTTAAAGTATGTTTTTATAGAATAATTCTAAAATAATTATTTATTTTAGAATCAAATAAAATTTATTTTTATAAAAATTTTACTAATGAAATATTTTTTGATAATATGTCTTCTAATAATGAATATATAGTATCTGTTTATTACATAATATATTATCTATATGATATAATTGTTGTATTTAATTATTGTACTTATAATAACTTAAAGAATTAACAATTATCTGTTTTTATTAATGCTTATTAAATAATTTTTAATAAATCAAAAAGGTTTAAAAATAAAAACTATTGTATACTTAATTTAACATTTCTAAAATATATAAAAACAGCCGGCTTAGCTCAGTTGGTAGAGCAACTGACTTGTAATCAGTAGGTCACCAGTTCAACTCCGGTAGCCGGCATCATGATATAGGTGGGATTCCCGAGTGGTTAAAGGGAGCAGACTGTAAATCTGTCGTCATTGACTTCGAAGGTTCGAATCCTTCTCCCACCAACATTTTTTTAACTAAATAAAATATTTAAATAATGTCATAAAATTGTATAAAGCGAGCATCGTATAATGGTTATTACTTTAGCCTTCCAAGCTAATAATACGGGTTCGATTCCCGTTGCTCGCTCCAAATGAGCTGATATAGCTCAGTTGGTAGAGCACATCCTTGGTAAGGGTGAGGTCCTCAGTTCAATTCTGAGTATCAGCACAATTTTGTATTTTTTATCTTATATATAAATTTAAATATTAGTAAGAGTGGTTTATGTATTTGTATATAATTATCGGAAATTAATACTTCTGCATTGAGAATAAATATTGTAATATTAATTGATAACAGATAGAATATAATTGTTACTTATAAATATTTAAAATATTTGCTATTCATATGTAAATTATATTTAACATTTATTTTCGATAATTATTATAAAATTAGTAATATTTAATAATTGTTGATAATTTTTAATTTATCATTACTATTTATTCATTTAAACATGACATTTTTTTGATTATCAAATATAAATAATTTGTTTAATAAATTATAGCTAATAGATTAATTGATTCAAAGCTTAAAACATATATAAGTTAGTATACACAGCAGTTAATCTAATACTAATTAGTATGGTCAGTGTTATTATACATTGTCTTGTCGCACATATTGTATTTATTATTTAATAATATAGTTAAAAGAGCATAAGGATTACAATCTATTTTAGTATAAGAACTACATAATTTAATATGCAGTTATATTTTCATGAACATCTTAATAGATTTTTGTTACTATCATTAAATAATTAAAATGATATTGATCATTTTAATAATAAATGATTTTTGGCTACCATAAAAAGTGATTTT
>VOQV01000018.1 GCA_016642085.1 Pantoea sp. Brub | reverse complement strand
TAAATTGCCAGGAATAACTGATTTGTTTAGTTCAATAGGTAATATTGTTAATGTACCTGCTTGTTGTGGCTTAGCATTTATGTCAGAACGATAATTAAATAAATTTAATGGCAAATTCAATTGATTAGCACGCTGATAGAGTAAATCAGGAGAAGCACATACTACTAATTCAACAGGCCATGTTTTTTGTGCTATTTGAATTAAAATATCTGGGCCAATACCAGCTGGTTCACCAGGAGTGATAACAATGCGAAAAGTATTATTAACTATTTTTATTGTCATCTATAATGTTCACATAATGATTTACGATTTGTTCTTGTATCCAATTATGGATTGTATTAAGAAATTTTTTTTCAAACAGATGATTATAAGCTTGTTGTTTCTGTATTATGTCTATTTCATTTATTTTATGTGTATTTAGTATTTGAATAAATTTCCAACCAAATGGTGATTTAAATACTTCACTAATTTCTCCTTTTTTAAAATTCATTTTTACATTTTTGAAGATTTCACTAAAATGATTAGTTTCCATCCAACCTAAATTATTTATTTTCTTAATATAAATTAAATTTTTAGAAAAATCTTTTATTAATTTAAATAAATTTTTATTTTTATTTTGTTTAATATGATTATTTATTTTTTTTAATATTTTATATATTTGAGTATCATTGAAGTTAGAAGGGATATTTAATAATATTTCATTGATATAAATTTTATCTGTAATAATATTTAAATATTTTAATTGATTAACTTTTAAAATATGAAAACCAGCACCAGATTTAATAGGCCCAATAATATCACCTTCTTTTGCAGATTTAAGTTTTTCAATAAATAAACTAGGTTGTTCTCCAATAGTACTCCAACCCATAGTTCCATCTTTCGATGCTTGAAAAGAATCAGAATAAATTCTAGCTAAGTCAACAAAGTTATCACCTTTTTTTAGTTTATTAATAATTTTTTCAGCTAATTCTTTTTTTATAGTGATATCATTTATTGATGGTTGTTCTGGTAATGATAATAAAATTTGACTTAAATTAATGTCAATTTTTTTATAATTATCTGCCGATAGTTTTTTTTGCAATATATTTAGTTCTTGTGGGAAAATAACAACATGTGGTTTTATTTCATTATTTGTTACAGTATTAATTATTATACTATCTCTTATTTTTTTGCGATATTCATCAAAAGTTATATCATGACTAGTTAATTCTTTTTGTAATTGTTCTAGACTTATTTTATTAGTATCAGCTATATGTTGAATAGCTTTATTTAAAAAATCATCAGGAATTATGATACCTGCAGCTTTACCTAATTGTATAATAATTTTATTCATTATATAATCATTCAAAACTTGTTTAGTTAAAGTTTTTTCATCTGGTAATTTTTCGCTTTTCTGATATGCTACATATTTAAATTCTTTAATAGCATCGTCTAATTCACTTTTTAAAATTGCTTCTTCATTAACAAATGCCACTATACTATCAACTAATATAGGTTTGGATAATACAACAGGTATAAAAATATATATATTAAAAACTAATAATATTTTTTTAATCATAATTGGCTCATAAATAATTGTTTAATAATTATATAATATTTATATAATTTTGATATTTACATTAATTTTAATCTTTATATAATCAATTTAATTTGATGTTCAATGAAAAATTGTTACTATAATGATTATTACCATTTAATTTATGTATATAATTTAATTGCATATTATAATCACCAAAAACAAAATTTAAGCCAATTGACTGTGAAGCTAAAATTTTATTATAAATATCATAATAACAATCAATATGTAATTTTAATTTTTTAAAAATTAACCATGTACTTTCAACACTTAACTGTGATATTCCATATGTAGGATTAATTATTAATTTTTCATTATTTATATTAGTAAAATCTTCTGGTTGATGATATTGATAACTAAATTCTATTATATTATTAACACTAGGGCAATATTGTAATAATATATTATTCGTTACAATTTTATGTAAATAAAAACTATACTGACATGAATTATATATAGCATAATTATTATTAATTCTTAAATATAAATCGGTATTTAACATTGATGTTGTAACTTCATTTGTTAAGTTATTTTCATAAATACTCTTATTGAATAAATTATACGAATATATTTTATGAATATATGCATGAAAACATTCCATAAAGTTACTATCGTAAATATTTGTTTTTAAACTAAATTTAATGATGTGATATGGCAAATTTTCATTTTTATTTTTAATAAAATATAATTTATTATCAGATTCAAAAACATTATAATTTTTAAAAATTGCTTTTCTGTTGTCAGGATAAGGAGAAATAACATATTCAATATCAGATTTAAAAATCTGTTCATATTTTTTATTATTTATAATAATTTTATGATCGAACATGGTATGCATATTAAAGCTAAACTTAGCTTGAAAAAAATTAGTTTTTTTTGCAAGATCTGCAATAAGATTATCGTTATTATATTCTGCTGAAATTTTAATTTCATTATTTAATACTAATGAATGAATTGATAGAGGAAATTTTAAAATTGGTTCTAAACTTAATTTTATTTGTTTTGATAAATCACTATTAAATTGCATAATTTGACTATGAATTTGAACATCAAAAAAATTTAGTATATTTTTTTGATGATAATACAGATCCATTTGTAAATTTTCGCGATATAATATTTTAGTATTTAATTCTTTAGAAAATGTATTTTGTTTTAAAGATATGAAAAAATTTTTATAATGATCTACATAACTTATATCACCTTGATAAGTATTATCATGTTTTACATTAATATCATATTTATTATGTATCATAAAATAATTCGCATGAATTTTCCAATGATTATATATATTAGAGTTATTCCAATAAAATAACACATCATATAAATGATTTATACTTAATAGATTATTTTCTAAATTTTTTACATTATAATCTTTTTGTACAAAGAAAGGGTAATTAAATGTAATTAAACCTTGACCAAAGTTACATATATAATCTAATTTAGATTGTATGTTAAAAAAATGTTCTTTAGTGTTAAGATAGTAATTTATAAACAGATGATTATTAGTATTTGTCTTCAATTGATATGGTATAGATAATTCAAATCCATTAGTATTGCTATATTTAATAGCAGGTAGTAATAAATGGCCATATTTGTGATTATCTGTTGATATATTGAAATATGGGATATTAAATATTGGGATAGAACCTATTTTTATACTACCATTCCATGCTTTTAATAATTTGTTTTCTTTATTTTGAATAAATTTAGATTTTAATTGAACAATTCCATATTTAAGTAATGAATTACCTAAAAATATTATATCATTATAATCTTTTTTTAAAAAATTTGATTTAATAACAATTGAAGTAACATTAATCTTTTTATCAGCTGCACAATTATTACTGCCATTAATAATAAATACTAATAACGCAAGTAATGCAATTTTCTTTATATTCATATATATGATTATATATTATAATAAGTTATATTATATATGGAATTTATATCTATTTTTTTAAACAACATTAATCAAAATATATTTAATTAATGTTAATTACCAATTAGAACATAAATGTATGTTGTGATTTTTCATATTTTTCAATTAATAACTCATTCTGCATTGTTACACTAATTTTATCAATGCCTTCTATGAAACATTTATGATCAATTTCATTAAGTTTAAAATAATAAATTTTATTAAATATTTTAATATTCATGTTTACTATATCAACAATACATTCAATTCCAGGCATTGTATTCACTATAGAGAACATATCATTAACATCTTTTTTATTTAATTGAATTGATAAAAGTTGATTATTAAAACTATTTTCGTAAAAAATATCAGAAAAACTTGGAGCAATAATTATACGAATACCAAAATCAATTAGTGCCCATAATGCATGTTCTCTAGATGAACCACAACCAAAATTTTCACGTGTTAATAAAATACTGGCTGCTTTAAATTCTAATTTATTAAGTACAAAATTTTTATTTAAAACTTTACCTAAAGGATCTTTATATCTCCAATTATAAAATAGATATTGACCAAAATTTATACGAGATACGTTTTGTAAAAATTGTTTTGGAATTATAGTATCAGTATCAATATTAGCTATATTTAATGGCGCAACAATTCCAATATGTTGTACAAAATTATTTGACATATTTAAAATTTAATCCCCTATTGCTAATAAGTCACGTACGTCAATGAAATAACCTGTTATAGCAGCTGCAGCAGCCATTATAGGACTAACAAGATGGGTACGTCCGTTACGTCCCTGACGACCTTCAAAATTTCTATTACTAGTAGATGCACAACGTTCTCCTGGATTTAGACGATCATTATTCATTGCAAGACACATTGAACATCCAGGTAAACGCCAATCAAAACCAGATTCTAAAAAAATTTTATCTAATCCTTCTTTCTCTGCTTGAAGTTTAACTAATCCAGAACCAGGAACAACTATTGCATATATCCATGGTACAACTTTTTTACCTTTTATAATTTTTGAAGCATCTCTCAGATCTTCAATTCTAGCATTAGTACAAGATCCAATAAAAACTTTATCAAGTTTTATGCTTGTTAATTTTATATTTGGTTTTAATCCCATATAATTAAGTGCTTTTTCCGCTGATGCTCTCTTAATTGGGTTATCTAATAACATTGGATTAGGTATATATTGATCTACAGATATTACTTGACTTGGATTAGTACCCCATGTAATTTGAGGTCCTATGTTTTCAATATCTATTATTATTTTAGAATCAAATTTAGCATGATTATCTGATTTTAATGTACGCCAATATTTAATTGCTTCTTGCCAAATAATACCTTTAGGACTAAAAATACGATTTTTGAGATATTGAAAAGTTATTTCATCTGGTGCTATTAAACCAGATTTTGCACCCATTTCTACTGCCATATTACATAAGGTCATACGACTCTCCATACTCATATTTTTAATAGTAGATCCACAAAATTCTACTATATATCCATTACCACCGTCACTGCCAATTTTACCTATAATAGCTAATATTATATCTTTTGCAGTTAATCCACATGGTATATTTCCATTGATTTCAATTTTCATTGTTTTAGCTTTTTTTTGTCTTAAAGTTTGAGTTGCTAAAACATGTTCTACTTCTGAAGTCCCAATACCAAATCCAAGAGCACCAAAAGCACCGTGAGTAGATGTATGTGAATCACCACAAACAACTACCATTCCTGGTAATACTATTCCTAGTTCTGGACTCATTACATGTATTATACCTTGCAATGGATGATTTATATCATATAGCTTTATTCCAAATTCATTACAATTATTAATTAATTGTTTCATTTGTACACGTGCCATTTTACTTGAATCATTAATATTTTTACTGGTAGTAGAAACATTATGATCCATAGTTGCAAAATGTTTTAAAGGTTGTCGAACTTTGCGATTGTGCAATCTAAGACCATCAAAAGCTTGTGGAGAGGTAACTTCATGAATTAAATGTCTATCAACATATAGTAATACGTATTGATCAGATATTTTATAAATAGTATGGGTATCAAATAATTTTTGATATAAAGTTGTCATTATTTTAAATCCTCTCTGATAAAATTTGCAATAATACTACCCATTTCATCTGTAGTGACAAATTTACCATTATTTGATAAATCTTTAGTATAATATCCTAGTTGTAAAGCATGATTAACAGCATTTTCAATGCTTGTAGCTGCTTCATTTTGATTTAAGCTATAACGTAATAACATTGATAAAGATAAAATTTGTGCAATAGGATTAGCAATGTTTTGACCAGCTATATCTTGTGCTGAACCTCCAGCTGGTTCATATAATCCAAATTTTTTTATATTTAGACTGGCAGACGGTAATAAACCTATTGAACCAGATATCATTGCACATTCATCAGAAAGAATATCTCCAAATAAATTAGAACATAATAATACATCAAATTGTGAAGGATTTTTAATTAATTGCATAGTAGCATTGTCAATATACATATGATTTAATTTGACATTAGGATAATCTTTAGATATTTCTTTAACAATTTGACGCCACATTATAGATGTTTGTAATACATTTGCTTTATCTACTGAAGTTAATTTATTCCTTCGTTTAGATGCAAATTTAAATGCTATGTGTGCAATTCGTTCAATCTCGTGTTTATAATAAATTTTTGTATCAAATGCATATGTATATTTACCCTCACATCTTTTGCCCTTCGGTTTACCAAAATAAATACCACCTGTTAATTCACGTATGCACATAATATTAAATCCTTTTTTAGCAATATCTATTCTTAAAGGAGATAAATGTTCTAATCCATAATATGTTTTAGCAGGACGAAGATTAATAAATAATTTAAAATGTTTACGTAAAGGTAATAAAGCACCTCTTTCTGGCTGAATATTAATCGGTAAATGTTCCCATTTTGCACCACCAATAGAACCAAATAAAATTGCATCTGCTTTTTTACAACCTTCTATAGTAGTTAAAGGTAATGGTGTATTATAGCGATCTATAGCTATCCCTCCTACATAATATTCATTAGTACTTATAGAAATTTTAAAAATTTTACAAACTATTTCTAATATTTTCATAGCTTGATTCATTACTTCAGGGCCTATTCCATCTCCAGGTAATACAGCAATGTGAAATTTATTAAACATAATGACATTCCATATATTTTAGTATTTTACTTTGCACTGGATTTTTTTTTCAACCTGCTTTGCAAGCCAGATGTTATTAAGTGCATTTATCATAGCTTTAACAGATGATTCAACTATATCTGTATCTAGTCCTATTCCATGAAATTTTCTACTATTATATTTTACAACTATGTCTACTTGACCTAAAGCATTTTCTCCATGGCCTTTTGATGTCAAATTATATTTTATTAATTCAGAATGAAACTTTGTAATACGATTAATAGCTTGATAAATAGCATCAACTGGACCATTTCCAGTTGATGCTTCTGAATGTATTGTATTTCCACACATTAAACTAACAGAAGCTGTAGCTATAATATTCGACCCTAGTTGTACGTTAAAACTACTTAATTGAAAATATTCTATATCTTCATTTTGTTTATCTATAAATGCTAATGCTTCTAAATCATAATCAAAAATTTGACCTTTTTTATCTGCTAATTTTAAAAATGCGTAATATAAATTATTTAAATTATAATCATGTTCTTTATAACCCATTTGTTCCATTCTATATTTTACAGCAGCACGACCTGAACGAGAAGTTAAGTTAAGTGGAACATTATTTAAACCAATACACTCTGGAGTTAAAATTTCATAATTATGACGATTTTTTAAAACTCCATCTTGATGAATACCAGATGAATGTACAAAGGCATTAGAACCAACTATTGCTTTATTAGCAGAAATAGGCATATTACATATTTGACTTACTATTTGACTAGTACGATATATTTCTTTGTGATTTATATTAGTATGTAGATCTATAGTTTGTTTGCGAGTTTTAATTGCTAATATTATTTCTTCTAGTGCACAATTGCCAGCACGTTCACCCAAACCATTAATAGTTCCTTCTATTTGTCGAGCTCCTGCTTGTATTGCTTCTATAGTATTAGCTGTTGCCATACCTAAATCATCATGAGCGTGCACAGATAAGATAGCTTTA
>VOQV01000017.1 GCA_016642085.1 Pantoea sp. Brub | reverse complement strand
ACAATAACCTGGCAAATATAACGTGATGGTACCACCTGAATCCATATCGAACTCAGAAGTGAAACGTCATAGTGCCGATGGTAGTGTGGGTATTCCCCATGTGAGAGTAGGAAATTGCCAGGTAAAATTATTTTATAACATTATGATGTTATCTATGTCATTCTAATTTTATTTTTACGAATAGCTTATTTATAATCATTAACATTATTAAAAATTCCAATCTAAATCTTCAGTTTTAGTAGATTTGCCTATTACATAAGATGCACCTGAACCAGAAAAAAAATCATGATTTTCATCAGAATTTGGTGATAGTGCAGATAATATTACTGGATTAACTAAAGTTAATTCATGTGAAAATAAAACTTCATAACCTAAATTCATTAAAGCTTTATTAGCATTATAATGTAAAAAAGTGATTACTTCATCTGACCAACCATCTAAATCTTTATACAGTGAATTTGTATAAATTACCTCGTTTTCATATAGTTCTAATAAAAAATTATATGAAAATTGTTTTATCTCTTCTTTAAATTTTTTATCACAATTAGCTAATTCCCGTTGATATTTATACCCAATATAATAACCATGTATTGCTTCATCTCTTATAATTAAACGTATTAAATCAGCTGTATTTGTTAACTTACCACGACTAGACCAATACATTGGTAACCAAAAACCAGAATAAAATAAAAATGATTCAAGAAATACACAAGCAATTTTCCTCTTTAAGGAATTATCATCATTATAATATTTTATAATAATATTCACTTTATTTTGTAATGGTGTATTTTTTTCACTCCATAGGTATGCATTATCTACATCTTTAGTATTACATAATGTAGAAAAAATTGAGCTGTAAGATCTAGCATGCACTGCTTCCATAAAGCTAATATTGGATAACACTGATCTTTCATGTGATGTCAAAGCACCATCAATTAATTTTGGTACTCCAATAACATTTTGAACAGTATCAAGTAAAGTTAAACCAGTAAAAATGCGAGTGGTTAATTCTTGTTCTTTCTTATTTAAAGTATTCCAACTAGTTAAATCATTGGATAAAGGTATTTTTTCTGGCAACCAAAAATTACTAGTAAGACGATTCCATACTTCAAGATCTTTTTCATCTTGAATTTTGTTCCAGTTAATTGCTTGAATTTTTTTTAATTGCATAATTATTATTTTATAATGTACACGAAACACAGTTTTTCACTTCAGTTCCCTGAAGAGCTATTTGACGAATTCTAACATAATAAATTGTTTTGATACCTTTTTTCCATGCATATATTTGAATTTTATTAATATCTCTAGTTGTTACATTATCTCTAAAAAATAAAGTTAATGATAAACCTTGATCTACATGTTTTGTAGCTTCAGCATATGTATCAATAATAGCTTTTTGACTTATTTTATATGCATCTTGATATAAGTCTAGATTATCATTCGTCATAAAAGGAGCTGGATAATAAACTCTGCCTGTTTTACCTTCTTTACGTACTTCAATACGTGATACAATTGGATGAATACTTGAAGTTGAATGATTAATATAAGAAATTGAACCGGTTGGAGGAACTGCTTGAAGATTTTGATTATATAAACCATGCTTCATAACTGAAGCACGCAATAATAACCAATTTTTATAATTAGGTAATTGGATATTTGCTTTTTTAAAAAGTTCACTTACTACTTTAGTATTCGGTACCCAATTAGATTTCAAATATTTATCAAAATAAACACCACTCGCATATTGAGATTTTTCAAAACCTTCAAATGACTGTTTTAATTCTTTAGCTAAACAATTTGATGTATATAATACATAATATGTAATACAATAAAAATATATATTGGTAAAATCTAGTGCCTCTGGAGAACCATATTGAATTCCTTCACGTGCCAAGTATCCATGCAAATTCATTTGTCCTAAACCAATTGAATGGGAACAATTATTTCCTTTAGCAATTGAAGGTACTGAATTAATATTAGTTATTCTTGATACTGAAGTTAATGCACGCACAGCTATATCAACAGTATGTTGTAAATTACAAGAATCCATTGCATAAGCAATATTCAATGAACCTAAATTGCATGATATATCTTTTCCAATATGTAAATAACTTAGATCATCATTAAATGTGCTAGGGTTATTTACTTGTAAAATTTCTGAACATAAATTGCTCATATTAATTCTACCATATATTGGATTACTACGATTTACAGTATCTTCATACATTACATAAGGATATCCAGACTCAAATTGAATTTCTGCTAACATTTGAAAAAAATCACGAGATTCAATATAAGTTTTTCGTATACGATTATCATTAATCATTGTATCATAAGATTCGCTGACGCTAATGTCGCTGAATGCTTTACCATAAACTTCTTTTATATCATAAGGAGAAAATAAAGCCATTTGTTGATTTTCTTTAGCTAATTTAAAGGTAATATCTGGAATTACTACACCAATTGATAAAGTTTTAATTCTAATTTTTTCATCAGCATTTTCACGTTTAGTATCAAGGAAATTAAAAATATCAGGATGATGAGCATTTAACCATACTGCACCTGCTCCTTGACGTGCTCCAAGTTGATTAGCATAAGAAAAAGCATCTTCTAGTATTTTCATAATAGGTACAATGCCAGAAGATTGATTTTTAAAACGTTTAATAGGTGAACCAAATTCACGTAAATTAGAAAGTAAAAATGATACACCTCCACCACGTTTTGAAAGTTGTAAAGCCGAATTGATAGCTCTACCAATAGATTCCATATTATCTTCTATTCTTAACAAAAAACATGAAACTAATTCCCCTCGTTGTTTTTTTCCACAATTTAAAAAGGTAGGTGTAGCAGGTTGAAAACGACCACTCAATATTTCTTGCATTAATTTCTTTGCTAATACCGTATCTCCTTGTGCTAAGGTTAAAGAGACCATGCAAGTTCGTTGCTCAAAATTTTCGAGATAATATTTGCCATCAAATGTTTTTAATGTATAACTTGTATAATATTTCCAAGCAGCTAAAAATGTTTTAAATTTAAATCCCCATTTATTAGCTTCATGATGAAGTTCACATAAAAAACCAAGACTATAATTATTTAATACATTGGATTCATAATACCCTTCTTTAATTAAATAATGTAAACGTTCCTCTATAGAATGAAACTTAAGAGTATTAGGTTCAACATGTTGAATCAAAAATTGATGAATTGCTTCATTATCTTTATCAAATTGAATGTTACCATTATCATCATATAGATTTAACATAGCGTTTAATGCATGGTAATCTAATTTTAAGTTGTTGGAAGTACAAGTTGCTGCCAAAATTGAGTTACTCCTATTTTTACATTAGCAATATCCTTTGGTGTTCCCATTAGTTCAAATCTATAAAGATAGGGAACTTGACATTTATTAGCGATAATTTCACCAGCTAAACAATAACCTTTTCCGAAATTACGATTACCAGCAGCTATTACTCCACGAAGACCACGTCTATTTTTCTCATTATTTAGAAACTGAATAACCTGTTTAGGTACAGCTCCTCTACTACTACCACCACCATAACTTGGTACTAATAAAATATAGGGATTCTTAATATATACTTTTCGTTTAATATCAATAGGTATTCGGCAAGATGGTAAATTAAGACATGTAACAAATCGGTAAGTATTTTCCGACTGGCTGGAAAAATAGACCAGAGGGAACATTCTTTTAACCTCTAATAATATAAAATCGATTTAATTGAATACATGTAAATTTGACACATTTATTTTTAACAGTGGAAACAATACTTATCATTACTTACTCTCTTTAGTTCTTATTTAAAATTATTTTTTTAATTACTTAAAATATTTTTTAGCATTAAATACTATGTGTAGTAGTTTTATAGGTCAAGACTAGAAGATTTACTATTTGTAGTTTTTTTAAAAAATCTATGAAGGCTAGTAGTTGTGTGGCCTTAAAGATAAAATTATTCTTAATATCAATAATTAATTATATAGAATGTCTTATTCTAAGAGATAACCTATTAAAATATAAAGCCCCTATTTTACAGAGGCTTCTATTTTAAGATAATATACATTATTGGCGACGTGAAAGAAACATAAAGCCTAAAACAGTTCCAATCATAACACTAATGCCAATACTATACCATGGTTTTAAATGTATATAATCATCTATTTGATTAAATGTATCTTTAACTAATTTAGATATATGATTTCCACTATTATTGAATTTATCTTTAGTTTTTTTTAAAACTTCTTCAGCTTGATTTTTTACATTAATTATTTCATCTTTGATATCACCACCATGAGATTTTAACAATTTTTCAAGTGATGTAGCTAAAGCACTTATATCTGGATTATTATTAATATCTTTATTATTTTGATTGAACATTTTCTTTTCCTTAATTTTACATATAACTAATTAAGTTTAGACGACCTGCACAATGAAAGAGATATAAATTAAGTATTTTAATATTTTTATTTTTGAAAATCGTCTATTTAATATCAATCTTATTTAAGTGTAATCCAATAACATGTATACAAGGGTAATATTTATACTATATCATACAATATAATTATTATATTTTATTGTACTCATTATTATAAATTTAAGAATGGACATCAATCTAAATTACTTAATACTAAAGAATTTTTAATAAACTAAAAGAAAAAAATAATATATGGAGCTGGCGGGATTTGAACCCGCGTCCGAAACTTCTACGTCCTCAGTACTACATGCTTAGTTTAGTCTATATTTGTTTATTTTTTACAATGGACTAACACATGTATAAAAAACTAGCCTAATGTATTTTAGCATTCTTAAATTTTAGGCAAATTTATTAGAAGCTAACTCTTAAATGTGACCTTTTAGTATTCCCTTACTAAGAGTTAAAGTCGGGATAAAAGGGCTCTAACAGTTTATTAAGCTGCTAGTGCGTAATTTTTGTCGTTTGCGACTATTTATAATTACGGCTTATTAACGAGGCCTACCGTCCCTCGGCATGCACTTTAAATTTCGTTATTCCGTCGAATCCATAATCAGCCCCTTTATGTATTAATTGAGCATAATATACCATTATTTAATGGTACGCAAGTTGAATTTGATAACTTTACTTTTATTTATTTGCCATTCACGATTTTTTATATCATTGCGTTTATCATAATGTTTTTTACCTTTAGCAAGACCAATTTTTAATTTACACCAAGCTTTTTTCCAATAAATTAATAAAGCAATTATAGTATAATTTTTTTGTTTAACTTTATTATTTAAAGAAATAAGTTCATATTTATTTAATAATAGTTTTCTATCTCTTTGAGGATTACAGATAATATGATTAGATGTAGTTATTATTGGTTGAATAGTAGAATTTAATAGATATGCTTCACCTTTATTTAACATCACATAACTGTCAGTAATACTAACTTGTCCATATCTTAATGATTTTATTTCCCATCCTTGTAATGATATTCCAACTTCTATTTCATTTTCGATAAAATACTCATGATATGCACGTTTGTTTTGAGCAATAAGATTACTTTTGTGTAAATTTTGTTTCATATAGTTTATTATTAATTTTATTAAATTAAATATTTAATTATAATATAAAATTTTTTTAAAAAACATTTTATATTATAATTAAATTAGTACTTTTAGTACATGGTATATTATAATAATATACTTATATAGGATATATCAATTTTAAGTTAAATATTATGATTAATAATAATGTACAGCTAATATCTCACTAAGTATATATAATGATATACTTAGTTTATTGTTTATAACTTATAATATAAAAAAAGGATATTAATTGATTGTCTAACATCTTCGTAGAGTTAGTTTATGCATTACCTAATAAACAATATCTATTTTCTATTAAATTGAAATATATTTGCACAGTTAAATATGTCATTGAAAGATCAGAAATCTTGAAAATACGACCGGACATTAATCTAAAAGATAATAAAATAGGTATTTATGGACGTTTTGTCAAATTAACAGACTTCATACAACCAGATGATCGCATTGAAATTTATCGAAAAATTAATATTTCTTCAACAAAGAAGAAATATTAATAGATTTTATGATTTAGTAATATGACTGACTACTCCAGCTTGATTAAAATTAATAATGATTTTTTTATGTGTTGTATGTTTATGTTTTAACTTGAGAGAATAAATATAATACCATGTATCTTCATTAAAAATAGGTTCTATAATAGGTTTTCCTAAAATATTACTTACTTCTGTTTTCGTCATTCCAATATGAATTTTAGACATGGTTTTATCATCTAAATAAGTTCCCTGTTGTATATCATCAGTATATATAATATAATTATACATCGAACATCCTGTGATCATAATTAATATAAAACATAAATAACAAGCAAACATTTTATAGTTCATTGATATATTCCATAAATTATTTATAATACATTTTATTTTTTCGAAAAATTATTCATTAATATATTAAGGTATGTTAGTTTATAATAACTAAAATAGCATTTAATTAAATTTATTTTATGCATAGAATATCATTTATTGTTTTTAATATACTAAAATTACTCTATTATCAATAAATAAATATACTTTATTAAAAGATTTAAATTGAATTACCATTCAAATAACTGTATTTTATATAAAAAATAATTCAAATTAAAAATAATAGTTATAGTCATAGCACAATTATTTATTTGTCATTAAATATTTTATATTTATTTAAAATAATTTTTTTGCCCAACCTAATTTAGAAGTTAAAGTATTAAAATAACAATATTTTTCAGGATGAATAAGATTAAGTAAATTTCTACTACGAGAAATTAAAATATTATCTTTTTTATGAATAGGAATAATAATTTGACTATCACAACTAATCTTAATATTTGTACAATAAGAAGATAATTTTAGTGTTATTTTACTATTACTACTAATTACTAATGGACGAGCAGATAAAGTATGAGGAAACATTGGTACTAAAGATATTGCTTCTAATAATGGTGTTATTATGGGTCCACCAGCGGAAAGTGAATATGCAGTTGATCCAGTAGGAGTAGCAATGATTAATCCATCTGAGCGCTGAGAAAAAGCAAATTTTTGATCTACATATACTTCAAATTCAATCATATGTGCCACTATTCCTGAATGTAATACTAACTCATTCATAGCATAATAAGTTCTAGTTGTTTTTTTACTGACAATTTTAAGTTCTAAAAGAAAACGTTTTTCTGTAATATATTTACCTTGTAAAACTGCATCTAATTGATATTCAAGATTTTTAAGATTGAGATCAGTTAAAAAACCTAAATGACCTTTATTAATACCAATGACTTTAATTGCATATTGAGATAAAATACGAGCTGCACTTAACATGTTACCATCACCTCCTATAACTATAGCTAAATCTGCTTGATTAGCAATATCAGTAATTGTAATATTATGTTCAATAATTTTTGATGATATTTGTTTTGCAATACAATCCTCAACTATTACTTTATAACCTTGATTAATAAGCCAATTCCATAATATTGTATATATATCAGCCAAATTTGGACCATCAAAATGGTTTAAATAACTTATAATGCCAATGCAACTAAAATATTTTTTCATGTATTGATTACTCTAAATGAAATTAAAATAAAAACAATATGATCTTTGATATTGAAACTATCACAGTGAACTTTATAATAAAGCAACTAATACAATAGACAATTATACAATATTAGAGGTAAGACATGATAAATAAAATAATTGATATAATGAATAAAACTGAATCAACTGAATCAACTGAATCAACTGAATCAACTGAATCAACTGAATCAACTGAATCAACTGAATCAACTGAATCAACTGAATCAACTGAATCAACTGAATCAACTGAATCAACTGAATCA
>VOQV01000015.1 GCA_016642085.1 Pantoea sp. Brub | reverse complement strand
TCAGTGCTGGTCCTTCAATGTTACCAATAGAAGTGATGTGCAATATAAAAAAAGAACTAACTAATTGGAGTAATTTAGGTATTTCTGTAATGGAAATCAGTCATCGTAGTAAAGAATTTATTTTTTTAGTAACACAAATTCAAAACAATTTACGTAAATTACTTAATATTCCTTTACATTATAAAATTTTGTTTTGTTATGGTGGAGCTAGAGGTCAATTTTCTGCTATTCCTGGAAATTTAATGAAATCACCATACTTAGTAGCAGATTATATTGATGGGGGATATTGGTCACATGCTGCTATTCAAGAAGCTAAAAAATACTGTGTACCAAATATATTAAAGATAAAAACTAATGTTAACAATATGAAAGCAATTATTCCAATGAAAAATTGGAATATTAGTGAAAATTCACAATATTTACATTTTTGTGCCAATGAAACTATTGATGGAATTGCTATTAACGAAGAACCTTGTTTTGATAACAAAATTGTGATAGCTGATTTGTCATCAACATTTTTATCACATCCAATTAACATTAATTCTTATAGTATTATTTATGCTAGTTCTCAAAAAAATATTGGCATCGCCGGTTTTACTGTCTTAATTATTAGAGAAGATTTATTAAATATTCATGGCAATTCATTCATTCCATCTATTCTTAATTACAAAATATTATTTGATAATAATTCTATGTTTAACACTCCACCTACTTTTTCTTGGTATATATCTGGATTAGTATTTGATTGGTTAAAAAATCAAGGTGGTCTTATAGCAATTGATAAAATTAATAAAATTAAATCGGATTTCTTATATAATTTTATTGATAAAAGTGATTTTTATTACAATAATATTGAAAAAAATAATCGATCAAAAATGAATGTCACTTTTAAATTAACTAATAATAATTTAGAAAATTTATTTTTACAAGAATCTAAAAAAATAGGTTTACTTGCTTTAAATGGTCATCGTTCTGTAGGAGGATTACGTGCGTCAATTTATAATGCAATGCCTATAAAAGGTGTTAAAAAGCTAATTGATTTTATGAAATATTTTGAATATCGTTACGGATAATTAATGGTATTAAATCTAATCGTGATTTATTTTTTATACTTTAAAAGTGAAATTTCATTATGCAAAATTATCTTACTTTACAACCTATTAGTCATATACAAGGCACAGTTAATCTTCCTGGTTCTAAAAGTATTTCAAATCGTGCTTTATTGCTTGCAGCTATCTCTAAAGGTACTACTATTTTAGACAATTTACTTAATAGTGATGACATCAAATATATGCTTGATGCTTTAAAACTATTAGGTATAAACTATACTTTATTTAATAATGGTACTACATGTAAAATATTTGGTAATGCAGGTTTTTTAACATCTTTAAAACCATTAGAATTATTTTTAGGTAATGCAGGTACGGTAATGCGTCCTTTAACTGCTATGCTATGTTTAGGGTCACAAGATATTATCTTAACTGGTGAATATCGCATGAAAGAAAGACCAATAGGTCATTTAGTAGATGTATTATTACAAGGAGGTGCTAAAATTAAATATTTAGAAAATATTAAGTTTCCTCCTTTACGTTTATATGGAGGTTTTATAGGTGGAGAATTTACTATAGACGGAAGTATATCTAGTCAATTTTTAACTTCATTACTAATGATGGCTCCTTTAGCTATACAAGATACAAAATTGACTATTAAAGGTAATTTAGTTTCTAAACCATATATAGATATTACTTTAAAGGTAATGTATGACTTTGGTATAAAAGTGCAAAACCAAAACTATAAAATTTTTTTTATTAAAGGGCAACAACAATATTCTTCACCAGGAAAATATTTAATTGAAGGAGATGCATCTTCTGCATCATATTTTCTTGCTGCTGCAGCTATTAAAGGAGGTACTATTTGTGTCAATGGAGTAGGACGTAAAAGCATTCAAGGTGATATTCATTTTGCAAATGTATTAGAAATTATGGGAGCAAATATTCAATGGAATGATAACCATATATCTTGTACAAAAAATAAACTTTATGGTATTGACATGGATATGAATCATATTCCTGATGCTGCTATGACAATTGCTATAATTGCATTATTTGCAAAAAATCCAACTAGAATAAGAAATATTTACAATTGGCGTTTAAAAGAAACAGACCGATTATCAGCTATATCGACAGAACTACGTAAAATAGGTGCAGAGGTTAAGGAAGGCAATGATTATATTAATATAAATCCATTATATAAAACACATCATGCAATTATTAATACATATAATGATCATCGAATGGCAATGTGTTTTTCTTTATTGGCATTATCAGATAAACCTGTAACTATTCTTAATCCAAGTTGTACTTCAAAAACGTTTCCTGAATATTTTAAAGAATTAGCTAAAATTAGTCACTAATATTAATTATATTATTTAGTAATAAATAATGATATTTTAATTAGTTAATAAATATATATTAAACGGTAATGACAAATTATAAAATAACAAAACATATTCCAATAATAACTATTGATGGTTTTAGTGGATCTGGAAAGAGTACATTATGTAGGTTAATAGCAAATGCATTAAAATGGAATTTATTAGATTCTGGTGCTATATATCGTACTTTAGCGTTTATTACGTTAAACAATAATATTAATATCGCATCAGAAAAGGATATTATATCTGTTATTCCAAATCTTGATATACAATTTATTACTTGCAATACTAAAATAAAAGTATTTTTATATAATAAAGATATTACTAATGAAATTAGTAATTTAAAAATAAGTGAAACAGCTTCTTATATTGCACAATTTCCACTTGTTCGTAAACTATTATTAACAAGACAACACAGCTTCATTCAATATCCTGGATTAATAGCTGATGGGCGTGATATGGGTACTGTTGTTTTTCCTAATGCAAATATTAAATTTTTTCTTAAAGCTAATTTAAAACAGCGAACTCAACGTCGCATGTTAGAGTTGAAAGAAAAAGGTTTTAATGTTAAATTTAGTAATGTTTTAGCAGAAATAAAAAAACGTGATGAACGTGATTGTAATCGTAAATGTTCACCTTTATTACCTGCTCCAGATGCATTAGTTTATAATTCAACACAAATTTCTATAAAACAGCTTTTTAATAAAATTTTAATTTATATACATAAAAAAATTATTATTTAATAATTTAATATTAATGCATATCTAAATAAACCTGTACCAAGGATTAGGTACTAAATTATGAAATAACTTCATATGACATGATGTTACATGTTAGTTAAATTGAATAGTTCTGAAGATATATCAATATGAATGAATCTTTTGCTCAATTATTTGAAGCATCACTAAAACACATAAAAACTCGTTCTGGTTCTATTGTTCGAGGTATAATTATTTCTATAGACAAAGATATAGTATTAGTAGACGCAGGTTTAAAATCTGAATCTACTATTCCTATAGAACAATTTAAAAATATAAACGGAGAATTAACAATTCAAGTAGGAGATGAAGTAGATGTTGCGTTAGATGCAATAGAAGATGGTTTTGGTGAAACATTGCTTTCACGTGAAAAAGCCAAACGTCATGAGGCATGGATTTTATTAGAAAGTGCCTATGAAACTTCTAAAGTCATAACCGGTATTATAAACGGAAAAGTTAAAGGTGGTTTTACTGTTGAAATTAATGGTATTCGTGCATTTTTACCTGGGTCATTAGTAGATGTACGTCCTGTACGTGATATGATACATTTAGAAGGGAAAGAACTTGAATTTAAAGTTATCAAACTAGATCAAAAACGTAATAACGTAGTTGTTTCACGCAAAATAGTTATTGAATCTGAGAATAGTGCAGAACGTGATCAATTATTAGAAAATTTACAAGAAGGTGGATCAGTTAAAGGTATTGTAAAAAATCTTACCGATTACGGCGCATTCGTTGATTTAGGTGGTATTGATGGTTTATTACATATTACCGATATGGCTTGGAAACGTGTTAAACATCCCAATGAAATAGTAAGTGTAGGTAATGAAATAACCGTTAAAGTATTAAAGTTTGACAAAGAACGAACTCGTGTATCTCTTGGTTTAAAACAATTAGGTGAAGATCCATGGGTACAAATATCTAATCGCTATCCAGAAGGTACTAAGTTAACTGGTCGTGTAACTAATTTAACTGATTATGGCTGTTTTGTTGAATTAGAAGAAGGTGTTGAAGGTTTAGTACATATTTCTGAAATGGATTGGACTAACAAAAACATACATCCATCTAAAGTAGTTAATGTAAATGATGTAGTCAATATTATGATACTAGATATAGATGAAGAACGTCGCAGAATATCCCTAGGTTTAAAACAATGTAAAGTTAATCCATGGCAAAAATTTGCAGAAAATCATAGTAAGGGTGATCGTGTAAACGGTAAAATAAAATCAATTACTGATTTTGGTGTTTTTTTGGGATTAGAAGGTGGTATAGATGGTTTGGTACATTTATCAGATATTTCTTGGAATAATACTAATAATGATTTAGATATAATTAAAAGTTATAAAAAAGGAGATGAAATTTCCGCTATAGTATTGCAAGTTGATACAGAACGTGAACGTATATCATTAGGTATTAAACAACTGACGGAAGATCCATTTAATAGTTATATAAATATCTATAAAAAAGGTTCATTAGTTAAAGGTAAAATTATTAAAACTGATTCAAAAGGTGCTGTTGTTGAATTAGATAAAAATATTGAAGGATACTTAAAATATTCTGACAATATGAAAGATCGTGTGGATCTTCAATCTTCATCATTAAATATTGGTAGTGCAATTGAAACCCAAATTATTAATATTGATCGTAAAAATAGAACTATTGGATTATCTATTCGTTTAAAAGATAAAAATAGTGATAAAGAAATAAATTCTAGTGGTAAAAATAATGAAGAAAATAATTTTTCTAGCGTAATGGTTGAGGCTTTTAAAGCAGCTAAAGGCGAGTAATTTATTGAATTCATTAATATTATTTATGAGGTTTACATGACAAAATCAGATCTTATAGAAAAGTTAACAGGACAATATGAACATATATCAGCAAAAATAATAGAACATACAGTTAAAAATATAATAGAACACATGATACATGCCTTATCCCAAGGGAAAAGAATAGAAATAAGAGGTTTTGGTAGTTTTTCTTTACATTATCGAATGCCTCGTATTGGTCGTAATCCTAAAACAGGTGAAAAAATATACTTAAACGGGAAATATGTGCCTTATTTTAAACCAGGTAAAGCACTTAAAAAACGTGTAAATATTTATAATTTATCTAACTAATTTAGTTTAAATTTAACCTACACTACACATAGGTAATAAAAAGATAATTTTCCATCAGTAATAATATTTATTACCTAAATATATTTATAACAATGCGTAAATTTTATTTCTGTACAAAAAAAGTTATCAAGATAATAAAACAGTACAAGACAATTTAAATATCGTAAATCATAATAAGTTTTGTTATGTTATAACAAAGTTATATCATACAACAAATATATTAAATATAATCAAATAATTAATATATTCATTATGAATGTTTAAATATTTTATATAAATCAATTATTTTTTAATATAAAAATTCAATTCAAATGTTACATAGTGATAATTTATCAACGTGGCATACATTTCGCAGATTTTGGCTTATGTTGTCACCTAACAAAATATGTTTATGCATAGCTGTTATTGCTTTAATAGTTAATGCTTTAGTTGATATATTAATAATATCTCTATTAAAACCTTTATTAGATTATGGTTTTAATAAATCAGAACAATCTGCAATGTTTTGGATGCCAATAGCAGTAATTACACTTATTTTATTAAGAGGTATAACTAGTTATATTTCTAATTATTGTATGTATTGGGTATCAGGACATGTAGTCATGAATATGCGTCGAAAATTATTTAATCATTTAATGAAAATGCCAGTTACTTTTTTTGATAAACATTCCACTGGTAGTTTGATTTCACGTATTACATATGATTCAGAACAAATAGCATCATCTTCTTCAAATACATTAATTACTTTAGTACGTGAAAGTACTTCGATTTTAGGTTTATTTGTAATGATGTTTTATTATAGTTGGCAATTATCTTTTATTTTAATATTATTAACCCCTTTAGTATCTTTAGCTATATATAATATTTCAAAACGTTTTCGTCATATAAGTCAAGCTATGCAAAGTACCATGGGTCAAATTGCTAGTAGTGCTGAAGAAATGTTAAAAGGCCACAAAGAAATATTAATTTTCGGTGGTCAAAAAGTAGTATCAAAACGTTTTTTTAAAATTAGTAATTGTATGCGTCAACAAGATATAAAATTGGTTGCGGCGTATTCTATAGCAGATCCAATTATTCAATTAATTGCTTCTTTAGCATTAGTTTTTATTCTCTATATAGTTAGTTTTCCTAGCATTATGAAAAGTTTATCTTCAGGTACTATCACTTTAGTTTTTGCATCTATGATAGCATTATTACGTCCTTTAAAATCTTTAACTAATGTTAATACTCAATTTCAACGTGGTATGGCAGCTTGTCAAACTTTATTTTCTATGTTGGATAGTCAACAAGAAATAGATAAAGGCACAATAGAAGTTACTCGTGTTAAAGGTATAATTGAATTTAAAAACGTTACTTTTACATATGCAGGACATACAACTCCTGCTTTAAATAACATTAATATATCTTTGCCTAAAGGTAAAACAATAGCATTCGTAGGTCATTCTGGTTCTGGTAAATCTACTTTAGTAAGTTTATTGGTACGTTTTTACGATATTAAACACGGTAAAATATTATTAGATGGATTTGATATACGAGATTATAAGTTATCCTCTTTAAGAAACCAGATTGCTGTAGTTTCTCAAAATATTTATTTATTTAATGATACAATTGCTAATAATATTGCTTATGCATGTATTGACAAATATACACGTCAAGATATCGAAAAAGCTGCTGTTATGGCTCATGCAATGAACTTTATAAAAAAAATACATAATGGCTTAGATGCGGTAATTGGTGAAAATGGAATTTTATTGTCTGGAGGTCAACGTCAGCGTATTGCAATTGCACGTGCATTATTAAGAAAGTGTCCAATTTTAATTTTTGATGAAGCGACTTCAGCATTAGACTCTGAATCAGAACGTGCTATTCAATCTGCTCTTGATGAATTAAATAATAAAAATCATACTTCTCTTATTCTTATAATTGCTCATCGCCTTTCTACTGTAGAAAAAGCAGATGAAATATTAGTATTTGAAAATGGTAATATAGTTGAACATGGTACCCATGATACTCTCTTATTAAAAAAAGAAGGAGTATATTCTAGACTTCATAAAATTCAATTTAGACAATGATACAATATATTTGGAATGGTAATTTATATCTATGGTTAATTTTATGGCCTTTGAGCATATTATATGGGGTTATAACTAAATTTATTAGATTTTGCTTTACTTGTGGTTTATTAAAGAGCTGGCGTGCTCCTGTACCTGTGATTGTTATTGGAAATTTAACTGTAGGTGGATCTGGTAAAACTCCTTTAGTAATTTGGTTAGTTAAAGAATTACAGTTACGTAAATTTCGTATAGGAGTAATATCAAGAGGATACAAAGGCAAATATAATAAATATCCATTGTTAGTTACTCAAAATACATCTGCACAAGAAGCAGGTGATGAAGCTGTATTAATTGCTAAACGCACTAACATACCAGTTTCTGTATCACCTAATAGACGTCAAGCTATTGAATTATTATTAAAAAACTTTGATATTAATATCATCATTTCTGATGATGGTTTACAGCATTATGCTCTTCAAAGAGATATTGAAATTGTAGTTATTGATGGCATGCGTCGCTTTGGAAATGGTTGGTGGTTACCAGCTGGACCTATGAGAGAACGTGCTAATCGACTTCAAGAGGTAGATGCCGTTATTGTTAATGGTGGTCATGTTTTATCTAATGAAATTAAGATGAAATTAAATGCTGAACTTGCAATAAATTTATTTAATGGTAAACAACAACCAGTACATAAACTTAATAATGTTATTGCAATAGCCGGAATTGGTTATCCAACACGTTTTTTTAATACTGTTAAACAACATGGATTAACACCATTAGCAGAAATTAATTTTCCAGATCATCATAATTATAATTATTTAGAGTTATCTAAACTGATCTCTAAAGATCAAAATTTATTGATGACAGAAAAAGATGCAATTAAATGTTTAAAATTTGCTACAGAAAATTGGTGGTATCTTCCAATTAATGTTACTTTAGAAGGCAGCTTAATTAAAACATTAATGCAAAATATTGAAAATTTACGTTATAAAAAATTTTGTTAAATCTGTAAATTATAATATTGTTTTATTTAAATGATGTTGAATATACAACATAATTATATTATTAATATAAATACATAATCATTTGAATTATAAAAATATATTTTATGGATTATAGTTTAATTAAAATTTTAGTTTATTTAATTTCTAATAACAAATTAATTTATATTAATAATTTTAAAAAATTACTGTATAATTTAGATTTATTAAAATTTCCTATTTAAAATGGAATTATAATTTTATTTAAAAACAATTTTGGCAAGACATGATTACATACATATACAGAGTATATTGAATGAAATTTACCGTTATTATTCCAGCACGTTATGCTTCTACTCGTTTTCCAGGAAAACCATTATATCATATCCATGGTAAACCAATGATAACACATGTTATGAAAAACGCTTATCAATCTGGAGCTAATAGAGTTATAGTTGCTACAGATCATGTAGATATAGCTAATATTGTAAAAAATAATGGAGGTGAAGTATGTTTAACTAAATCAGAACATAAATCAGGAACAGAACGGTTGTATGAAGCTATAGAAATTCTCAATTTACCTAACGATGAAATAATTGTAAACTTACAAGGTGATGAACCAATGATTCTACCTATCATGATAAATAGAATTGTTGAAGAATTTATTGAAACATCCAGTAAAAATAAAGCAAGTGTGTCAACTTTATCTGTGCCTGTTATTAATCTTAAAGATATTTTTAATAAAAACGTAGTAAAAGTTATTGTCAATGTTTTAGGTAATGCTATCTATTTTTCTCGTGCACCTATACCTTGGAGTAGTAATAATTATGCTGACATATTAGTTAATAATAAAATAGATAATCATTTAATATTACGTCATGTTGGTATTTATGTATATTATGCTAATTTTATACGTAGATATATCAAATGGTCTCCTTGTGTATTAGAACAAGTAGAATTGTTAGAACAATTAAGAATTTTATGGTATGGCGAAAAAATTCATGTCACCATTACAGAACATATATCTCATTTTGGTATTGATACTATTGAAGATTTAGTAAAAATAAACCAACTGTCATTGATTGCTTAAAAACATATAACATGATAACATCATGTATATTATAGTAATTATTGTATACTATATAAAAAATAATTTTAGGTTTATTATTAAACATTATGAATTACCATATTATTCCAGTAACTAATTTATTACAAAACTGTTCTATTATTTGGTGTAAATCAACTAGGGAATCTGTTTTAATTGATCCAGGTGGTGATGCATTAGTAATAAAACAAAACATAATAAAATTGAATCTGAAACCTTGTAAAATTTTATTAACTCATGGACATTTAGATCATGTTGGTGCAGCTTTAGAGTTAAGTAAATTTTATAATATATCTATTTTTGGACCACATAAATTAGATTCATTTTGGTTAAAAGCTATTCCTGAACAAAGTATTAAATTTAATGGAGTGGAACAAATATCATTTGAACCTAATTCATGGTTAGAAGAAGGAGATATTATACAAGTGGGATCTATTACTTTTAAAGTTTTACATTGTCCAGGTCATACTCCTGGCCATATTGTTTTTTTTATTGCTAAACACAATTTGTTAGTTTCTGGTGATGTAATTTTTAAAGGAAGCATAGGTCGAACTGATTTTCCAAAAGGTAGTCATATAAATTTACTTAATTCTATTAAAAATAAATTAATACCATTAGGTGATGATGTGCAGTTTATTCCTGGACATGGAAAAATATCTAGCATTGGTTTTGAAAAAATTAGCAATTCTTTTTTAAAAGAATTTATCTTTAAAGAACTTTAATTATAGCATCACATAATTTAGGCATTGTTTTTGTTGTCATGCCAGCTAAATTTATACGACCTGATTTTACAATATAAATGCTAAATTCTTTATATAATCGATTAATTTGTTCTTCGCTTAATGCAATACAAGAAAACATACCATTTTGATTGATGATAAAATTGAAATTTTCTTTTAAACCTTTATCTATTAGAGTTTGAACAAATAGTGTTCGCATATATTTAATTCGATGACACATTTGTGACAATTCTTCTTTCCACATAGCATATAGTTCTTGGCAATTGATAATTGTTGATACTATAGCTGCTCCGTGTATTGGTGGATTAGAGTAATTGGAACGAATAATATTTTTTATTTGACTAAGCATATTTTTAGTAATATTAGCATTAGATGATAATAAAGTAATAGCTCCTATTCTTTCATTATATAAACCAAAATTTTTTGAGTAAGAATTAGCTATAATTAATTCATCAACAGAAGATGCAAATAAACGCAAACCTTTAGCATCTTCATGTATGCTATTAGCAAACCCTTGATAAGCAAAATCAAATAAAGGTAACCAGCCATAATGATGAGACATATGTATTAATTCTTCCCATTCTTGTATATTAAGATCGATACCAGTTGGATTATGACAACAAGCATGTAATAATACTACATCTCCTTTTTTAGTTTTTTTTAAAGATTCTATCATTCCATCAAAATCTAATGATTGTTTTGATTTATTATAATAACGATAATAATGAGTTTCCAATCCAACTGAATTGAATATATTTTGATGATTTGGCCAACTTGGCTGACTTATCCAAATACGTTTAAATAGACTACATTTAGATAACAAATCTGCCGAAATACGTAGTGCTCCTGTACCACCTAAAGTTTGAGATATACAAATACGATCTGAATGTAATAATGAATGCTTTTCTCCGAAAAGTATTCTTTTTGTACACTCAATAAAACTAGGTAAACCATCAATACTTAAATAATTTTTAGTTATTTCATTTGCTAATAAATATTGTTCAGCTTTCTTAACACTTTTCAAAATAGGAG
>VOQV01000014.1 GCA_016642085.1 Pantoea sp. Brub | reverse complement strand
TTGGAAAATCTTCTAAAAAACGTTGAATATTTTCTACCTGTGCGCCACGCCAACTATAAATTGATTGATCATCATCTCCTACAATAAGTACTCTTCCGGTATCACCTGCTAATATACGAATCCATTGATATTGAATATCATTGGTATCCTGAAATTCATCAACTAAAATATTAGTAAATTTTTTACGATATTTATGAAGTAAATATGGTTTATTTAACCATAGTTCATATCCACGTAATAATATTTCAGAAAAATCTATTAAACCTGATCTATTACAAGATTCTTGATAATTTTCATAAATATTTAACCAAGTTTTATCTACAATGTTATTAATAGTTCTAATGTTTTGTGGCCGTAAACCTTGATCTTTTTTAGTATTAATATACTTCATAGCTTTATGAGCTGGCCATCGTTTATCATCTAAATTCATGGTTTTAATTAATCTTTTAAGATAACGAAACTGATCTTCATTATCTAATATTTGAAAATTTTTAGGTAAATTTGCATCTAAATAATGGATTCTAAGTAAACGATGTATTAAACTATGAAAAGTACCCACCCATATTTTATTTTCGTTTGCATCAATTATTTTATTGATACGATCAGATATTTCACAAGCAGCTTTATTAGTAAAAGTTACTGCCATAATTGAATTAGAAGAACATTTATTAGTAAATAATAACCAAGCTATTCTATATACTAAAATCCTTGTTTTACCGCTACCAGCACCTGCTAGTACTAATAAATTACTTAGTGGAGCAGTAACTACCGCACGTTGTTTATCATTTAAATTCTTTAAAAGCTTAGATATTTCCATAATTACTCATATTTAATTAAATATATCAAAACCAATTTAGTAAAATAACATTTATTAATTAATAAAAATCGATTATATGTTAGTTATAATTAACATATAACATTGTAAATAGCATATGTTATTAACATAGCATATAGATTTTTAATAATAAATTAAAATTAATTGGATAATAAATTTATATTAATTATCTAAAATATTTTTTATGAAATTATGTGTGTTAATAATAGAACTATATTATATATAAATATAACCATCATATACATGTGTAGCTGAACCAATCATATACAATGGCTGCTTATTTCCTTTCCATAATATATGTAATGTTCCACCAATTAAGTCAACACGCACTTTTGATGACAGTAATCCTTGTTTAATACCGCAAGCAACTGCAGCACATGCTGCAGTACCGCATGATTTAGTTTCCCCAACACCACGTTCATGTACCCTTAAGCGTATATGTTTATCATTAATGATTTCCATAAAACTTACATTTACAGATTTAGGAAAATATTTATGATGTTCTATAATAGGTCCTATAGTTTTTATTTCAGCTTTAGTTATATCATCAATTTGTATTACACAATGTGGATTACCCATTGACACAATACTAAAAGCTAAAGTTTTTTTATTACATTTAATAAAGTAAATATCTTTTGATTTATTTATAATAAAAGGTATCTGATTTGGATCAAAGTTTGGTTCACCCATATTTACACATATTAATTTATTTTTTACAAATTTTAATATTATATTACTAGTTTTTGTACTAACTAAAATAGTTTTTTTGTTAATTAATTTTTTTAATTTCAAAAACAGAGCAAAACATCTAGCTCCATTTCCACATTGTTCTACTTCATTGCCATCTGCATTGAATATACGATAATGAAAATCAAATTTAGCATTGTGAGCAGATTCGACAATTAGCAATTGATCAAAACCTACTCCTAAGTGACGATTAGATATTTTACGTATTAGTTCACTAGAAAATAAATTTTTTTGTGTAATGCAATTTACAATCATAAAATCATTACCAAGACCATGCATTTTAGAAAATTTAATTTTTTGTTTCATAAAAGAATATATAAGCATTATCCTTAAGATTTATTAATTATATCAAAGTTATAATATTAATGAATGATTTAAAATAATTTAATTAAAAATTTTTATAAATGTATTTTTATAATAAGATATTAGCTATTGATAATAAAAATTGCATGTATGAACAAACAAATGTTAATCTAATATAAATATTACTTGATATATAATTTTTTAACTAATTAATACTACATATTATATAATTATTTTATTTGACATAGCATGAAAACAGTTGTATTTTTTTATCATTAATATGCAAACCATTAATATGGTTTATGTAAATACTAATAAAAACCATAAAAATAGTAACAAGATAAAGCCACTTGCTTTATATCAAGTAGAATATGTGGAAAATTATTTAATAAAAATGTATCCTAATTGATTTATAAAATTCATTCCAAATATAACACAAGGAGATATTTATTTTAAAAATATTTCTGTGCAATTAGCTATCAAAGAATTTTTTTAAAAAGTTAAAAACAATTATATTAGATAATCAAGCTGATTTAGTTATTCATTCGACTAAAAATATGCAAAGGTAGCAATTGTGTGAACATTAACTCTTCATCGTAAACGTCAAATTACTTTCATACATAAATATTTAATAGTACGCTTATTAAGAAGTAATATAGGTACAGGTTTACACAAATTATAAATTGATAAGATGCTATTATTATTGTAGCTACAGGATTAAATCGTTTAGGATTCAGTGAAATAATTAGTCAATTTTTATCAATCAATATGTTTTTGCCTAGAGTGCAGTGGCTTCAATGGGTATTAAGTTAGGTATTGAATGTCGACTGGATAATCATAAAATTAATGGAATGATTACATATTTTGAATAACATGGATATCAATTGCAGGTTTTACTACATTAGATAATGATAATAATATTATGTTGTTACATGGACTTATTGGAATACAAGATGCTAATGTCGTAATTCAAAACTCAATACGTAGATCACTGATCTATGCTAAATAAATAGACATGTTATTAGCACAAAAGTGATTAATGAAAGTGGTAATAGAATCGTTCAAATACTTTTCATTAACGAGCATTTATTGCGTAGAAATTTTTAATAACTAGACCAAAATTCGTAGCTAAAGAATTAGAAAAATCAATACGGAATTTTCCTATAATCAAATTTGTATTTGGTAAAAATTTATATCTTGTACCTAAAGTTTTGATTAATTTCAAAAGAGGATATTCAGTTTATGTTTCATTACAACAAGCTGTTTATTGTACTAATTTGTATTGTACAATGGTCTACTGATTTCAGTTATTATTTAATTGGTAACATAACTACACTAACATTGTATACAATTAGTAGCTTAAAAGCAAATTATCTGAAAACAAACTAAACTAGTTAAGATTTAATTCAATTCATGTCATTTAAAAAAATAATAATATAAATACTTTAATCATGGAATGTAACTATAGTGGAAATATACTTATACTAAATGGAATAAAGGTGTTTTTTATTAAATATTATAGAATTATTAAAGGAGAAAATTATATTGGAAAAATTCAAAATCAATACTGTAGTAACTGCGCAAGATTAAAACAATTAATTTAATCTTTACATATAAAGATCAACAAACATAGTTACTTACATGTAACATATTAGTCGTAAGTAATAGATTAAATAACATGGCTAAAACACTAAGGTAAACAAATATTGATATATTAAATAGTAACTAAGTAATACTTATTTATTATACATGTTAATATAATATTAAATGTAATATTTAATTTGTTATTTTAAATGAAAACACTTTGGTCGGCGAGAGAGGATTTGAACCTCTGACCCACTGGTCCCAAACCAGTTGCGCTACCAAGCTGCGCTACTCACCGATCTACATCGTTTATCTAAATTTATCAAATAAAGAAATGCTACACACATATCTGAATTACTTGGGGTGGCTAATGGGATTCGAACCCATGACAACTGGAATCACAATCCAGGACTCTACCAACTGAGCTATAGCCACCATATTATATTATTATATAATAGTATAGGCATGATTTATCTATATTGCGCCCGACAGGATTTGAACCTGAATCATCTGCTTTCGGAAAGCAGTACTCTATCCATTTGAGCTACGGGCACAAAAATAACTTAGCAAAAATGTATCATGTCAATATATATTTTTTTAATTAACACACTAAAATATAATATACTTAAGTATGTTATATATAAAATATACATTTAAATTATCTTAATGAATAAGTCATTTTTTTTATATATTTTAAAAAATCAAACGAATTATAAATGATTTTTGTATATAATGCTATATAAATATAAAAAATATATTGTATTAATATTATACAAATTAAGAACGTTTCATCATATCAAAAAAATCATCATTTGTTTTAGTCATAGCTAATTTATTAATTAAAAATTCCATAGCATCAATTTCCCCCATTGGATGAATAATTTTTCGTAAAATCCACATTTTTTGTAATTCTTCTTGGGAAGTAAGTAATTCTTCTTTACGAGTACCAGAACGATTATAATCAATAGCTGGAAAAACTCTTTTTTCAGCTATTTTTCGTGATAAATGTAACTCCATATTTCCTGTACCTTTAAATTCTTCGTAAATTACTTCATCCATCTTAGATCCAGTATCTACTAATGCAGTAGCAATAATAGTTAAACTACCGCCTTCTTCCACGTTACGTGCAGCACCAAAAAAACGTTTTGGACGATGCAATGCATTAGAATCGACTCCACCAGTTAATACTTTACCTGATGAAGGAACTACAGCATTATAAGCTCTTGCTAAACGTGTAATAGAATCTAATAAAATAATTACGTCTTTTTTATGTTCAACTAATCTTTTAGCTTTTTCAATCACCATTTCAGATACTTGAACATGTCTAATAGCTGGTTCATCAAAAGTTGACGCAATAACTTCACCTTTGACTAATCTGTGCATTTCAGTTACTTCTTCAGGACGTTCATCAATTAATAATACCATTAATAAACAATCTGGATAATTATAAGCTAAACTTTGTGCTATGTTTTGTAACAGCATAGTTTTTCCAGCTTTAGGTGGAGCTACAATTAACCCACGTTGACCTAACCCAATAGGAGAAGCTAAATCTAATACACGCGTAGTTAAATCTTCTGTTGAACCATTACCTCTCTCCATTTTTAAACGATTATTTGCATGTAATGGAGTAAGATTTTCAAATAAAATTTTATTGCGAGCATTTTCAGGTTTATCATAATTAACTTCATTGACTTTAAGCAAAGCAAAATATCGCTCTCCTTCTTTTGGAGGACGAATTTTACCAGATATAGTATCTCCTGTACGTAAATTAAAACGACGAATTTGACTAGGAGAAACATAAATGTCATCTGGACCAGCAAGATAAGAACTATCTCCCGATCGGAGAAAACCAAATCCATCTTGTAATATTTCTAATACTCCATTACCAAAAATATCTTCTCCGCTTTTTGCATGTTGTTTTAAAATTGAAAAAATAATATCTTGTTTACGCATACGAGCTTGATTTTCTAACCCTATGCTTTCACTAAGAGTAATTAGTTTAGAAACTGGTGTGTTTTTTAATTTGGTAAGATTCATATTGATGAGTTCTTAAAATTCGGGGAATAATACTAAAAAGTTAGCAATAAATAAAATAAGATCATTTTAGTGAAGACAACTACAAATAAATATATAAAATATTTAGTGAATACTATTGTAGTTTGTAAAAAACATTAGAATTAATAACTAATCGACTATGATATTGCTTGATATTACATAATAAATATATTTAATAAAACATTGTTAACAACTGATTTCTAGCTATCCTATATTATAATAGAAATGTAAAACTGATTAATAAAAGAGAACATCCTTTTTACAGTAGAGAAATATTACTTAACTAACAAACATATTTTTATAAGCATTTAAATATTCATATCTAAAAAGTTTTTCAATTGCACTTTAGATAATGCACCTACTTTTGTTTCAACAACTTTACCATTTTTAAATAAAATAAGCGTAGGTATGCCACGAACATTATATTTTTTAGCTATATTTGGATTATTATCTACATTAAACTTAGCTATAGTTAGTTTACTATGATATTCTTCAGCAACTTCATCTAAAATAGGCGCAAATGTTTTACATGGACCACACCATTCTGCCCAAAAATCCACTAATACGGTTACATCATTTTTTAAAACATTGATATCAAAATTATTATCATTTAGATAAACAATTTTATTGCTATTCATATTTTATATCCATAAAAGTATAGTTTTCAAAAAAATAATTACTACATCAAATAAAAATTAATTTATTCTAATAGATCACAAATACGACTACGCATCAAAATACTGTCATAAATAATGCTTTTTATAAGAAATTTTAATTATTACATAGTCAGTACTATAAATATTATTCTTAGTTAATGTATATTATTATATCAATCTAATATAATAATATTTTTTTAAAAAAAATCTCAGTTTAATAGATAAAAGTAATATTAATTTTACTTATTAAGTATAACTAATAAACCAAATACGATAATACTCTTTTTAAATTTTTGTGTCAACTGATTGTATTAAATATTCATTATTTAATAATAATTTAGAAAATTATTATTATGTAATTTTCTAAATTTAAATTGATAATAAGTGTTATTAGTTAATATCAAATTCATTTTAAAATAATATAAAATAAATTATTTTTTATTTTGTTCAATAGCAAAACATGCTACTTTATGTTCAGTTTGGTTATAAGTTTTTAACTCCGGTTTATATTTTGAACAAATATCTAAACGGCAATAACATCTAGTACTAAAAACACATCCAGTAGGAAAATCCATTAAACTTGGTAATTCACCTTGCAGTTTGATTTTTTTTAATTCTAGATCACTAGCTAAATTTGGAATTGCTGATAATAATGCTTTAGTATAAGGATGTTTGGGATTCTTAAAAATATTATTTTTATTACCTATTTCAACACAATGACCTAAATAGATGACCATAACTTCATCTGCAATATGTTTAACTACAGATAAATTATGCGAAATAAATATATATGATAAACCTATCTTTTGTTGTAAATCTATCATTAAATTTAATATCTGAGCTTGAATTAAAACATCTAATGCAGATACTGGTTCATCTGCAATAAGCAAATCAGGTTGTAACATTAAGCCTCTAGCTATAGCAATACGTTGACATTGTCCACCTGAAAACATATGAGGATAACGACTATAATCCTCATTTTTTAAACCTACTTGATTTAGTATTTCTATAATTTTTTCTCTGCGTTCAACTTTATTCAGCAATGTATTAATAATTAATGGTTCTTCCAAAATTTGATAAATTTTTTTACAAGGATTAAGAGAACTATATGGATTTTGAAAAACTACTTGTACTTTTTGACGATATAATTTTTGAAAATATCTATTGTTTGCAAATAAATATTTGTTTTTCCAGTAAATGTCACCTGCATCTGCTTTTTCAATCATAGTAAGCAAACGAACTAATGTTGTTTTTCCACAACCAGATTCTCCTACAATCGCTAAAGTTTGACTAGGTTTTAATTTAAAAGAAATACCTGATAACACTCTTAAAATATTATTTTTATTAAAAAAATTTTTTTTTATGTAATTTTTTTTTAAATTAATGACTTGTAATAAATATTTATTATTCAGTTTATCAGGATGCATAAATTGGTTGTCCAAAATCATTTAATGGATAATGACATTTACATTTTCTTCCAGAAAATATTATTAATTTAGGTTCTTTTTTATAACAAAGTTCTTTAGCATAAGGGCAACGTGTATTCAGTAAACACCCTAATATATTATGGTATCTATTTGGCATGCTACCTGGTAAAGATACTAAACGTTCTTTATTGTTCGAAAACTCTGGTAATGCATGTATAAGAGCTTGCGTATATGGATGACGTGGCAAATTAAATATATCAATTGCTTTTCCCATTTCTACAATTTGTCCTGCATACATAACAATAATATTTTGTGTTGTTTTGGAAACTAATGCTAAATCATGTGTAATTAAAATTAGAGACATATTTTCTTTTTTTTGTAAATCTAAAAGTAATTCTAGAATTTGTATTTGAATGGTAACATCTAAAGAACTTGTTGGTTCATCAGCAATTAATAATTTAGGATGACATGAAATTGCAATTGCAATCATTACACGTTGAATCATTCCACCTGATAGTTGATGAGGATACATTTTCATACGAGATGAAGGGTCAGATATTCCAACTTTATTTAATAAATCTATTGCATATTCATAACATATATTTTTAGATATTTTATTATGTGCTTTAATTGCTTCCAGTAACTGAAAACCAATTGTATAGCATGGATTTAAACTAGTCATAGGATCTTGAAAAACGATTGCTATTTCATTACCTAACAATTTACGATATTCTTTATTAGACATATTATGTAAATTTTGTTTATTAAATTCTATTTTATTAGCTACAATTTGACCTGGTGGATCAATTAAATTTAAAATAGCCAGTGAACTTATTGATTTACCAGAACCTGATTCTCCAACGATACCAACTATTTCTCCTTGTTTAACTTGATAACTCATATTATCTACTACTGGAAACTTTTTATTATCACCAAAATATACTGATAATCCATCTATATTTAATAAATTCACTTATATTCTCTTATCTTTTTAATTTAGGATCTAGTGCATCACGTAACCCATCTCCTATTAAGTTAAATGATAATACTGTAAAAAGAATCATTAATCCAGGAAAAGTAACTACCCACCAAGCAATTTGTGAATAATGTAGTACGTCAGATAACATAGTACCCCATTCTACTTGCGGAGGTTGTATTCCCATTCCAAGAAAACCTAACGCTGCTATATCTAAAATTGCATTAGAAAATCCTAAAGAAGCTTGAACAATTAATATTGTTAAACAATTGGGTAAAATATTAATAAACATTTGGCGAAAAGAATTGGCACCGGCTATTTTTGAAGCTGTAACATAATCGCAATAAACATTTACTAATACGGAAGCACGCATTAAACGAATGTAATTTGGTAATGCTACGAATGTTAATGCAATCGCAGTATTCATTATTGACGGTCTAAATATTGTAACTAATAATATTGCAACGATGACACTAGGTAATGCTAACATAATATCAACAACACGCATAATTATGTTATCAATAATGCCACCAAAATAACCAGCTATCAGACCAAAAATAATACCTAGAAATAAAGATATTGATACTACTAAAAAACCTATTAATAAAGACAAACGAGCTCCGTAAATTAAACGAGATAATATATCATGACCTAATTCATCAGTACCTAAAATATGAATCCAATTACCACCATTTTGCCAAACAGGAGGAATTAATAACATATCACGAAATTGTTCATGCGGTAAATGTGGTGCTAATATATTAGCAAATATAGCTATCATAATTATAATAGTTATATATATTAAGCCAATAACAGCACCTATATTAAGTTTATAGCTATGCCATATTTCTTTAATCAATATCATCATATTAAATACTTAAAATTATTATAAACAATTACATATATAAAACTATTTATTAATCTTATTCTTATTTTATTATGCGTGGGTTAATAACTCCATATAATATATCAATGCATAAATTAATCATAATAATTAAAATACTGATTAACAACACACCTCCTTGTATAATAGGATAATCACGCTGTTGTACTGCTTGAAGTAACCACCGTCCGATACCAGGCCAGGCAAAAATAGTTTCTGTAAGAATTGCACCTGTAAGTAAAGTACTCATTTGTAAACCTATAATAGTAATAATTGGTAATATAGCGTTACGAAGTGCATGAACTATAATTATACGTAAATTAGTTAATCCTTTAGCACGTGCAGTGCGAATATAATTTGCATTTAAAACTTCTAACATAGATGAACGTGTTATACGTACAATAACAGCTAATGGAATAGTACCTAATACAATTGAAGGTAGAATAATATGCGCAACAGCATCTTTAAAATCATTAGGCTGGCCCCATACTAACGTATCAAATAGCATAAAGCCAGTTAATGGATTACTTTCATCAAGAAAAATATGATCACTAATTCTTCCAGAAACTGGTGTAATGTTTAAATGCAATGAAAAAAATGTAATTACTATTATACCCCACCAAAAAATTGGCATTGAATAACCAATTAAAGATGACACAATTGATATGTAATCAAAAATTGAACCACGCTTTATTGCTGCTATTACACCAATAATAATTCCAAAAAATATTGCAAAAATAAGAGCACAAAAACTTAATTCCAGTGTTGCTTTAAAATTTGGTATAAATTCTTCCCATACTGAAATATGATTTTTTAAAGAAAAACCCAAATTACCATGTATAATATCCAAGAGATACTTAATATATTGTTTAAATATTGGTTGATCTAATCCATACATTGCTAATAATTTTGAATGCCTTTCAGGAGATATACCATGTTCACCTATCATCACTGATATTGGATCACCAGGAATTGCATGAATAAATAAAAAAGTTAAAAATGTAATACCAATAAGAGTTGGAAAGATAAGAATTAAACGTCGCAATATAATAAGTATCATAAAATATCAATTTTCCTTTTTTATATAATTAATATTTTAAATTTAAATTTATTTTTTTAAATTGTAATACGAATATAAAATTCTATTCTTTAATATCAACATTATCAAAATGATGTTTACCTAAAGGATCTACAATATATCCAGAAATTTTTTTGCTAATTGGTTCATATATTGTAGAATGAGCTATCATTAAAGCTGGTAATTGTTGATGTAATATAATTTGTGCTTTTTTATAATATTTTATACGTTTTTTATCAGAATCTTGAGTGCTAGCTAATTGGATTTGACGTTCAAATGATTTATTACACCAATGAGAATAGTTAGAACCGTATTTTGCTGCAGTACAACTAAATAATGTAGATAAAAAATTATCTGGATTTCCATTATCACTAGACCAACCAGCCATTATAACTTCATGTTCACCAGATTTTGCACGTTTTAAATATTCACCCCATTCATAAGTTATGATATTAGTTTTAATTCCTATCTTCATCCAATCTGCTTGAATCATTTCGGCCATACGACGAGCATTTGGATTATATGGACGTTGCACTGGCATAGCCCATAGATCAATAGAGAAGTTTGTTGGTAAATCTATTTTTTTTAATATTTTTTTTGCTTTTATAGGATCATAAGAATAATCTTTAATATCTGAATTATAACTCCACATATTTGGAGGGATAACATTTTTTGCAGATCGACCAGCACCTTGATAAATAGCATTTATAATAGCTTTTTTATTGACTGCTATTGTTAATGCTTTACGCATTAATACATTGTCAAATGGTTTTTTTGCAGTATTAAAAGAAATAAAACTAACATTTAATCCATTTTTTTTCATAAGATTAATATGTTTATTTTTCATCATTCTTGCTATATCAGCCGGATCTGGATAAGACATAACTTGACATTCATTTTTTTGCAGTTTTGCATAACGTATAGAAGCATCTGGAGTAATAGAAAATATTAAAAAATCAATTTTAGGCTTATTTTTCCAATAATTTTGATTTGCTTTATATAAAATACGTGAATCTTTTTCATATTTTAAAAATTGAAATGGACCCGTACCAATTGGATTTAAATCTATTTTTTCTGGCATATTTAGCTTTAACATATTATCTGCATATTCTTTAGAAAAAATAGATGCAAAATCCATAGCTAAATTTGATAAGAAAGTAGCATCTCTACGAGACAGAACAAAACGTATTGTATAATTATCAATTTTTTCAATTTTGATAATTAATTGATCCATTCCCATCCCTGCAAAATATTCATAATGACCACCAGATACGTTATGATATTTATTATTTTTATTAAGTTGACGATCGAAAGAAAAAAATATATCGTCAGCATTTAGTTCACGTGTTGGTTTGAAATATTTATTTGAATGCCATTGCACTCCTTTTCGTAAGATAAAAGTATATTCCTTACCATCTGCACTAATATTCCATGTTTTGGCTAATCCTGGTTCTATTTCGCTAGTACCTAATTTAAATTCAACTAAACGATTATATATTGGAACAGAACTAGCATCATAAGTAATACCAGAAGAAAATAATTGAGGATTAAATCCCTCTGGAGAACCTTCAGAACAATAAACTAAAGTTTTTGATTTAATATTAGTAAAAAAAATTATAACAAACAGACCTAAAATAATTTTCATTATTTTAAATTTGTTTAAACATTTCATCATACTTGTATTTCCTAATCTATAGTATATTTTGTATTTAACTAATTTATGAATCTTAATATAAACATTAAGAATTTAAAATTATGAATATTAATTTCTATAAAATTAATCTATTACATAAATAATGTATACAATTTAAAATATATATAATAATTTATGAATACTTATTTTAATAAAATAATAAAACTATTAACGGTAATAGTTTTATTTATATAAATATATTATTAATTATTATTTATCTAATTATAAAATCACATTTGTATTAATACATTTACATTTATAATATACTTTTATTTAAATCATTTCAATTTTTATTATATATAAAGATAAAATAAAGAAATTATATTTATTACATATTAATATTAAATAATTTAATATATTTGAAAGTTATTAGACAATAGATAAATGTACTTAAATTAATATTTAATATAATAAAAACATTAACGGTAAATAAACCGATGATTTTTTCAACGGTTTATTTAATTAATTATATAATTAATTAATTACATTAAAACGTTTCTCTGCTTCATCCCAATTAATTATATTCCAGAAAGCTTTAATATAATCAATACGTTTATTTTGATATTTTAAATAATAAGCATGTTCCCATATATCTAAGCCAATAATTGGAAAACCAGATACACCAGCAATTTCATAACCCATTAATGGGTTATCTTGGTTTACAGTTGAGACAATAACTAATTTATTATTTTTTTTAACTAACCATACCCAACCTGAACCAAAATGAGATAATGCAATTTTTTCAAATTTATCTTTAAATTGATTAACATCTCCAAAATTATTTTCAATAGCAGATTTTAAATCTCCTTTCAATTTTGTTTCAGTTTTTAAACTTCTCCAAAAAAGAGAATGATTTGCATGACCACCTGCATTATTTCGCAAAGTTTCTCTAATATATATAGGTATTTGATCTAATTGAGTAATTAATTCTTCTACTTTTAGTTTAGCAAAACTAGTGCCTTCTAAAATAGAATTTGCATTATTTATATATGTTTGATGATGTTTAGTATAATGTATTTCCATTGTTTTTTTATCTATATATGGTTCAAAATCATCATATTTATAAGATAATATTGGTAGTAAATAAGACATGTTGTGATATTCTCCATTAAAATTATTATGCATATAATATAATAAATAATATAAATATGTTTATTTATATTAACGTATTTAGATGTATATATATCATATATATTGAATTATATTAAAACAAACTAGTATTATATTAAATTATTTTGTTGTTATATTAACATAATAATTATTACATAAATATACAATATAATTTTATATTTAATATAAAATTAATTGTGTTTACAATTAATCAATATATATTTTAAAAGGGTATAAATAACAAATTAAATATTACATTTAAATATTTAATATGGTAAATAAGGAAACTTGTGTTCTGTAAATATTTGTGTTTTTTTTAAAACATGTATTTTAAAAAAACATTTCATGTCTATAGATAAAATTAGTCTATGATCTGTATATTTAAGATGATCATGTATTTAAATTTCTAAAAGTAAATATATTTATTAATAATAAACATTTAATTACTGTAATAGAGATAAATCTGCAATTTGAAGAAATAAATTACGTAATTGTGATAATAGTGTTAAACGATTATTACGAATGTCTACATCATCAGTATTAATCATCACTTTGTCAAAAAAATTATCTATATATTTTTTTAGATTAATTAATTCAATCAATGCATCTTCATAACGACTGTCTAGAAAATATGGTTTTAATTTAATATTTAAATTAACTAAATGACTATTTAATTCAATTTCTTCTTTGATTGTTAATAAAGATATATTTACATGACTATTTATTGTTCCATGTGATTGAGATAAACAATTCACAACTCTTTTATTAGCTGTGATAAGTTCATTAGATCCATTAAGATCAATAAAGTTTGATATTGCTTGTACACGAGCATCGAAATCTATTGGATACATTGGAATAGGATTAGATAACATGACCGCATTAAGTATATCAACTTTATAACCTAATTTAATATATAAAGTTTTTAAACGATTAAACATAAAATCTATGACATTATTAAAAGTATTTTTATTATTAATACAATTATTATATGTAGTCATGGATTTTTGTATTATATTTTTTATATTTAATTTTAATTTATTATTAATAATTATTAATAATATTCCAAAAGCAGCACGACGAAGAGCTAACGGATCTTTATCTCCTTTAGGTAATTGCCCAATTCCAAACATACCTACTATTGTATCTATCTTGTCAGCAATTGCTAATGTACAAGCAATAGAATTAACTGGTATGTTATCATCTGTAAATCTTGGTTTATATTGTTCTTTTAATGCATTAGCAACATTTTCACTTTCACCATCATCTAATGCATAATACATACCAACTATACCTTGAATATCAGCAAATTCAGAGACCATATCAGTAATTAAATCACATTTTGATAATAAACCAGCACGCATAGCTTCCTTAACATTTGCGTTAATTTTTATCGCAATATATTCAGTTAATATTACAATTCTATAAGTTTTGTCTAATAAAGAACCTAATTGTTTATGAAAAACAACAGAATTTAAAATAGGTAGATTTTTTTCTAAAGGTTTTTTCCTATCATTTTTTAAAAAAAAATTCACATCTTTTAAACGTGCATTTAAAACTTTTTCGTTACCAAAAATAATTTTTTCAGGATCACTAGATATAATATTAGTTACAAAAATAAACTTGTTTAATAAGTTGTCATTATTATCATAAAGTGGAAAATATTTTTGATTATTTTGCAAAATATAAACCAAAATTTTATTTGGTATATTTAGAAATTCTTTTCTAAATGATGCAAACATAATTACTGGCCATTCAACTAATGAAGTAACTTCTTCTAATAATTCATTATCAAACTTTATTACACCACCTAATTTAACTGCAATATTATTAATATTATCTAGGATAATTTTTTTTCTTTTATCATAATCTGCTATTACTTTACTTTTTTTTAAAAGAATTTGAGGATATTCATTTGCATGATTAAGAGTAATTTCTTTATCTCCCATAAATCTATGACCATGAATAATTTTAGAAGATGTTATTCCTAAAACATTATTTATAATTAATTTATCATCTAGTAAAATACTTATAGTATGAATGGGTCTAATAAATTGTAAATCATTACTTCCCCAACGCATAAATTTAAATTTTGATAAATTTTTTAATGAATTATTAATAATTGATGGTAGTAGCAAACTAATATGTTTACCAATAGTTTCTTTACGATAAATTACCCAATTACCTTTATTAGTATTTAAAATATCTATTTCAGATATTGGTATCTTATTATTATTTGCCCACATTTTAGTTGCTAATGTAATACTACCATCAGAATTAAAAGCGTCTTTAACAGAAGGACCCTTTTTTTCTACTATATAATTAGGTTGAAAAATACTTACATTATTAACTTTTATTGCTAAACGTCTCGGAGTAGCAAACCAATATATATTTTCATAGTATAAATTCAAAAAATTTAATTGAAGAGATATTTGCTTAAATAATTCCTCAGCTATTTTGCGAAGTTCTTTTGCTGGCAGCTCTTCAGTACCAATTTCTACTAATAATGTTTTTTTATTCATTTATTTTGCTTTTTATTCTAAACACACATAGGAAAACCTAGTTTTTTACGATAATTATAGTAAGATTTAGCTACATATTTTGTTAAATTACGAATACGCAAAATATAACATTTACGTTCTGTTACTGAAATAGCTTTACGAGAATCTAAAATATTAAAGACATGAATAGCTTTGAGAATATGTTCGTAAGCTGGAAGTGATAAAGCTTTTTTAAGTTTTGTTAAGTATAAAATATGTTTTTCATATTGTTCAAATTGAATTAATAAATTTTCAATATTAGCATGTTCAAAATTATACGCTGATTGTTCTATTTCATTTTGATGAAATAAATCTCCATATGTAATTTTTCCGTTAACACCATAACCCCACACTAAATCATAAATATTATCAATAGATTGAATGAACATCGCTACTCGTTCTAAACCATAAGTAATCTCAACAGTTATTGGTCTACATTCAAGACAACCGACTTGCTGAAAATAAGTAAATTGAGATATTTCCATACCATTAACCCAAACTTCCCAGCCAATGCCCCAAGCTCCTAATGTTGGATTTTCCCAATTGTCTTCTACAAAGCGAATATCTTGTATATTGGGGTTTATTCCTAATTCTTTTAAAGATTCTACATATAAATCTTGAATATTATGAATTGAAGGTTTAATAATAACCTGAAATTGAAAATAATATTGTAATCTATTAGGATTTTGTCCATAACGACCATCATTTGGCCTACGTGAAGGTTGAACATATGCTATAGAAATGGGTTCAGGGCCAATCGCGCGCAAACAAGTCATTGGATGTGATGTGCCTGCTCCTACTTCCAAATCTATAGGTTGTATTATTACAAAACCATGACGCATCCAATAATTTTGTAAATTACAAATTAAACCTTGAAATGTTTGTGTATTAATATTCTGCATTTTAATATTGGTTATATTATTCTTATCTTAAAATATATTAAGAATAAATTTGATTTATAAAATTGAATGACATTTGTAAAGTAAATATTTTATATTTATCATTCAATAATGATTAACTGAAATATAATTATTTTATAATATTATATATAATTATTTGCCAATGCAGAAACTAGAAAATATTTGGTTTAATAAATCGTCTGAGCTAAAAACCCCAGTAATTTGATCAATTTTTTTTTGAGCTAAACATAATGTTTCTGCAAATATTTCAAAAGCATTATTTTGAATTAATATCTTTTTTCCTTCTATTAAATAATTATTAGCTTCTTCTAAAGATTTCAAATGACGACGTCGAGCAAGGAAATTACCTTCTGTTACATTTGTTAATCCTATAATTTCTTTTAAATGTTTATGTAATTCTATTAAACCTAAACCATTAGTAGCAGATATATTGATTATTGCAATGTTATTAATTTTAGTACAACCAATATTTTCTCCTATAATATCTATTTTATTTCTTATAATTGTTGTTGATACTTGTTTTGGCAAATATGAAAAAAAATTATTTAGACAATCTATAGACTTATTATTATTAACAATACTTCCATCTACTACAAACAATACATGATTAGCTTGATTTATTTCATTAATTGCTTTTTTAATACCAATAGTTTCAACTTCATCACGCGTTTTTCTTAAACCAGCCGTATCAGATATATTTATTGTCATACCGCCAATATTAATATTTTCATGTATGACATCACGTGTAGTACCAATTATATTGGTAACTATTGCACTGTCTTTTCCTGATAATAAGTTGAATAAACTAGATTTACCAACATTTGGTTCACCAGCAATTACAATTTTAATACCTTCTTGTAATATGTATCCATTAGTAGCTTCTCTGCGCAAAAGGTTTAAATCATTTATTAATGTATTAAGTTTATTTAAAATGGTGTGATTAGATAAGATCTGAATATTTTCATTAGAAAAATCAATACTAGCTTCTACATAAATTCTTAATTGAATTAACTGTTCAACAAAAATTTTAATTTTTTTAGAAAATGCACCTTGTAATGAATTAATTGCACAACGTGCGGCTTGTTCTGAATTAGCATTAATTAAATCTGAAATTGCTTCTGCTTGTGTCAAATCAATTTTATGATTAAGAAAAGCACGCTCAGAAAATTCACCAGGTTTGGCTATTCGTATTCCAGGAAATGAAATAATATATTTTAATAATAAATCTAAAGTAATTTGCCCGCCATGACATTGCAATTCTAATACATCTTCTCCAGTAAATGAATTTGGATTAGGAAACCACAGAGCAATACCTTTATCTAAAATATTACCTTTTGCATTTTTAAAAGATAAATAATGTGCATAACGTGGTTTTAAAGTTTGTCCTAATACATATCTTGATACTTCAATAGCTTTGATACCAGAAATGCGCAAAATACCTATACTACCTTTGCCAGGTGGAGTTGCTTGAGAAACAATAGTATCTATATTACTCATATATCATTTTTTATTAAAATTATGCAAACCAGCTTTGCTTAAACTTTTGTATATTATTTGTTGTTGAATGATTGTTACTAAATTACTAATTATATAATATAATACTAAACCAGAAGGAAACCATAAAAAGAAAACAGTAAAAACAAAAGGCATATAAACCATAATTTTTTTTTGTATTGGATCTGTTACAGTTGCTGGAGACATTTTTTGAATAAAAAACATAGTAAGACCCATTAAAATAGGTAATATATAATTTGGATCTTGTGCTGACAGGTCTTTAATCCAAAAAATAAATGGAGCTTGACGTAACTCTACTGAATTAGATAACATATAATAGAGAGCTAAAAAAATAGGCATTTGAATTATTACAGGTAAACAACCTCCTAGCGGATTTACTTTTTCTGTTCTATATAACATCATCATTTCTTGACTAATTTTTTGCTTATTATTACCTAAACGATCACGTATAGCTTGAATTTTTGGTTGAAGCATACGCATTTTTGCCATAGATGTATATTGAGCTTTAGTGAGTGGATAAGTAATACCTCTTACAATAAAAGTAATAAATATAATAGAAAAACCCCAATTTCCAACAAAACTATATATAAATTTTAATAATTTTAATAAAGGTTGAGAAATAAACCACAACCAACCATAATCTACTGTTAAATCTAGGTTAGGAGCCACTATGCGCATTTTATCTTGTAGTTCTGGACCTACCCATAAGGTGCTATAAAAAGATTTATTACTATTAGGTGAAATAACAATAGGTTCAGATTTATAACCTATGGCTACACTGTTAACAAAATTTTTAGTATAAAAATTATTAACTCCTTCATTATGTGGAATCCATGCAGTTACAAAATATTGTTGTAACATTGCCACCCAACCATTTTTAGTTTTAACATTTAAATTTTTGTTTTCTAATATCTTTTCAAATTTATATTTTTTATATTTATTTTGATCTGAAGAATATGCTGCACCACGAAAAGCATGTAAAGCAAAATTATTATTGCTTTCATCATGATATTTTGGCAAAGTAATACTTTGTTTTAGTTGTCCAAAAACAGATAATTCAATTGTATTTTTTGTATTATTACT
>VOQV01000013.1 GCA_016642085.1 Pantoea sp. Brub | reverse complement strand
TATGGTTGTTTTATCCCTTATACAGCAACTTTTTTAACATTTACTGAATATGCTCGTAATGCTGTGCGTATGGCAGCATTAATGAAAATACGACATATAATGATTTATACTCATGATTCCATTGGCTTAGGAGAAGATGGTCCTACTCATCAACCTATAGAACAAATAGCTAATTTACGCAATACTCCAAATATAAATGTATGGAGACCTTGCGATCAAGTAGAATCTGCTATAGCATGGAAATCTGCTATAGAAAGACTACATGGTCCAACTGTTTTAATATTTTCTCGTCAAAAATTAATTCAACAAAATAGAGATTTTACACAATTAGCTAACATAGAAAAAGGTGGATATATTTTAAAAGACTGTAGTATGAATTCCATACCAGAAGTAATTTTAATTGCAACTGGTTCAGAAGTTGCTGTAGCTGTTAAAGCTTATGAACAATTATCTAATGATGGTCGTAAAGTACGTGTAGTTTCCATGCCCTCAACTGAAATATTTGATAAACAATCAGAAACGTACCGTGAATTTGTAATGCCTAAAAATATACGAGTTCGTGTTGCTATTGAAGCAGGAATTAGTGATTTTTGGTTTAAATATGTTGGTCTAGACGGTATTATTATAGGAATGTCTAGTTTTGGTGCATCTGCTCCAGCAGAAAAATTATTTACTAAATTTGGATTTACTGTCGAAAATATAATACAACAAGTTAATAAATTATTAATTAAATGATTAAATAATAATTTTAATGACATTTAAAATTATTATTAATATTAATTTAATAAATTGAGTTTTATGAAATTAATATCATATGTGTACTAATTATTATAGAATAATTAGGCAAAAGTAATCATTTTAACAAATGAGTAAATTTTTAAGAAAAAATTAAGGTTGATTTATTATATTGCTAATCGCAAATTTTTTTTCTTAAACAACACAAATTTTTAAACATATTATAAATAATATATTCATATTGAATATATTATTTAATATTTACATTTTATTTTTATATTAATACATGTTTTTCAAAATAAAGAAAAACGTATTAACAATATAAAATATACTCTTCCATACTATGGAAATGCATAATATGCATGTCATGTTATTAATTTAAAAAATTAAGCAAATTTATAACACTTTTAATATTTAATGTAGAAAAGCAATTATAATTTATTCATTGATGAGCAATTAAAATTCAATTAGATTTACAACCAAATAATTTAAATATATTATAATATTATATACTTATATATTAAGTAGTATTTAAACTAGAATTTATGGATAAATGATATAATTAATAATTTTATTTTACATAATAATGAGTTTATTAATTATTAATTATAATGATTAATAATCATATCAATTATTTTGTAATAATATAATAATATGATAGGAATATATTTGTATATGATTAGAATGACTGACATAAATCTGCATAATAAACGAGTTTTAATACGTGCAGATCTTAATGTTCCTATGCATAACGGCAATATAGTTTCTGATGCTCGTATAATTTCATCGTTACCTGCCATCAAAATTGCTTTAGCACAAGGTGCAAAGGTAATGTTAACTTCTCATTTAGGAAGACCAATAGAAGGTATATATGATAATAAATATTCATTAGGTCCAATTGCGCATTATCTAAAATACAAATTTAATAATATTAATATAACTCTAATAAAAGATTATTTAAACAATTTAAACATCAATGTTAATAATTTAAATATTTTAGAAAATGTTCGATTTAATAAAGGAGAACAACAAAATGATGATTCTCTATCTAAAAGATATGCTTCTTTATGTGATATTTTTGTAATGGATGCATTTGCTACTTCACATAGAATTAATTCTTCTACTTATGGTGTAATTAAGTACGCTCCTATGTCTTGTATAGGACCATTATTTTCTAAGGAAATAGAGTCTATTAACAAGATTATGATTGAACCACAACGTCCATTGGTTGCAATTGTAGGTGGTTCTAAAGTTTCTAGTAAGTTTCATGTACTAGAATCATTAGCTAAATTAGCTGATACCATTATTGTTGGAGGAGGAATTGCTAATACTTTTATATCTATTGATAATAAAATAGGCAAGTCTTTACATGAATCAAATTTTATTAATCAAGCTAAAATGTTACGTAGTAAATATAATTTTTTAATTCCATCTGATTTACGTGTAGGAAAAAATTTTTCTAAATTAGCTTTATCTAATATAAAAAATGTTTCTGATATTGCTGATGATGAATATATTATGGATATTGGTGATAAAACATTAGAAAATATAACTAATGTTTTAAAAAAAGCTAAAACCATTTTATGGAATGGTCCAATAGGAGTATTTGAATTTCCTAATTTTTGTAAAGGTACTAAAATAATTGCTGAATCAATAGCAAATAGCAATGCGTTCTCAGTAGCAGGAGGAGGAGATACTTTAGCTATTATTGATTTATTTAATATAAAAGATAAAATTTCTTATATTTCTACAGGTGGTGGAGCATTTCTAAAATTTATTGAAAGTAATAATTCACCTGTAATAGATATGTTAGAAAGATATTCTAAATAAAAAAATAGATTTATATAATCAATTGTTTGCATAATATTTATATGCAGAACTATTTACTATTAGGATAAATTAATGTCTAGAATTTTAGATTTTATTAAACCTGGTGTTGTTACCGGTAATGATGTCCAAAAAATATTTCAAATAGCTAAACAAAATAAATTTGCATTACCAGCAATAAATTGTATTAATCTAGATTCTATTAATGCAGTTTTAGAAAGTGCATGTAACATGAGATCTCCAATTATAATTCAATTTTCTAATACTGGTGCGGCATTTATTATAGGCAAAGGTTTTAAAAGTAGTAAATTACAAGAATCTTCAATTTTAGGTGCTATAGTTGGAGCTAATTATGTACATTTTATGGCATCAAAATATAATATACCTGTAATTTTACATACTGATCATTGTACAAAACAATCATTACCTTGGATTGATGGACTTTTAGATGCAGGAGAAGAATTTTATAAAAAAACAGGCAAACCTCTTTTTTCATCTCATATGATTGATTTATCCATGGAATCTTTAAACGATAACATTGAAATTTGTAGTAAATATTTAACTAGAATGTCTAAAATAGACATGACATTAGAAATAGAACTCGGTTGTACTGGTGGAGAAGAAGATGGAATTGATAATACTAATATAGATTCTTCTAAGCTGTATAGTAATCCTAAAGATATAAATTATGCATATGAACAACTTAGTAATATTAGTAATAATTTTACGATTGCTGCATTATTTGGTAATGTTCATGGAGTATATAAATTAGGTAATGTAAAACTCATGCCTTCTATATTGCGTGATGCTCAAAATTTAGTTATCAAAAAAAATAATTTATATCTATCCAATAATCCATTAAATTTTGTTTTTCATGGCGGATCAGGTTCTTCGTTAAAAGAAATGCAAGAAGCTATTGATTATGGTGTCATTAAAGTAAATATAGATACAGATATACAATGGGCTGCCTGGTATGGCGTTAGTAAATATTATAAAAAAAATAAAAAATACTTGCAAAGTCAATTAGGCAATCCAGAAGGTATTAATCAACCAAATAAAAAATATTATGATCCTCGTATATGGTTAAGATATTCTCAATTATCTGTTATAGAAAGTTTAAAAAGTTATTTTTATAAATGTCATGCAGTAAATGTTTTATAAATAATAAGTTAAATTTATATAAATTTATTTCAATATAAATTATTAGTGCATGATACAGTATAATAAATCATTGTTATAATTAATTAATATATTTTTTAAAATGAATAATTTATATCTATCAACTACACTTAATAATATAAGTCATTGGATTATTGATAATAAAATATTAATTATTAATTATTTTTTTAATATTGTTTTTTGTATTATTATTATTGTTGTTGGGATTCTATTTGCTAGAATTTTTTCAAAAGGGGTTAATAATTTATTATTAACTCACCGGATTGATATTACGGTAACTGAATTTATTTCTAGATTAATACATTATAGCATAATTATATTTATAATTAGTGCATCATTAGGATGTATTGGAGTACAAACTACATCAATAATAACTGTATTAGGTGCTGCTGGGTTAACTATAGGATTGGCACTTCAAAATTCATTATCTAATTTAGCAGCTGGAGTTTTGTTAGTAATTTTTTATCCATTTCGTTCAGGAGAAATAGTTGATATTGGCGGTGTAATAGGTACTATTATAAATATTCAAATTTTTTGCACTACATTAAAAAGTGCTGATGGCAAAATAATTATTATACCTAATAGTAAAATAATTAGTAATAGTATTATAAATTTTTCACGTGAATCTATTCATCGTAATGAACTAATTATAAGTGTGTCTTATGATACTAATATAGATAAAGTTATTGATTTATTATATTCAATAGTTGCATTAGATAAACGTGTATTAAAAGATATGGGAATTGAAATCATTTTAAAGGAGTTTCCCATATCATCAATTAATTTTATAATTAGATATTGGAGTCATATAAATAATTTTGAAAGTATCTACTCAGATCTTTTAAAGAAAATAAAGATTGTTTTAGATAAACAAAAAATAAGCATTTATTTTTCAAAAAAAAGTAATGTTAACTGAATATGCATTTTTTTTATAAAAACTATTTTTTTATGTAAAATAAATAATAATACATTTTATTTGCGTTATAATAATTAAATAACTAACAAATTAATAAGTCATAAAATTATTAATAAATATTATTAATTTTACATGATTTGATTTTTTATTAATATATATAATGTTTAAATATTATATACTATATTTAATATTATGTTATTATTACTATTTTATATATTTTAAACATATCATGAATAAAGAGAGCTTTAAAAAAGCTGTTGGTTGGGCAGCTATTGATTATATACAACCTGGAGATATCGTTGGTGTAGGTACAGGTTCAACTATTGAACATTTTATTAATGCACTTAAAACTATTAAACATAAAATTAAAGGTACGATTTCCAGCTCAAAAAATTCAACAAAAAAATTAAAAAATCTTGGTATTAAAGTTTTAGAATTAAATAAAATTAATTCTGTATCTGTATATATTGACAGTGCTGATGAAATTAATGCTCAAATGCATATGATCAAAGGAGGTGGAGCTGCTTTAACATGTGAAAAAATTATAGCTGCTGTAGCTAGTAAATTTATATGCATTGTAGATATCACTAAAACAGTAAATATACTTGGTAACTTTCCGTTACCTATTGAAATAATTCCTATTGCACGTACTTTCATAACAAATGAATTAATAAAATTTGGTGGAATAGCTAAATATCGTAATAATGTTATTACTGACAATGGTAATATTATTCTTGATGTACATAATTTGAAGATTACAGATCCAATTTTATTAGAAAAAACTATTAATTCATTACCTGGTGTTGTTACAGTTGGTCTTTTTGCATCACGTAGTGCTGATATCGCATTAATTAGTGGCCCTGATGGTATTAAAACTCTAAAAAAAGAACATATTATGATGTAAATTTAATCTTAATTTAAGATTAAATCTATTGTTTTAAATAATTAATTTTTTGTAATATAATAACATCAACTAATATAGTTATGATTAGTTTATAATAATTAAATGTATATAGTATTTATATAAACAATTATTATGCCCATTGCCATAATTTTGATGGTGTTAATATTTTGGGCAATGGTATATCCCAATTTGCTATAGGAAATGAGTTTGTTAATTGAAAATCATATGCTAAACCAATAGGTAGAAACTTATCTTGTTTCCAATTTTTTATAATTCTATCATAAAATCCTCCACCCATTCCTAAACGATATCCTTTATCGTTAAAAGCAACTAATGGTACTAACATGATATCAATATTTTTAAGAATTATTATTTTTGTATGATTAATTTTTGGTTCTAGAAATTTTAATTTGTTTTTAACTAAATGAGTATTTTTTTCATATTTTATGAATATAAGATTATTAGGTATCAATGGATGTAATGCAGGCACATAAATGTTCTTTTGTTTATTCCACAGTTGATTAATTAGTGGATATGTATCAATTTCTCCATCTATAGATAAAAACAATGCAATATTTTTCACATTCGATAATTCTATTTTATCTAAAATATATTTAGTAATTTGAATAGCAGCAAATTGTTGTTGTTTTGCAGTTATCAAACGCCTTAATTTACTCATATTGTGTCGAATTTTTTTACGTTGCAAAAAAAACATTTTAGACATCATCATTTTTATTAATACAAAATCAATAATACTTTTATGTATTCAATCAATAGCTCCAAGATGTTATTATAGATAATAAGTATATTAATAATTATACATGCATGTATAATTATTATGATTAATCCAAATACATTACATATTCACACAAATTTAATAATATAATGTTATAAAAGTGTTAATAAAAGATGGTTTAAATAATTAATTAACGTACAAATATTTTAGAAAATTTTATTTATATTTTCTTATTGTAAATAATTCTCATATTAATATAATTAAATCTATGAATTTAAAATTTATTAATATACCAATTACACAATTATCATATTAATTGTATAATTTTACAAAATTCTATGAAAATATTATTTTTAAAAAATTGCATTAAATCATATATAAATACACTATATTACATAATTAAATAAACATGTATAAATAACCATTTTTCAAGAAAACATATTATATGTTATTTAAATTTAATTTAATATATTAAATAGCAAAATGATTAAAAATTATCTGTTATTTCAACAGAAATATATGAACTATTTCATTTAAGTCAATATAATGTAATTAACTCAATTATTTTAAAGAGCATTTATCATGATTTCAGCTAATGTATTCAATAATCGTCGTAAAATTTTATTATCAAATATAGATCAATTAAGTGCAGTTTTAATATTTTCAGAACCAGAATTAAATAATAAAAATGGAAGTAATAAATTTCATCAAAATAGAGATTTTTTATATTTTACTGGTTTTGATGAACCTAATGCATTAATTATTTTAATCAAAATAAATGATAAAAATATTAAAAGTATCATGTTCAACAGAAAAAAAGATCTTACTGCTGAAATTTGGTTTGGTAATCGTTTAGGACAAGAAGATGCTATTAAAAAACTTACAGTAGATCAAGCGTTTCCTTGGGAATTGCTCAACGAAAAACTTTATACATTATTAAATGGTTTAAGTATAATATATCATGCTTTAGGAGAATCTATAATTAATGATAATATAGTATTCAATGCTCTTAAAAAACTTAAAAATAATGCATATAAATGTATTATGCCTACTACAATTAAAGACTGGCGACCTTTAGTACATAATATGCGTGTATTTAAAGAACCAGAAGAAATCGAAATCATACGTTCTGCATGTAAAATAAGTTCATTAGCTCATCTTAGAGCAATGAAAATATGTTCTCCAGGAATGTTTGAATATCAAATTGAAGGAGAAATATTGCATGAATTTAAAATTCATGGAGCTCTTTATGAATCTTACAATACTATTGTTGGTTCTGGGGAAAATGCTTGTATTCTACATTATACAAAGAACCAAAGTAAATTGAAAAATGGAGATTTAATATTAATAGATGCTGGATGTGAATTTAAACATTATTCTAGCGATATTACTCGTACTTTTCCTATCAATGGTATATTTAATAAATATCAACGTAATGTATATAATATAGTATTATCTGCTTTAAAAATAGCATTATCTTTATTTCGTCCAGGTATAAATTTTAGCATAATACACGAAAAAGTGATAACTATTATAGTTACTGGGTTAGTAAATTTAGGAATATTAAAAGGAGATATAAATAAATTAATTGAAGAAAAAAAATATCGGCAATTTTTTATGCATGGTGTCAGTCATTGGTTAGGTTTAGACGTACATGATGTTGATTATTATGGACCATCAATTCAAAAAAGCATTTTACAACCAGGAATGGTATTAACCATAGAACCAGGAATATATATTTCTCAAAGTGCCAATGTACCTATTGAATATAAAAATATAGGAGTGCGTATAGAAGATACTATACTTATCACCAAAACAGGTTATGAAAATTTTACTAATAGTGTTATTAAAGAAGTATATGATATAGAACATTTTATTAAATCACAAAAGCAATCTGCTTAAAGATATATATTAATTACAGTAACTATCAATATAATTATATAAAATTAAATTAGTATATAATAATTATTCATAAGGTAGTGGTTTTATTGTCAAATATCCGCTAGTATCGTCTGGAATACGCAAAATATCATTACAATTAACATTATTAGTTAATACTGCTTGTATTAAACTAGTACCGTTGTTAAGTTTTACTGATGTTAATACTTTACCAATACGTCGCCAGTTTTTATTTATTTTAAGTTCTAATGAATCATAAGATTTAGGTATAGTATTTATTGTTCCTGACAACAAATAAAGTTTATGTTTATTTGTTTTACGATACTGAGTGCGTGCTATTATTTCTTGTCCAATATAACATCCTTTGTTAAAACTAATAGCACCTAATAATTGCATATTCACAGCCTGCGGAATAAATTTTGCATAAGTATTTAAATCTATAATTGGATATCCAGCTTCTAAATCTAACGACAACCATTGATTACTATTATTAAATAATACATAGTCTACTAATTTGTTTTTTAAAGATTCTGCTTTTTTAAAATTAGTAATTATCAAAAATCGTTCAGATGGATAATTAAACCATAATAATGTTATTTCATTGTATTGCATTACTGGTATTTGTTTGTTAGGTAATTTTTTAAATAATTTTAATAAAATTTCTCTTGCTTTAAATCCAGCTAAACCTAATAACACATCAGTTTTAACAATAAATTTAATTTTTGAAAATACTGCGTATTTTTTTAATTCATATAATTGATTATCAATGATTTCTTTACGCACAATATATGAATAATTGCAATTATGATAGAACATAATTATATTACTTAATAATTTGCCATAAACATTGCAATGTGCAGCAAAAAAATGATGTGATATGCTTAACTTGGATATATCAAATGTTAACTGGCCTTGTAAATAACTTAATGTATCAGGACCGTGTATAGAAACTAATATCCAATCATCTAAAGAAATTAAAGTTGTTGGTAAACATGAATATTCAATAATTGAAGCATTGTTGTGCATTTTAAATTCCTATATTATATATATTTAAACAATTTAATAAAATTATCTATATTTTATTATATAACATAGATTAATATTTTAATCTTGAAATAAAGATAATGTTTATATTAAATTATCTTTAACAAATATAATTTATGAAGTTTAAATTGTGATATAACATATGGATATTAATAAAAAATCTTATATTTATTGGTCTTGTCGTAGAAGTATGATCGAATTAGAAAAATGTATTTTGTTATTTTTTGAAAAAAAATATGATAAATTGAATAATCAAGATAAAAAAATATTTATATCATTATTAAAAGTGGATGATTTAAATCTTTACAGATGGTTATTTAATCAAATAGAACCATTAGATATCAAATTTAAATATATGATTAAATTAATTCAACTATGCAGTAAAGAACATCAAATATTAATAATATAATACAATTATTATTTTATAATCAGTATAATCTTAATAGATTAATATTTTTTATTGTCTGTAATTTTCTTCATTACATATCTTATTTATTAAATGCCAAATATTATAGTATAAAGAATAAATAAATTTATAATGATTAGATTATTATTAAATTTCATGTGTTTTCTATCTTAATATAGTTAAACAAATTAAAATATTTATAAAAAAAGGCAAATAATTATTGATAAAAAAAGAATTAGAATTATTTCAGAGGAAAATAATTGTTACAGATAATTTACCTATAGATTTACCTCCATTGCTTAAACGCATTTATTTACAACGAGGAATATCTTATTCATCTTGTTTAGATCGTAGTACAGAATACTTATTATCATTTACTAAATTATCTGGCATTAATAAAGCAGTAACACTAATTTATAAAATGTTAATAAATAATCGTAAAATTACTATCATAGGTGATTTTGATACTGATGGTGCAACCGGCACTGCTCTAACTGTTTTAGCATTGAGAAGTATGGGAGGGAAAAACATTAAATATTTAATACCTAATCGTTTTGAAAATGGATATGGTTTAACTCCAGAAGTAGTAGAACAAGTAAGATTGGAAGGTACTGATATGATAATTACTGTAGATAATGGAATTTCATCTCATGTAGGCATTCAATGTGCTCGTAAATACGGAATTCCTGTATTAATTACAGATCATCATTTGCCAGGAAATACATTACCAAATGCTGATGTAATAATTAATCCTAATATTACTAAAAAACCATTACCATTGACTTCATTATCAGGAGTAGGTGTTGTTTTTTATTTAATGATTGCTTTAAGAAATTATTTACGTGATAAGGGATGGTTTAATCAATCATTAATTGAACCTAATTTAGCTGATTTATTAGATTTAGTTGCATTAGGTACTGTTGCTGATGTTGTACCTTTAAACTTTAATAATAGGATTTTAGTTTGGCAAGGTTTAATTAGAATTCGTGCAGGTAAATGTCGACCTGGTATTCGAGCTTTATTAGAAATTACTAATTGTGATATTACTCATTTAGTAACAAATGATCTGAGTTTTTCATTGGGTCCACGTCTTAATGCAGCTGGTAGATTAGATAATATGTCGATAGGTGTTGCACTATTATTAACTGAAGATTTAAAACAAGCACGTTTATTAGCTAATGAATTAAATTGTCTAAATCAAAAAAGAAAAAAAATTGAAAATAATATGCAAATAAAAGCATTAAAATTATCTAATTTATTAACATGTAAAACAAAAAAAATACCGTTGGGTTTAGTTTTTTATCATCCTACTTGGCATGAAGGTATAGTAGGTATTTTAGCTTCACGTCTTAAAGAACGTTTTTATCGTCCAGTAATTGCTTTTGCACCATCTAAACAAGGCTTATTAAAAGGATCAGGACGATCTATTTTAGATATACACTTACGTAATGTATTAGAAAAACTAAATAGTGCCTATCCAGGATTAATTATAAAATTTGGAGGGCATTCTATGGCAGTAGGTTTAGAATTAAAAGAAGAAAATTACAAAATGTTCCGTTATTGTTTTTGTGAATTAATTCATAATATATTAAAAAACAAAAAAGTTAAAAATGTTATTTGGTCAGATGGAAGTTTAAACTCTTCAGAGATTTCGATGCAGACTGCCATAATGTTGCGTAATGCAGGACCTTGGGGACAAGATTTTCCTGAACCATCTTTTGATGGTAAATTTAAATTAATAAATCAACGTTTAGTAGGTGATCGACATTTGCAAGTTATATTAAAATTTTTAGACGAAGGCCCTGTAATAGAAGGTATTGCATTTAACGTAAATACTAATTTATGGCCTAATTTAAATATTAAAATAGTTAAATTAGTATATAAACTTGATATTAAATTTTATCGTGGCAAAAGATCTATACAGTTAATTATTGAACATTTATGGCCAATAGATTAATTAAAGCTTATTAAATATTTCATATATATCATATATATTATTAAAAAGTTTTTATAAATAATTAGATAGAATTTAATTTTATAATTAGATAAGTATTTATAATACAATTTAAATAATAATATAATGTATATTATTAGTCCTTATTCTTTAATAATATTTAGAAGAAATTTAAACATGTTAGATATTCACGTAATTACAAATCGTTTTAAAAATCTTAATAAACGTATTAATACTCTTAGGGGGTATTTTTGACTATAATCAAAAACTAGAAAAATTAAAAACAATTAATGATAAACTACAGAAATTACATTTTTGGACAAATAAAGAATATGTAAAAGTTATCAATAAAGAAAAATTATCATTAGAAACAAGTATTAAATATTTTGATAAAATTTTTATGCAAACAAAAGATATCCAAAACATAATTGAATTATTTAATAATGTTATGGATAAAAATGTTTTTAATGAAATTATGTCAGAGTTGGATTCTTTAGAATTAAACATTAAAAAATTAGATTGTACTCTAATGTTTTCTAAAAAAGATGATTTTTCTAATTGTTATATTGATTTACAAGCTGGTTCTGGTGGTGTTGAAGCACAAGATTGGACTAATATGTTAATGCGTATGTACTTGCGTTGGGTAGAATCAAAAAGTTTTAAAACTGAAATTATTGAAGAATCTTTAGGTGATATTGCTGGTATAAAATCAGCAACTATTTATGTGTCTGGTGCATACGCTTTTGGGTGGTTACGTACAGAAACAGGAATTCATAGATTAGTGCGTAAAAGTCCTTTTGATTGTAATCATCGCCGTCATACTTCATTTAGTTCAGTATTTGTTTACCCTGAATTAAACGATTCAATTAATACTGAAGTTAACTTAGCTGATTTACGCATAGATTTTTATAGAGCTTCTGGTGCTGGAGGTCAACATGTAAATCGTACAGAATCGGCAGTACGTATTACTCACATTCCTACTGGTGTTATAACACAATGCCAAAATAGTCGTTCACAACATAAAAATAAAGAACAAGCATTTAAACAATTAAAAGCAAAATTGTATGAGTTAGAAATACAAAAACAAAATACTGAAAAACAACTATTAAAAAATAATAAAGCTTGTATAAGCTGGGGAAATCAAATTCGTTCTTATGTACTTGATAATGCACGCATTAAAGATTTACGTACAGGAGTGGAGACAAATAATATTCAAGCAGTACTAAATGGAAATTTAGATCAATTTATTGAAAAAAGCTTAAAAATAGGATTATAAGAACATTATGAATCATAAAAAATCTTTAATTTCTGCCTATACATCTAAGTTAAATGTAGAACTTAAAGAACGTCGTAATAAACTTAAAAAAATACGTGAATATGGTATACCTTTTCCTAATACCTTCAGAAAAAGTAGTACTACTAAATATATACATACTATTTATGATAAGCACAGTAATGAAGAATTAACTAACTTAAATATTGAGGTAAGTGTTGCTGGTCGTATGATGAGTCGTCGAATAATGGGTAAAGCTGCTTTTGTGACTTTGCAAGATACAGATGGTAAAATTCAATTATATATTACGTGTAATAATTTTGCAGATAATTTTTATGATGAACAGTTTAAAAAATGGGATATTGGAGATATTATTGGGGCATCTGGTAAAATTTTTAAAACTAATACAAAAGAATTATCTATTAATTGTTTTAAATTATGTTTATTAACTAAATCACTTCGTCCATTGCCTGATAAATTTCATGGACTTGTTGACCAAGAAACTAGATATCGTCAACGTTATTTAGATCTAATTATAAATGATAAAAGTAATATAATTTTTAAATTACGTTCTAAAATTATAAATACTATTCGTACTTTTATGATAAAGAATAATTTTTTAGAAGTTGAAACTCCTATGCTACAAGCAATTCCTGGAGGTGCGTTAGCACGTCCATTTATAACACACCATAATGCATTAAATATTGATATGTACTTACGTATAGCTCCTGAATTATATTTAAAACGTTTAGTAATAGGTGGTTTTGAACGTGTATTTGAAATTAATCGTAATTTTCGTAATGAGGGTATATCATCTCATCATAACCCAGAATTTACTATGATGGAACTTTATATCGCCTATGCTGATTATAATGATTTAATGCAAATAGTTGAATCGTTATTAATTTATATAGCAGAAAATGTTTTTGAAACAAAAATCATATCTTATGGTCAGCAAAGCTTTGATTTTAGTAAATCTTTTGAAAGATTAACTATGGTTGAAGCAATTAATAAATTTTATCCAATCGCTAATTCATTTGACTTAAATAATTTTAATAAAGTTAAAGAATTAGCTCATTATAGTGGTATTAAAATTGAAAATAATTGGAGTTTAGCACTAATATTAAATGAAATTTTTGAAAAAATCATTGAAAAACGTTTAATTCAACCAACATTTGTTACCGATTATCCATTAGAAATATCTCCTTTAGCACGTTGCAATGATAATAATCCTAATATTGCCGATCGATTCGAATTATTTATTGCAGGACAAGAATTATGTAATGGTTTTTCTGAATTAAATGATTCAGAAGAACAATCAAAACGTTTTATACATCAATGCCAAAATAAATCTTCTGGAGATAAAGAAGCAATGTTTTATGATGAAGATTATATACTCGCATTAGAACATGGATTACCTCCTACTGCTGGTTTAGGAATTGGTATTGATCGCTTAGTGATGTTATTTACTAATTCTCAGAATATTAGAGATGTTATTTTATTTCCAACATTGCGTCCAAACTAAATAATTTAATTTGATCTATTTAAACAAATGCTTGTAAAGCATTTGTTTAAATGATGATCATTAATATGAATATAAATATAATTTTTTATATTAACAATATATATGTTCTAAATATAGAATATTAATTTAATATTCTACTTTGGTGTAATGTGCTAATATTGACAGAGGGAAATATTATGCCAGTTCCATTAAATAACAACGAAAATTTTTTAAACTATAAAAAGTTATTACCATTAGCGAAATATTATAATAGTCCATTTTGGGCTTATGATGCTCAAATCATATACAAACGTATTAATCAATTAAATAATTTTGATGTAATACGTTTTGCACAAAAAGCTAATTCAAATATTCATATTTTACGTTTGATGCGTTTAGCTGGAGTAAAAGTAGATTCAGTATCATTAGGAGAAATAGAACGTGCTTTAGCTGCTGGGTATGATTTAGGTAATGATGATATTATATTTACAGCAGATTTATTTAATGAAACTACATTAAAACGCATTGTAAATTTAAAGTTACAAGTTAATGTTGGATCGATCGATATGTTATTTCAACTTGGTGCTGTTTCTCCAGGTCATTCAGTATGGTTAAGAATTAATCCAGGTTTTGGTCATGGATATAGTAGTAAAACTAATACTGGAGGTGAAAATAGTAAGCATGGAATTTGGTATGATCATTTACCTTTAGCATTATTAGCTATTCAAAAATATAATTTGTATTTAGTGGGAATTCATATTCATATTGGTTCAGGAGCTAAATACAGTCATTTACAAAAAGTTTGTAATTTTATGGTTTACATAGTAAAAAAATTTGGTCAAAATATAGAAGCTATTTCTGCTGGAGGAGGTTTATCAATTCCATATAATTATTATGAAAAAAAAGTTGATACTAATCATTATTTTTATTTATGGAATAAAGCAAGAAAACGTATTTCTCATTATTTAGGTCATCCAATTAAATTAGAAATAGAACCAGGTCGTTTTTTAGTAGCAGAATCTGGTGTATTAGTATCACAAATAAGAGCAATTAAATATATGGGGAAACAACATTTCATTTTAGTTGACGCAGGATTTAATGATTTAATGCGTCCATCAATGTATGGTAGTTACCATCATATTTCGCTTATGACTAAAGATAATCGTCCAATCAACAAAAATAAAATGATTCACAGTGTTATAGCTGGACCTTTGTGTGAATCTGGAGATATATTTACTCAATCAGAAAATGGCACGGTAAAGACTCGTGCTATACCAATAGAAGCTCAAATTGGTGATTATTTAATTTTTCATGATTCTGGTGCTTATGGTGCATCAATGTCTTCCAATTATAACAGTCGTCCATTGATTCCAGAAGTTTTATTTGAAAAAAATGGAACTTACCGAGAAATTCGTCGTTCTCAAACTATCCAAGATTTGTTATCATTAGAACTAGACTTAAATTAAATTATTTATATGTTATTAATTTAATTAATTTTCAATATTAATATATTTATATATGGTTCTTCTTTTATAAAAAAATTTAATTATGTTTAAATATTAACACAATTAGTTATACTGATAAAAAATGATGTTTCAAAATTAATTGTGTAAATGATTTTCTTAAATAAAATCCAAGTTGGTGAGTTGTAATTCTATGTCCATCTTCATCTAAAGATTGAATGCTACATTGTTTTTTAACAGATTTCGAAAGTATTTGTAACCAACTGCCATGATAAGCAGTTATTTGATTAATTTGCCCCATTAGTATCATATCTGCAAGTTCTTCCCAATCTTTACCTAACATAATATCTTCTGTTGAGTTAGGTATCCATATTATTGGAGCATGAATTCTACGCATACATAATGGAATTGTTTTTTTTCCGTCTATTGGAATCCATAAAACTTTGGATAATTTTTTACGAACTTGACTTGTTTCCCAAAAAATATCTCTATTATTAATGTTAGAAGATAATGCACAAATAAATGTTTTTTGTATAGGTTTTCCATTTAAATCTACAGGTATGGTTTTTAATTCTATACCAAGATGACTAAAATCTTGTTCGCTTTTATTTTTAGAATCAGCGCCCAAATATTGTTCTATTAACATACCAACCCAACCTTTATTATATTTTAAAGTATGTGGTATGCTTAATCTTGCATTAATTGCTAAATGGCCTAATGTTAATCCAGATAAAGATCTAGCACGTGCTAGCAAAACGTTTTCACTAACTGGCTTTTGTACTAAAAAATTCATAATACTAATTATATATTGAATAAATCTTAATAAAAAATATATTTATACATAATGTTACTTTAAAAATTAATATTGTTCTACTATTATTAATGAATTATTGGTTAATAATTATATAGTTGATACTGATCATTTTTTTATTTATAATATAATAAGTAAAGATTTATATTATTAAAATAATTTAAGTTAATATATTATAAACGATCCATTTTTATTTAAAATAAGCTTCATATTATTAAATAATTGATTTTTACAATAGTATTTTAAAATATTTATTTTAGTATCATTATAACATTAAAAATATCCTAAATTTCTTAATTTATAAATTTATGTTATTTAAATTACGGAAATATAATTTACTATTTAATCTAAAAAAGATATAAATTACGATAATAATATTTAATTAATTTTAATTAATATACTAAAATAATAATTTATTAAAACTAGAAAAAAATTTATTTTGCAATGATAATTAAACACTACATTACATTCCCTAAAATCAATCCTATAATGTTTACTATAGGACCAATTTCTCTTCATTGGTATGGATTTATGTATTTCATAGGATTTGTTTTTGCTTTACTATTAGCTAGATATCGCATTAATAATGTACAGTATAATAAAAATATTAAAGATATTGATGATTTAATATATCTTTGTTTTTTTGGTGCTGTATTAGGAGGAAGAATTGGTTATGTATTTTTTTATAATATATCGTTATTTTTAAAAAATCCATGGTATTTATTTCAAATTTGGAAAGGTGGTATGTCTTTTCATGGAGGTTTACTTGGAGTAATATTAATATTAATTTATTATTCGTATAAAAATGAATGTAATTTTTTTGACATTGCCGACTTGATATCTCCATTAGTTCCATTTGGATTAGGTGCTGGTCGTTTAGGAAATTTTATTAATGGAGAATTATGGGGTCGTGTTTCTTTAGATTGTCCATTATCAATGTTATTTCCAAATTCTCGTCATGAAGATTTAATGTTAGTTATGACAAATCCTAAATATAAAAATATTTTGGATATGTATGGTGTATTACCACGTCATCCTTCTCAACTTTATGAATTTTTTTTTGAAGGATTAATACTATTAATTATATTGAATATATTTATTTCTTCTTTTCATACTAAAAGAGGCAGCGCATCTGGTTTATTTTTATTTATGTATGGTTCATTTCGTTTTATAATTGAATTTTTTCGTCAACCTGATCCTCAAATTGGTCTTTTTAAAAATATTATTACTATGGGACAAATATTATCACTGCCAATGATAATAATAGGTTTATTGATTATAACATATATAACTGTTAAGCAAAAAATAACATTAAAATAATGAAACAATATCTGAATTTAATTAAATATATAATAAATAAAGGTGAAAAAAGAATTGATCGTACTGGAATTGGTACTATTTCAATATTTGGTTACCAAATGCGTTTTAACTTACAATCTGGTTTCCCTTTAATTACAACTAAAAAATGTCAAATACGTTCTATTATCTATGAATTATTATGGTTTTTAAAAGGAGAGACTAATATAGATTTTTTACAAAAACATAATGTATCTATTTGGAATCACTGGGCTGATAAAAAAGGCAATTTAGGACCAATTTATGGAAAACAATGGCGTAATTGGAGCACTAAGAATGGTAAACCTATTGATCAAGTAGCTAATGTTATTAAAGAGATTAAATGTAATCCAAATTCTCGTAGAATTATTATTTCTTCTTGGAACGTTAGTGATTTAGATAAAATGGCTTTATGCCCTTGTCATATATTATGTCAATTTTATGTACAAAATAACATGTTATCATGTCAGATATATCAACGTTCTTGTGATATTTTTCTTGGTTTGCCATTTAATTTAGCTAGTTATGCACTATTAATGCATATGATATCACAGCAATGTAATTTACAAATTAGAGATTTAATTTGGACTGGTGGAGATATACATTTATATAATAATCATTTAAATCAAGCTAAAATACAATTAACTCGTATACCTCATACATTACCAAATTTAGTTATCAAACGTAAACCACACTCTATTTTTGATTATATTTTTGAAGATTTTGAAATTCAAAATTATAATCCTTATTCAACTATTAAGGCTCCTATTGCTATTTGATATTATAAATACTTAATTTAGTTAAATAAATATGTATTGTAAAATTATTATTATTTATTGCAATTATCATTTATAATGAATGTTATTATATAGAGAATAATATCTTCTCCTTCTAAAGTAATCATATGTGGGATTAAGGAATGTTAGTATATAGGAATTATAAATGATATGTTTTATATTTATCATTCTAATAAATTTGATATTTTAAAAACATTTATAATTGAAATAATGAGAAGTAATCCTCTTAAAAATCCATTACATTCAGAAATAATTATTGTAGAAAACTTAGATACAATAAACTGGTTACAAACAGAAATAGCTTCAATATTAGGGATAACTGCTAATATAAAATTTTTATTAATTAAAAATTTTATTTATGACATGTTAAATATTTTTTCATTTAAAGATCCTATTAAAATAGCATATAACAAATATGGCATGGTTTGGATGGTTCTTTTTTGTTTAAATTTCATGCATAAAGAAAATAAATTTACTTTTTTAAAAAAATATTATAATCATGATAATCAATCTAATTTATTTGAATTTATTTTTGAAATATCTGATTTATTTAAAAAGTATACAATATATCGTAGTGATTGGCTTAAATTGTGGAAACATGATTTGTTTGTTAAAAAAAATAATGAAAATCAAAAATGGCAAGCAGAAATATGGTATAACTTAATTCATTATAATGAATATTTCAGAAACTTACACTATTGTTACGATAATCTAAACAATGTATTTATTAGTATTTTAAATGGTTTTAAACATAAAAAAAATTTTTTATCCCAGCGTATATTTGTTTTTGGCATTAATATATTTCCGCCTTTATATCTACATATTTTAAAAACTATAAGTAATTATATAGATGTTTATGTATTTATTAACAATCCATGTTATAAATATTGGGAATATATTCTATATTCTGATGTTTTAAATAAGAATTCTTACAATAAAAAAGAAATATCTACTAATCCTTTATTTTTATCATGGAATATGTTGGGATATGATAATATGTTGTTATTAAATAAATTAGAGCCAAACAATCATATAGATACTTTTATTAACATCCATGAAAATAACTTATTAAATTGTATACAACATGATATTCTGAATTTAAAAAATAGATCTAGCATAAATCTTAATAATAACATTTTAAAAAAAAACCATAAAAGAAAATGTATTACTTCTACAGACAACTCAATTTCTATTAATATTTGTTGTAGTATGCAACGTGAAGTAGAAGTATTACAAAATTATATTTTATCTTTACTTGAATCTAATAAAGATTTAAATATTAATGATATCATTATAATGGTAACTGATATTGATGCATATTTACCTTTTATTAAAGCGACATTTTCTAATCTACATT
>VOQV01000012.1 GCA_016642085.1 Pantoea sp. Brub | reverse complement strand
ATTCTTTTGAATTTTTTGGAAAAGTAATATATGGTAAAGTTTCAATTATATCATTTTTTATATCAAGTTTTAGTCTATCTCTTATGTAACGAATACTATCTATATCAATATTTTTTATTTGATGAGCTATATTTTTACCTTCTGCGATATGTCCCATACCATAACCTTTAATGGTATGAACTAAAATTACCTTTGGTTTGTTTTTAATCTTTAATGCTTTATTTAATGCTGCATAAATTTTTTTAGGATCATGACCACCGCGATTTAACGACCATATTTCATCATCAGACATATTTTCAACAAGAGCAGCAGTTTCTGGATATTTACCAAAAAAATTTTTGCGCATATAAGAACCATTTTTAGAACTGAAATTTTGATAATCTCCATCTAATGTTTCATTCATTAATGTAATTAATTTACCACTAGTATCTTTATGTAAAAGCGCATCCCAATTACTACCCCAAATCACCTTTATGACTTCCCAACCTGAACCATAAAATATTCCTTCTAATTCATTAATAATTTTTCCGTTACCAACAACAGGTCCATCTAAACGTTGTAAATTACAATTAATTATAAAAATTAAATTATCTAATTTCTCACGAGTTGCAACAGTAATAGCTCCTTTAGATTCAGGTTCATCCATTTCTCCATCACCAAGAAAAACATAAACTGTTTGTTTTGAAGTATCTTGAAGACCACGATTATGTAAATATTTTAAAAATCTAGCTTGATATATTGCTGATATTGCACTTAAACCCATAGATACAGTAGGAAATTGCCAAAAATCCGGCATTAATTTAGGATGAGGATATGAAGAAAGACCATTTCCATATGTTTCTTGCCGAAAATTGTTCATTTGTCTTTCATTTAATCTACCTTCGAGAAATGCTCTAGAATAAATTCCTGGAGATATGTGTCCTTGAAAAAATACTAAATCACCTCCATCCTTATTAGTTCTAGCACGAAAAAAATGATTATAACATACTTCATAAATAGTAGCACAAGATTGAAATGACGCAATGTGTCCACCTAAATCTAATTTTTTTTTAGAAGCTCTTAAAACTGATATGATAGCATTCCAACGAACTGCAGCACGAATGCGACCTTCTATAAAAAGATCACCTGGATAATCTGGTTCGTTTTCGGTTTTTATTGAATTGACGTAATCAGTAATTAATAAATTAGTATTAACTGTCACACCTCGTGTTTTAGCTATAATTAATAACTGATCAATTAAATATTTTGCACGTTCAATACCTTCTTCACGGATAACCGAATCCATCGCTTCTAACCAATCGCGAGTTTCAATCGGATCCACGTCATTATGTAAATCATCTGACATGGGTGATATTCCTTATGTATATTTATGTATAAATAAATTAATGAATAAAAATTTCTTAATAAATATTAAAATACATTATTGATATCATATATTTCTACTTTTTAGATAATATTGTTAAAATATATTATTTTGATAAAAATGCTTAAATTAAAAAAATATTTCTATATAATTACTCTAAATATAAATTTATTTTTTATAATTTATTATTAAAAATAATTTATATAAATTATTTTTAAAATTATTTAATTAATATATTTAGTAAAATGAGAAAATATATAATTTGTTTTTAATAGAAGATAACAAAATATTTATATAATGTCTATTTTAAAGCATTAACCATCTGTTTTTACTTAGCAAAATCATTCATGTAATATGAATTTAGATAACAATTAATAGTTATATTTTAAATCAATTAAATTTTAATTTTAAATATGAATAAAAATTATTTAGAATTAATATAATACAAAATTATTTAATCTATATTAGATATTGATAAGTATATAAGGCATAATTTGTCATTTAAACATAAATCATTTTTGATAATTAATAATATTATTCATATTATGCTGTTACATACTAGGTTAATTACCTTTGTGTTAAATAATATAATTTATATAAATAGATCAATATTTATTGTCATTTATATAAGAAACATTATAATGATAATTTCATTAAACTTACAATAAATATATATTTTATTATCAATAATAATTTCAAATGAATACATTAATTATAAACTTATGAACACATATAACGTAAATCTTTACTATCAACCTAAAAAACAAAATATTAACAATGATATTCAAGAAATAGTTAGTAGAGCATTATTAGAAGATCTAGGTGGTAATACAATTGATGTTGATAATGATATTACCTCTAGACTTTTACCTAAAGATGATCAAGTACATGCCCAGATAGTAACACACGAAGATGGTATTTTTTGTGGTAAACAATGGGTGGAAGAAATATTTAATCAATTAAATTCTAAAATAATTTTAGAATGGCATGTTCAAGATAGTCAAAACATATCAGCTAAACAAATACTTTGTGACGCTATAGGACCATCACGTATATTGGTATCTGCTGAACGTACTATATTAAATTTTATCCAAATGTTATCTGGTGTTGCAACTAAAGTTAATAAATATGTGAATTTATTAATTAATAGTAACACACAATTATTAGATACTCGCAAAACATTACCAGGACTACGTACTGCATTAAAATATGCAGTTGTATGTGGTGGTGGCAAAAATCACAGACAAGGATTGTACGATGCTTTTTTAATTAAAGAAAATCATATTACAGCTATTGGTTCAATAGGAAAAGCCATTAAAAAAGCTTCTTCAATAATGTGTGGCATTCCTATAGAAATAGAAGTTGAATCATTAAATGAATTTATGCAAGCTTTAGAAGCTAATGCTAATATAATTTTATTAGATAATTTTAATATCAAAAATATTTATCAAGCAGTTAAAATAAACAAAAAAAGAAATAAAAAACGTGTATTATTAGAAGCATCTGGTAATATTAATGAAAATAATATAATGCAAATTGCAGAAACTGGTGTAGATTATATATCGGTTGGTTCATTGACTAAACATATACATTCTCTTGATTTTTCAATGAAATTTGTATAAAAATTTATTAAATTATGTTTTCATAATGATATGAATATAAATTAAAAATGTTATACATAACCCATATAATAAAAGATATCTCATTATAAATAATGATTGATGTTAATTATTACTTACATGCATTTAATAAATATAATATTGATATTAAATTTATTAAATAGTGAATAAATTTAAAAGAGTTAACACTTGGTGAAATATAATCCTTATATAGTCGCTCTTACAGGAGGTATAGGTAGCGGTAAAAGCACCGTTGCAAATTTTTTCAATAATTTAAATATAAACATTATTGATTCTGATATCATTGCACATAAAATAATACAACCTAATACTTTAGCATTTCAAACTATTATTAAACGCTATGGATATTCCATATTAAATAATAAAGGTGATATTGTTCGTTCTTATTTGCGTAAAATTATTTTTCAAAATCAAATAGAAAGAAATTGGTTAAATTCCCTTTTACATCCTTTAATTAATATAAAAACTCAAAAATTAAAAAATAATGTATCATCCTCTTATTTAATTTGGGTAGTACCTTTATTGATAGAAAACGAACTTCAGTACCAAGCTGATCGTATTTTAGTAGTAGATACAAATGAAATTACTCAATTACAAAGAGTACAAATAAGAGATAAATTATCAATTTCACAAATAAAAACCATTATGAAAACACAAACTACAAGGCAACAGCGTCTATTTTATGCTAATGATGTTATTGTTAATAATGGTACGATAGATCATGTCTTTTCACAAGTTATTAAACTACATAAAATATATTTATTGCTATCGAAAAATAAAGAGAATATATAATATAATGAAAAATACAGTATTATTTGAATATCCATTACATGAAAGAATGAGAACTTGGTTACGTATTGAATTTATTATTAATCAAATATTTAATTCTTTTCCACTCAAAAAAACAATTAATTCATTAATTTTTTTTCGTCTTATTGATGAACTTTTAGATATCTTAGAACGAAATGATATAAAAAATCAATTACTAAAAGAATTAGAACGTCAAAAGCAAAAATTACATTTATGGTCTAATCTATCAGGTGTAGATGTCAATTTAATTACATTATTATGCAAAGAATTAAAAGATAAAGCAAATCAACTTATAAATTCATCTAAATTAGGCCAACAATTACGAGAGGACCATTTGATTGGATTAGTGCGTCAACGTATAAATATTCCAGGTGGTTATTGTAGCTTTGATTTACCAATTTTACATGTTTGGCTACATTCTTCTTTAGAAATACGTAATAATCAAATTACAAATTGGATTAAACATTTATGTCCTCTTTATACAAGTTTAAAATTTATACTTAATTTAATTAGGAAAACTGGAACGTTTCACAAACAGACTACTTCAAATGGATTTTATCAAAATAATGCTGAAGGGTCTGATTTATTACGTATTCAACTTGAATTAAACAATGATATATATCCACAAATTTCTGGACATAAAAATCGTTTTTCTATTCGTTTTGTATCACTGAATCATAAAAAAAATGGAACAACACCATTAAAATTAGAATTTCAACTAGCTTGTTGTTAAATATACAGAAAATTTATATAAAATAATTAAATATTAAAATTATTTTGTTTAATGATTATGACAATACTTGTATTTTTTGCCTGATCCACATGGACAAAGATTATTACGTCCAATTTTATGAAAATTGAATTGTTTTTTATTTTCTTTTAGTAAAACTTTTTTATTAGCAGAATTTACTAAATCTAATTGTAATTTACTTAATGTACTAATGACTTCATATTTTAGTGATTGCAACATCTCAGTAAACATTAAAAAAGATTCACGTTTATATTCTTGTTTAGGATCTTTTTGAGCATATCCTCTTAAGTGAATTCCTTGGCGCAAATAATCCATAGCTGCTAAATGTTCTTTCCATAAAGAATCTAATGTTTGCAACATAACATCTTTTTCTACTTGACGCATTACTTGATTGCCTATTATTTCTTGTTTTTGTATATATTCTTTTTTTGCATGATCAATTATATAATTATATAAAATTTCCTTGTTGAAATTTGTATTTTTTACTCTATTCATCCAATCATTAATATCTAAAGTAAAATTAAAATCATCATATAATTGTTTTTGTAATTTATCAATATCCCACTGATCTTCAACAGCTTCTGGAATAGAATTATTATCAATAACTATTTTATAGACATCGCTTAAAATACTATCAATAGTTTTATGAACGTTATTACTTTCTAGAATTTCATTACGTTGTTTATAAAAAGCACATCGTTGATCATTTGTAACATCATCATATTCAAGTAATTGTTTACGAATATCAAAATTGCGATTTTCAACCTTACGTTGAGCATTCTCAATAGCTTTGGTAATCCACGGATGTTCAATTGCTTCATTTTTATTAATACCTAATTTACGCATCATTTTAGAAATACGCTCTGAAGCAAAAATACGCATTAAAGAATCTTCCATGGATAAATAAAATCTAGAAGATCCAATATCACCTTGACGACCAGATCGACCACGCAATTGATTATCAATTCGTCTAGATTCATGACGTTCAGTACCAATAATATGTAATCCACCTGAATTTAAAACAGCTTTGTGTTTCTTATCCCATGTAGATTTAATATCTTTGATTTTAATTTCAGATATTTTTTTTATTTTATTTATTTCTGCATGCCAATTACCACCTAAAATAATATCAGTTCCTCTACCAGCCATATTTGTAGCTATAGTTACATTTCCCGGTTGTCCAGCTTGTGCAATTATATCAGCTTCTTGTTCATGAAATTTAGCATTTAATACATTATGTTTAATACCTAAACGTTGTAATTCATTAGAAAGTACTTCAGATTTTTCAATAGAAACAGTACCTACTAATATTGGTTGTCCATTATGTGTTCTATCTACGATATCTTTTATAATAGCTTTCATTTTTTCTTTTTCAGTTATATATACTACATCAGGCAAATCTTCTCTGATCATTGGACGATTAGTAGGTATTACAATTGTAGTTAATTTATATATTGAATTAAATTCGAATTCTTCTGTATAAGCTGTACCAGTCATACCAGCTAATTTGTCATATATACGAAAATAATTTTGAAAAGTAATTGATGCTAGTGTACGATTTTCATTTTGGATTGTAACACATTCTTTTGCTTCTATAGCTTGATGTAAACCATCTGACCAACGACGACCTTGCATAGCACGTCCAGTATGCTCATCTACTATAATTATTTCTCCATTTTTAACAATATAGTCAACATTTTTTATAAATAATATATTTGCACGTAACGCTACATTAACATGATGCATAAGTATAATATTATTAGATGAATAAAGTGATTCATCTTTTGTTATAATATTCTCCTTAATTAATAACTTCTCTATTTTAATTAAACCACGTTCAGATATTTGTACTTGACGAGATTTTTCATCAACCCAAAAATCTCCTTGACCTTGAAAAACATCTGAATCTTCTTTATCTTGACGAATTAAATAAGGAATAATATTATTTATTTTAATATACAATTCTGAGCTATCTTCATCTAAACCTGAAATAATAAGAGGTGTTCTAGCTTCATCGATTAATATTGAATCTACTTCATCTACTATCGCATAATTTAATTTACGTTGAACACGATCTTCTGGAGTAAGTGCCATGTTATCACGAAGATAATCAAAACCATATTCATTATTAGTACCGTAAGTAATATCAGCAGCATAAGCTTTTCGTTTATCAGATATAGACATGCCAGGTAAATTAATACCAACAGTTAAACCTAAAAATTCGAATAATGGACGGTTGTTTTCTGCATCTCGTTTAGCTAAATAATCATTTACAGTAACAATATGAACTCCTTGGCCACTTAAAGCATTAAGATAAGCAGGTAAAGTCGCAGTTAATGTTTTTCCTTCTCCTGTACGCATTTCAGCTATACAACGACTGTTTAATGCAATACCTCCAATTAGCTGTACATCAAAATGTCGCATACCAAAAACGCGTTTGCTGGCTTCACGTACTGTAGCAAATGCTTCTGGTAATAACATTTCTAATGTTTGACCATTATTTAAAGAATTATAAAAAAAACTTGTTTTATTTTTCAATTCCACATCAGAAAGCTGTTCAAATGTTGATTCCATTTTATTAATACTTTCTACTATTTTATTTAAACGACGAAGAATGCGTTCATTTTTATTACTGAATAAATTACTTAAAAATTTTACTAACTTCATCATGGATATATTCTCAAAATCAATTTGATATTATAAATATTAGAAAAGATATTTTATAAATATATAATATTAATTTTTATGGAAATCGAATTTATTATTATGTAATAGTTCAATTAATATTGAATAAATTAAAAATAATTATGTAAATCTTAATTAAAATTTGTTAATAATATTTTTATAACTATTTTTGATAAGTTATAATAACGAAATTTCGATTATTAAATTTATTAATTGAAATATATTTTATAAACAATATTTAAATATAAAAATTATTTTAACATTATTTTCAGTTAAACTTATTAAGTTAAGCATTATAGATGATTTAAATAAAAAATTAATATTAATTTAGTGCATATTTTAAATTTCTAACTAAAAATAATTTTAAACTATATTTTAGTTAAAATTGATAAGTGTTGTTAGATTATTGTTTAATGTTTGCATATTTGCTGTAGCAATTATTAACATGTGATTAATAAATTATTTAATAATTATACCAGCGTAAAACATAAATATCTAATTATTTACAATTAAGGTATTTTAAATAATAATGGTAATTCATATTCATTTTCGAAAGTCACCCATTCCCAATATTTTTTTTTTGCTAAAATATTTTTTAATAACTTATTATTCAATGCATGTCCTGATTTAAACATAGTAAATGCACCTATGATATTATGACCACACATAAATAAATCACCAATTGTATCTAAAATTTTATGCCTAATAAACTCATCATTAAATCGCAAACCTTCTTCATTTAATACATGTGAATCATCTAAACCAATAGCACAATCTAAACTGCTTCCTAAACACAAACCTTTAGATTGTAAATATTTAATTTCTTTCATAAAACCAAAAGTACGTGCACTACTAATTTGATTAATAAAAACATCAGTAGAAAAATTTATTTGATATTGTTGAGCACTAGAGTTAATAACAGGATGATTAAAACTAATTGTAAAATCTATCAAAAAACCATTATACGGTTTAACTTCTACCCATTTTTCTCCATCTTCAACACGAAGATTTTGTTTAATCCGCATAAATCTTTTGGCATTGTTTACATATTCAATACCTGCATCCATTAACAAGTAAATAAACGGTGCTGCACTACCATCCATAATAGGTATCTCTGGAGCATCTACTTCAATAATTATATTATCTATACCTAAACCTGATAGAGCAGCATTAATATGTTCTACAGTAAAAATACATATTCCTAAATCATTAACTAAACAAGTATTTAATATAGTATTACGCACAAATTTTGCATTAGCTTGAAAATCAACTGGTGGATTTAAATCAATACGGCGATAAATAATACCTGAATTGGCTGAAGCAGGACGCAAAGTTAAATTAACTCTTTTACCAGTATGCAAACCAGTACCAGTTACTTGAACAATACGTTTTAACGTCCTTTGTCTGATCATCTAATACTCTCATAGTATACTATCCAAAAAAATAAGTGAATTAATAAAAATAATTTACTTATCTATTACATTGTTATACATAAAATTATATTAATCTATTTGTTTTCGTAAAAAAGCTGGAATATTAAGATAATCAGAATCTTTTTTATCATCATTAGATGAAATTTGATTAACTGAATCTACAGATTTATTATCTCCATGAAAAAAAGACACATGATTGTGATCATAGTTACAATCTACAACTGCTTGATTAATAGATTGATTAGTTACTAATTTTATTTCTGAATGTTTATCTGTACTAATACCTGTTGCTACCACTGTTACACGCAATTCATGTTTCATTTCAGAATCTAATGAAGTACCAATTACTACAGTAGCATTATCTGAAGCAAATGCACGAATAGTATTACCAACAGTTTCAAATTCATCCAAACGCAAATCAAATCCTGCAGTAATATTCACTAAAACTCCACGTGCACCTGATAAATCAATATCATCTAATAGAGGACTTGAAATAGCCATTTCAGAAGCATTTGTTGCACGATCTTTACCAGAAGCTACACCAGAACCCATCATTGCATAACCCATTTCAGACATTACAGTACGAACATCTGCAAAATCAACATTTATAAGACCTGGACAAGTAATTAATTCAGCAATACCTTGAACTGCACCTTTTAATATATCATTTGCTGTACCAAAAGCATCTAGTAATGATATACCTCGTCCTAAAACTTTAATTAATTTATCATTTGGAATAGTAATTAAAGAGTCAACATGTTTAGATAATTCGGCAATACCTTGTTCAGCAAATAATATGCGTTTTTTTCCTTCAAAACTAAATGGTTTAGTAACGACAGAAACAGTTAAAATACCTAACTCTTTTGCTAATTCAGCTACAATTGGAGCTGCTCCAGTTCCTGTTCCCCCACCCATACCAGCAGTTATAAATATCATATCAGCACCTTTTATAACAGAAGATAATGCTTCTCTATCTTCTTCTGCGGCATGTTTACCTATTTCTGGATTCGCACCTGCTCCTAATCCTTTTGTAATTTTACTACCAATTTGAATTGTTTGTCTGATTGATGTTTTACGTAATGCTTGTGCATCAGTATTAACAGCATAAAATTCTACACCTTCAATATGTTCTCGTACCATATGTTCTATAGCATTACCTCCACCACCACCAACGCCAATAACTTTGATAATTGCATCATCAGATAATTCAATAGGTTCAAACATATTTTTTCTCCATAAAACTTCTCAAGGCTTAGAGACAATTAAATAATAAATAAATCATACTTTCCCCTTTTATATTAATTATGTATATATGAACTACTAAAAAACATTTACTTAAGTCAAATATTATTGCATATAATTAATATTATCATATAATTTTTTAATAAAATTTATAAACGTTATATCTTTACTAAAAAATTTTTTTTTGTATATAATTTATTTAAACGCATTATATTAATATATATAAATATATTAATATATATTTATATATCATATATATATTGATTATAATTACTTGTTTTAATTTAAGTTACTATTATTTATTAATAAATTAAAAATTTTTATTAAATATTAATTTTTTGATTATTAAATAATATTATATATCTAACATATATACATTATTATATACATGTAATCTTATTATTTAAACATATATAATATAATTAATATTATTAATCTTAATTTAGAAAGATGCATAATATTTACTTTTAATAAAAAGTATTAATATAAAATGTATAATGATATTATATCCTATATTTTTTTATATATTATATTATTTACCATAATGAGACATTTGTATAAATGCATTTAATTAGATAATCTTAAAATTTTAGTTACTAATTGCGAAAAACTAATACCTGCTTGCTTAGCAGCCATAGGAAATAAACTAGTACGAGTCATACCAGGGGAAGTATTAATTTCTAATAAATGAAAAAAACCATTTTGGTCTGTCATAACATCTATACGACCATAACCTGTACATCCTAAAATTTTCCAAGCAGTCAACACTAGTTTAGTTAATTTCATTTTTTGGTTTTTATTCAAATTATTTGAAAAAAAATATTTAGTTTGTTTAGAAAAATATTTTGCTTCAAAATTGTAAAATTGATTACTAGTTTCTATCTGTATAATAGGTAATACTTTGTCATCTAAAATACCAATAGAATACTCTGTACCATTTAAACATTCTTCAACTAAAATATTATCATCATATTTAAAAGCATTTTCTAATGCTGCAGATAGTTCATTAAATTCTGTTATTTTAGTAATACCTATACTTGATCCTCCACAATTAGGTTTAATGAATAAAGGTAAACCAAGTTTACAAATATTATGTTGAACATTTTTACTTAAAAAAGTATTTATTTTATTTCTATTGCACCAAACAAAACGAGCGGATGGTAAATTATACCCTTTCCATATTAATTTAGTTCGAATTTTATCCATAGCAATAGATGATGCCATAACTCCACTACCTGTATACGGTACTTGTAAAAAATTTAGTAAAGCTTGTAATGTACCATCTTCACCTCCCTTCCCATGTAATGCACAAAATACTTTACTAAATCCTTTTTGTTTAAGATTTAATATTGGAAAATTAAGAGTATCTACACCATAAGCATTTATGTTAGCTTCATTTAATCCAGATAAAATAGCCTTTCCAGACATTAATGAAATTTTACGTTCTGATGATGTTCCACCCATTAAAACTGCTATTTTTTCATTCATATTGAGTTTTAATTATTTTACATGCCATCGTTTAAATATATATTTAGAAAATTGAATTGCAATATTGCTAATATTGCCAGCTCCTTGAAATAATATTAAATCATTACCAGAGAGTAATGGAAGTACATTTTCCATTAATAATGGATTTTTAGTAACTAATATAGGATTCATTTTATAATTTTTGCGAATATTATCACATAACGAATAACTGTCTGCACCTATAATTAACGGCTCACCTGCAGAATAAACATCTAATAGTAAAAGCACATCAACTTTTGATAATACTTTTACAAAATCGTTAAAAAGATCTCTTGTGCGAGTATAACGATGTGGCTGGAATATCATTATAATTTTTTTTTTGGCCAACTTATTTGAGCAGCTGTAATAGTTGCGTCAATTTCAGTTGGATGATGACCATAATCATCTATTAATGTAACATTACCTGCTTTACCATTTATTAAATTAATTGAAAAATTACCTAGTATCTCAAATCTTCTTTTAGTACCCTGAAATTTTTTCAAACCTAACAAAATAGCATTTTTATTAATTTTTTCTTCATAAGATACTGCTACAGCTGCTGTAGCATTAAGTACATTATGATAACCTGGTGCATTTAACGTAACTTTTAAAAACATATTATTATTTCGTAATAATGTAAAATAACTTTTAATTCCTTTTTGTTTATAATCTTGAATTCTTAAATCTGCATCTTTACTAAAACCATAAGTGATAATTTTTCTATTAATATATGGAATTATATTACGAATCACTGGATTATCTAAACACATAACGGCATAACCATAAAAAGGTAATTTATGCAAAAAACTAATAAAAGCTTTTTTTAATTCTTCAAAATTCCCTTTATATGTTTCCATATGTTCATATTCAATATTAGTGACTATTATTACTATTGGGTTTAAATAAAGGAAAGATGCATCACTTTCATCTGCTTCTATAATAAAATAATGACTCTTACCTAAATGAGCATAACTATTAATTACTTTTATACATCCTCCATTAATAAATGTTGGATCTAATTTATTTTCAATATATATAGTTGATAACATAGTTGTAGTGGTAGTTTTGCCATGAGTACCAGAAATAGCTATTCCATAACGAAAACGCATTAATTCTGATAACATTTCTGCTCGGTGAATGACAGGAATATTTTGTTTTTTAGCATACAGTAATTCTGGATTATCTTCTGGTATGGCACTTGAAACAACTACAACATGAGCATTTTCAATATTTTGAGAACAATGATGAAAATATATTTTGATACCTAGTGTAGATAAATATTGCGTTAATGTATTTGAAACTAAATCAGAACCAGTTATATTATATCCTTCATGAGCTAATATTTCAGCAATACCACTCATTCCAGAACCACCTATTCCAATAAAATGTATATTTTTAAAATTTCTCATACTAGGTATGATAAATCTTATTTTTTTAAGTTGTTTAATATCCATTAAATGTACATTATCTATTTTATACAATTTATATATGTCACTATATTAAATAGTTGTTGCATCGATTATTTCTTTAGCAATACGTTCAGTTGCATTATAAATAGCTACTTTACGTGCTCGTTGAGCCATTTGTAATAATATTTCTCTATTCCATTGTTTAAGAGTCTCAGTTATTGATCTAACAGTACATTCTTGATCATGAAAAATTTTAGCAGCACCTATTTTTACAAGAGGTATAGCATTCCAATATTGTTGTTGATCTTTATGCGGAAATGGTATAAAAATTGCTGCTAAACCAATAGCTGCAATTTCACTTACTGTTAATGCTCCAGATCTACAAACCACGACATCTGCCCATTCATAGGCAACAGAAATATTTTCTATGAAATCTGTCACATTATGTTGATTGAGTCCCAAATTGTGATATATTTTTTCTGTTTGTTTGTTTCTATTTTTGCCAGTTAGATGCCAAACTATAATTTTATTATTTAAATTTAATGCTACTTGTGGCATTATTGTATTTAAAATATTAGCCCCTTGACTACCACCTATCACTAATACTCTAATTGGTCCATTTCTATTTAAGCGTTTATCAGGTAAAGGTAAATTCAATATATCTTTTCTAATAGGATTACCAACTACTTCTGCAAGTGTAAAAGCTCCTGGAAATCCTTGCATTATTTTAGTAGCAAATTTAGATAAATATTTATTAGTTAAACCAGCAATACTATTTTGTTCATGTAATAACAGCGGTATTTTATAACTCCAAGCTGCTAAACTACTAGGTCCAGAAACATATCCTCCCATACCTAACACAACATCTGGATAACATAACTTCATGAACTTTCTAGATTTAATAAATGCAGTAAATATATTTATTGGTGCTAAAAGTTTTGATTTAATATTACTTCCTCGTAATCCTTTAATTTTAATAGTATACATTTGTATACCATTTTTACACACTAACTCATTTTCCATACGATTAGTACTTCCTAACCAAAAAACCTTCCATCCTAATTCTATCATATAATTAGCTATAGTTAATCCTGGGAAAATATGTCCACCAGTGCCTCCAGCTATAATCATTAGTTTTTTACGTATCATTTTCTACCTTAAATTAAAATTAATACATTATTTTAATGATGAAATAATAATTTCATGTTAAAAAATTAATATAAATACATGAATATTATTCATTTATGTAACAAATAATAATTATTTTGCATTAATAAAATTACATATTATCTTTAATTTTACAGATGTAAATTATTTTAACTTAATTTATGTACTAATTTTATAAATACTTCTCCTCTATGTTCAAAGTTATAAAATTGATCAAAACTAGTGCATGCTGGTGAAAATAATACTACATCACCTGGTTTAACTTTAGTAGCAATTATTTTCATTGCTTGACATAGAGTTTTCGTACATGTTGATGATTTAGGATTTAAAGAAGCAAGTTTTTTACGATCTTGACCAAAACAAAAAATATACATATTATTATTTGTTAAATATTTACTAAGTGATGCAAAACTATGTCCTTTTCCGTCACCTCCAAGCAATAACCATAAATTACCTGTACAATTTATACTATTTAAAGCTGCTTTAGTACTGCTAATATTTGTCGATTTAGAATCATTAATCCATTGAACATTGTTACGTTCAGATATTAATTGTAAACGATGTTTTAAACCTTTAAATAATTTTAAAGCTGTTAAATTAGAAGAATAAGGAAATTTTAATGTATCCGCTATAGCTAATGCTGCTAATGCATTCATATAATTATGTTGACCAATTAGATGTAGTTCTTCAGTATTTAATTTTTTTTCTTGATGTATACATTGAATCCACGTTTTCCCATGCTTTTTATTAAGATAATAATCACCGCAATTATTGCCAAAACTAATATAATTTTGATGTGTATTGATTTTTGGTACTGTCATGTTATCACTAGCATTAAATATACAAAATAATGCATTTTGATAAATTTTTAATTTTGTATCACGATATTGATATAAACCTAATGGATAACGATTTAAATGATTCTCTGTAACATTGAGAACAGTAGCTGCTATAGTTTTTAAATTGCTAGTATATTCCAATTGAAAACTAGAAATTTCTATTATATAAAATTGAACAGAATGTTTTAATAATGATAATACAGGTACACCAATATTACCACCGACAGCAATTTGGTAACCAGCAAATTTAGCCATATTACTTAATAAAGTTACAACTGTGCTCTTACCGTTTGAACCAGTAATAGCTATTACTGGTGCTTTGGCTTCTTGACAAAATAATTCAATATCACTGATAATATTAATTCCTATATCAATTGCTTTCTTAAAGATTGGATGAGTTAAAGCAACACCTGGACTTGTAATAATTAAATCAGCTGATAATATCCATTGGATATTAATATTACCTATACTGTATTCAATATCTGGAGGCAACATTTTTAATTTAGCAGGATGCATCCGAGTATCTATTATACGTGGTTTAATACCTTTAGTTAAAAAAAAATCAATGCATGATAAACCAGTAATACCCATACCTATGATCAAGATATTTTTATTTTTATATTTAAGCATGATATGTAATCTATTTTTAGTGATAATAGTCCAATTATAACTAATATGACAGATATAACCCAAAAAAATACAATAATGCGTGATTCAGACCATCCTTTTAATTCGTAATGATGATGTATCGGGGCCATACGAAAAATACGTTGACCTCTTAATTTAAATGATCCTACTTGCAAAATAACTGAACATGCTTCTAATACGAATACTCCTCCCATTATCGCCAACAAAAATTCTTGACGTAATAATACAGCTATAATACCTAATCCTCCTCCTAATGCTAATGAACCTACATCACCCATAAAAATTTTTGCTGGATGTATATTAAACCATAAAAAACCAATTCCAGACCCTACAATTGCACAACAAAAAATAACTAATTCATTAGCATTTTGTATATATGGTATATGTAAATATGCAGAATACTCTACATTACCTGTTAACCAAGATATGATAGCAAAACCTAGCGATACTAATATTATCGGCATTATTGCTAACCCATCGAGACCATCAGTTAAATTAACTGCATTACCAGCACCAACAATAACAAAATAAGCAAATAATATATAATATAAACCTAATTGAGGTTGTATATTTTTTAATATAGGTAATACTAGTTGTGTCATATATGTCTCTTTACCAGTTAAATATAATAAAAAGACTATAATAAGTGTAATGACAGACATATATAAATACTTCCATTTTGCAGCTAAACCTTTTGTATTTTGACTGATTATTTTTCTATAATCATCAATAAATCCAATTAAACCAAAACTAATGAGTATTGTAAATACATACCATACATATGAATTATTTAAATTTGACCATATTAATACTGAAATAAATATTGCAGCAAGAATCATAATACCACCCATTGTTGGTGTTCCTTGTTTAAGGACATGACTTTTAGGCCCATCTATTCTTACTATCTGTTTTATATTTAATTTATATAACCAATTTATTAAAAATTTTCCTGTAAATAAACAAATGATTAAGGCAGTTAATAAACTCATTATAGCTCTAATTATTAAATTTGATGTAATATCAAAATTATTATCTAAAAAGCTTAAATATTTACTAACTAAAATGAACATATTTGTTCTCCTGTAACAAACTATGTACGATTTGTTCCATTTTATAATTACGTGAACCTTTAATTAAAATAGTAATTTTTTCATTTTTCAGTAAAAGCAATTTTAATTTTTTAATTAATGTTTGTTTATCATTAAAATGCTCTCCACATGTACTATTTTTACTAATTAAATAACTGTTTATACCTATACTTAACACAAGATCAATACGTGCTTTTTTAGCGTAATACCCTGCTTTACAATGTAATTCTTGACTTTCTTTTCCTAATTCAGACATATCACTAATTACCATAACACGATAACTAGCTATTTTTGATAACACCTGTATGGCTGCATTTATTGAAGATAAATTCGAATTATAACTATCATCTATCAATAGTTTGTATTTGGATAGATAAATTGGAAATAATCTGCCAGGAAAAGGACACATGTTATTCAATCCTATTTGTACATCATTAATATTAGCATTTACAGAAATAGCTAATGCAGCAGCAGCTAATGCATTGGCTACATTATGTTTTCCTATCATTGGTAAATTTATAGGTATTGATCCAAAAGGTGTATTCATTGTGAAATAAGTATTAAAAATATTAGTTGTTATATTACTAGCAAAAAAATCACTAAAATTATTATTAACTGAAAAATTCCAAATTGTTTTATCTGTTAAATATTTATTCCAATGTATTAAATCATTGCTGTCATTGTTTATAATGACAATACTTTTATTATTTAAATAATAAAAAATTTCACTTTTTGCTTTTGAAACACCATTTAAAGAACCAAAACCTTCAAGGTGTGCTTTTGAAATATTATTTATTAATACATTTTCAGGAGCAGTTAATTTAGCTGAATAAGCGATTTCTCCTTTATGATTAGCTCCTAACTCAATAATTGCATATTTATGTTTTTTAGTTAGACGCAATAAGGTCATAGATACACCTAAATGATTATTTAGATTATCCATAGTGTAAAGAGTTGGTCCACATTGATTTAAAATAGAAGCAGTCATTTCTTTTACTGAAGTTTTGCCAGATGTTCCAGTTAAAGCAACAATACGAGTTTGTACATTTTTGCGTACCCATGATGCTAATTTTCCAAAAGCTAAACAAGTATCTTGCACTACTACTTGTGGTACAATAAGTGGTAAATATTTGTTTACTAACACAGCTTTGGCTCCATTAGATATGGCTATATCTATAAATTGATGGGCGTCAAAACGTTTACCTAATATTGCTACAAATAGACTATTTTTTTTTAATTTATTAGTATCAGTAGAAACTTCATCAAACGTTAAATTATTACCATATAATTTGCCATTAGTTATTTTAGCTAAAAGTTTTAAAGACATAGGAATCATATTATATTCTTCAATATGGAAATTACTACTTTTTTATCTGAATGACTAAAGTAAGTATTACCAACAATTTGATAATTTTCATGACCTTTCCCTAAAATTAAAATTAAATCATTTGGTGTAGCTTTTAACATTGCATACTTAATGGCTGCTGTACGTTCATTAATAATTTTTACAACATAAGGATGTGTAAAACCAGATACAATATTTTGTATAATTATATTTTGATTTTCATTACGAGGATTATCTGTAGTTATAATTACTATGTCAGATAAGCTTTCAGCAATTTTCCCCATTATTGGACGTTTGCTTTTATCTCTTTCACCTCCACAACCAAATATACACCAAATTTTGTTCTTACAATAAGGACGTGCTGCTATTAAAACTTTTTTTAATGCATCAGGAGTATGAGCATAATCAATTATAATTTTGGGTTTGTTAGGCATATTAAATAATTCCATACGCCCAATAATTGGTTTTAATTCCGAAGAAACTTCTAGTAGTTCATTTAATTTATAATTTAAACTTAATAAAGTTGTTAATGCCATTATTAAATTAGAAATATTAAAATTACCTATAAAATGGCTATTAATTTTTCCAGATCCCCAACTTGAATTAAAAGAAATATTTGTTCCATTATTGTCAATTGTTATTGCATGAATTTTCAACCAACGGTTAAATCGTTTTAAATTTATATTATGTTTTGTAGTTACAATAATTGCTTTAGGAATCTTTTTTGACCACTCCATACCTACTTCATCATCTATATTAATAATTGCATTATCGATATTGTGTTCAGAAAATAAACGCCATTTAGCTAGTTCATAATGATGCATATTTTTATGATAATCTATATGTTCATGACTTATATTCGTAAATAATGCTGCTGCAAACGATAAAGCAGCTACACGATATTGCATTAAACCATGTGAAGAAATTTCCATTGCAGTTAAAGTAGTACCTTTATTAATTAATTCATAAAGAATTTTTTGTATATCAATTGCAGAACTGGTTGTATTTTTTGTTGGCATTAATTGATTAATTAAACCATTACCAAGAGTTCCCATAACAGCTGTAGTTTCACCAAGTAATTGTATCCATTGTGCTAATATATGTGTGATAGTGGTTTTACCATTTGTTCCAGTAACTCCAATAACTTTATGTTTTTCAGATGGATTATCAAAAAATAATCCAGCTAAATGTGATATTTTTTTATAAAGTTGATGAATATAAATTATTGGTGTTCCATTGATGTAATATATCTTTCCATTTATAATTTTGCTTTCAGATTCCGCTATTATAGCAGTAACACCTTGATTAATAACTTGTTTAATAAAATTTCTTCCATCTGTTTTATGTCCTGGAATAGCAATAAATAAAAACCCATGTGAAGCTAAATAGCTTTCTAAAGTTATATTGCTAATTAAACGCATAGGTGCATTATGCACCCAAGGATTGAGTAAGTGATGAAGATTATAAAATTTCATAAAAAGTTTAAATATTTTTATTAAATGTTTAATATAATATTTATTAATGCATATATATTATATTAATAATGATATTTGTTGCTATTTTTAAGTTATTTTTTTATCTATTTTACATATAGAATTACAATTATCATATTACATTCTATAATATAATTAATTAATCTTGCATAAACAATTTTTTATTTTTATTCATGTTAAATATACAATGTTTTTAATATATCATTTATATAGTGATATTTTATGGATTCTACAATTACAATAAATGTAATTATATTTAGTTTATGTTATTTTTTATAAAAATAAAGTCTTGTAATGTTATATGAGTATTATATTATGTTTTTTGTATATTTATTTAGATGATTTTTTTTAGAGATATTTTTTCTGCAGTACGTAATATCGCACTACGTGCTCTTGGATTAGCAATTAATTCAGAGACATTAGGTACAATTTTATCTAATAATTTTAGTTTAATATCATTGAGTTCTTGTAATTGGTATGTAGTTAATGGAATGCCATGAGGAATATTGGTATTTTGACTGTGAGTTCGCATAAATTGTTTAACTATACGATCTTCTAATGAATGAAAGCTAATAATTACTAAACGTCCTTCTAAAGCAAGACTATTAACAGCGTTGTTTAAAACAATCTTTAATTCTTCTAATTCATTATTAATAAATATACGAATTGCTTGAAATGTACGAGTAGCTGGATGTTTAAACTTATATTTTATAGGTATAACTGATGAAATTATTTTAACTAACTCCTTTGTTCTTGTGATAGTTTTGTTAGAATTATATTTTACAATTGCGTTAGCAATACGTTTAGCAAAACGTTCTTCACCATAATTTTTTAAAACAACATAAATTTCATGTTCTGTTGCATTTAATAACCATTCTGATGCTGATTGATTACAAGTAGGATTCATACGCATATCTAATGGACCATCTTTCATAAAAGAAAATCCACGAGTTGTATCTTCTAATTGAAGAGATGACATGCCTAAATCTAATAGAATCCCATTAACTTGACCAACCAATTTAAATTGTTTAAGATATTGATTTATATTAGAAAAATTTCCATGTATGATAATTAAACGAGGATCTTTTAATTCATTAGCTATTAAAATAGATTTAGGATCTCGATCTATAGCAATTAATTTGCCATTGTTACTTAATTTTGAAAGAATTAACTTTGAATGACCACCTCCACCAAATGTACCATCTATATATATTCCATTTTTTTTTATATTCATATATTCAATAGCTTCATTTAATAATACAGAAACATGTTTAAGTTGTTTATTCATATTAGTTATTTATATACTGATTTAAATATTTATTAATTATATATAATATAAACATAGTTAATAAAACATATAAATATTTTAATATTTAAAGTTAAAAATAATATTTTCATCACGTGAAATACCAATAATACCAGAACGAACTATTTCAATAATATCTGATATATTAATAATTTTTTTTATAAATTCATTTATTTTTTTATAGCTTCCAACTAATTGTAGTGTATAAACAAACATAGTTAAGTCAATTATTTGACCTCGAAATTTTTTTATAATATATTTAATATTTTCGCACTTACAATCAGTAGTCCTAATTTTCATTAATATAATTTCTCGTTCGATATAATTACTAGGTCTTAATTTATTTACTTTTAAAACGTTAATTAATTTATGAAGTTGTTTTTCAATTTGCTCTAATACCTTATCATCACCAATAGTTTGAATTGTCATACGTGATAATGTAGCATCTTCAGTGGGAGCAACTGTTAAGCTTTCAATATTATAGCCTCTCTGAGCAAACAATCCTACTACACGAGACAATGCTCCAGACTCATTTTCTAATAACACTGATAAGATACAACGCATAATTTAAGTTCTCTCTGTTTTACTTAACCACATTTCATTCATACTTCCACCTCGAACCTGCATTGGATAAACATGTTCATTTTCATCAATAGTAATATCAACAAAAACTAAATTGCCTTGCGTAACAAGTTTCAGTGCCATAATTAATTTGTCTTTTAATTCATAAGGATATTGAATTTTTATTCCTATATGACCATATGATTTAACTAAATTCACAAAATTAGGTAGTGATTTCATATATGAATGAGAATGACGTCCTGAATAAATCATATCTTGCCATTGTTTTACCATACCAAGAAATCCATTATTTAAATTTAAGATAAGAATTGGTAATTTATATTGAGAAGCAGTTGAAAGTTCTTGAATATTCATTTGAATACTACCATCTCCAGTTATACAGATTACTATTTCTTGCGGTAAAGCAATTTTAACACCTAAAGCAGCAGGAAGTCCAAAACCCATGGTACCTAACCCACCAGAATTAATCCATCTGCGGGGTTTATTAAAATGATAATAAAGGGCAGTAAACATCTGATGTTGTCCCACATCAGATGTAATATAAGCATTACCTTTTGTTAAGTTATATATAGTTTCAATTACTAATTGCGGTTTAATTTTTTTACTACTACGGTCAAATTTTAAACAGTTCTTACTACGCCATTCATTAATTAATTTCCACCATTTTTTAATATTTTCTGTAAATTGTTTGATATTATTTTTAATATTAAAAAGTAATTTTAACATAAATTGTAAAACTTTTTTAATGTCACCAACAATAGGAACATGTGCTTTGATAGTCTTAGATATTGATGTAGGATCAATATCAACATGCATTATTGTTGCATATGGACAGTATTTTATTACATTATTAGTAGTACGATCATCAAATCTTACTCCAATACCAAATATAAGATCAGCATTATGCATAGTCATATTAGCTTCATAAGTACCATGCATTCCTAACATTCCTAAAAATTGAATATGTGATCCAGGAAAAACTCCTAATCCCATTAAAGAAGTTGTCACAGGAATATTTAAATTTTCAGCTAATATTAATAATTCTTTTTCACATGAAGAACTAATTGCTCCTCCTCCAACATAAATAACTGGCTTATGTGATTTCATTAATATTTGCAATGCGCGTTTAATTTGACCTTTATGTCCATGAATAATAGGACGATAAGATCGTATAATTACTTTTTGTGGTAATGTATAATCTATTTTAGTCCGTAAATTTAAAATATCTTTAGGTAAATCTATAACAATAGGTCCTGGACGTCCAGTTGATGCTAAATAAAAAGCTTTTTTTATAACAATTGGAATTTCTTCAATATTTTTAACTAAAAAACTATGTTTAACTATAGGACGAGAAATTCCAATCATATCACATTCTTGAAAAGCATCATAACCAATAAGAGAACTAGAAACTTGACCAGATAAAATAACTAGCGGAATTGAATCCATATATGCAGTAGCTATACCAGTAATAGCATTTGTTGCTCCTGGACCTGATGTTACTAATACTACTCCTACTGTACCAGTAGCACGTGCTAAACCATCAGCCATATGTACAGCACTTTGTTCATGACGCACTAAAATATGTTCAATATCACCAACTGTTTGTAAAACATCATAAATATCTAATATTGAACCGCCAGGATAACCAAAAATTTTTTTTACGCCTTGATGAATTAATGAACGTACAATTATTTCAGATCCTGACAACGTATTCATTTTTTATCTCCAGACTAAAAGTCTTATTCAATAATGAATTATTTTCTTAACCTTTATTGATATCTTTACAAAAGATAATCATTTTAATTTTTTTTAAAATTAATTATTTATTAAAATTAAACAATTTTTATTGCATATGTATAAAAATATTTTAAAGGAGATTGAAGTTGTTGTAATTAATTTAAATATGTTAAATCACTTTTCTTTTTTTGATGTATTTTTTTTTATCTAAATAATGCAAAATTTTTACTAAAAATTTTTATAATAAGTCTATCATTTAAGCTTGAGATATTTATATTATTATATTTAATTAATATTATTTATTTAATCTATAAAATATAAGTTTATATTGAATTTATATTTTAATTATTTGATACAAATTATCTAATAATAATCACAAATCGTAATAAACACATTAATTGAAAACCGGCTGAAATTTTAAAAAAACCGTGCCTAACGCGGATTTTTATGCTCCTTTATACTAAAGGATACACACAATGAGCCAGAAAATTATTATTTTTGACACTACTTTACGTGATGGAGAACAATCCTTACAAGCTAGTCTTAATGTAAAAAAAAAATTACAAATTGCTTTAGCACTAGAGCGTATGGGAGTAGATATAATGGAAGTTGGTTTTCCAGTTTCTTCTCCGGGAGATTTTGAATCAGTAAAAAATATTGCAAGTAATATTAAATCAAGTTGTGTATGTGGTTTAGCAAGATGTATTGAGAAAGATATAGATGTTGCCTACAGAGCTTTAAGTATTGCTAATGTTTTTCGTATACATTTATTTATTCCTACTTCACCAATTCAAATTAAAACAAAACTACGTAGTAATTTAACAAGTGTTATTGAACGTACTGTTCATATGATTAAATATGCCCGTAATTATGTTGATAATATAGAATTTTCTTGTGAAGATAGCGGAAGGACACCAATTGATGATCTTTGCAAAATAGTTGAAATTGCAATTCATTCAGGTGCTACAACAATCAATATTCCAGATACTGTAGGTTA
>VOQV01000011.1 GCA_016642085.1 Pantoea sp. Brub | reverse complement strand
TATAAAAGAAGCAGCTATAGGCAAAATAATTAGAGTTTTAGCTGCTATTAGAGATGTAAAAAAAACAATTTGAATGCACTTAAATGATTTATAAAGTTTTTTTTACTTTAGGAAAAATTGAAATGTCTATTACTAAAGAACAAATTTTAGAAGCTATTTCAGTTATGTCAGTAATGGAAGTAGCTGAATTAGTTTCTGCTATGGAAGAAAAATTTGGTGTTTCTTCAAACGTATCTGTCGCTGTTAACCAAGTTGAAACTGTTGAAGAAAAAACTGAATTTGATGTAATATTAAAAAATATTGGTACCAATAAAGTAGCAGTAATTAAAGCTGTGCGTGCAGCAACTGGATTAGGCTTAAAAGAAGCTAAAGATTTAGTTGAAGCAACAGGTATTATTAAAGAATCTTTAAATAAAGAAGATGCTATTGCTTTGGAAGAAGCTTTAAAAGCAGTTGGAGCAGATGTAGAAATAAAATAGATTGATAATCTATAATTATTTTATAAAAAGTAACTAAATATATAATTCTTTATTTTTATAATATTAAAGTAATTATTATGTTTTATATCTTTCTTATCAAAAAATAAATTATTTGATTAAAATAATAATTTATGTAAATTTAATTAAATAGGAGTAGATTATTGCAATCTATACGTTTAGATCCAAATATAATATAAATTAAAATAATAAATATGTATTTTACGCATCTTGTTTATAGGTGTTACAGTTCGATTTGTTAGCTAACTGAGGAACCTTATGGTTTACTCTTATACCGAAAAAAAACGTATTCGCAAAGATTTTGGTAAACGTCCAAAAGTTTTAGACGTTCCTTATCTTCTTTTTATTCAACTTGATTCATTTCAAAAATTTATTGAACAGGATCCAGAAGGTCAGTATGGATTAGAAGCTGCTCTTCGTTCTGTATTTCCAATTATCAGTTATGGAGGTAACGCTGAGTTACAATATGTAACTTATTGTTTAGGCAAACCTGTTTTTGATGTAAAAGAATGTCAAATTCGTGGTGCGACGTATTCTGCTCCTCTTCGTGTAAAATTAAGAATGGTAATTTATGAAAGAGAATCATCACTAGAAAATTTAGTAAAGGATATTAAAGAGCAAGAAGTATATATGGGTGAAATACCATTAATGACAGAAAATGGTACTTTTATTATCAATGGTACTGAACGTGTTGTAGTCTCTCAACTACATAGAAGTCCTGGCGTATTTTTTGATAGTGATAAAGGAAAAAATCATTCATCAGGTAAAGTATTATATAATGCTAGGATTATTCCCTATCGTGGTTCCTGGATTGATTTTGAATTTGATCCAAAAGATAATCTTTTTATACGTATAGATCGCCGCAGAAAATTACCAGCAACTATTATTTTACGTGCTTTAAATTATACGACTGAAGACATTTTAAATATTTTTTTTGAAAAAGTCATATTCGAAATTCATGATCAAAAAATATATATGCAATTAATACCTGAAAGATTAAGAGGTGAGACTGCTACTTTTGATATTACAGTTGATAATAAAATTTATGTTGAAAAAGCTCGTCGTATTACATCACGTCATATATCTCAATTAAAAAAAGATAAAATTAAATTTATTGAAGTGCCAGTTGAATATATTTTAGGAAAAATAATATCTAAAAACTATATTGATAGTAATACAGGAGAATTAATTATAGCGGCTAATACTCCATTATCAATAGATTTATTATCTAAATTAAAACAATTCAATTACAAAAAAATCTCAACAATTTTCATTAATGATTTAGATCATGGTTCTTATATTTCAGAAACTTTACGTGTAGATCCTACTAATGATCGATCAAATGCTCTTATCGAAGTTTACCGAATGATGAGACCAGGAGAACCTCCTACAATTGAAGCTGCAGAAAATCTTTTTAATGATTTATTTTTTTCTGAAGATCGTTATGATCTTTCTTCTGTAGGACGCATGAAATTTAATAGGTCATTATCAAGAAAAAATATTGACGGTTCAAATATTCTAAATAAAGACGATATAATAGATGTAATGAAAAAATTAATTAATATTCGTAATGGTAAAGGTGAAGTAGATGATATTGATCATTTAGGTAATCGCAGGATTCGTTCTGTAGGTGAAATGGCTGAAAATCAATTTCGTATTGGATTATTACGTGTAGAACGTGCAGTTAAAGAACGTTTATCATTAGGAGATCTTGACAATTTAATGCCTCAAGATATGATCAACGCTAAACCAATTTCAGCTGCAGTAAAAGAATTTTTTAGTTCTAGTCAATTATCTCAATTTATGGATCAAAATAATCCTTTATCAGAAATTACTCATAAACGTCGCATTTCTGCTCTTGGTCCTGGTGGTTTGACTCGCGAACGTGCTGGTTTTGAAGTACGAGATGTACACCCAACTCATTATGGTCGAGTTTGTCCTATTGAAACTCCTGAAGGGCCCAATATTGGTTTAATTAATTCATTATCTGTATATGCTAAAACCAATGAGTATGGATTTTTAGAAACTCCTTATCGTTGTGTCATTAACGGAGTAGTTTCAGATAAAATTGATTATCTGTCTGCCATTGAAGAAGGAAATTATATAATTGCGCAAGCAAATGCTTCTCTAAAAGAAGATGGAACTTTTGTTAACGAATTAATCACTTGTCGCAATAAGGGTGAATCTGGTTTATTTAATAAAAATCAAGTTGATTATATGGATGTTTCTACTCAACAAATAGTTTCTGTTGGAGCTTCATTAATACCATTTCTTGAGCATGATGATGCTAATCGTGCTTTGATGGGTGCAAATATGCAACGTCAAGCTGTTCCAACTTTAAAATCAGATAAACCATTAGTGGGTACTGGAATGGAGCGTGCTGTAGCAGTTGATTCAGGGGTTACAGTTATAGCAAAACGCAGTGGTATTGTACAATATTTAGACGCTTCTCGCATTGTAATTAAAGTTAATGAAAATGAAATGCATGCGGGTGAAGCAGGTATAGATATTTATAATTTAACAAAATACACTCGTTCTAATCAAAATACTTGTATTAATCAAATACCTTGTATTACTTTAGGAGAAAAAATTGAACGCGGTGATGTATTAGCAGATGGTCCATCTACTGATTTAGGTGAATTAGCATTAGGTCAAAATATGCGAGTCGCATTTATGCCTTGGAATGGTTATAATTTCGAAGATTCTATTTTGGTTTCAGAAAGAGTAGTACAAGAAGATAGATTTACAACTATTCATATTCAGGAATTATCATGTATGTCTCGTGATACTAAACTTGGCTCAGAAGAAATTACTGCTGATATACCTAATGTTAGCGAAGCCTCATTATCTAAATTAGATGAGTCAGGCATAGTTTATATTGGAGCAGAAGTAATAGGTGGAGATATTTTAGTAGGTAAAGTTACTCCAAAAGGAGAAACACAATTAACACCAGAAGAAAAATTATTACGTGCTATTTTTGGTGAAAAAGCTTCTGATGTAAAAGATTCATCTCTTAGAGTACCAAATGGAGTTTCAGGTACTGTTATTGATGTTCAGGTGTTTACACGTGATGGTGTTGAAAAAGATAAACGAGCTTTAGAAATTGAAGCAATGCAATTTAAACAAGCAAAAAAAGATTTATCTGAAGAACGACAAATACTAGAAGCAGGTATTTTTACACGAATTAAAGATGTTTTATTATCCTCTGGTATTAATCATGATTATTTAGAACAATTGCCTAAAGATAGTTGGTTAGGAATAGAAATTTTCGATAAAACAAAGAAAAATCAATTAGATCAATTATTAAATCAATATAGTGAATTGAAGTCTGAATTTCAACAGAAGATAGCAGAGAAACATAAAAAAATCACACAAGGTGATGATTTAGCACCAGGTATTTTAAAAATTGTCAAAGTTTATCTCGCCGTAAAACGACAAATTCAACCAGGTGATAAAATGGCTGGAAGACATGGTAATAAAGGAGTTATTTCTAAAATAAATCCAATTGAAGATATGCCATATGATGAATATGGTATTCCAGTTGATATTGTATTAAATCCTTTAGGAGTACCATCACGAATGAATATAGGACAAATTCTTGAAACTCATTTAGGTATGGCTGCAAAAGGAATAGGTGATAAAATTAATGCAATGATAAGCAAAAAAGAAGAAATTTATAAATTACGCAAATTTATACAACGTGCTTATGATTTAGGTAATGATTTACGTCAAAAAGTCAATTTAGATCACTTTACTGATAATGAAGTGTTATGTTTAGCAGAAAATTTAAAAAAAGGCATGCCAATTGCTAGTCCTGTATTTGATGGAGCTAAAGAAAGTGAAATCAAGGCATTATTAAAATTAAGTGGTTTGCCATCATCTGGTCAAATTACTTTATTTGATGGACGTACTAGTGAAAAATTTGAACGTCAAGTAACTGTAGGATATATGTACATGATGAAACTTAATCATTTAGTAGATGATAAAATGCATGCACGTTCTACTGGTTCTTACAGTTTAGTAACTCAACAACCTTTAGGAGGCAAAGCTCAATTTGGTGGTCAACGTTTTGGTGAAATGGAAGTATGGGCATTAGAAGCATATGGTGCAGCATATACTTTACAAGAAATGCTAACTGTAAAATCTGATGATGTTAATGGTCGTACTAAAATGTATAAAAATATTGTAGATGGAAATCATTATATGGAACCCAGTATGCCAGAATCTTTTAATGTGTTATTAAAAGAAATACGTTCATTAGGTATTAACATAGAATTAGAAAAAGATTAATTATCAATAATTATTATAATTAATGACTAATTATAGAATAATCTATTTAAAAAAAGTATTTTAATTATTACTCTGATGAGAGCTTCTTTGTGAAAGACTTAATTAATTTTTTAAAAGTACAAACTAAAAATGAAGAATTTAATGCAATTAAAATTTCTTTAGCTTCTCCAGAGATGATTCGTTCATGGTCTTTTGGTGAAGTTAAAAAACCAGAAACTATTAATTATCGTACTTTTAAACCAGAAAGAGATGGTCTTTTTTGTTCTCGTATTTTTGGACCAGTAAAAGATTATGAATGTTTGTGCGGTAAATATAAACGGTTAAAACATCGTGGAGTAATTTGTGAAAAATGTGGAGTGGAAGTCACTCAAACTAAAGTACGTCGTGAACGTATGGGTCATATAGAATTAGCATCACCAACAGCTCATATTTGGTTTCTAAAATCATTACCATCTCGTATTGGTTTATTACTAGATATGCCCTTACGTGATATAGAACGTGTTTTATATTTTGAGTCTTATGTTGTAGTTGAAAGTGGCATGACAAATCTTGAAAAACGTCAAATATTAACTGAAGAACAATATCTTGATGTTTTAGAAGAATTTGGTGATGAATTCGATGCGAAAATGGGTGCTGAAGCAATTCAATATTTATTAAAAAATATGGATTTAGAACACGAATGTCAAGAATTAAGAGAAGATCTTAATAATACTAATTCTGAAATCAAACGCAAAAAATTAACTAAACGCATTAAATTATTAGAATCATTTCTTCAATCTGGTAATAAACCAGAATGGATGATTTTAAATGTATTACCAGTTTTACCACCAGACTTACGTCCATTAGTACCATTAGATGGTGGACGTTTTGCAACGTCTGATTTAAATGATCTATATAGACGTGTAATTAATCGCAATAATAGACTAAAGCGTTTATTAGATTTAGCAGCTCCTGACATCATTGTACGCAATGAAAAGCGCATGCTTCAAGAAGCAGTAGATGCATTATTAGATAATGGTCGTCGGGGTCGGGCAATTACTGGTTCTAACAAACGTCCATTAAAATCATTAGCTGATATGATTAAAGGTAAACAAGGTCGTTTTCGTCAAAATTTATTAGGTAAAAGAGTTGATTATTCTGGTCGTTCAGTAATCACAGTTGGACCATATTTACGTTTGCATCAATGTGGTTTACCAAAAAAAATGGCTCTTGAATTATTCAAACCATTTATTTATGGTAAATTAGAACTACGTGGTTTAGCTACTACTATAAAAGCAGCTAAAAAAATGGTTGAACGTGAAGAATCCATGGTTTGGGATATTCTTGAAGAAGTTATTAGAGAACATCCTGTTTTATTGAATAGAGCACCAACATTACATCGTTTAGGTATTCAAGCTTTTGAACCAATTCTGATAGAAGGTAAAGCCATTCAACTTCACCCATTAGTTTGTGCAGCTTATAATGCTGATTTTGATGGGGATCAAATGGCTGTTCATGTTCCCTTAACATTAGAAGCTCAATTAGAAGCACGTGCGTTAATGATGTCAACTAATAATATTTTATCTCCTGCAAATGGTGAACCAATTATTGTTCCTTCTCAAGATGTTGTATTAGGACTTTATTATATGACACGAGACAAAATAAATGCTAAAGGGGAAGGCATGATCTTAACTGGTCCTAAAGAAGCTGAACGTTTATATCGCAGTGAACAAGCTGATTTACATGCTCGTGTTAAAGTTCGTGTAACTGAATATTATAAAGATGACAATAGTAAAAATGTTTTTTTAAAAAAAAATAATATCATCGATACGACTATAGGTCGTGCTATTTTATGGATGATTGTACCAAAAGGTTTACCTTATTCTATTATTAATCAAGTATTAGGGAAAAAAACTATTTCTAAAATGTTAAATACCTGTTATAGAATTTTAGGTTTAAAATCAACTGTTATTTTTGCTGATCAAATTATGTATTCTGGTTTTACATTTGCAGCTAAAGCAGGTGTGTCAGTAGGCATTGATGATATGATTATACCAGAAAAAAAAATAGATATAATATCTGAAGCAGAGAATGAAGTTGCTGAAATTCAAGAACAGTTTCAATCTGGTTTAGTGACAGCTGGAGAACGTTATAATAAAGTTATAGATATATGGGCTGCAGCAAATGAACGAGTAGCTAAAGCGATGATGGAAAATTTTTCAACTGAAATAGTAATTGATCGCAATGGCTTAAAAACAAAACAAGTTTCTTTTAATAATATATTCATGATGGCTGATTCTGGTGCTCGTGGTTCTGCTGCTCAAATTCGTCAATTAGCTGGTATGCGTGGTTTAATGGCTAAACCTGATGGTTCAATTATTGAAACTCCAATTACAGCGAATTTTCGTGAAGGTTTAAATGTCCTTCAATACTTTATTTCAACACATGGTGCACGCAAAGGTTTAGCTGATACTGCATTAAAAACTGCTAATTCAGGGTATTTAACTAGACGTTTAGTAGATGTTGCTCAAGATTTAGTGGTAACAGAGGATGATTGTAATACTCAAGAAGGAATTACCATGACTCCAATTATAGAAGGTGGAGATGTTAAAGAAACATTGCGTGAGCGTGTTTTAGGACGTGTAACTGCAGAAGATATATTTAAACCTGGAACTAATAGTGTTTTAGTAAAACGCAATACTTTACTGAATGAGTATTTCTGTAATTTTTTAGAATTAAATTCTATAGACAGCATAAAAGTTCGTTCAGTGGTATGTTGTGACACTAATTTTGGTGTATGTGCTAATTGTTATGGTCGTGATTTAGCCCGTGGTCATATTATTAACAAAGGTGAAGCAGTTGGTGTCATTGCAGCACAATCTATTGGAGAACCAGGTACACAATTAACTATGCGGACATTTCATATTGGAGGAGCAGCATCACGTGCAGCTACTGAGTCTAGTATTCAAGTAAAAAACAAAGGTATTATTAAACTTATTAATGCTAAGTCAGTAATGAATTCTGCAGGTAAGATTGTAATTACAACACGCAATGTAGAATTACAAATCATTGATCATTTTGGTAGAACTAAAGAAAGTTATAAAATTCCATACGGTGCAATAATGTTTAAAGGCAGTGGTGAAAATGTTTTAGCAGGTGAAATAGTAGCCAATTGGGATCCTCATACCATTCCAGTTATTACTGAAGTAAGTGGATTTATCCGTTTTATTGATATAATTGATGGTTTGACTATTACTCGTCAAACAGATGATTTAACTGGATTATCATCATTAGTAGTTTTAGAAAGCGCTGAACGTACTGCTGCTGGTAAAGAATTACGTCCAGCACTGAAAATTGTTGACATTGATGGCAAAGATATAATGATCATAGGTACTGATATGGCAGCTCAATATTTTTTACCAGGTAAAGCAATTGTTCAACTTGAAGATGGAGTAAAAATCAGTTCTGGAGACATATTAGCAAGGGTACCACAAGAATCAGTAGGAACTAAAGATATTACTGGTGGTTTACCACGTGTTGCCGACCTTTTTGAAGCTCGCAAACCTAAAGAACCGGCTATTTTAGCTGAAATTAGTGGTATTATTTCTTTTGGAAAAGAAACTAAAGGCAAAAATCGATTAATAATAACTCCTTTAGATGGTAGTGATGTATATGAAGAAATGATTCCTAAATGGCGACAATTAAATGTATTTGAAGGTGAGCGTGTTGAACGTGGTGATGTAATTTCAGATGGTCCAGAATCTCCACATGATATATTGCGTTTACGTGGTGTACATGCAGTAACTCGTTATATTACTAATGAAGTGCAAGAAGTTTATCGTTTACAAGGAGTAAAAATTAACGATAAACATATTGAAGTAATTATAAGACAAATGTTACGTAAGGCAACAATCTTATGCACTGGAAGTAATGAATTTTTAGATGGAGAACAAGTAGAATATTCTAGAGTTAAAATTTCTAATCGTAATTTAAATTTAAATAATAAAAAAACAACATATATTAGAGATCTACTTGGTGTTACTAAAGCTTCATTAGCTACAGAATCTTTTGTTTCTGCAGCTTCATTTCAAGAAACAACAAGAGTATTAACCGAAGCAGCTGTTGCTGGCAAATGTGATGAATTGCGTGGCTTAAAAGAAAATGTAATAGTTGGACGTTTAATTCCAGCTGGAACTGGATATGCATATCATAAAGATCGTATAAGTAGGCGTATTGATAGTAAAAAACAATTAACTTCTGAACAAACAGCTGATAAAGCTTCTGCTAATTTAGCTGAATTATTAAATTTAGGTTTATTATCTAACAATGAATAATATATTTTTATAAATTTAATTTATATTAATGACAATGATTATCATTATATATAGTTATATATGTGTTAGTTAAGTTATTTACATGTTAGTTGTTAATAACAAACCAAATAATATTTATAATAGAATTCTTATTACTTGAAATTTTTTAGTATTATTGATGATTAGGTTAATACATAAATGTAATTTCTATGTTATTGATATTGAAAGAATCTAAATATAATTTATTAAAACATAAAAGATATTGCTATTATATTTTTTTATGATATAGGAAAGAAGATATTATTATCATAATTTAATAAATTAGTAAAATGCATAATGCATTATATACAATATAATAACTGTAGGTAAGAATCGTTTTGATATCATAATGCTAAATTTTAGTTTTAAAAAATCTATAATCTATGCTTAAGTTAAACATCATTATTTATATAGATATAGAATATTAATTTCTTGAAAAGATTTAATATATTGTGAATACTTTTTCCTGTAACAGAATAAAATTAAAATTATTTTTTATTGATTATTAGAATCATAAACATATTATATATTTTATTCTACTTTAAAATATTTATTTTTTTTAGAAAATATTCATTATAATTTATAATTGTCTGTAATAAAATTCATAATAAATGTAAACAATAGTTTCATGTATAAAATATATTACGCATAATACAACATCTTACTATTATTCTAATAATTTATTTTATTAATAACTGCTAAATTAATACTAAAGGTTTTGTAATCAATGTACTTATTAAGTCAGTTGTAATATTTAAAATAAAATTTACAAATAAATTAAATGTAGATTTAAAATTGATGAATGTAATTTAAGGATTATTTGTTATGAACAAAACTAAACTTATTAAGTTAATAGCAGAAAAAACTGATTTATCTCAAATTCAAGCAAAATCTGCATTAGAATCTACTTTAAATGCAATTACTGAATCTCTGAAAAATGGTCATTCTGTACAAATAATTGGTTTCGGTACATTTAAAGTAAATCATAGAGCTGCAAGAATAGGTAGAAATCCACAAAATGGTCAAGAAATTAAGATTTCTGCAGCTAATGTACCAGTATTCACATCGAGTAAAATATTTAAAATTGCTATTCAGTAATATAATGTTTTATTTTTATAAACATATTAGGACAATGTAAATGTTAAAAAATACATTTATATAACTTATTAAAGTTATCGTTTTAAATAATATTAATAGTGATGTTTAGACTAATAATAATGCAATTGATGAAAAAACTCAAGTATGTTTTAAACATTCATACTTGAGTAATGATTAAAATAATTATGAACATATCAATATTATATTTATATATATAGACATTGTTAGTCGTTATTCATGATAATATTAGATCCAATATCACGACGAAAGTAAATATTTTCCCAAGATATTGAGCTGATCATTTTATATACATTATTTTTAGCGACAATCATATTTTCTCCTAAAGCAGTAACACATAATACACGACCACCATTAGTTGTTAAAATATTATTTTTAATACAAGTACCTGCATGAAATATTTTGATGTTATTATTGTTTTCTATTTTAGGAATATTATTAATCTGATATCCTATTTTATGATCATTTGGATATCCTTTAGAAGCTAATACTACACCTATAGAACATTTTGAACTCCAACGTACTTCTTTTTTATGTAATTCACCTTTAGAAGCAGCTAAACAAAGATCAATTAAATCCGATTCTAAACGTAACATCATTGGTTGAGTTTCCGGATCTCCAAATCGACAATTAAATTCTATTAATATTGGTTGACCTAATTTATTAATTATTAATCCAGCATATAAAATACCGGTATAAGAACAACCTTCTAAGTGCATTCCTCTTACAGTTGGATATATAATTGTTTGCATGATATTTTGATGCATAGTATCATTTATGATTGGAACTGGTGAATAAGCACCCATGCCTCCTGTATTTAAACCAGTATTATATTCACCAATACACTTATAATCTTTAGTTGTAGCCATAGGTAATACATATTCGCCATCAACCATAACCATAAAAGTAATTTCATCGCCTTCTAAAAAATCTTCAATTAAAATGCTATTACATGCATTGCCAAATATATTTTTTTCAAGCATATTTTTAATAACACTTTCTGCTTCTTTAATAGTTTTTACAATAAAAACTCCTTTACCTGCTGCAAGACCATCAGCTTTAATAACTATTGGGAATGTCTGAGAATATAAATAATTTAATGCATGTTTTATGTCTGTAAAAGATTTATATTTTGCTGTTAAAATATTATGACGATTTAAAAAATTTTTAGCAAAAAGTTTTGAAGATTCTAATTGAGCAGCAGATTTTGTAGGACCAAAAATATTTATACCAGCAGATTTAAATCTGTCAACTATACCCATAACTAAAGGAGCTTCTGGGCCAACAATTACTAATTCAACTTTTTCTTGTTGAGAAAATTTAATTAATGATGAAATGTCAGTACTATTAATTGGTACATTATATATGTTTTTTTCTAAATAAGTACCTGCATTACCAGGAGCAACAAAAACACTATCAGATAGTGAAGATTGTGTTGCTTTCCAAGCTAGTGCATGCTCTCTAGCTCCATTACCTATAACTAAAATTTTCATGTATATTTTTTTAATTAATTAATGACGAAAATGACGTATATGAGTAAATATCATTGCAATATTATATTCGTTGGCAGCTGAAATAATTTCTTGATCTCGTATGGAACCACCTGGTTGAATGATACATTTTACTCCGATTTTACCAACTATATCAATACAATCCCGAAATGGGAAAAATGCATCGGATGCTATTGTACATCCTTTAATTTTAAATCCTAAATGTTTTGCTTTCATATTAGCAATATTTACAGAATCAACACGACTCATTTGTCCTGATCCTATAGCAATTGTAGTATTGTTTTTTGCGTATACAATAGCATTAGATTTAACAAATTTAACAACTTTCCAAGAAAAAATAGCGTCATTTAACTCCTGTTTAGTTGGTTTAAATTTACTGACTACACTAAACTTAATGTTTTGTATGTGTATATTATCATGTTGTTGTACTAATAAACCACCATTAATATTTTTAAAATCAAATCGTATATTAGATTTTTGCCACTGATTATAATTATATATCAACAGACGAACATTTTTTTTAAATTTAATTATATCTAAAGCTTCTTGAGTCACTGAAGGCACTAAAAGCACTTCAAAAAATTGATTATTAAGAATTGTTTGAACAGTTACCAAGTCTAATTCACGATTTAAAGCTATAACTCCGCCAAAAGCTGAAATAGGATCACTTTTATAAGCATTTTGATAAGCATTAACAACAGAATTGTTTACTGCTACACCACATGGATTTGCATGTTTTACAATTACACATGCAGGATCATTAAATTCTTTAATGCATTCTAAAGCTGTATCAGAATCATTCATATTATTATAAGAAAGTATTTTTCCTTGAATTTGTTTTAAATCAGCTAATAAAGATTTTGTTTTATGAGATTGTATATAAAAAGCAGACTTTTGATGATTATTTTCACCATAACGCATATCTTTTTCTTTAATAAATTTTAAATTAATCACGTTTGGCAAATTATTGTCTATTTTTTTATTTGTTAAATTATAAAAATAATTCGCAATCATGTTATTATAATCAGCTACATATTTAAAAGCTTTAATAGCTAGTTTAAAACGAGTTTCTAATCTTAAAGAATTATCATGTTGATCTAATTTATTTAAAATATAATTATAATCTTTACTGTCTACTATAATAGTAACATCTTTATAATTTTTAGCAGCACCACTAACCATAGCTGGTCCGCCAATATCGATATTTTCTATAGCATCACTTAATAAACATTTCTGATTATCAATAATCTTTTCGAAAGGATAAAAATTAACTACTACTATATCTATTGGAAATATTGAATGTTTAGCTATTACTGCTTCATCATATTCTCTACGATTTAAAATACCGCCATGAATCTTTGGGTGAAGAGTTTTTACTCGTCCATCTAAAATTTCTGGAAATTCAGTATAACTTGATACCTCAATTACAGGTAGTCCAGAATTTATTAATAGATTAGCTGTACCACCTGTAGAAATTAATTTAATATTACGATGATAAAGTTTTTTAGCAAATTCAACAATATTAGTTTTATCAAATACGCTAATTAAAGCATTACGAATAGGACGATTGAGCTGTATATTCATATTATTCTCTTGATAAGGTATCTATATACAATTCTAATATAAACTGTTTTTATTATGGTTAGATTATGAAAATTAATTTTATATAAATATCTTTATATTTATCAATAATAACATTTTTACTATTTGTTTTAATTAATATTTTGCAATCCGTTCTAATAATGTTTGACAATTAAAATTTATTAAAACTTGATAAATATGTACATTATAACAACTATTTATAGTATTTTATGTAATGAAATTACAAAAACTTTTTTGTTATATAAAATATAATTAAGTAATATTTAACTAAATCATGTATATGCTTATTTACAAGTGTACATTTTGTTAATTTTTTATATTTAACATATTTGTAATATTCTAAATATATTTATATTATTTATATTTTTTATCTATATTATTACACATCTAATAATAGATTGAGATAGTTTGTAAAAATACCATTATATTTAATGACAAAACATTTATAAATAACTAATCATTATTTATAATTTTTTCAAAAAAATTAAACTATATAAGAATATATTTTTTATAATAAGATTCTTCACTACTTAATTAATTATTATATAATATAACTCTAAGTTAAGTTTAAGAGTTGTAAAAAATATCTATTATATTATAGAGTATTTAATAATATATTTTATATTGTTAATTTATTTCTTAAATATTATATCATAACACAATAACATGTTATTAACATATTGATATATTTATATAATTTAAAAAAAGTTAATTGTTAAAAAATTCACATTTATTTTAACAAATGAACATTTTTAATCTTATTAATGTAAAATAAATCATTATGACAATTCATAATATTTATATAGAGAAAATATGCTATGAATAAAAAATATCTTATTTTTATTATTTTGATTATCAATTTTAATGTTTATTCTACAAAATTTATTAATAGTCAACATTATATTAATTTACCGAAACCTTTTACAACTAAATTTCAGATAATAGAATTTTTTTCGTTTTTTTGCCAACATTGTTATGATTTAAAATCTATTATTACAAATAATACAAAAAAATTGCCAATTACAACTAAATTTATTAAATATCATGTAAATTTTTTAGGAGGTAATTTAAGTAAATTAATTACGCATGCATGGGCTATGGCTATTGCTTTAGGTATAGAAGATAAAGTTATAGAACCAATTTTTAATGGCATTCAGAAAAATTATGCAATAAATAATGAATCTACTTTAAAAAAAATTTTTATCAAATCATCTGGAATATCTAATTATCAGTATGATGAAGTTTGGAATAGCGTTGCGGTGGCAGTTTTAATTGCTCAACAAGAAAAATTAGCTAATAATTTAAATTTAAAAAATGTACCATCTATTATAATAAATGGGAAATACCTAATTAATAATGATAAATTAGATAATAGTTCACTACATAAATTAAAAAATAATTATTTTGAAATTATTAATTATTTAATTCATAAAAAATAATTTATAATTTATGTATAAAATTTTTCAGAAACATGCAAACTATTTTTAAATGATATTCTACCAAATAGAAATAATGATGTTATCAATAAAAAACAACCCTTTAATTTTAATAGATGGTTCAGATTATTTGTACCGTGCATATCATATTTTTCCGTTTTTATGTAAAAGTACAGGTGAACCAACTGGTGCCATATATGGTTTTATTAATATGTTAAACAGTTTATTAAATAAATATTATTCTAATCATATTGCTATAATATTCGATTTTCAAGGAAAAAATTTTAGAAATAAAATATTTAAACATTATAAATGTCATCGTTCTCCTATGCCTAATGATTTAATTATTCAAATTAAGCCATTATATAAAATAATATCAGCTATGGGCATACCATTAATATCTATTCGTGGTGTTGAAGCAGATGATGTTATTGGTACATTAGCATTCGAAGCAGAACAAAAAGGCTATTGTGTATTAATTAGTACTAATGATAAAGATATAGCTCAATTAGTTACATCATCCATTTATATAATTAATAGTACAAATAAACAAATTATTACTTCTGATGTAGTTAAACAAAAATATGGAGTCAAACCTTCATTAATAGTTGATATGTTAGCAATAATAGGTGATAAATCTGATAATATTCCTGGTATATTCGGCATAGGTAAGAAAACAGCTATAATCTTATTAGAAGCATTAGGTAGTTTACATAATATATATAATAATCTTGATACAATTATATATTTAAAAAAATTACGAAATCCAAAATATGTTATAGAACATTTTAAAAAATATCGAACTGATGCATTTATGTCTTATAACTTAGCTAAAATAAAAACAGATGTTAAATTAAAATTGAATTGTGATAATTTAATAGTTAATTCATTAAATATCAATAAGTTACAAAAATTATTTAATAAATATGAATTTAAAAGTTTATCAATAAAACTAAAGCATAATAGTATTGTTAAATTACAATAATATGTAATACAATCATTAAAAATGATTTCTTTATTTACAAACAATTAATGACAGTCATGAATCAACAAGCATTTACAAATATTTAGAATCAACGAAGTTAATGAATATTAGCAAAATATTTGCATTGATAATATATAATGTATTAATAATATCTAAATTTATTAGAATTATTAAACCAAATATCTAATTGTTTTTGTAATTCAGAAATGCCTATTTTATTTATTGATGAAAATAATTCTATTTGAATATTTGTTAAAATATTAGATAATTTATTTTTTACTTTATTTAATTGTATTTTTTTTTTACTAAATGTAAGTTTATCTGCTTTGTTTAATAAAATTAATAAACAAATTTTTTTTTTAGATGCTAAATCAATTATCTTATAATCTAGTTTTTTTAACGGATAACGAATATCCATAATTAATACTATGCCTTTTAACATTTTACGATTTTTTATATATTCGTAATATTGCCATTTACTATTGTTTGATAATTTAGAATACCCGTATCCAGGTAAATCAATTAAGTACTTTCCTTGAGTTACTTCAAATATATTAATTAATTTAGTACACCCAGGTGTTTTACTACTACGTGCTAATTTTTTTTGATTAGTCAATATATTTAAAATTTTCGATTTACCAGTATTAGAATAACCAACAATTGCTATTTCTATACCACTATCTGGCATATTATTAACATTAGATACACTAGAAAGAAAGCGTGTAATACTATAGTTTAACTTAAACAAATTAGCTTCCTTATTATAAAATTCAATAAAAATGTTAACTTTAAGTTTTAATAAGATACAAATAAAAATTTATATGTATAATGTAATCACTATATATTACATATTAATAAATCAAAATTATTTTTGTTATTCAGCTACATAAAAAAATCGTTAAGCTGTGTTTTAAATAACTATAAAGAGTGCTATAAAATATTTTTGAATTAGTAATTTTATTAAGTCATTTATATATTACTTAATACATATAAACAATAATATTGGTTATTCTATTTAATTATAAAACATATATTGTAATTAAAATATCTAAAGATATATAAATTATTTATATATATGATATAACTAATTTAGATATAATATAAATAATTAAACATATCGCATATTTACTTTATTTAATATAAAATCATCATTAATAATAAATATTACTATAAAAGAAATAATATTGTTTGTTATTATTATTTTCATAGTTTAATTGTTAATAAATAAATAAATTTTATATTATCAATAATAATATTATAGTATTTATAATCATATATTTATAAAGTATATTGATAGCTTTAAGTACATTTTTTAATAATGTAAAATTTATGTTATAATGAATATATAATTTTTTAAATTAACTTATTAAAGTAAGTTAATTTAAAAAATTTAAAAAACTAATATCTAACATATTAAATATTTTATACAAATTATAAAAATACATTTAATTTATAATAGAAGGATATATTGTGATAAAATCTTTGCGTAATATAGCAATTATTGCGCATGTTGACCATGGAAAAACTACGTTAGTTGATAAAATGCTACAACAATCTGGCATATTTAGCTTGCATAGCACTTTACTAGATAGAGTAATGGATTCTAATGATTTAGAAAAAGAAAGAGGAATCACCATTTTAGCAAAACACACTGCAATTAAATGGAATGATTATCATATCAACATAGTTGATACTCCTGGACATTATGATTTTGGTGGAGAAGTAGAGCGTGTTTTATCTATGGTAGACGGTGTTTTATTAGTTGTAGATGCAACAGATGGTCCTATGCCACAAACTAGATTTGTTACTCAAAAAGCTTTTAATTATGGTTTAAAGCCTATTGTAGTAATTAATAAAATGGATCGATTAGATGCTCGTCCAAATTGGGTTGAAAATCAAATATTTGAACTTTTTATTAATCTTAATGCTACTGAAGAACAATTGGATTTTCCTATTGTATACACATCTGCTATTAAAGGTATTGCTGGTGTAGATTATAATAAAATGTCACATGATTTAACACCTTTATATCAAATGATTATTGATAATATACCTTACCCTAAGGTTGAATTAAATAAACCATTTAAGATGCAAATTTCTCAAATATATCAAGATAATTATCTTGGTGTTATTGGTATAGGACGCATTCTAAGTGGAACAATTACTTCAAATCAAAACGTTATAATAATTGATAATACTGGAAAGATTAGAAGTGGTAAAGTAAATCAGATTTTTAGTTATTTTGGATTACAACGAATAAATAAAACATTAGGTGAAGCAGGAGATATAATAGCAATAACTGGATTAGGAAAATTAAAAATTTCTGATACTATTTGTGATCCGAAAGATGTAACGGCATTACCTGTTTTAAATGTAGATGAACCAACAGTAACAATGTTTTTCAGTGTTAATAATTCACCTTTTAGTGGAAAAGAAGGGAAATATCTGACTTCAAGTGATATTCTAAAACGTTTAAACAAAGAACTTTTATACAATGTGGCATTGCGTGTTAAAGAAACAGAAGATAGTGATACATTTTGTGTATCTGGACGTGGTGAATTACATCTATCTATTCTTATAGAAAATATGCGTCGTGAAGGTTTTGAATTTGCTGTATCGCGTCCAAAAGCAATTTTTCGTGAAATAAATAATCAAAAACAAGAACCATTTGAAGAATTAATATTAGATATTGAGGAATCATATCAAGGATTAATTATCAAAACTATGGGTGAACGTAAAGCTGAACTTAAAAATCTAATTTTAGATGGAAAAGGTAGAGTACGTCTTGATTATATTATTCCAAGTCGTGGTTTAATAGGTTTTCGCAATAAATTTATGACAATGACTTCAGGTACTGGATATTTATATTCTACTTTTAGCCATTACGATAACTTGTGTACAAATAATATAGGAAAACGTAATAATGGTGTATTAATTTCTAATAGTCAAGGTAAAACAGTTTCATTTGCATTAAATAATCTTCAAAATAGAGGAAAGTTATTAGTTGAATGTGGTGTAAATGTATATGAAGGACAAATCATTGGTATTCATAATAGATCTAATGATCTTACTGTTAATTGTTTAGTAAATAAAAAACTTACCAATATGCGTGCTGCAGGTAGTGATGAATCTATTATATTAACTCCTCCTATAAAAATGACTTTAGAGAAAGCACTAGAATTTATTGATGAAGATGAACTTGTGGAAGTAACGCCAAAATCAATAAGAATTAGAAAAAGATATCTTAAAGAAAATGAACGAAAACTCATACAAAAAAATAAATAATACATTTGTATATTAAAAATATAAATTTTATTGTTAATAAATATCCAATTTTAAATTGGATATAACATAAGTGTATATTATTATGCAATAATAAATATTATTAGATGTTGTTCTATTTTATTTAAAATTGCAGTAATAACTGATACTTTTCACTATTTTAAAATTATTTTTAATATTTTATCTTTTAAATAATTTATCTATCTTATAGATTTGTAAATTTAATTGTTTATTTTTTATATTTAACATTAATATTTCTTAATGTTAAGATTTTTACAATTACAGTTAATTATATTTAGATATATGTATATGTTAAATAATAAAACTATTTTTGATAAAAAATTAATCCAAAACAATAAAATGTATATAAATGTTATACTGATATATTGTTATTGTCTATGATTGTTTGTGTTATTATTAACGTAATAGTCATTATAATAAACAAATTTTTTCAATATGAGACATATAAATTATTTTTAAAAACATTAATTTTTTCATTTAATTACTACAATGTAGTTTAAAAATAACTTTTAAAAAAATTATAAAAAAATAAATATTATTCAGTGAATATTATAATTAATGGTATTAATTTCAATACATATTTTATTTATTTATATAAGTTTAATCTTCAAAACATGTGATTTAAATATTTTTTACTATAAAAATATTTAAATTGACTACAGATACTGAGCATAAAGTTATATTTAGCATTAAGATTAAATATATAAGTAATAAAAGAAACATATGACATAAAATATAACTATTACCTTATACAATATAATAGTTTGTCAAATACTATAAGAGTAATCATATTCATGATTGTCTAATGATAATCAAATAGATAATTATTTAGCATCATTTTTATAACATTACATATTATGTATATTCAAATAATTAAAATATTAATTATGATTGCGATGAACTTTAATTACATCAGGCAAAGATCTAATTTTACGTATAACATGAGCTAAGTGTATTCTATTTTTTACAGTAATACGAATAACAATATTATATACTCTACCATCTCTTTCTTCAGTATTGAAGTTTTGAATATTTGAATTTAATATATTTATTGCCTCTATTAACTTAGCAAAAGTGCCGTGATGGTTAAACAGATCTATTCTTATTTCAGTAACAAATTCTTGTTTAATTATTTGATTCCATTCCACTAACATAAATTTTTCTGGTTCTTTTTGATAATTACGAATATTTCTACAAGATTCATGATGCACTACTAAACCTTTACCAGGACTAACATATGTAATAATAGGATCTTTTGGAATGGGCCTACAACATTTTGCGAATGTAATTAATAAACCATCTGATTCTTTAATAGGGAATGTACTAGATGTGTGTTCATTATTTAATGTTTGTTTATTTTGTATATTTAGTAATAAATTTTTTGCTATTACTACACTCATAGCATTGCCTAATCCAATTTCTGCTAGTAAATCATCAAAAGATTGCAATTTCATTCTAGATACTTCTTTAAGTATATTTTCATTAGGAATTTCTTTAAATTGTTTATTACCACCAATAGTATGACGAAGTAATCGACGTCCTAAATTAATTGAATATTCTCGTTTTAAATTTTTTAATAATTGACGAATTTTAGCACGTGCTTTAGAACTAACAATAAAATTTAGCCATGCTACATTTGGGCGAGATCCTTGCGAAGTAATAATTTCAATAGTTTGACCACTATTGAGTGGTTTAGATAAGGGATATGATTGTAAATCAACACGTGCCCCTACACAAGTATGACCTATGTCTGTATGAACAGCATAAGCAAAATCTACTGATGTAGCGCCTTTTGGTAATTCTATAATTTTACCCTTAGGAGTAAAAACATAAATTTCACCTGGAAACAGATCTGATTTAACACTTTCAATAAATTCTAAAGAACTGCTAACACTTTTTTGTAACTCTAATAAGCTTTGTAACCAACGTTGAATACGTATTTGTGTTGTTATTGTTATTCCATTTTTATTTAATTGTTTATAAGTCCAATGCGCAGCAACTCCTATTTCAGCCATTTGATCCATATCCTCAGTGCGAATTTGTACTTCAACTGGCACACCATGTAGACCTATCATGGAAGTATGTAATGATTGATAACCATTAGCTTTAGGAATAGCAATATAATCTTTAACACGTCCTGGGAGTGGTTTATATAAACTATGCATATAACCTAAAACACGATAACATGTGTCTAAATCTTTGACTATTATACGAAATGCATAAATATCCATAATAGCATTAAATCTTTTTCCTTTTAAAATCATTTTACGATATATAGAATAAAGATGTTTTTCACGTCCATTAACTTTACACAATATTTTAGCTTCATTTAAACGCCCAGTAATTGCATCAAATAGTTTTTGAATGATCTCCTTGCGATTACCCCGAGCTGTTTTTACTACTTTTTTAAGTATATGATATCGATTAGGGTAAATTGTTTTAAATCCTAATTCTTCTAGTTCAATTTTAAGATGATGAATACCAAGACGATGTGCTAATGGACTATAAATTTCTAAAGTTTCTAAAGCTATACGACGACGTTTATCTAAATGCAAAGAATTAATCGTACGCATATTATGAATACGATCAGCAAGCTTAATAAGAATTATGCGAATATCTTGGACCATAGCTATGATCATTTTACAAAAGTTTTCTGCTTGTGCTTCTTCGTTATTTCTAAATTTTAATTTATCTAATTTAGAAACTCCTTCTACTAATTCAGCTACATTTTCTCCAAAAACTTTTTTTATATCACGATAAGTAGTTGCAGTATCTTCTATTAAATCATGCAAAATTGCAGCAATTAAACTTTCATAATCCAATTTCATTTCTGCTAAAATATATGCTACAGCTATTGGATGTGTTATATAAGGTTCTCCGCTAGAACGTATTTGTCCGTTGTGTGCATAATATGCCATAACACAAGCTTTCTGTATGCAAATAATTTGTTCTTTTGGTAAATAAGTTTCAATCAATTGATTGAAATTTTCAAAAATAAACAAAATTGATATTTTTACTTATGTAATAAAAAATTAAAGTAATTATTATTTATATATATTTAAATGTGTCTTTTTTAATTAATTCCTCTTCAATTTCACGAAGTGCAATTACAGTTGGTTTATCATTGTTTTCTAAAATCAATGGTTTTTTTCCTCCAGTTTGTATTTGACGTGCACGATGTGCAGCGACTAATACTAAGTCAAATCTATTACCAATTTTTTCTACTGCATTTTGAACAGTTATACGTGCCATTAATAAATTCCATAAAACAATATGATTATGTAATATAAAAAATATATTACATGACTAATAAATTATTAATTAATGAACTAAAAATAATTTTTTGACGTGATAAATATAGGCGTTTATCTTTAATAATTGTTTTTAGTTCAGATATTGCTAAATCAAAATGATCATTGATGATTAAATAATCATATTCTATATAATGTTGTATTTCAAATATTGCTTGCTTCATTCTTTTGATGATAACGTTGTGTGTGTCTTGGCCACGTTTACACAAACGTTTGTATAGTTCATCTCTTGAAGGAGGTAGTATAAATATACTATTTGTATTAGATATTTTAGATCTAATTTGTTTAGCTCCTTGCCAATCAATATCAAGTAATATATCAAATCCTTGAGATAAATATTTTTCAATTTCTTGATATGATGTTCCATAATAATTTTTAAAAACTATTGCATATTCAATAAAGCAATTATTATTAATCATTCTTTTAAACGTTTCTTTTTCAATGAAATGATAATGTTTACCATTTATTTCTCCTGGACGTTTATAACGTGTAGTATGTGAAATAGATAATTTTAGGGTACTATTAAAAGTTTTGGTTTTTAATAACGCTTGTATTAAACTAGATTTTCCAGTCCCACTGGGAGCAGATATAATATAGATATTACCCAAAATTACATTTTTAATTTGATCATAAATCAATTTTTTATTCCATATGATACACAATTATTATTTAGAAAATTGTATGTGTTTAAAAAAATATTTTTATAATTTGTTATTAATATTATAATCTAATCGCTCATTTTATATATAACATATCCGCTTATAAAAAATCATTAAATAATATTGATTTTGTAGCAATTGAAATTTAGAATAACATTATTAACATATTTGCATATCTCGTATATTTATGTTTATCAAACATTATGTCAATGAAAAATATTTAAATTATTGCTAAATAATTTAAATTGAAAATATTATATTATCTTAGTTATTGGATATTATAGCTTTAGTCGGATTTAATATTATTAAAAAATATATTCAATAAATCTGATGAAATAGAAGAAAATGTTGTAACCTTAATATTAAGGAAAGATATTGCTGTATGAAACATAATCCATTATTAACTTTTTTCATATTACCGCCTTTTTCAAAAATCAAAAATGAACATATTATTCCTGCTATTACTAAAATGTTAGATGATTGTTACTGTGTAGTAAATAATATTTTGAAACAAGATATTATTTACAATTGGGAAAATATGATACAGCCTTTAATAGAAGTAAACGATCATCTTAATAAAATTATATCTCCTATAAATCATCTTAATTCAGTTAATAATACAGTAGAATTACGTAATATATATCAAAATGTTTCATCTTTAATATACAAATATAGTATATGGATAAGCCAAAATAAAAAATTATATAAAGCTTATTGCAATTTAAAAAATAATAATCATTATAGTTTTTTAAATTATTCTCAAAAAAAATTTATTAAAAATACATTAATAGATTTTAAATTATCTGGAATCAACTTATGTTTAAATAAACAAAAACGATATAAAGAGGTAATTATTCGTCTTGCAGATTTAGAGTTATTCTATGGTAATAATGTACTAGATGCAACTATGAATTGGAATAAATTAATAATCAACAAAGAAGATTTAATTGATATACCGAAAAATATATTATCTTATATGCAATTACAAGCAAAAAATAATGGAGAAAGTGGTTGGTTATGTACACTAGATCTACCGATTTATTTATCAATAATAACTCACTGTACTAACCAAACTATAAGAAGAGAAATTTATATTGCTTATATAACTCGTGCATCTGATCAAGGACCAAATGCAAATAAATGGGATAATACTCATATTATTAAAGAAATATTGTTATTGCGCACAGAACTTGCTCAATTATTAGGTTTTAATTCTTTTATTGAATATTCTTTAATTAAAAAAACTGCTAATAATGCACAAGAAATAATGAATTTTTTAATTGATTTATTTCGAAATATACATGCACAAGGTAATAAAGAATTGATTGAACTAAAATCTTTTATCAAAGAAACATATAATATTGATACATTAAATCCTTGGGATTTTAGTTTTTATAGTGAAAAACACAAACAACATCTCTATAAGATTGATAATAAAAAAATACGTGTATATTTTCCAGAATCAAAAGTATTAAGTGGTTTGTTTGAAATATTGTATAGAGTTTTCGGAATCATTATTAAAGAAGTAATGAATAATGATTTATATAATAGTGAAGTTCGTTTTTTTCATTTATTTAATGAAAATTCTAATGAATTAATTGGTAGTTTTTACTTAGATCTGTATGCACGTAAAAATAAAAAAAGTGGTGCTTGGATGAATGTTTGCAGTAATAAAATGCGCAAAATTAATGGTGATATACAAAAACCAATAGCATACATTGTATGTAATTTTAGTGCTCCTATGAATAATCAACCAACACTTTTAACTCATTATGAAATAGTTACTTTATTTCATGAATTTGGTCATGCGCTTCATCATTTATTAACTGATATAGATATTCCAGAAATTTCTGGTATTAATGGGGTTCCATGGGATGTAGTAGAATTACCTAGTCAACTTATGGAAAATTGGTGTTGGGAACCAGATGCATTAGCATTAATTTCTGGACATTACAAAACTAATAAAGCAATGCCAAAAAAAATGATAAAAAACATTTTAATGGCTAAAAAACATCAATCCTGTTTATTTCTTTTACGTCAAATTGAATTTAGTTTATTTGATTTAGAATTACATACAATATCTCATTCTAAACAAGATATAAATTTTATGCAAATTTTAACACAAATTAGAAATAATATTGCTATACTTCCAGTATTAGAAGAAGACAGGTTTCCATGTGCTTTCAATCATATTTTTGAAGGTGGTTATGCTGGAGGATATTACAGTTATTTATGGTCTAGTGTTTTAGCAGCAGATTGCTTTTCTCGTTTTAAAAAAGAAGGTATATTCAATAGAGATACAGGCAAATCATTTGTAGTTAATATTTTAGCTCAAGGTGGCTCTAAAAATTTTATGACAATATTTAAGAAATTTTTAGGTCGTGAACCAAATATTAAAGCTATGTTGGAACAGTATAATATTAAATAATAAATTGATATTTATTAAAAATAATTATTCGACTTAAATTAAGTGGAATAATATCCAATAAAGACAACCAGATAGAAATATACATACTGGTAAAGTTAATATCCATGCAATAATAATATTTTTAACAGTACTAATTTGTAATCCATTACCACCGACTAACATAGCTCCAGCTACTGAAGATGACAGTATATGTGTAGTAGAAACCGGCATACCAGTAAAACTTGCAATACTAATTGAAATAGCAGCTGTAATTTGTGCAGACATGCCCTGTGCGTATGTCATGTTCTTTTTTCCTATTTTTTTTCCAATAGTAAGTGTAACTCTACGCCAACCTATCATTGTACCTATACCTAGAGCTAAAGCAACAGCAATTATTATCCATGTAGGCGCATATTCGACAGTAATTAGTAGATCTTTTTTTAACTTTTTAAGAAAAATTTTATCATTTGCTTTTATTTTTGGAAAACTTTGAATAATATCAATAATGTTACATATATATAATATTGAATAACGGATTTGACTACGTTGCTTAATTGATAATTGCTTGTAATTTTGTAAATTATTTAATAGTATTTTTATATTATTTATTTGATCTAATCCGTATATTTGCTTTATACCATAATTAGTATAAATTTTATTTTCTATTTTTTTGTCATACAAAATTGAATAACTATGATATAGTTTTTTAAAAATATTTGAAAATAAATTTTGATTTTTTTTATAAAAAACATCAAAATTATTCACTGCATTACAAGTACGAGTAATTTCATAATTAGAGGCATTCATATTAATAATAAATCCTGCTGGTACAATACTAATCAGTACTAACATAATTAAACCTATTCCTTTTTGACCATCATTAGAACCATGGGAGTAACTTACCCCTATAGCAGACATGATTAAAATCATACGTGACCAAAAAGGAGGTTTTTTTTTACCATTAATTTTTTCTCTATTATTAGGAGTCATATGAATACGTGCTTGTTTTTTATTACTATTCCAATAAGTAAATAATAAAAAAAATAAACTAGCAGAAATTATCAAACCAATTATTGGAGATGCTATTAAAGCTATTAAGATGTTGATTACTTGTTTTATATTTAATGCTTCAAAGATTGAGCTATGATTAATTAATGAATTACTAACACCAACTCCAATAATAGCACCAATAAGAGTATGAGAGCTTGATGCAGGTAAGCCTAAATACCAAGTACTTACATTCCAAATAATTGCTGCTAAAAGCATCGAAAATATCATGGCAAAACTACGTAATGATTCTATATTTAATAATATATCTATAGGTAATAAATGCACTATACTATATGCAACACTCAAACCTCCTAATAAAACTCCTAAGAAATTAAATATACCAGACATAATTACAGCTAATTTGGGACGCATAGCACGAGTATGAATAATTGTTGCAACTGCATTAGCAGTATCGTGAAATCCATTAACTGCTTCATAAAATAATACAAATAATAAAGCTAAAATTAACAATAATCCGGTATTAAAATGTAGGCTATTAAATAAACTGAACATAAGTATTACGCCATGCTAGAATTAAACAATAGAGAATATTAGTTTATAATAATATATTCTTTTCATGAATAAATTATAAATTTCCGTTAAACATGTATTTAAGTTATTATAGTATTAATAATTTAATTATTTTAAATAAACAATAATTTTGTATCAAAAAACTCATTACTTTATGTAAGAGTAATTAATTAACGTATATATGACATAAACATAAGTAAGCAAATGATTATAAAAATATATTATTTATTAACAAGCAGCTTTATTTAAAGCATCTGCTTTATCTGTTTTTTCCCAAGGAAAATTTTTTCTTCCAAAATGACCATATGCTGCTGTTTTTTTATAAATTGGCCTTAATAAATCAAGCATTTGTATTAATCCATATGGACTTAAATCAAAAAAATCGTATATTAACTCAATCAGTTTTTCAATGGATATTTTTTCAGTTCCAAAAGTGTTAACCATAATAGATACTGGTTTAGCTAATCCTATTGCATAAGAAAATTGAATTTCACAACGATCTGCAAGTTGAGCTGCAACAATATTTTTAGCAACATAACGTGCAGCATAAGATGCTGAACGATCAACTTTTGATGGATCTTTACCTGAAAATGCTCCTCCACCATGACGCGCCATACCTCCATAAGTATCAACTATTATTTTTCGACCAGTTACACCACAATCTCCCATTGGTCCTCCAACAACAAAACGACCAGTTGGATTAATATAATATTTTGTAAAATTATTTAACCATTTAGCAGGTAAAACTGTTTTTATAATTTTTTCCATTACTTCTTTTTTTAAATCAGTTTGAGTGATATCTGCAGAATGCTGTGTTGAAAGTACAACTGTATCAATACCAAGTATCTTGTCATTTTCATATTGAAAAGTAATTTGACTTTTTGCATCAGGTCGTAACCATGGTAAAGTGCCATTTTTTCTTAATTCAGCTTGACGCTTAACTAAGAGATGTGCATAAGTTAATGGTGCTGGCATTAAGACATCAGTTTCATTCGTAGCATAACCAAACATTAAACCCTGATCACTAGCTCCTTGATCTAAAGCATTTAAACGATTAATGCCTAAATCAATATCTTTAGATTGTTTTCCTATAGCACTTAAAACAGCACAAGAATTAGCATCAAATCCCATATCTGAATGAATATATCCTATTTCACGTACTGTATTACGAGTGATTTCTTCAATGTCAACCCAAGCATTAGTAGTTATCTCCCCACCTACTAAAACCATACCAGTTTTTACATAAGTTTCACATGCTACACGAGCTTTGGGATCTTGTTCAATAATCGCATCTAATACAGCATCAGAAATTTGATCTGCAATTTTATCAGGATGTCCTTCTGAAACTGATTCTGATGTAAAAAGATATTTAGTCATTGTGTTATTTTTACACCTTAAATATGAAATAATTTTATTATTATTCAAAATACATTAGTATTTAAATATATCAAAGAATAATACTAAACTAATAAAAAATATTTCATATATCTATAATTAAATAGATTCAATAATAAATACTAAATTAATATTTATTAATTAAAATTAATTTTTAAAAATATATTTTACTATTAGAATAGTAATGAACTAAGTACAGTTAACTACTAATATATAGTAGAGTATTCTTTTTAAGAATATATATAGTTAATGAGTTATCACATGTATACTTATATAATGTTATGAATATTTATAATGAAACAATATCCATTATTAATGAATATAATAATATAAATTTATGCATGCTTGATTAAAAGATAGTTAATTATTTATTGATACTTATTTACAATAAATTCATAAAATATATATTAATACTTATTAAGAATCCATGTATAACTGGAGTAAATAAATGACTACAACAAGTAAAGAACTTGCTAATGCTATTCGCATATTAAGTATAGACGCAATACAACGAGCCCAATCTGGACATCCAGGAACTCCAATGGGAATGGCAGATATTGCCGAAGTTTTATGGCGTAAATATTTAAATCATAATCCTATGAATCCATTATGGATTAATAGAGACCGTTTCGTTTTATCTAATGGGCATGGATCAATGCTTATTTATAGTTTACTTCATCTTACTGGATATAATTTATCTATTAATGAAATAAAAAATTTTCGTCAACTTAATTCTAAAACACCTGGTCATCCAGAATACGATTGTTTATTAGGTATTGAAACTACTACAGGGCCATTAGGTCAAGGTTTAGCTAATGCTATTGGCTTTGCAATTGCTGAAAAAACATTATCTGCACAATTTAATCGTCCTAACTATAATATTATAGATCATAATACATATGTATTTGTTGGTGATGGTTGTATGATGGAAGGTATTTCACATGAAGTTTGCTCATTAGCTGGAACTTTGAAATTGGGTAAATTAACAATTTTTTATGATGATAATAAAATTTCTATAGATGGTAAAACTACTAATTGGTTTACAGATGATACCTCTAAAAGATTTAAATCATACGGTTGGCATGTAGTAAATAATGTAGATGGACATGACTCAAATAGTGTTATTCATGCTATTGAACAAACAAAAGAGCATAAAAATAAACCTTCTTTAATAATATGTAAGACTATTATTGGATTTGGTTCCCCAAATAAATCTGGCACTAATGATTGTCATGGTTCTCCTTTAGGTGAAGATGAAATTAAACTTACTCGTAAATATTTAAATTGGACATATCCTCCATTTGTAATCCCATTAGAAATTTATAATGCATGGAATGCAAAAAAAACAGGTCAATTAAAAGAGAAAATATGGCATAAAATGTTTAGTAACTATGCTATAAAATATCCAGTATTATTTAACGAATTACAACGCAGAATAAATAAAAAATTACCTGTTAATTGGAATTCTTTAGTATATAAATTTATAAAAAAATTACAATTAAATCCAAAAAATATTTCTAGTCGTCAAGCATCACAAAATACAATTGAAACTTTAGGCAAAAGTTTACCAGAATATTTAGGCGGTTCTGCTGATTTAACTTCTAGTAATTTATCTATGTGGTCTGGTTCTAAACCCATTAATAAATATGTATCTGGTAATTACATTCATTATGGAGTTAGAGAATTTGGTATGACTGCAATTGCTAACGGTATTGCATTATATGGTTGTTTTATCCCTTATACAGCAACTTTTTTAACATTTACTGAATATGCTCGTAATGCTGTGCGTATGGCAGCATTAATGAAAATACGACATATAATGATTTATACTCATGATTCCATTGGCT
>VOQV01000010.1 GCA_016642085.1 Pantoea sp. Brub | reverse complement strand
GCTCATCAAATAAAAAATATTGATATAGATAGTATTCGTTACATAAGAGATAGACTAAAACTTGATATAAAAAATGATATAATTGAAACTTTACCATATATTACTTTTCCAAAAAATTCAAAAGAATATCATTATTTACATAATCAACGTAAAAAGTTAGGTGGTTATATACCTACACGCATATCTCGTTGTTCAGAAACACTAAAAATTCCAGAATTGAAAGAATTTAATTCATTATTACTTAAACAAAATAAAGATATTTCAACTACAATAGCTTTCGTACGAATGCTTAATATCATGCTTAAAAATATTAATATTAAAGATCGGTTAGTTCCTATTGTTGCAGATGAAGCACGTACTTTTGGAATGGAAGGGTTATTTCGACAAATTGGAATTTATAATGCCAGTGGCCAAAAATATGTCCCTCAGGATCAAATGCAAATTGCTTATTATAAAGAGGATAGAAAAGGACAAATTTTACAAGAAGGAATTAATGAATTAGGTGCTGGTGCATCTTGGTTAGCTGCTGCTACTTCTTATAGTACAAATAATTTACCAATGATTCCATTTTATATTTATTATTCAATGTTTGGTTTTCAAAGAATTGGAGATTTAATGTGGTTAGCAGGTGATCAACAAGCACGTGGTTTTTTAATAGGTGGTACTTCTGGACGTACTACGTTAAATGGTGAAGGTTTACAACACGAAGATGGGCATAGTCATATTCAATCATTAACTATTCCAAATTGTATTTCTTATGATCCTTCATATGCATATGAAATAGCTGTTATCATTCATAATGGATTAACTCGTATGTATGGAGAAGATCAAGAAAATATTTATTATTATATTACTACATCAAATGAAAACTATCATATGCCAGACATGCCAAAAGGAGTTGAAAAAGGCATATGTAAAGGCATATATAAGTTAGAAATTATTAATGCTGGTCACAATAAAGTGCAATTATTAGGTTCAGGTTCGATATTACGCAATGTACGTAAAGCAGCACAAAAATTAGCAGAAATGTATAATATTAGTTCTGATGTATATAGTGTAACATCATTTACTGAATTAGCTCGTAATGGTCAAGATTGCTTAAGATGGAACATGTTACATCCAAATAAAACAGCTAAAATACCATATGTGGCAACTATAATGGAAAATTTACCAACAATTGCATCAACTGATTATATAAAATTATTTGCTGAGCAAATTAGTCCATATATACCTAGTAATAATTATTATGTACTAGGTACGGATGGGTTTGGACGTTCTGATAGTCGCAAAAATTTACGTCATCATTTTGAAATAAATACATCTTATATTATAGTAGCAGTTTTATATGAATTAGCTAAACTTGGTCAAATCAATACAAAAATAGTCAGTGATGCTATTATAAAATTTAATATTGATCCTGAAAAAATTAATCCACGTTTAGCATAAGAAGGTGATAAAATAATGAATTTTAATGTTATTATACCTGATATAGGTGATGATGAATTTGAAATAACTGATATTTTAATACAAATTGGGGATCAAGTAAATATTGATCAATCTATAATAACTATAGAAGGAAATAAAAGTTTAATAGAAATACCTTCTCCTAAAAGTGGTATAGTGAAAGAAATTAAAGTTGCCATTGGTGATAAAGTAAAAACTGGTTCTTTTATTATGATATTTGACGATGTTAGTGACAAGATATCTTTGCTTAACAACCAACAAAAAAATTTACAAGAAAGTATTTGTGAAACAATCAATCAAACAAATAACAAAATAAAAGAAAATGATAAAATATATGATCCAAATCAACAATATGCACATGCTACTCCAGTTGTTCGTCGTTTAGCACGTAAATTTGATATAGATTTATCAAAAATTAAAGGTAAAGGCAGAAAAGGTCGTATTTTAAAAGATTGTTTATATAATTACATACGTGAAGCAATTCAAGATTTTAAATCAAAGTCACTGAATATCCAGAAGAAAAATAACAATACTTTTAACAGATATGATGAACATTCTAGTATATATACTAATGAATGTCAACAAGATATTAAACAATTAGAACTTAGTAGCATCCAGAAAATATCTGGTGCTAATCTAAGTCGTAATTGGACAACAATTCCACATGTTACACTTTTTGATCAAATAGACATAACAGATTTAGAAGATTTTCGCAAACAACAAAATATTAGATTAGAAAAAAAAAATATAAATACAAAAATTACTCTTTTAGCGTTTATTGTTAAAACTGTTACATATGCTCTACAAGAAATGCCACGATTTAATAGTTCAATATCTAATAACTTAAATAAAATTATTATTAATAATTTTATTAACATTGGTATAGCAGTTGATACACCTAATGGTTTATTAGTACCTGTATTAAAAAATACAAATAAAAAAAATATAATTGAATTATCAAAAGAAATAATTGTTTTTTCTAAAAAAGCAACTGAAGGAAAACTTACTACAGAACATATGAAACATGGATCTTTTACTATATCTAGTTTAGGTAATATTGGTACTACTTATTTTACCCCAATTATTAACGCACCTGAAGTTGCAATATTAGGTATTTCGAAACATGTTGTACAACCAATTTGGTTTAACAAGAAGTTTATACCTAGATTAATTTTACCAATTTCGCTTTCATTTGATCACAGAGTAATAGATGGAGCTGATGCAGCGCGTTTTATTAATTTGTTAAGTTATATTTTGTCTGATATAAGAAATCTAATAATTTAATAAAATAATACATAAATTATTACTTTAATGAAGTTTATATAATTAATTTAAGAAGATATTGAGATGAATAAAGACATTAAAACTCAAGTTGTTGTATTAGGTGGAGGTCCAGCAGGATATTCTGCTGCATTTCGTTGTTGTGATTTAGGATTAGAAACTATATTGATAGAGCGTTATACAAATCTTGGTGGTGTATGTTTAAACGTAGGATGTATCCCATCAAAAGCATTACTACATATAGCTAAAATAATTGAAGATACAAAAAAAAATAAAAATAATGGAATCGTTTTTAAAGATTTATTTGTTGATATTCCTAAAGTTTGTACTTGGAAAGAAAACATTATTAAAAATCTTAATAACGGACTTGCTAATATGGCAAGAATGCGTAAACTTAAAATTATTAATGGTATAGGAAGTTTTGTAAATGTTAATGTTATGAAAGTGCAAAATCAAAATAAAATTAGTATAATTAAATTTGATAATGCTATTATTGCTACAGGATCAAATCCTATTAATCTATCAACTATTTCTCATAAAGATCCACGCATATGGGATTCAACAGATGCTTTAAAATTAAAAGAAATACCTAAGCGTTTATTAATTATAGGTGGAGGTATTATAGGTTTAGAAATGGCAACTATATACAATGCTTTAGGATCTCAAATAGATATCGCAGAAGCATCCAGTCAAATAATACCTGCTGCTGATAAAGATATCATAGAAAAATATTCTAATATCATTAGAAAAAAAATAAATTTATTGTTAGAAACTAAAATAAATAATATTACAACAAAAGCAGATGGTATTTATGTATCTATGGAAGGAATAAACACATCAACTGAAGTTCAACGATATGATGTTATATTAGTCGCTGTAGGTCGTAAACCGAATAACAATGATTTAAATATAGAATCAATTGGTATAAAATGCGACGAATATGGTTTTATTGACATAGATAAACAGATGAGAACTAATATTTCAAATATTTATGCAATAGGTGATATTGCTGGTCAGCCTATGTTAGCTCACAAGGGTATTCACCAAGGTCATATAGCAGCAGAAGTTATTTCTGGATTAAAACATTACTTCGATCCTAAAGTTATTCCATATATTTGTTATTCTGATCCAGAAGTAGCATGGGCTGGATTAACTGAAAAAGAAGCAAAAAAGAACAATATTAAATATGAAGTAGCTACTTTTCCTTGGACATTTTCTGGTCGTGCTATAGCTTCACAATGTGAAAATGGTGTTACTAAATTAATTTTTGATAAAAAAACACATAATATTATTGGAGGAGCAATTGTAGGAACAAATGGTGGTGAATTATTGAGTGAAATATGTTTAGCAATCGAAATGGCTTGTGATGCACAAGACATAGCTTTAACTGTTCACGCCCATCCTACTTTATATGAATCTATTGGTTTAGCATCAGAGATTTTTGAAGGTACTATTACTGATATGTTAAATATTAAAACAAAACATTAAACTAAATAAAATTTACTTATTTAGTATATATTTATATCAACTATTAATTAACAAGATATTTTAATACAGTGTACTCATACTTAAAATAAGTTATGTTTATATATTGATAACATTTCAATTTATATATTTTATATAATATTATTACATGCAGAATTATTAATTTAATATACTTGTGATAACTATAACATATAAATTACACGAATATTTGTAAGTATGTAACATAATTAACAACATTTAAGTTGAGTTATTACATTATCATATTGTAATAAATATAAGATTATTAATCCAAGTTAAGTGGTTTTTTACAAAAGTGTAATTATATAATTATCGTATAATAACTTTTTTGTAGTCTAAAGAATGTAAAATATTTTTAATTAATATACCATTTGGTAAAGATATATTTGGTGCTATTGTTATCAATGGTAATAACATGAAAACACGATTTAACATATCATAATGAGGTATAATTAAATCTTTAGTGTTGATAACTTCATTATTAAACAACATTATATCAATGTCTAAAATACGTGGTCCCCAATGTTGATTATTACGTATTCTCCCTTGCCTTAATTCTATAATCTGTAAATATTTTAATAAAGTTATTGGTGATAAATAAGTTTTAATTTCTGTTACAACATTAAGATAATCTGGTTGATCCTTTATACCATAAGGAACAGTTTTATAAAAATTTGAAGTTATAACTCTTTTAGTTTGTGGAAGCTTATCTAAAGATACTAATGCCTTAGAAATTTGATAAAACGGGTTATTAAGATTGCTACCTAAAGAAAGATATACTTGCTTCATGAAGTATTATAATTATCCAAATGAGATTTTGTAAATAACAATTTTTTATTAACTATTTTAATTATATTATGGTTGTTATTAGATAATTGGATTTTTAATTCATTCCAATTTTTAGTTAAGTTTATTAATTCAGCATTATTTTCTACTACAGCGCGTAAATTTAATAAATTGTAAGCTACTTGAAATTTAGGATTTTCTATTAATTTTAAGGCACGTTTACCATAACGACGGGACATACATAATTGTAAATACCATATATCACGGATTAATGCAGTAATTTTTTTAGGAATAGCTAATGATTGACAGGCTTCTTCTAAAGTGCTATTTATTGCTATTGAAAATGCATCATAATAACTTAACGAGTTAGAATGTTTTTGAGCAATCTTTTCGGTAGTTTTTATCTGAGGATACCAGAACATAGCAGCAAAAAAAAATACAGGACTAACACGCATATGATTTTTGATACGCTTATCTGTATTTTTTAATAAACATACTAACATACGTTCTGTAATACTATTTTTATCTTTAGTAAAATCTTGAGCTAATGTTGGAAATAAAAAATGAAATAATTTATATTTACATAATTTGCAATAAGTTCTATAACCATAACCAGTTTGAAGTAGTTTTAATGCTTCTTCAAATAAACGACTAGGAGGAACACCATGTAAAAGTAATGCTAAACGAGGAATAGGTTCAGCTGTTTCAGGTACAATACGCATATTAAATCTTGCAGCAAACCTAGCTACTCGTAACATGCGTACAGGATCTTCTCTATATCGTGTCTCTGGATCACCAATTAATCGAATAACTCCTTGTTTTAAATCACGTAAACCACCTACATAATCTCGAACACTAAGATCTGTCATGTTATAGTATAAACTATTAATAGTAATATCACGACGATAGGCGTCATCTTCTATATTACCAAAAATATTATCACTCAATAACATACCATTTTCAGCTTGTTGCAATTTATTATAATTATTATATTTTTCTATAACACTATTACTTCTAAATGTAGCAACTTCAATAACTTCATGACTAAAAAAAACATGAGCTAACCTGAAACGTTTTCCTACTAATCTACAATTACGAAATAGTTTACTCATTTCTTCCGGTGTTGCATTAGTAGTCACGTCAAAATCTTTTGGTTTTTGTCCTAATAATAAATCACGTACTCCACCTCCTACTAAATAGGCTTCATAACCGGCTTTATTAAGACGATATATTACTTTAAGAGCATTTTCACTTATATCTTTACGAGATATGATATGCTTTACAGGAGTGGTAATATTCATAAAACTATTTCATTTGTCCCTTTATTAATATTTCCTCCGTATTATTTATTGTAAATAAACTGTTTTGTGATTAAGTATTTTAAAATTTAAATTACTTTAAATTTAATCAATATATGTTTAATTCATAAATATCTTTTATATAAGATGATTACTTTTCATAGTTGTTAGTATAGATAAATAATTGTTAAACCACATAATATAATAATAAATATTATTTATTTGCCTATAAGTTCATAATTTTTAAAAAAGTTAATTATCCTAACATTTGTTTTTCACGTATTTCTGCTACTGTTTTGCAATCAATACATAAATCAGCCGTAGGTCGTGCTTCAAGACGACGAATACCAATTTCTATTCCACATGAATCACAATAACCAAAATCATTATTTTTTACTTTTTTTAAAGTTTTTTCAATTTTTTTTATTAGCTTGCGTTCTCTATCTCTATTACGTAACTCTAGGTTAAATTCTTCTTCTTGAACAGCACGATCAATGGGATCTGGAAAATTAGCAGCCTCATCTTGCATATGCATTACAGTGCGATTTACTTCATTACGTAGCTGATTACGCCAAGTTTCTAAAATTTTGCGAAAATGATTTAATTGTGCAGGATTCATATATTCTTCACCTATTGTTTCTTGATATGTTTCTAACCCAGCCATAGCAAGAATACTTAAAGATGATTTTTTACGATTATTTGTTTTTTGCATGTTGTTCTCCTGATTATAAATAACACGCACTATGTTTTTTTTATATTTCGTAGGTAATCATCATTAACTAAGTTACTATTGTAATGATTTCAAGATAAAAAATTACAGAATCTCACACATATTATGAATAGTCAATATTATGCATAATATGTAATTATATTATTAATGATAAATAGAATACATAAAATAATTATTATTTAAAAAAAATTAATCATTTAATTATTGTTTATTCATGATCATAAATTGCAGTATAATCGATTTATTAATACTTATGCAAATGTATACTATAATAATTATTTAATCATTAATGTTTAAAAAATTTTCTGCAATATACTATTTATTTTTTAATAAAATATCATCATGCAAAATCTATCTATATACTGCTTATTATAAATTAATTAATTATATTTAAGATAAATTATAAAAAATATATTTATTAATATATTAATATTTAATGTATTAACCAATAGGTAATAACAATGAAATTACAAATTACAGATACTGCAGTAAATAAAATTCAATCTTTATTGTCTAATAAAAACAACAGTAAATTAAAATTACGAATTTATATAAATGGTGGTGGTTGTAGTGGTTTTAAATATTCTTTTATTCTTGATGAAAAAGTTAACAAAGGAGATATAATAATTGAAAAACAAGGTATCGAACTAATTATTGATTGTATTAGTATACAATATTTAATAGGTAGCTCTATAGATTATGTAGAAAATTTAACTGGATCAAAATTTATTGTAAATAATCCAAATGCTAAGATGACTTGCAGTTGTGGTTTATCTTTTAGTATTTAATAAATTTTATTTTTGATATTATGACAAATAATTTGTTATTAGTTTTTTAAGTATGAATGCTAACTTTACAGAAGCAATATTTAGTTGTTTATTAAAATCTAAATTAGATTGCATATTTGCATTATCAGAAATATAACGTATAATTACAAATGGTACATTAAATTTATAACAAATATGAGCTACACTAGCACCTTCCATTTCAACAGCAATTGCTTGCGGAAAATTTTTACGAAGAAATAGTAATGATTTTGTACTGTTAATGAAAGAATCTCCACTAAGTATCATGCCTTTCATATAACTAAAATTTAATTTCTTTATACAATTTACTATTTGAACAATTAAATTTTTGTCAGCTAAAAACTTTAAAGGACAACCAGATATTTGTCCTAATGGATAATTAAAAGCGGTAATATCAACATCGTGATAAGAAAGTTCTGTTGATATGACAATATCTCCTATTTTTAATAAGGTAGACAAACTTCCAGCTAAACCTATATTGATAATACATTTAGGTTGATATAAATATAATAATAATGTTGTTCCTATAGAAACAGAAGTTTTACCAACGCCTGTTTGGATTATAAATACTTTGACATTATTTATGTGTCCTTTATAAATAGTACAACCGCCGATAAATAACACTGTGTGACTTGAAAACATATCAAGTAATGAATTTATTTCTTGTTTTAAAGCAGCAATAATACCTATATTCATAATTTTATTAATTATCATAATAATAGATTTTTTCTATTGTTATAAAAAATCATCATTTCAAATTATTAAAATAACAAATTTATAAACAATATATGTTATTGTATATTTTTAAATTGATTTAATACATATGTAAAATATTGAATTCAGTTAAATTATATTTCATTTATTTAAAAAATAATATATATATTGAATATTATTTAAATATCAGATATATGTAATAATTTGTTTATACTAACTTTTTTAATCGTTTTAGCATCAACTTTTTTAACAATTATTGCAGCATACAAACTATACTTGCCATCTTTTGAAGGTATATTACCAGAAACAACTACAGAACCAGATGGTACACGACCATAATATATTTTACCGGTATTTCTGTCGTAAATTTTAGTACTTTGAGCAATATAAACACCCATTGATATTATGCTTCCTTCCTCAACAATAACTCCTTCTACTATTTCAGAACGAGCTCCAATAAAACAATTATCTTCTATTATAGTTGGATTAGATTGTATAGGTTCAAGCACACCTCCTATTCCAACTCCACCTGATATATGAACATTTTTTCCTATTTGTGCACATGAGCCAATAGTTGACCAAGTATCAATCATAGTTCCTTCATCAACAAAACTACCAATATTAATATAAGATGGCATAATCACACTATTTTTTGCTATATATGCACCATATCTAACAGTAGCTGGTGGTACTATTCTTAAACCAGATTCTTTAAAATCTTCTTGATGCCAATCGTAAAATTTTAGCTTAATTTTATCATAAAATCGTGTTTCAATTCCATTTATAATTTTATTTTCAGTTACAATAAAATAGAGTAGTATCGCTTTTTTTATCCATTGATAACTTTCCCAATTATTATTTGTTTTTTGTGCAACACGTAACAATCCTTTATTTAGTAAAGATATAACTTCATTTACAGCATCACAAATTTCTTTATTTGTTTTAATTAGTTTAATATTCAATCTATTATTAAAAGCTGAATTAATAATACTTTTTAAGTCTTCCATAGTTTTTTAAAATTAATTAGTTGAAAGATATAATGATTTAGTATAAATAATACACGATTAATATATTATATGTTACCTAATATTAATATATTAATGTTAGATAATATATTTCTTTATAATGTTTCTATCTTAATTATTTCAATATAAATATCATTTAGTATTAATGAACACTGAAGGGATTGTTTCATCATTACGTAAAGTTAAAATTTCACATCCATTGCTGGTTACTAAAACAGTATGTTCATATTGTGCTGATAAACTATTATCCTTGGTTTTTACAGTCCAGCCATCTTGCATAAGATTAACTTGATAACCTCCAATATTCACCATTGGTTCAACAGTGAAAATCATACCTTTTTTCAATATAGTATTACAAAATTTATTACGATAATGTAACACTTGTGGTTCTTCATGAAATTTTTTTCCAATACCATGTCCGCAATATTCACGTACAACAGAAAAATTATTTTCTTCAACATATTTTTGAATTTGTTCTCCTAATACATTGATATGTATACCAGGCTTTATAAATTTTAACGATAAGTAAAGACTTTTCTGAGTAATACGACATAATAATTCATTTTGAATATTAGGAGTTCCTACAATAAACATTTTTGAAGTATCACCGTGGTATAAATCTTTAATGATCGTAATATCAATATTAATGATATCTCCATTTTTTAAGACATCATTATTATTTGGAATACCATGACATACAACTTCATTAACTGAAGTACAAATAGAATTCGGAAAACCTCGATAACCTAAACAAGCAGGAATCGCTTTTTGTTTATTGATTATATAATTGTGACAAATTTTGTCTATTTCACTAGTTGTAATACCAGGTTTAATATATTTTTCTATCATTTCTAAAACTTCTGCAGCTAAACGTCCAGCAATACGCATTTTTTTAATTTCTGTACAATTTTTAATTGTAATAGTCATTTCATTTAATCCAAAGTTATTATAATGCAATTATTAATATTATGTTTATTTGTTATATTTATTCAATAATCTATTAAATTATCAATATATTTATAAAATATATCTGTATTCAAGATTTAATAGCATCTTTATCACTATTATGGTATATACTATTTTTTACATGAATATTCATTTTATTCTATTAATAAAATGAATTAAAATTGTTTCAAATATATTATTAAATAATACAAGAAATTTTATATTAAATAGTTAATAAGTATATACTTAATAAAATTTAGAGGTCTTTCATGACACATATTTCTATGCGCGATATGCTAACAGCTGGAGTTCACTTTGGGCATCAAACTCGTTATTGGAATCCAAAAATGAAACAATTTATTTTTGGATCTCATAATAAAATCCATATTATTAATCTTGAAAAAACTTTATTAATGTTTAATAAAGCTCTATTTGAATTAAAGAAAATTTCTTCTCGCAAAGGCAAAATTTTATTTGTTGGAACTAAACGTTCTGCAAATTTAGCAATAAAAAAATCAGCATTAAATTGTAAACAATTTTTTGTTAATCACCGTTGGTTAGGTGGTATGCTAACTAATTGGAAAACTGTTCGTCAATCTATTAAAAGACTAAAAGAACTAGAAATTCAATCTCAAGATGGAACTTTAGATAAATTGACAAAAAAAGAAGCATTGGTACGTTCAAAAGAATTAGCTAAATTAGAAAATAGTTTAGGTGGTATTAAAAATATGGGAGGATTACCAGATGCTTTATTTATTATTGATGCAAATCATGAACATATTGCAATTAAAGAAGCAAATAATATAGGCATTCCAGTATTTGCAGTAGTAGATACTAATTCTAATCCAGATGGTGTAAATTTTATCATTCCAGGTAATGATGATGCAATACGTGCTATTAATTTTTATTTAGATATTATAACAAAATCAATATGTAATATTGAATCTAATAATATTGATGAAACAATAGAAACTAGTAATACAATAATAAACTGATATTTTTGATATTATGTGCTTTTTATAAACTGTATATATAATATATAGTTGTTTGCAGAGGATTTTTAAAATGATGTATATTGCTGCTGCGTTAGTTAAAAAGTTACGTGAACGAACTGGTGCAGGTATTGTTGATTGTAAAAACGCATTAATTAAAACAGAAGGAAACATAGAATTAGCTATTGAACATATGCGAAAATCCGGTGCAATTAAAGCAGTTAAAAAAGCAAATAATATTACATCTGATGGTGTAATTAAAGCTAAATTGTTTAATAAATGTGGTGTACTTTTAGAAATTAATTGTCAAACTGATTTTGTAGCAAAAAATTCAGATTTTCTTAACTTTTCTGACAAGTTACTAAATAATATAATATATAACTATACACATTATCATTCTTGTTCAGATAAAGATTTTGAATCAGAAAAAGTGGAATTAATAAACAAATTAGGTGAATATATTAAAATAAGTCGTATTACTATACTAGAGGGTGACAATATTGATTTATATGTACATGGTTCTCGTATAGGAGTATTAGTTTCAACAAAAAATGTAGATAAAATATTAAGTAAACAAATTGCTATGCATATTGCGGCAAGTAATCCTCAATTTATCAAACCTGAAGATATATCTAATGATATTTTTCAAAAAGAATATGATATTCAAATGGAGATCGCTATAAGATCTGGTAAACCAACTGAATTAGCAAAAAAAATAGTTGAAGGACGTATGAAAAAATTTATCAAAGAAATATCTTTGATTAATCAACCTTTTATTATAGAACCAAATAGAACTATTAACGAAATATTGCAATTACATCATGGTGAAGTAATTAATTTTGTTCGTTTTGAATTAGGTGAAGATATTCAACAAACTGAAAGTAATATCGGAATAACAAATATAAAAATATGTAAACAAACTTAATATAAAAAACCATTCTAATTGAGTCGGTTTTTTTATATGTAATATTGTTAATATTAATTAATTCAAATATAAATTAGAAACAATAGGTTAAATTTATATTTTTTTTAATGATGCTTGATTCATTATAACCTATGGTGACTAATAATATGAGACCTATTTATAAACGTGTTCTTTTAAAATTAAGTGGAGAAGTACTGCAAGGTCATGAATCTTTTGGCATTGATCCAACTATCTTAAATAGGATAGCACATGAAATAAAAACTTTAATTAAATTAGGTGTTCAGGTTAGTGTTGTTGTAGGTGGTGGAAATTTATTTAGAGGAGAAAAACTTGCTAAATCAGGTATGAATCGTGTATCTGGAGATCATATGGGAATGTTGGCAACAGTCATGAATGGTTTAGCACTTCGTGATTCTTTAGAAAGAATTCATGTCAATACGAATCTTATGTCAGCAATTTCTTTAAAAGGAGTATGCAATGATTATAATTGGTCACGAGCAATTGGTTGTTTGCTTAAAAAACAAGTAGTAATTTTTTCTTCTGGAACAGGCAATCCTTTTTTTACTACTGATTCTGCAGCTTGTTTGCGTGGTATTGAAATTGAAGCTGATGTAGTATTAAAGGCTACTAAGGTAGATGGTGTATATTCAGATGATCCAATAAATAATCCAAATGCTATTTTATACAAACAACTAACTTATGCTGAAATTCTGCATAAAGAATTAAAAATTATGGATCTAACCGCTTTAACACTTGCTAGAGATTATAAATTACCAATTCATGTTTTTAATATAAATAAATGTGGTGCATTGTTTGGCGTAATAATGGGTGAGGAAGAAGGTACGTTAATCAAAATTTTGTAAACAAATTTATTATATTCTATTATAAATAGAATAAATTAATGTATTATTGTGATATACGAAAATATAACAGATTATATAATATATATATTAAAATATTCCATTTAATCTAAATTATAAGGTTTATAAATGTGATTGATGATATAAAAAATACTAATAATTTACGTATGGATAAATGTATAGAGACTTTTAATATTACAATTAATAAAATTCGCACTGGGCGTGTTACACCTACATTATTAGACAATATTTTTATAAAATATTATGGAAATTTAGTTGCAATTCGTAAACTGTGTGCTATTACTGTAGAAAACTCAAATACATTAAAAATCAATGTCTTTGATACTGAACTTTTATCTATAATTGAAAAATCAATTAGAACATCTAATTTAGATTTAAATCCTTATTTAGATGGTAATATTATTAAAGTTCAAATACCTAAATTGACGAAGGAACGTAGAATACATTTAATTAAAATTGTTAGAAATGAAGCTGAAAATATTAAAGTATCAATACGTAATATTCGTCGTGATTCTAATGAAAAAATTAAATTATTATTTAAAAATAAAGAGATCACTGTAGATATAGAACATCGTTTACAAAATGATATACAACAATTAACTAATAGTTATATAAAAAAAATTGATTTTATTCTATTAAAAAAAGAAAAAGAACTAATAGAAATATAATTGATGTATTACATATTTAATATGAAGACTTCAAATATATTTAATATATTGTGATTTATAATCACCTTATTTAATACATCTGGATTTGTATTATGAAGAGATTAACTTTATTAGGATCAACTGGATCTATTGGCGTTCAGACCTTAGATATAATTAATGCTCATCCAGAGTTATATCAAGTTATAGCATTAGTAGCTGGATATAATACTACATTAATTGTTGAACAATGTAAAAAATTTCATCCACTTTATGTAGCAATGGCTAATGAAAAATCAGCTAATATAGTCCGTCAGGAATTAAAATATTTTAACATTAAAACTAAAGTATTATCAGGTATACAAGCAGCATGTGAATTAGTTGCATTAAATGAAGTAGATCAAGTTATGTCTGCAATAGTTGGTATGTATGGACTTTTACCAACATTAGCAGCAATTCGTTCTGGTAAAACTATATTACTTGCGAATAAAGAATCTTTAATAGCTTGTGGTCATCTCATTATAGATGAAGTAAAAAAATATAATGCAACATTACTCCCAATAGATAGTGAACATAACGCAATATTTCAAAATTTACCACTTTATGTACAGAAACAATTAGGTAGTGTTGATTTAACAGATCATGGCATTAAATCTATTATATTAACTGGTTCTGGTGGTCCACTATACAATTTAAATTTAAGTGATTTAGAAAAAGTATCACCACAAGAAGCTTGCAATCATCCAAATTGGTCTATGGGACCTAAAATTTCTGTTGATTCAGCCACAATGATAAATAAAGGATTTGAATATATTGAATCATGTTTATTATTTAATATTAATTCCAAACTAGTAGAAATCATTATACATCATCAATCCATTATTCATTCGATGGTAAGATACCATAATGGCACTATATTAGCACATTTAAGTCCTTCTGATATGAGAATACCTATAGCTTATTGCATGTCTTGGCCTAATATAAGAATTAATAAAACAAATGTAAAATCACTAGATTTTAATAAATTATCGTCACTGACTTTTGAAACGTTGGATTTTAATCGGTATCCATGTCTAAAATTAGCTATTGATGCTTATCATTCAGGACAAGCAGCGATTGCTACGTTAAATGCAGCTAATGAAATTGCTGTTGAAGCTTTTTTAAAAAATCAAATCAAATTTACTGATATAGCCTTATTGAATAATGAAATATTAATAAAAAATAGTTTTTCAGAACCTGATTCAATAGAATCAGTTTTAGAAATAGATCGTATAGCGCGTGTTTTAGCAATGAAAACAATCAAAAATTTTAGTATAGCTTAATTGATATTTATTAAGTATTTCTATATATGTTACATAATAAAAAAAATAACAGAAATTGTATAAAAAATCCGCGTCATGTAGCCATTATTATGGATGGTAATGGTAGATGGGCTAGAAGTCGTGGACAAGCAAATATTTTTGGCCATAGAGCTGGTGTTAAAGCTATACATCGTGCTATTAATTTTGCTATAAGTAACAATATAGAAGCATTAACGCTTTATGCATTTAGCAGAGAAAACTGGAATAGACCTATAAAGGAAGTTAATGCTTTAATGAATTTATTTACAAAAGCATTAGATATTGAAACCTATAATATACATAGGCATAACATTCGTTTATATATGATTGGTGATATTAGTCGTTTTAGTTATGATATTCAAAATAAAATTTATAATGCTGAAAAATTAACTAAAAATAACAAAGGTTTAATACTTAATATTGCTGCTAATTATGGAGGAAGATGGGATATTATTGAAGGAATTAAAAAAATAGCTCAAAAAATCAGTCAGGGCTTACTAGTTGCAGACGAGATAAATGAAGACACTTTAACAACACAACTGTGTATGAAGTATTCAGTACCAGTAGATTTAGTTATAAGAACAGGTGGAGAATTGAGAATAAGCAATTTTTTATTATGGCAAATAGCATATTCTGAATTATATTTTACTAACGTTCTTTGGCCAGATTTTAATGAAAATATTTTCAAAGATGCCTTAAATTCATTTAATTTACGTGAACGCCGTTTTGGTATAACCAGTGCAACTTAAAATATGTAGTAATAAATAATAACATATATTTTATAGGAGATAAATTATTGTTTACAGTTCGTCTTATTTCTGCATTAATTTTAATATTTATTGCAATTTTTAATATTTTTTTTTTCTCCTGAAAATTTCAAAATTATTGTAACTATTATTTGCATATATTCAACTTGGGAATGGAGCAAATTATCAGGAATAATGTCATATAAATATCGTTTTTTAGTTTCTATGATGTTTGGACTTCTTTTTATCTTAATATTGTTTCTATTTCAAAACAAGAAAAATTTATTTTCAACATCATTATCTGTATTTTTTTTTACATCTTTAATTTGGTGGATTATAGCATCAATATTAGTATTTTTTTATCCTTATTCTGCTTATTTTTGGCATAATTCATTATATTTACGCATATTCTTTGGATTTTGTATTTTAATTCCATTTTTTTTGAGTATTATAGTTTTACGCTATTATTGTTATGGGACATGGATACTTTTATTTATTATGATTTTAGTATGGGTTATTGATTCAAGTGCTTATATGTGTGGTAAATTATTTGGCAAACATAAATTAGCACCTACAATATCACCTAATAAAACTTGGGAAGGATTTATTGGCAGTATATCATTTGCAATTTTAACTGTTTTGTTAATTGCTAAATTAGAAAAAATACATTATTCAACAACTACTTTAATCATTTTTGCTATTATTGTTACCTGCATTTCTTTATTAGGAGATTTAACTGAAAGCATGTTTAAACGTGAGATGGGTATTAAAGAAAGTAGTAACATCATACCAGGTCACGGTGGCATTCTTGATCGCATAGACAGTCTTACTGCATCAATGCCTCTATTTACTTATTTGTTAATAATATTAAATAATAATTGTTAAGGATAAAGGAAAAAAATGTTAGCTGTAATCTGGAATATTATTTCTCTTTTAATCACCTTTACTATATTAGTTAGTGTACATGAATTTGGCCATTTTTTGATTGCTCGTTATTTTGATGTTGCAATTAAGCGTTTTTCTATTGGTTTTGGTAAACAAATATTAACTTTTAACATGTTTAATACAAAATTTGTAATTTCCTGTATCCCTTTAGGTGGATACATAAAAATGATTGATATAAATTTTGATAAAAATATTTCGGAAAATCTTAAAAACAAAATATTTAATAGTAAACTAGTTTGGCAGAAAATAGCTATTGTATCTTCTGGTTGTATAAGTAATTTTTTATTTGCAATTTTTTTGCAATGTATGGTATTAATTAGAGGAATCTCTGTAGAACATCCAGTGATTTTTAGATGTCGTTCATAATTCAATTATAGATAGAGCTAACATTAAACCTGGAACAGAAATTAAAAGTATTAACGGTATAAACACTCCTAATTGGAGTCGTATTAATGATATGTTAATAAAAAATTTTAATAACAATAATATTATTTTAACTGTTTCTAAATTTGGAGAAAATAAAGTAGAACAAAAATTTTTAAATTTAAAAAAAATACATTTTAATGTATCTAAAAAAAACATATTGCAGCAAATTGGAATTGTTTTGAAAAGTGTTCATATAAGTAATAGTTTACACAAAATAGAAAATAATTCACCAGCAAGTAATGCAGGATTAAAATCAGGAGATACAATTATTGCAATAAATAATCATGCATGGTTAAATTGGCAATTTTTTGTAGACGAAATAAAAAAATCCAGAGAATATTGTTAATATAAAAATCAAACGCCATGGTAAATTGATTCAATTACAATTGCAACCAGATTCTATATATCAAAGTAATCATGCTAGTTTTGCAGGAATGATACCAAACGTTATTTATTATAATAAAATCTATACTAAAATAGATAAATTAAATATAGTTACAGGATTATATCAAGCTATTTTGAAAACTTATCATCTAATATTAAATACTTGTTCTACATTAGCAAATTTACTCCTTGGTAAAATCAGTATAAATAATTTAAGTGGACTAATAAATATTGCTCATTATGCAAGCGTTTTGATAAAGCATGGATTAAATGATTATCTTATATTTTTAGCAATCTTAAGTGTTAATATTGGATTGATTAATATATTTCCATTACCTATATACATTAGATGGTAGACATTTGCTATTTTTAGTAATAGAACTTATAAAAGGGAACCCTGTATCGCAAGATATACAAGAAATTAGCTATCAAATGGGATTGTTTTTTTTAGTTATTTTAATGATATTCACAATTTTTAATGATCTTTTACATTTTAATAAATAAAATGTTTTGAGGAAAATATATTTATATCATGTCAATTAGAAGAATATCGACTTATTTAATATTGTACTTTAGCATTATTATTAATGCTAGTGGTACAGAAAAAATTAAAAACATTATTTTTCAAGGATTATTGAGAATTAATGTTAATACAATGTTAACAAAAATACCAATAAAAATTGGAGATCATATTATTGATGCAAAAATTAAATTAACAACCAAGGTATTAGCAAATACTAATAATTTCGATGACATTAAAATATTTAAAAATAAAAACATAATACTGATTAAAGTAAAAGAACGTCCTCTTATTTCTAATATTACTTTTATTGGTAATCACACAATTAAGAAAGATGATATAAAAAGTATTTTTGATAAGAACAATATTTATATTGGCACAATGTTAAATAAACATGTGTTACATACTATCAAAAACAACTTAGAAGAATTTTATTATAGTATTGGTAAATACAATTTTCATCTAAAAATTATAATTAATCCATTACCATATAATAGAGTCAATCTTAAATTTATATTTAATGAAGGTAATAATTCAAAAATTAAACAAATAAATATTATTGGTAATAAACATTTTTCTTTAAATACATTAACCAAAGTTTTTCAATTACATCAAAAAGTTCCTTGGTGGAATATCCTTCAAAATCGTAATTATCAAAAAAAAATCTTACTAGAAGATCTCAATGCGTTAAACTTATTTTATATGGCTCATGGTTATGCAAAATTTAAAATCAATGCTATGAATTTAAATTTAAGTCCAGATAAAAAAGATATATATATTACATTAAATATTAATGAAGGAGACCAGTACAAAATTGAGAATGTAATATTAAATTGCAATAATTCTGATTTTACAAAAACTATACACAATTATATAAAAAATATAGCAGGTAAATTATATAATATAAACGACATAAAAAATATAGAAAACAAAATTAAACAATTAATTAGTCCATTTGGCTATGCGTATCCTAATATCGAAATACATCAAGATACAGATGATGTGAACAAATCAATTATATTAACTTTTAATATTGATGTTGGTCAACGCTACTATATACATAATGTATTCATACAAGGTAATGAATATACGAAAGATGTAGTAATACGCAGACAGATAGAACAAATGGAAGGTTCTTTATTTGACATAAATTCAGTTGAAAAAAGTAAAGAATCTTTAATGAGATCTGGTTATTATAATGGAGTTGAATTTCAAACAAAAAAAATATCTAATTCATTGAATCAAGTAGATTTAATTTTTATTGTTGATGAACATAATAATGGTTCGATTAATGCAGGTGTAGGATATGGTGCAGATAGTGGTTTAAGTTTTACTTTTGATGCATCACAAAATAATTGGTTTGGCACAGGTAAAACTGTTAATTTAAATTTTAGAAAAGGTTTATATGGAACTCAAGTTGAGTTATTTTTAAGTGATCCATATTTTTTAGATTATAATATTAGTTTATCTACGCGTCTTTATTACAAAAGAATACAATCAAATAAAGCAAATAATGTAGATATTAGTACTGAATCATACGGAATAGATTTAACAACAAGCATACCCATCTTTAATAAAAATATTTTAAATATTGGTATAGGAATATCCAATAATAATGAAGATGATAATTCATTGCAATCACTTAAACTATTTACAAATGTTAATAAACAAGCAAATAATTCTACAGAAAGCATAGATAAAAAACAGTTATTTTCAGATAAGAAAATACATCAAAATAATATTAATTCTTCTTTAAATTCATTAGATGAAATATATCCAAAAAGAGAAGACTTACTTTCATATAAAAAGACAAAATCACAAAAATCTATCTTAGATTTCAGTAATTTGTTTAGTTCGTGGAAATTAAACGATTATACCATTAATTATGGATGGGAATATAATAGTTTAGATCGTGGTTTTTTCCCATCAAAAGGTGCTTTCATGAATTTTAGTGGTAGAGTTACATTACCTTTTTCACACAATCATTTTTTTAAAATGGAATTACTATATCAATATTATCTGCCACTAGATCACTATAAAAAATGGATATTCACTTTTCGTAGTACATTAGGTTATATTCATCCTCTAAAAGATCAAGCATTACCATTACATGAAATTTTTTATACTGGTGGAGGAACTAGTATTAGAGGTTTTAGAAATAATGCTATTAATGTTGTAGAAAAAGATTTAAAGATTAATAATCCAGAATGTAACATCATCGATACAGATATAGATCTATCATCTAACATAATTCCATCTATGTTGTCTGCTACAAAACAAATGCCATTATCAAAGCAAACAAAACATAAGATTGATTATGATAAATGCTTTAAACATATAGCACTTGGTGGCAACGCTCTGTTAAATAGTACCATAGAATTAATTACTCCTACACCATTTATAAATGATCAATATTCTGATGTAATTCGAACTTCTGTATTTATTGATGTAGGAAATGTATGGCATGTTAATTTCAATTTTAATTCACAAGAAAAATTTTTAAATTACTCTTCTGCAAAACAAATTTATGCTTCTGCTGGAGTAAGTTTACAATGGTTATCTCCTATAGGTCCTATAACAATATCATATGCAATACCACTAGTTAAATGTATGAAAGATAAAATAGAAAGGTTTCAATTAGTTATAGGTAAAAATTGGTAATATGATGCATTATCATATATCATTTGTTTGAAACAATCTTATTATTTACAATAGTTATAAAGAGGTTATGTATGAAAAGAGTCTTATACATATTAGTAACAGTTTTAGTGTTAATATTTTGTTATAATATAAAAGCTGCTACTAAAATTGCTGTAGCAAATATAGCAATTATTTTTGACGAATCACCAGAACGCACTAAAATCGCTAAAAAATTAGAAACAGAATTTAAAAATCGTATAAGTGAATTACAAAAACAAGAAGTTGAGTTAAACAATAGAATAAAACAATTTCAACGTGATAAATCAACAATGAGTGCTACTGAAGCAAAAAATACAGACACAGATATTTTATATCAAAAAGAAACATTTACCAAAAATGTCCAAGCATTTGAAGAAGAAAATCAACATCGTCAAATAGAAGAACGTGATAAAATTTTAAATAATATAAAAAAAATAATACAAAAAATAGCTAAAAAAGAAAATTACAATTTAGTATTAGATGCTAAAGATATACTATATATATCAAATATCAAAGATATTACTGAAGAAGTACTAAAACAGGTTAAGTAGTTTATGTTATCTATTCGATTAATTGACTTAGCAAAAATGATTAATGCTGATTTATATGGAGATGGGAATATCCTAATATCAGGTATAGCTGCTATACAATCAGCCAAGCATGAACATATTACTTTTCTTACAAATAACGTTTATCGTAAATATTTAACAACAACTAAAGCATCTGCTGTCATTATAATGAAATCAGATTTAAAATTTTGTAAAATAGCAGCATTAATAGTTAAAGACCCTTATGTAGCATATGCATATGTAGCACATTTCTTTAATACGAAATCCACACAAACACAGAGTTCTATAGCAAATACTGCAATCATACATAATAATACATTAGGTAAAAATGTTTCTATTGGTGAATATTCTGTCATAGAAAAAGGAGTTACTATTTCTGATAATGTGATAGTTGGTTCTGGATGTTTTATTGGTGAAAATACGTATGTTGGTCATAATACACGCATATTTGCAAATGTTTCTGTACATCATAAAGTTATAATCGGAAAAAATTGTTCAATTCAATCAGGATCAGTAATAGGATCTGATGGTTTTGGTTTTATTAGACATGATGGTAATTGGATTAAAATACCTCAATTAGGTACAGTAATTATAGGTAATAATGTGGAAATTGGTGCTTCTACTACTATTGATAGAGGAGCACTAGACAACACTATAATTGGTGATGATGTTATTATTGATAATTTATGTCATATTGCTCATAATGTTATTATTGGAAATCATACAGCTATTGCAGGTGGGGTAATTATGGCAGGTAGTTTACATGTTGGAAGTTATTGTAAGATTGGAGGAGCTAGTGTTATTAATGGCCATATACAAATCTGTGATAATGTAAGTGTGACAGGTATGAGTATGGTAATGCGTTCTATTAATAAACCTGGTATATATTCTTCTGGAATACCGTTACAAGACAACAAAACTTGGCGTAAAAATACAGTTCTATTAATGCATATTAATGATATTAATAAACGTTTAAAATGTATTGAACAACATAGTCAAAATATTCAATGTAATAAAATAAAACAATAATTTTTATAAAATATTATCTAATAAATATCTATTTAGCTATTTATTATTAAATAAACATATTATTTATATTTTAAATAAATATCAATTATTAATTAATGTCGAATTTTTAGGACAGGAAAATATTTTGGCTAATAATATTCATATCCTTAAAATTGAAGATATTTTACAGTTATTACCACATCGCTATCCATTTTTATTAGTTGATCGTGTTCTAGAATTTGAAAAACATAAATATTTATGTGCAGTGAAAAATGTTTCTGTTAATGAACCTTTTTTTCAAGGACATTTTCCTGGCAAATTAATTTTTCCAGGAGTATTAATTTTAGAAGCTATGGCTCAAGCTACTGGTATTTTAGCTTTTAAAAGTCTTGGTAAATTACGGTCAGATGAATTATATTATTTTACTGGTATTGATAATGCTCGTTTTAAACATCCAGTAGTTCCAGGTGATAAGATGATCATGAAGGTTCAATTTGAAAAAACTCGTCGTGGTCTTACCCGCTTTAATGGTATCACTAGTGTGGATGATAAAATAGTTTGTGAAGCAACTATGATGTGTGCTCGTATTAGAGGTCATAAATTGTGATTGATCCTAATACAATTATTCATAATAGTTCTATTATTGAACAAGGAGCTATAATCGGACCAAAAGTTTACATAGGACCTTTTTGTTTTATTGGTGCAAATGTTGAGATTGGTGCAGGAACAGTAATTAAATCACATGTAATTATTAATGGTCATACTCGCATTGGCAAATATAATCAAATATATCAATTTACATCCATAGGTGAAATCAATCAAGATTTAAAATATGCTGGCGAACCCATGCGTGTTGAAATCGGCGATCATAATTGTATTAGAGAAGGTGTTACTATACATCGCGGTACTATACAGGGAGGTAATGTAACAACAATTGGCTCTAACAATTTATTAATGGTGAATACACATATTGCTCATGATTGCATAATTAATAATCATTGTATTTTTGCTAATAATACAACTTTAGGTGGACATGTTATTGTAGACGATTTTACAGTCATTGGCGGACTGACTGCAATTCATCAAAAATGTACTATTGGAGCACATGTCATGATTGGTGGTTGTTCTGGTGTCACAAAAGATATTCCACCATATGTTATTGTACAAGGAAATCATGCGGTACCTTTTGGTATAAATATAAAAGGATTAAAACGTAGAGGTTTCAGTAAAGAATCATTACATGTTATTCGTAATGCTTATAATTTGCTGTATCGTAGTGGTAAAACTTTAGATGAAGTCAAACCCACAATTCATAAATTAGCAAAACAACATATTGAATTAAAACTTTTTTATGATTTTTTTGCTCGTTCAAATAGAGGTATAATTCGTTAAAATAATGTTTAAAAATACTTTAACAATAGGTATTGTAGCTGGAGAATTATCTGGTGATATGCTTGGTTCTGGGCTAATTAGAACTCTTAAACAACGTGCTAGTAATATTCGTTTTATAGGTATTCCTGGTCCAATGATGAGAAAAGAAGGATGTGAAGAATTATATAGAATGGAAGATTTAGGAGTAATGGGGTTTATTGAAGTTATTAAACATCTATGGCGCTTAGTGAACATTCGTTATAATTTAATGAAAGCCTTTCTTAAATTAAACATTGACGTATTTATTGGAATTGATTATCCAGAATTTAATCTAACATTAGAAGGTTTACTTAAAGATCAAGGCATTATCACTATACATTATGTTAGTCCGTCTATTTGGGCATGGAGATATGAGCGTATATTTAAAATTGCTAATAATACTAATTTAATATTGGTAGTTTTACCTTTTGAAAAAAAAATATATGATCAATTTAATATACCTTGTCGTTTTGTTGGACATAGTTTAGGTGATTTAATGCCATTAAAACCTAATAAATTAGCTATGAGATTACATTTAGGTATTAATAATGAATCTATTTGTTTATCTATATTACCAGGAAGTAGACTGATAGAAGTAAATATGTTAAGTGGTATTTTTTTACAAACAGGAAAAATTTTAAAAAAAATATATCCAGAGTTACAAATTATCGTGCCAATGGTTAATTGTGAATTAAGTCAACAATTTAAACAAATTAAAAATAAAATAGCACCAGATCTTCCAATACGTTTATTACATGGAAAAGGACGTGAAGCTATGATTGCTAGTGATATAACATTATTAACATCAGGGACAGCAACATTAGAATGTATGTTAGCAAAATGTCCAATGGTAGTTGGATACAGAATGAATTATATAACATATTTGTTAGCAAGAAAATTAATTAAAACTCCATATATATCTTTACCTAATTTATTAGCAAATACTAAGTTAGTAGAAGAATTAATTCAAGATAAGTGTAATCCTATATTAATATCAGAACAGTTAATACAATTTTTAAAATCCAAGACTAAAAAAAAACAATTAATTAAAAAATTTTGTGAATTGCATAAAACGATAAAATGCAATGCTAATGAACAAGCAGCAAATGCAATATTGGAGGTCATCAATGTTCAATAATACTGCAAAATTAATTGCTGGTGTAGATGAAGTAGGCAGAGGATCTTTAATAGGCAGAGTAGTAGCAGCAGCAGTAATCTTAGATTATAGTAAACCAATTTTAGGATTATCAGATTCAAAAAAAATATCTGAGAAAAAAAGACTAATGTTATACAATGATATTTTAAAAAAAGCTAAATCATGGAGCATTGGTTATGCTGAATCTACAGAAATTGATGAAATAAATATTCTTAATGCAACTATGTTAGCTATGACACGAGCTATCAATAATTTATCTATAGTACCAAATTATGTTCTAATTGATGGAAACAAATGTCCTAACATTCCAATTCCTTCTAAATCTATTGTTAAAGGTGATTCTTTTATCCATGAAATTAGTGCTGCATCTATTATTGCTAAAGTAATTAGAGATAGACAAATGTTAGAATTAGATTCAATATATCCAATGTATGGATTTGCACAACATAAAGGTTATCCAACTGTATACCATATTAAAAATTTACATAAATATGGTATAATACCATATTATAGAAATAGTTTTAATCCAGTAAAAAAAATGCTTAATAAAAGAACATATTAATAATATTTATTATAAATATTATTAATATTTTATATTTATTTTACATAGGAATATCACATTGTATATTAATCCCCGTTTTATACATCTTCATGTACACAGTGATTATTCTATAATTGATGGATTAGCAAAAATTAAATATTTAGTAAAAAAAACATATGAATTGGGTATGCCCGCTATTGCTATCACTGATTTTACTAATTTATATGGATTAATACAATTTAATTGCAATGCACATGATATGGGTATAAAACCTATTATAGGAGCAGATTTTAAAATAAATAATTTATTAACTCTTGGTAAGTATACTCAATTAACTATTTTAGCATCTAATAATGTTGGTTATCGAAATCTTATTTTACTTATTTCACGAGCTTATCAAAATGGTTATAATATTAACGGTCCAGTTATAAATAAGGAATGGTTAATAGAATTTAATGAAGGATTAATTATTCTTTCCGGAGGACGAAACGGCGATATTGGTTATAGTTTATTAAGAGATAATAAAGTATTAACATTAAATAGTTTAATGTTTTATAAAAAATATTTTCATAATCGTTTCTATTTAGAATTAATAAGAACTGGTCGGAAAAATGAAGAAACCTATATACAATTAGCTATAGATTTAGCTAGTAAAGAAAGTATACCTGTATTAGCTACAAATGAAGTATGTTTTATTAATTCAAGTGATTTTGATGCACATGAAATTAGAGTATGTATTCATAACAATGCCACTTTAAATGATCCTAAACGTATATCCCATTATAGCCCTCAACAATATATGCGCAGTGAAAATGAAATGTGTGAATTATTTTCAGATATTCCTGAAGCATTAGAAAATACTATTGAAGTTGCTAAGCGTTGTAATGTATTTTTACAATTAGGTAAATATTTTTTACCAAAATTTTATAAAAATAATACAAGTGACACTAATTATTTAATACAAAAATCTAAATTAGGATTAGAAAAACGTCTTCAATTAATTTATAAAAATGAAATTGATCTTAATAAAAATCGTTTTAAATATGATCAACGTCTTGAAATTGAATTAAAAATCATTAATAAAATGGGCTTTCCTAGTTATTTTTTAATAGTTATGGAATTTGTTCAATGGGCAAAAGATAACTGTATACCAGTTGGTCCTGGACGAGGTTCAGGAGCAGGTTCATTAGTAGCTTATGCTTTAAATATCACTGAAATTGATCCATTAAAATTCAATCTTATATTTGAACGTTTTTTAAATCCAGAACGCATATCTTTACCAGATTTTGATATTGATTTTTGCATGGAACAAAGAGATAAAGTTATTGAACATGTATCTAATATATATGGTCGGGAATCAGTTTCTCAAATTATTACTTTTGGGACTATGGCTGCAAAAGTAGTAATTAGAGATGTTGGTCGTGTATTAGGTTATCCTTATGGTTTTGTAGATCGTATTGCTAAATTAATTCCACCTGATTTAGGTATAACTTTAAAGAAAGCAATGTTAGTAGAACCACAGCTATTACAACTATATCAAACAGATAAAGAAATAAAATTATTAATTAATATGGCTCATCAATTAGAAGGAATTATACGTAATATTGGCAAACATGCAGGAGGAATAGTTATTTCACCAACTAAAATTACTGATTTCGTACCTATTTATTGTGATGGAAATGGAGATTATCCTGTCACACAATTTGATAAAGATGATGTAGAACGAGTAGGTTTAGTTAAATTTGATTTTCTTGGTTTAAGAACACTTACAATTATTAGTTTAGCAGAAAAAATGATTAATAATCGCAATAAAAAACAAGGTAATCAAACAGTAAAGATTACAGAAATTCCTCTTAATGATCCAATATCTTTTGATATACTACAAAGTGCAGAAACAACAGCAGTATTCCAGTTAGAATCACTTGGTATGAGAGATTTAATTAAACGTTTAAAACCTGATCGTTTTGAAGATATAATTGCACTGGTTGCATTATTCCGTCCAGGACCATTACAATCTGGAATGGTAGAGAATTTTATTAATAGAAAACATGGTTTGGAAGAAATTTCATATCCTGACATTCAATGGCAACATGAAAAATTAAAATCAGTATTAGAATCTACTTATGGAATTATTCTATATCAGGAACAAGTAATGCAGATTGCGCAAGTACTATCTGGATATACTCTTAGTGCAGCAGATGTATTAAGAAGAGCAATTGGTAAAAAAAAACCAGAAGAAATGGCTAAACAAAGATCCATATTTCAAATAGGCGCAAAAAATATGGGAGTTGATGCTATATTATCTGCTAAGATTTTTGATTTACTTGAAAAATTTGCTGGATACGGATTTAATAAATCTCACTCAACAGCATACGCTTTAATATCTTATCAAACATTATGGTTAAAAGCCCATTACCCATCTGAATTTATAGCTGCAGTTATGAGTTCAGATATGGATAATACCGATAAAATCATTATACTAGTAAATGAATGTTTTCGTTTAAATATTACAATAATCCCTCCAAATATAAATTTTGGATTATATCAATTTCATGTTAATGATAATGGTGAAATTCTATATGGATTAGGTGCTATTAAAGGTATTGGTGAAATTTCTATTCAAGCTATTCTTAATGAACGTCTTAAAGGTGGTAAATTTATCGATTTATTTGATTTTTGTATTCGTATGATTAATAAAAAAATCAGTCGTAAATTAATAGAAAAATTAATAATGTCTGGTGCATTTGATAATTTAGGCTCTCATAGAGCTGAAATGATGCATATATTAAATGATTGTTTAAAAATAGCTAATCAATATAAAAAAGAACAAGAAACTAAGCAATCTGATATTTTTGGGATTACCAATATAAATTCTAAAAATATATACAAAAAACATAAACAAATTAAACCTTGGTCAGAGTTAATAAAATTAGATTTTGAACGAAAAACTCTTGGTTTATATATTACAGGCCATCCCATAGATCCTTATTTAAAAGAAATTAATTTTTATACTAATGGAATTAAATTAAAAGATATAAATTTATCTAAATATAAACAAAAAATATTTATAGCTGGTATATTAATTTCTTTTAAATTAATGATGACTAAAAATGGTAATAAAATAGGAATTTGTACTATAGATGACAAATTTAATCGTATTGAAATAGTATTATATACTGAAATTTTAAATCTTTATCAAGAATTATTAAAAAAAGATAATATATTGATTATCAAAGGACAAATTAAATTTAATCATTTTAGAGGTAATTTTAAAATAATAGCTTATCAGGTTATGAGTTTACAACAAGCAAGAGAAAAACACGTATGTGGACTTTCCATTTTACTTATCGATAAACAAATTAATAATGTTTTTTTAGATAAAATATATGCATTTATTAAGCCATATCGTTCAGGAATTATCCCAGTAAATATTTATCATAAATTAGAAAATACAGAAAATAAACTATTATTTAAAAAAAAATGGTTGATATCTATTAACGATACTTTACTTGATAAGTTAAGATCATTTGTTGGTAATAAACAAATTAAACTTGAATTAAAATAAAATATTATGAATTCAAAATACCTAGATTTCGAACAACCTATTATAGATTTAGATGAAAAAATTAATTATTGTAATTTACAGGGTTCTCAAAATAATCAATCTATTAATCTAAATGAAAAAATTAAAAAATTACACAAGAAACGCATTGATATAATTCACAAAATTTTTAGCAATTTAAATCCTTGGCAAATTACTCAAGTAGCTCGTCATCCTTTACGTCCTTATACATTAGATTATATATATAATATATTTGATGATTTTGATGAACTGTCAGGTGATCGTTTATATGCAGATGACAAAGCAATTGTTGGGGGTATATCTCGTTTAGAAAATCGTCCTGTTATGGTTATAGGTCATCAAAAAGGACGGGAAACTAAAGAAAAAATTCGTCGCAATTTTGGCATGCCAGCACCTGAAGGTTATCGTAAAGCATTAAGATTAATGAAAATGGCAGAACGTTTTAAAATGCCAATTATTACTTTTATTGATACGCCAGGTGCTTATCCGGGTATTGGTGCCGAAGAACGTGGTCAATCTGAAGCTATAGCTCGTAATTTACGTGAGATGTCTATTTTAAAAGTACCTGTAATATGTACCATTATTGGAGAAGGTGGTTCTGGAGGTGCATTAGCAATAGGAATAGGTGATAAAATTAATATGCTACAATATAGCATATATTCAGTAATTTCTCCAGAAGGCTGTGCGTCTATTTTATGGAAAAATTCTAATAAAGCCCCATTAGCTGCAAATGCTATGGGTATTACTTCTAGTCGTTTAAAAAATTTAAATTTAATAGATTCAATTATTTCAGAACCATTAGGTGGTGCACATAGAAATATTATTGAAGCAGCAAAATTAATAAAAGATCAAGTTTTAATAGATTTAAATGACTTAAGTATATTAACTACTGAAATGTTATTAAATCGTCGTTATAAACGTCTAATGAATTATGGATATGTTTAGCTATTCATTTTTTAAAAAATAACTAAATGATTTAATAATATATGACATATAATTATATATATATTATGCAATTGATAATGGGTTTTATCTAAATGTTATTATTTTCAACTGATTTATTTTTAACATATAACTCGAAAATCGCAGTAGCATTTAGCGGTGGATTAGATTCAACAGTTCTGCTTCATTATTTAAACATGTGGCATAAAAAAAACCCTGTATCTAAAATGCGTGCAATACACATAAATCATAATTTAAATTCTCAATCTAATAAATGGGCCATGCATTGTAAAAATATATGTATGCAATTGCATATCGAATATAACATAGTATGCATTAATGTCAAAAATAACAAAGGACAAGGAATAGAAGCATCTGCTCGTCAAGGTAGATATAACGCTTTAATTTCTGCATTAAACTGTAAAGAATATTTAATAACTGCACATCATCTTGATGATCAATGTGAAAGTTTATTGTTAGCACTGAAAAGAGGCAGTGGACCAAAAGGTTTAAGTGCTATGCAAATGATCAATCATATTGGAAATAATAAATTATTACGTCCTCTTTTGAAATGTTCAAGAAAAACAATAGAAGAATATGCAAGATTAAATAATTTAACTTGGATAGAAGATAATAGTAATTTAAATATAAATTATGATCGCAATTTTTTACGTCATTGTATTATACCCAAATTAATTCATCGTTGGCCAAGTTTCACACAAACTTCTTCAAGAAGTGCTATGCTATGTGCTGAACAAGAAGCATTAATTGATGAATTCTTAATACATCAATTAAATTATTTAATACAGTCAAACGGTAGTTTATATTTTATTCCTTTATTACAAATGAGTAAAATAAAGGTTTATGCAATATTACGTCGTTGGATTGCTTATCTAGGAGGAATTATGCCATCGTTTGATATGATAAAACATATTTATGATGAAGTAATAATGAGTAAAATAGATGCTAAACCATGCATTAAAATTAGTAATTTTGAAATACGTAGATTTAAGAAATATATTTATTGGTTACCTATGATGGTAACTCCTACATTCAAGAATATAAAAATAACATGGCATGACCTAAATAAAAAATTAACTCTTCCTTGTAATTTAGGCATGTTGCAATTTAATCAAAATAAAAATATATTACGAAAACCAAAATTAAATGAAATTGTTAATATACAATTTTCTATTAACGGCTATTTTAAAATAGCAGGAAGAACTAAACTGTGCAAAATAACAAAAATATGGAAAGAATATTTTGTTCCATCTTGGGAACGTCATAAAATACCATTAATTTTTTACAATAATATCTTTATATGTGCCTTAGGTTTATTTATTACAGACGAAGGAACCTCTTCTAACAACGAAGGTTGTCAAATAATTTGGCATAAAGATAATTATACTTTTAACAATAATAAATTATTTTTTAATTAGTTCTTTTAATACAAAATTAATAATATGATTTTTTGGAATGATTTGTTTTTTACCGGTAATACGTGATTTATATTCTATAATTTCTTTATTAAGATTGTGTTCACTAACAATTACAATATTTGGAATACCAATTAATTCTATATCTGAGAACATAACTCCTGGACTTTCTATACGATCATCAATAATAACATCAACACCTTTGCTAGATAATTCATTATATAGCATTTCAGTAAAATCTTTTACTAAACAAGATTTATGCATATTTATTGGTATAATTGCTATCTCAAAAGGAGCTAATACTTGAGGCCAAATAATACCATTTTTATCATAATTTTGTTCAATTATTGATGCTAATATACGAGTAATCCCTATACCATAACAACCCATTATTATAGGTTTATTATAATTATGTTTATCTTGAATATATGCTTTAATTAATTTTGAGTATTTAGTTCCTAATTGAAAAATATGTCCTACTTCAATACTTCGTTGAATATTTATTATACCTTTACCATCTGGACTTAAATCACCTTCAACTACATTACGAATATCTGCTATTTTAGTTAACGGTAAATCTCTTTCCCAATTAATACCAATATAATGTTTACCATCAATATTAGCACCAGCTATAAAATTTTTCATTTTTGCTACAGTTAGGTCAGCAATAATTGGTATATTTAAACCTATTGGACCTATTGAACCTGGTCCAGCACCAATTTCTAAACGTATTTCTTCTTCAGTTGCAAAAATTAATGGTGAAGCAATAATATCTATCTTCTCTGCTTTTCTTGTGTTTAGTTCATGATCTCCTCTGATTAATAAAGCAACTAATTTAGTATTATTATTTTTACCTTTAACTATTAAAGTTTTAATTGTTTTTTTTATAGACAAATTAAATTGTTCTGTGATATGTAATATATTTTTAACATTAGGAGTTTCAATTTGATATAATGTTTGTATTGGTTCAACATTTTCTATTATCGGTGTAATAGCTTTTGCTAATTCTAAATTTGCTGCATAATTAGATTTAGATGAAAAAATAATATTATCTTCACCACTATTTGATAATACGTGAAATTCATGTGATATACTTCCACCTATGGAACCACTATCTGCTTGTACTACTCGGAAATTAAGACCAATATAGTTAAATATTCTACTATATGCGTCATACATATTATCATATGTTTCTTGTAAAGATTGTTTAGACCAATGAAAAGAATAAGCATCTTTCATAATAAATTCACGTGCTCTGACAACTCCACAACGAGGACGAATTTCATCGCGAAATTTAGTTTGAATTTGATATAATATTAATGGTAATTCTTTATAAGAAGATAATTCATTTTTGATTAATTCAGTAACTATTTCTTCATGTGTAGGTCCTAATACAAACAATCGTTTATTGCGATCTTTTAACCTGAGTAATTCTGGACCATATTGTTCTAAACGATTACTTTCTTGCCATAAATGAGCTGGTTGTACAATTGGCATTAATATTTCTAATGCATTTATTCTATTCATTTCATTACGAACGATGTGTTCTATTTTTTTTAATACACGTATACCTGTAGGCAACCATGTATATATACCAGAAGCAACTCTACGAATCATACCTGAACTTAACATTAACTTATAACTAATAGTTTCTTCAATATCTAATGTATTTATTCGTTTAGTAAATAATGAATATTTAGTAGTGCGCATCAATAATCCAATTAATAATTTAATGTAAAAATTACCACTAATTTGAATTTGAAATATTAGAATTAATATTTGGTAAATATTATTAAATAGCTTAAATAAAAATATTTATTTTAAAGATAAAAATGTGTAACATGAACGGATATTAAATATTTTAAATTTATAGCTGCAATCATGTACCATGTAATCTATACTTTATACATTAGATACATAATATCAAATACATACCTATACGCATAGTCTTTAAATATATTTCGAAATATTAATTTATAAATAATTCTATAATAATAGAATTAGCTATATTATATATAATAATATACAATATATATAAATACTAATTATTTATAAAATTTTTAATAAAATGTATAATTTTATTTTAATAAATATAATAATCAAATTATTTGTTTTCAAATAAATAATTTGATTATTAAAGACATTAAAGAGTAGTATACATTTTGAATGTTATTCTTGTTATCAAATTATAATAAATGGTTTTTTTTAAAAATTATACAGTTATATGTGTAAGTACTAGTAAGAATAATATCAATCTAATTTTAAATTTTGATATTAATCATTACTTGATTAAAGTATTTTTTTGAAAACTAAATAAAATTTTAATCATATTTATTTCAATTTGAAGAGGTTGATCATAGCTCAGATTGAACGCTGGTGGCAAGCCTAATACATACAAGTCGAACTGGTAACATAGAAAAGTTTATTTTTTTGGATAACGAGTGTCGGACAGGTGAGTAATATCTGAAAATCTACCCAATGGAGAGAGGACAACTATTGGAAATAATAGCTAATACCGCATAAAGTCGAAAGACCAAAATTGTGGGATTCTATATAAGAACCTCATGCCATTAGATAAGCCTAGATGGGATTAGCTAATAGGTAGTAAGGTAATGGCTAGGCAACGATCCCTAGCTGTTTGGTCTGAGAGGAAGGATAACCAGCACTGGAATTGAGACACTGTCTAGATTCCTACGGGAGGCAGTAGGTGAATATTGCACAATAACAATAGGCAAAAGCCTCCTGATGCAGTTATGCCTCGTCTATGCAGAAGCTCTTAGAGTTATTATAAAGTACTTTCAGCAGGGAAGAAAATACTAAGATTAATACCTATATTGTTTGACATTACTTAAAGCAGAAGCACCGCTGGCTAACTCCGTGCCAGCAGCCGTGGTAATACGGAGGATGAGAGCGTTAATCGAAATTACTGGGCGTAAATAGTACATAGGCGATTAAGTCAGATATGACCACCCTGGATGTTTTGGTGCCTTCGGGAACGTTGAGAACATGGTTGTAGCTAGAACTCGTGTTTTGAAATGTTGGGTTAAGTCCCGCAACGAGCGCAATCCTTATCCTTTATTACCAGCGATTAAGTCGGGAACTCAAAGGAGACTGCCAGTGATAAACTGTAGGAAAGTGGGGATGATCATCATAGCCTTTATGAGTTATGAGTAGGGCTACACACGTGTTACAATGGTGTATAGAAAGAGAAACAACTTCGCAAGAAGAAAAGTAAGCGGCTTGGTCTTAGTCCGCGACTCCATGAAGTCGGAATCGCTAGTAATCATGGATCAGAATGCTACGGTGAATACGTTCCCCCGGCCTTGCACACATCGCCCATCACTCCATGGGAGTAGGTTGAAAAAGAAGTGAGTAGCTTCTTAATCTTATGGAGAGGTCGCTTACCACTTTGTGATTCATGACTGAGGTGAAGTCGTAACAAGGTAACTGTAAGGGAATCTGTGGTTGGATCACCTCATTATTATTTAAATATATTTTCTATATAGTACTCACACATATTGCATTATAGATTATTATAATAATTAATAGGCTTTTAGTTCAGTTGGTTAGAGCACACCACTGATAAGGGTGAGGTCGGTGTTGTTCAAGTCCACTTAAGCCTAAACTAAGGGGCTATAGCTCAGATGGGAGAGCGCCTGCTTTGCACGCAGGAGGTCAGCGGTTCAATCCCGCTTAGCTCCACAAATAATAATTATTATATTAATATAAAAAATATTAATATTTTTTTGTTCTTTAAAAATTTGAACTAAGATTAATAAATTTAATAATGTATGTTGATTAAAATATGAAATATGCATTTTTTAATGAAGATTTTTTATCTATTATAAAAAATGAGAGATACCTGTAGGTTGTAAGATTAAGTAATTAAGCGTATATGGTGGATGCCTTGGCAGTCAGAGGCGATGAAGGACGTGCTAATCTGCGTAAAGCGTCGGTA
>VOQV01000001.1 GCA_016642085.1 Pantoea sp. Brub | reverse complement strand
TAAACTTTTCTATGTTACCGTTCGACTTGCATGTGTTAGGCTTGCCGCCAGCGTTCAATCTGAGCCATGATCAAACTCTTCAATTTGAATTAAATTTGCATTAAATTTAATTATTAAAACAATAAACATAATAAATTTAAAAAAATAATATTAATCTTATGAGTACCCACACATATTACATTACAAATTTTTAAAAGAGCTATTGAATAAAATAAGATAGACATCAATACAGCAGACACATTATCTGCTTAATATCATTGATAGTCAAATTATTTTTTTAAAATAAACAAATTAATTTTGTATATTATATTCATGAAAAATTATTTAACTTAAAATAAAATATTTTATTAATACTTAATTTAATGATATAATCTCAGATAGTGCAAAACCATAATTCTTAAAAATTTTAAATAGTTTTATGGATTTATTATCTAAACAAGTACAATATACGATGTTTTTTTGCAATTTGTCATATTTTTCTTTCATATTTGATAATATGAAAGCAGTACGAGAAGCAATTGCTGCATTAGAATCTATTAAATATGTAGTTTTAGGCAATATTAATTGTAATTCTTCACGTAAAAAATGGAAATGTGTACAACCTAATATTACAGTATCTGGTTGATTAGATATAATTAACCACGGTTTGATAATATCATATATTTTATTTAAAGACACTTTATTACCAGAAAATTTAGATTCAGCTAAATGTACTAGTTTAGATGATGATAACATTTTAATATTATAATTTTGAGCAAATTCACTTATGAGTTCATTAATATATGAACTAGATATTGTAGCATTTGTCGCTAATAATCCTATAATACCATTGCGTGTTAATTTAACTGCTGGTTTAATTGCAGGTACTACTCCTATAATTGGAATAGTATAAAGTTTACGTAATGCTTTTAAAGCTAATGTACTAGCAGTATTACAGGCTATGATAATAGCACATAAAACATGTTTTTCTATTATTGTATTAAAAATCTTAATTAACCTGTAAATTATAAATTGATCTGTTTTTTCTCCATATGGAAAACATAAATTATCAAAAAGATAAATATAGTGTATATTTGTTAATTTATTTTTTATTTCATTGTAAATTGAAATACCCCCAATACCAGAATCAAATATTAATATTGTTTTTTTTAAATTAGAAACATTTGCAAATACATGATTTTTAATCATAATAGTGTTTGATAGGTATATTAATATTATATTAATTATTCATAATCAATATTGTATATATTTATTTTTTATAATAAATAATAATATATTTAATATTCTACAAACAACATCACTATATGTTAATTAAATAATGCTATTACTTATATTGATTAGAACAAATAATTAACAATTATAGATAATTAGTAATTTTATTAAATTTTTTTTAAAAACAATTAAATAAATTATTGAATTTAACAAAAAATATTTTTAAAAAACTTTTTTAAATAATTAAAACTAATAATTATTAAAGTATATTTGCATATTATATATTTATATTAGCAAAATACTGTTATCATAACATTATAATTTATCATGCTATGATAAATATAACAATTATTGTTTTTTTATTAAGAACAAGTAGATTTTAAACGTTTTTTAGCATTATTTATTGCTAACAATATTTGGTTAGGTGATACTCCTCCAATCACATCATGTTTATTAAGACATGATTCTAATGTTAAATATGAATATATATCCTCATTAATTATTGTGTTAAATTTTTTTAATTGATTTATATCTAGCAAATGTAACGATACACCTTGATTTATTGCTTCTGTAACTATTTGACCTGTAATATAATGAGCTTTACGAAAAGATATACCTTTATGAACTAAATAATCTGCCAATGCAGTGGCATTTAAATATCCTTTTTCCGCAGCTTGTCTGCAATGTATTTTGTTTATTTTAATATCTTGTAATACTAAAGTTGATAAAGATAAACATTCCAACCAAGTATATATAGCATCAAATAGTCCTTCTTTATCTTCCTGCATATCTTTATTATAAGATAGTGGTAAACCTTTTAATACCATCATTATATTAATTAATGATCCGTGTACACGACCACATTTTCCACGAATGAGCTCTAATGCATCTGGATTTTTTTTCTGTGGCATTAAGGAAGAACCTGATGTGATTTCATCTGATAATTCAATAAATCCTGCTTCAGAACTGTTAAAAAAAATCATATCTTCGGCGAAACGTGATAAATGTATCATGCTAATTGCTGCATTAGATAGTAATTCTAATACATAATCTCGATCAGAAACGGCATCAAGACTGTTATTAGTAATAGAATTAAATCCTAACCAATTTGCTAATTGTTTTCGATCAATATTAAAACTAGTTCCTGTTAAAGCTCCAGAACCTAATGGACTGACATCTAAACGTTTTAACGTATCCTGTAAACGATTTTCATCTCTTTCTATCATTTCTAAATAAGCAAGGCACCAATGCGCAAAAGTAATTGGTTGAGCACGTTGTAAATGAGTATATCCAGGCATTATTATATCTTGATTCTTTTCAGCAACTAAGATTAATATTTCCTTAAATTTCCAAAGTTTATGCATCAATATTTTAATTTTATCTTTACACCATAATTTTAAATCTGTTGTGATTTGCTCATTTCTACTACGACCAGTATTAATTTTTTTACCTAATTCACCTAATTCATTAATTAATTCATGTTCAAGCCAGCTATGAATATCTTCTGCATTACTTTGTAATATTTGTTTAGGATTAATTTTCACTTTATTTAATATGGTAATTAATGTATCTTCTATTTTTTTTTGTTCAATATTAGTTAATATATTTATTTTCATTAAAGATTTTGACCAAGCAATGGCACAAATGATATCTTGTTCTGCTAAGTGATAATCTAAATTCAAAGAATCATTGATTTTTTTAAAATCTTGATTGATTTTTTTATGGAAACGTCCTCCCCATAGGATCATATAAAACTCCTTTGTTATTGTTTCTATTAAATATTTTTAGTATTTGTTTTTTTTTAAATTAATTGATTTTGTTTTTTTAGAGCTCTAATGCGAGAAGAAAGTGAATATAAATGAATAAAACCATTTGCATCATGATGATTGTATATTTTATCTTTACCAAATGTAGAATATGTTTTTGAATATAAACTATTAATAGATTGTTTTTGAATAGCAATAACCTGACCTTTATAAAGAGTTAAAACTATTTCTCCAGTTAAATATTTAGATAATGATTCAGCAGATGCTTGAATAGATTTTCGTACAGGAGTAAACCAACGTCCATCATAAACTATATAAGAGAATTCATGACCTAATTGCAAACGCCATTTAAGACTATCTCTGTCTAAAACTAATTGTTCTAATGCTCGCAAGGCAGTCATCATGATAGTACCACCTGGAGTTTCATAACAACCACGTGATTTTATACCTACTAAACGATTTTCTATTATATCTAAACGACCTATTCCATGTTTAGCTCCAAGAATATTTAATTTGTTTAAACACTGAAAAGGGCTTAATACTTTATGATTAATAGCATTTATTTTCCCTTCATGAATACTAACAATAACATCTTCTGGTTTATTGGGAGCTTCAATTGGATCAACAGTCCAAATCCAGCAATCTTTATTAGGTTTATTTATTGGATCTTCTAAAATACCTCCTTCAGTAGATATATGCCATGCATTTTCATCACGACTATATATTTTTTTTTCAGATATATTTGACGTTATGTGATTTTTTTTGAGATATTCTATCAAGTTCTCTCTAGAACAAAATTGCCATTCTCTCCAAGGCGCAATACATTTTAAATTAGGCGCTAATGCAGCATAAGCTGTTTCAAAACGAACTTGATCATTACCTTTACCAGTTGCTCCATGACATAATGCATCAGCACCAATTTTCATTGCTAGTTCTACTTGATATTTAGCAATAATAGGTCTTGACATTGCAGTACCCATGAGATAACCACCTTCATATATTGCCCCTGTTTGAAGTACAGGATAAACATACTCTTTAATAAATTCTTCTTTTAGGTCAAATAAATGAAAAGATGAAGCTCCTGATTGTAAGGCTTTATCATGAAGGTCTTGTAAAGAATTTGGTTCTTGTCCTATATCAGCTACAAATGCAACAATATCACACTGATTATAATTTTCTTTTAACCAAGGTATTATAACCGAAGTATCCAGTCCACCAGAGTAAGCTAATACAATTTTGTTTATTTTTTTTTGTGGCATTGATTCATTATCCTTTAATAAACAGTTTATAAATAAATTTTAGTACCTACTAATATATTTGTGAATATTAAATAAAATAGTTCTTTTATTTGTTGCCAACCTCCTATATATACTGGACGATTAAGAATATGAGTTGCTTCTAATGCAGATTTCAATTTAATGATCATACCATTTTTAATAATTCCGTCTGATATTAATTTATTAGCTTTAATTGTATTAATCTTATCAATTATTTTGCCATTGATATCCATAATACCATTTACATCTGATACAAAAATTAAATTAGCATTAATACAATATGCTAATGCTATTGCAGCGTGATCAGCATTAATATTCATTAATTCTCCATCATCAGTAATACCTATTGAACTAATAATTGGCATATATTTAATATCTAATAAACTACTAATTAATAATGGATTTTTAGGTATTGCTTTACCAACATTACCAAAATTATTATTAATTTTTAATATAGTCATTAAGTCTGCATCACCTAAAGATAAACCTACAGCATTAACTTTAAATTTTTTTGCATATGCCAGTAATTTTTTATTAGCAATACCTGCTAATGCCCCTGTAATAATATCTATTTGATTAGATGGAGTAATACGTAATCCATTTTTTTTCCTTGTAGTTATTGATAATTTTTCCATTAATTCATCTACTATTACACCACCTCCATGAACTATAATAATTGAAATATTTTTATTTAAACGAAACCAAAGTATATTGTTAAATATGTGATTCATTATTATTTCGTTATTTAATAAACTGCCACCTAATTTAACTACTAAAGGATTATTCATTAACATTTTCTCTTAATTCACATGATAATTAATTAAAGATAATCCTTCAGGTAAACCAAAGCGAATATTTAAACATTGTATGGCTTGCGAAGAAGATCCTTTTAACAAATTATCCTCAGTAGCAATTATGATTAAATTATTCTTTTTTATTTCAAAACCAATATCACAATATGGTAATTTAATTACTGAATTTAAGGATGGAAATCCTTGTGTATATAATCTAATTAATGGCTTATTCTGATAGTAATTTAAAAAAGTTTTTTGAACTATTTTTTTTGTAATACCTGTTTTTAAATGACAAACTATAGTTGCTAAAATACCTCTAGAGAAATTACCAATATGTGGAATAAAAATTACTTGACAACCAAGATAGCTAACAATTTCTGGATAGTGACGATGATTAAAAATTCCGTAAGGTTTTAAACTAATTTCACAAAAATGAGTATTTATACTAGCTTTACGTCCTGAGCCACTAACTCCACTAATTGCATTAATAATTGGGTAATGTGATAAGTCTAATAAATTACTATCCATTAAAGGTTTTAAAGATAAAAGAGCAACTGTTGGATAACAACCTGGTATTGCAATTAATTGAGCATTTTTAATACTATTAAAGTAAAATTCTGCTAAACCATAAACTGCTTTATTCAATAAAGCAGTATTATCATGTTTAAAATTGTAAAATTTTTCATAAATATTTGCATTATTAATCCTAAATGCACCTGAAAGATCAAAAACTATACAACCTATATTAATAAATTTAGGTGCTAATATATAACTAACTTCATGAGAAGTAGCTAAAAATACTACATCTATTTTAGATTTCCATCTTGACACATCATTGTCAATTTTTTGCAATGGTAAATCTATAATATGTTTTAATTGTGGATATATATCAGATAATTTTTTTCCAATATTAAGGCTATCTTCTGATATTAATAATGCTATTATATTTATATTTGGATGTTTATGTAATAAAGTAATAAGTTCTACACCAGTATAACCGCTAGCACCAATAATTAATGTTTTTAACATTAAGTAATACACCTTATTATAATAATTTATTATGCTAAAAAAGATTTTAAATCTATCATTAATATTTCATATAGATTAATCATATTATTTATAATATATATCATTATATATTTTTGATTATAAACAATTAGCGTTATGTTAATTTCGGATTTTGAACTATGAAAACAACATTGCCACCTTTTATCGAATGCTATAAACAATTAATATCCATTCCATCTATTAGTGCTTTTAATACTACATTAGATCATAGTAATCAAGATTTAATTAATTTATTAGCCAATTGGTTTTACGATCTTGGTTTTGCTATTGACATACAAACAATTCCTAATACACACAATAAATTTAATATGTTAGCCAAAAGTAGAGAAGAAGATATAGGCGGTTTAATGTTATCAGGACATACTGACACTGTTCCATGTGATTTTAGTCAATGGCGGTATGATCCATTTACTTTAACTGAATTACATGGCAAATTATATGGTTTAGGTTCTGTTGATATGAAAGGTTTTTTTGCATTTATTTTAGACGTTTTACGTGACGTTAATTTTAAAAAATTTAAAAAACCTTTATATATTTTAGCTACTGCAGATGAAGAAACCACTATGGGAGGTGCTGATTTTTTTGTAAAAAATACCACATTAAAGCCAGACATTGCTATTATAGGAGAACCAACATCTCTTAAACCAATAAGAGCACACAGAGGTCATTGTGCTAATATTATTCGTGTCAAAGGAGAATCAGGACATTCTAGTGAAATATCTAATAAAACTATTAATGCTATTGAACTAATGCAAAAAGTTATAGATAGTTTAATAAATTTAAGAAATATTTATAAACAAAATGATACTATTAATCAATTTTTTAATCCACCTTTTATTATAAATTTTGGTTACATTAAAGGTGGGGATATAGTCAATCGTATATGTTCTTACTGTGAATTGCATATAGATATCCGTCCTGCACCAGAATGTTCTGTTGATAATTTAGATTTAATAATTCATAAAACAATTGATTCTATAAAAAAAAATTGGCCTGGGAGGATTATTATTGAAAAATTGCATTCATCAATTCCTGCATATAATTGTCCTATTAATCACATATTAGTACAACAAATAGAAAGTTTACTCGATAAACCTACAAAAGTAGCCAATTATTGCACTGAGGCGTCATTGATTCAACAATTATGTCCTACAATAATATTAGGTCCAGGATCAATTACACAAGCTCACCAACCAAATGAATGTATGGATATTTCATATCTTAAACCTACTTATAAAATAATAAAAAAAATGATTCATTATTTTTGTAATTAAGATTACTCTTCTTATATTTTAATTATATAGAACAAGACCATAATATATATTATTCAAATATTATTTACTATGATATATTAATTAACATTATGATTTAATGTATCTTTATATAAAATAAATTATTAATTTGTTTTATAAACACTGCATTCAATTAAATAAATTCTAATTTAATAGTCATTTTAATAAAGATTTATGATATTAAAAAATTAACTATAATATTTCATTTTTAGCTTTTACACCTAAAATATAATAAATTGCATAACTCATTTCAAATTTATTTAGAGTATAAAAATGAAAGTGTTTAACTCCTTCATTAAAAAGAATTTTAACCATTTCCATAGCAATATTAACACCTATTATTTTGCATATTTCATGATTATCTAAACCATTAAATATTTCATATATCCAATTGGGAATAGAAATATTCGTCATTTTAACAAATTTATGCAATTGTTGAATATTTGATATAGGTAAAATACCAGGTATAATATCAACATTTATACCGATAGCTGCACAACGATCACGAAAACGTAAATATTTATTTACATCAAAAAAAAATTGAGTTATTGCTCTATTAGCTCCTGCTTCAATTTTATATTTCAAGTTTATCAAATCATCTTGAAAACTTTTAGCTTCAGGATGCATTTCTGGATAAGCAGCAACAGAAATATCAAAATCTGCAATTTCTTTTAATAAACATACTAAATCATAACCATACATTTTTGGTTTATGATTATTTTTAGTTAAATCTCCACGCAAAGCTACAATATGAGTAATTCCATTTACCCAATAATTATATGCTATAGTGCGTAATTCATCAGCATTAGCATCTATACATGTAAGATGTGGTGCAACTTTTAATTTAGTACGATATTGAATATTTTTTATACAATTATTTGTGAGATTTTTTGTAGCATAATTATATGTAACTGAAATAAATTGAGGATTTAATGTGCTCAAAAAATTAATTGAATTCCATAACATTTTTTCCATTAATTGATTTTTAGGAGGAAAAAATTCAAAGGATACATGAATTAATTTACTTATTTCTAATATTTTATCATCAAAAAGTTTGTTATGATTAATATCGACATTCATTTTTCACCTATTTCTATATTATCCAATTAAATATTTTATTAATTAAATTTATATTTAATTAATAATGTATAATCTTTATTTGAATAATTTATAGAAAATAAAAAGCAGGTATATTTAAATTTTATATTTATTATAATAATAATGTTTAAGCAGAAATTTATTAAATTGATTATATTTAATAATCACAGTATTCATTTAATCAATATATGTTATAACAATAATTAATGACAATTTTTTAAAAATACTAAATTAATAATTATAAGCTATTTTAAATGCATTATCTAAATCAAAAATCAAATCTTCAAAATTTTCAATACCTACTGAAATACGTAATAATGTCTCTGAAATACCTGCTTTTTTTCTATTTTGAATAGACATCGATGCATGTGTCATGCTAGCAGTATGTGATATTAAACTTTCTACACTACCTAAAGATTCAGCTAATGTAAATAATTTTAATGATTTTAAAAAACGTTTGACCAGAACTTCATTTCCATGAAGTTCTAAACTTAACATAGCACCAAAACCACGTTGTTGATTAATTGCATATTCGTGACCAGGATTCTCTGGCAAAGATGGATGATATATTTTTTTAACCATTTTTTGTTTTTTTAAATAACTAATAATGTGCAATGCATTCTTTTGAGCAATGTGAATGCGAGGTGATAAAGTACGTAAACTACGTGATAATAAATAACTGTCAAATGCACTAGCAGTTACTCCAATGGTATTAGCCCACCAAGATAATTTTTTCATTATTTCTAAATTTTTACCAATTATCGCTCCAGATAATGAATCTGAATGTCCATTTAAATATTTAGTACAAGAATGAATAACTAAATCAGCTCCTAATAGCAAAGGATTTTGTAAAATAGGACTCAAAAATGTATTATCTACTACACTAATAGTACCTGACTCTTGAGCTAATTTACATATAAAAATTATATCTACTACGCGTAATAAAGGGTTACTTGGACTTTCAATAAATATTAATTTCGGTTTTTCATGAAATACTGAATTTAACTTTAATTTATTATTTTGATCAATAAATTTTACGCGATATATACCGTGATCATGTAAACTAGAAAATAAACGATAACTACCACCATAACAATCATATGGTGCGATTAATAAATCTCCAGGTTTCAGAATAATACTAGTAATTAAATGGATTGCTGACATACCAGTATTTGTTAATATTGCATCGGAACCACCTTCTAATTTAGACAACGTACATTGTACTAGATCCCTAGTTGGGTTGCTACGACGAGAATAATCATGTATACGAGGCTGTTTAAAATCATTAAAATTATAATTACTAGAAAGATGAATAGGTGGTATAACAGAACCATATTGCTTGTCATCATTTAAACCACTATGAACTGCAATTGTTTCTTTTTTAAATATCATAATTAATAACCATTATAATGATATAATATAAATATTTTATTAATATGCATTTCAATTTTTAATTTTATACTATTCATAGTATTATTAATTTGAAAGCAAAATATTTAATATTATTGATAATTTAACATTGTGTAAAATAATATTTTAAATATACATATTAAAATCAAATTTTAAAAAATAAAAAATTTGATTAAATAACGCAGATATTTTAAATTAATATAAAAGTATTCTGTTAGATTATTTAATGATTATTTTTATTAATAGAATATAAAAATATTATTTTATTTTTTGATTGTGAATCAAAGAAAAACGTTTATTAAATCGATCAACACGACCGCCAGTAGATACATCACGCTGTTTTCCAGTATAAAAAGGATGACATTTTCCACATACATCTAAATTCAATTTATTATAAGTTAAGGTAGAACGTGTATGTATCACATTACCACAAGTGCAATAAATAGTTATTGATTCATATTTTGGATGAATTCCTTTCTTCATAACAACCTCTCATAAATAATATTATGATTTTTATTAACAATTTTAGATATGATTTATTCTACATAAATAATTTATATATGCCTAGTATTGCTAATACATAAATGATTATTTAATTTATTTTAAAATATATGCGATATGTTTTATATTTACAAGGAGAAAAATATTAATAATGTTTATTGTACGAGTAGCATTACCGATTCCATTGTTTAACTTATTTGATTACAGAATTTTACAAGGTATGCAACCAGCTGTAGGTGGACGAGTAAGAGTTTATTTTCGTAATCGTAAAATGATTGGTATTGTAGTATCTTTAAAAAAAGATAGCAAAATACCTGAAAAAAAATTAAAAATAATTGAAGAAGTTTTAGATAATACATCTATATATTCAAATAAATTATGGAAAGTGTTACATTGGGCTGCTAATTATTATCATGTTCCATTAGGAGAAGTTTTAATTAATGCTATACCTAATTTATTACGTCAAGGAAAATCTATAAATATAAACTCAATTATTTCTTGGAAAATTACTCAAAAAGGTTCTGTAGTTAATTTAGCGTCTTTCAAACAAGCGCCAAAACAACAAACAGCATTAACTATTTTACGTCAACAACCTATATTTCACTATCAAATTAAAAATTTAGGGATAACTAGTTCCATTATGAAATCTTTATGTAAAAAAGGATTATGTTGTCTCAATGAAGATAAGTTAATAAAATCAAATTGGTGTAATTATTTTTCTATTAAAAATTCACATATAGTATTAAATCATGATCAAAAAATAGCTGTTGATAGTATTTTTAAAAAAAGTAGTAATTATGTTGCTTGGTTATTATTTGGCATTACTGGTTCTGGAAAAACAGAAGTCTATCTTAAAATAATAGAAAAAATGATATTTTTTAATAGACAATCTTTAATTTTAGTTCCAGAAATTGGTTTAACTATTCAAACCATTGATTATTTTCGTCAAAGATTTAATGTACCTATAGATATATTACATTCTTCATTAAATAATCAAGAAAAATTAGCAGTTTGGTTACGTGCTAAAAGAGGTGAAACAGCTATTATAATCGGTACACGTTCTGCTTTATTTATACCATTAGCAAGACCTGGAGTTATAATTATTGATGAAGAACATGATAGCTCTTATAAACAACAAGATGGATGGCGTTATCAAGCACGAGATTTAGCAGTTTTAAGAGCTTATGAAGAAAATATACCAATTATAATGGGATCTGCAACTCCTGCATTAGAAAGTTTGCACAATGTATATATTGGTAAATATCACCAACTTAATCTTATAAAACGTGCTAGTAAAAATACATTAGTATTTAAACAAATAATAAATTTAAGAAGTACACAATTAATTGGTGGTTTAGCTACTCAATTAATTGATAAAATTAGTGAACATTTATATGCTAACAATCAAGTATTATTATTTTTAAATCGTAGAGGATTTTCACCTATATTATTATGTCATGATTGTGGTTGGATTGCAGAATGTAAGAAATGTGAACATTATTATACATTATATCAAAATCAACAACAATTACGTTGCCATTATTGCAATACTCAAAAATCACTTTACAGTGAATGTCCTAACTGTAATTCAATAACTTTGATACCTATTGGTGTGGGTACAGAACAAATTGAAAAAAAACTGAGTACATTATTTCCTAATATACCTATATCCCGCATAGATTATGATACTACTAGGAATAAAGGTGCATTTAAAAAATATTTAAATTTTGTAAATAAAGGTGGAGCACATATTTTAATTGGAACTCAAATGATTACAAAAGGTTATAATTTTTTAGATGTAACTTTAGTTATCATAATTGATGTGGATAGTTCATTGTTTTCAACAGATTTTAGAGCTTCTGAAAAATTTGCACAATTGTATACTCAAGTTGCTGGACGTGCTGGACGTGCTGGAAAAACAAGTGAAGTATTATTACAAACATATCATCCAAATCATCCTATATTAAAAACATTAATTAATGAAGGATATTTATCTTTTGCAAAACAAATGTTATTAGATCGTAAATATGGATCACTTCCACCGTGGACTAATCATGCTCTATTTCGTGCAGAAGATTTCAATAATTACAAAGTTATAATGTTTCTCACAAAAATACATAATATAATTAAAAGTAAATGTCTTAATGATAAATCAATTTGGTTTATAGGTCCAATACCATCTTTACAGCCAAAAAAAAATGGACGTTGGAGGTGGCAATTAATAATTCAACACAATTCTAGAAAAAAACTACAATTGTTACTTAACAAAACTTTACCATTAATAAATGCATTACCTGAAGCACGCAAAATTCATTTGATTTTAGATATTGATCCAATTGATAATTAATGAATTATAATAATTAAATGTATTAATTATATGTAAATAAATTAATTTTAATATGACATTTAAATATATTAAATATAAATAATCTTATTATGCTTATATTTTAAAGTATCATTTCAAATGAAAATAAATTTATATAAAAATTAATTTATTTATATATAATTAATCTAATATCAGCAGATGATTATTTTTTTATTTTTAAAATGATGTGCAAGTATTTAAATATATTATTGTCAATTGCAAATCATACTATTAATATAGTATATGAATTTGTTGTAACGTAACTATTAATATATTATAGATCATTTAATAATTTATAGATCACAGGTTATATATTTATTGCATTAATAATTAAATGATTATAATCAAATGGGGGGTTGAAACCTATTAAACTTGCCCCATATCTCTTTGCGTAATACTCCATGCTTAATTTGGAGTTTGTTCTAAGTTAAAAAAAGGAATCTACCTGTGACAACAATAGTAAGTGTGCGACGTAAAAATCGGGTAGTAATTGGCGGTGATGGTCAAGCTACTCTTGGAAGTACTATAATGAAAAGCAATGTTAAAAAAATACGTCGTCTTTATAATGATAAAGTAATTGCTGGATTCGCAGGTAGTACTGCAGATGCCTTCACTTTATTTGAACTTTTTGAACGCAAATTAGAAATGCATCAAGGACATTTAATTAAATCAGCTGTTGAGTTAGCCAAAGATTGGAGAACTGATCGTATGTTGCGTCGCTTAGAAGCTATGTTAGCTGTAGCTAGTGAATCAGTATCATTAATTATCAGCGGTAATGGCGATGTAATTCAACCTGAAAATGATCTAATCTCTATTGGTTCTGGTGGACCATTTGCACAAGCTGCATCACGTGCTTTACTAGAAAATACTGAACTAGACGCAAAAAGTATTGTTGAAAAAGCACTCAAAATAGCTGGTGACATATGTATTTATACTAATCACAATATTAATTTCGAAGAATTACCATCCATGTCGTAAGGATTTTAATCATGTCTGAGATGACTCCTCGCGAAATTGTCAAGGAATTAAACAGTTTTATTATAGGTCAAGATAGTGCTAAACGAGCTGTAGCTATTGCTTTACGTAATAGATGGAGACGTATGCAACTTAATGAAGAACTTCGTCATGAAGTAACACCAAAAAACATTCTTATGATTGGACCTACTGGTGTTGGTAAAACTGAAATAGCACGTCGATTGGCAAAATTAGCTAATGCTCCTTTTATTAAGGTTGAAGCTACAAAGTTTACAGAAGTAGGTTATGTAGGAAAAGAAGTTGATTCAATAATTCGTGATTTAACTGATTCAGCTATAAAAATGTTACGTAGTCAAATAATTAAAAAAAATAAACATCGTGCTAACAAAATGGCTGAAGAACGTATTCTCGATGTATTAGTTCCTCCAATGAAAAATAATTGGAGTGGGGAAAAAGAAGGTAATGATTCTTCTATAACACGTCAATCTTTTCGTAAAAAATTACGTGAAGGACATTTAGCAGATAAAGAAATTGAAATTGATTTAGCAGTTACATCTCTTGGTGTAGAAATTATGGCTCCACCAGGTATGGAAGAAATGACTAATCAATTACAATCTATATTTCAAAATCTTGGATTTCAGAAACAAAAATCTCGTAAGTTAAAAATTAAAGAAGCAATGAAGATTTTGATAGAAGAAGAAGTTAATAAATTGGTTAATCCAGAAGAAATTAAGCAAAATGCTATTGAAGCTGTTGAACAAAATGGGATTGTTTTTATTGATGAAATTGATAAAATTTGTAAACGTGGGAGACATCATTCTAACGGACCTGATGTATCACGTGAAGGAGTTCAAAGAGATCTTCTTCCTTTAGTAGAAGGTTGTACTATATCCACTAAACATGGCATGGTAAAAACAGATCATATCTTATTTATCGCTTCTGGAGCATTTCAAATAACCAAACCATCTGATTTAATTCCTGAACTTCAAGGTCGTTTACCAATAAGAGTAGAATTACAAGCCTTAACAGTAAATGATTTTAAGAAAATTTTAACTGAACCTAATGCATCATTAACAGTTCAATATAAATCTTTAATTAAAACAGAAGGAGTCCATATACATTTTACTGAAGATGGTATATGTAGAATTGCAGAAGCAGCATGGCAAGTTAATAAACGTACAGAAAATATTGGTGCACGTCGTTTGCATACAGTTCTTGAACGTTTAATGGAAGATTTGTCGTATAATGCTAGTGATCATCAAGGTAAATCTATAACAATTGATTCTAAATATGTTAGCAAACATTTAGATCAATTAATTGCAGATGAAGATTTAAGTCGTTTTATATTATAAATATAACTTTATAATTATTTTTTATTCAAGCCTAGCTTTATAAGTTAGGCTAGTGGTTATTAATCGATATTTATTGCTTTTATATAAATTAATAAAAACAAATTTATTTATGATATATTATTTTTAGTGTTATAAATTTTATTTAAATAATTATTATTTGTAATTTTTCATAGTAATTTCAATTAAAAAGTATTATGAATTGCTAAATAAGTTAATTAACAAATAAAAAATACATAAATAAAGATTTGTATAATCAATGAATATTATAAAAGGATTACATATGTCTAATTGGATTGATAGTCAAATTTTTGAAATTCAACATTGGACGAAATATTTGTTTAGTCTTCGCGTAAAATCTTCAATAAACATGTTTACTGCTGGACAGTTTACTAAATTGGCATTGGATATTAATGGAGTAAAAGTACAAAGAGCTTATTCTTTTGTAAATGCACCTAACGATGAAATATTAGAATTTTATATTGTTTTAGTACCTGATGGAAAATTAAGTCCACGTTTACATAAATTACATTTTGGTGAGCAAATTATGATACATAAACAATCATTTGGTTGTTTTACTATACAAGCTATCCCAAAAAAATGTAAAGTATTATGGATGTTTGCTACAGGTACGGCTATTGGACCATATTTATCAATATTACAATATCAAAAAAATCTAGAACGTTTTGAAAAAATTGTTCTTATTCATGCTGTAAGATATTCTACAGATTTAAGTTTTTTACCACTGATGAATCAATTAAAAAAACAATATAACGGACAACTTTATATTCAAACTATAGTAAGTCGTGAAAAAAATAATATTTCTTTAATTGGTCGAATACCTGAACTAATCATAAATAAAAAATTAGAAAAACAAATTAAATTAGATATTGATCCTGAATATAGTCATGTTATGTTATGTGGTAATCCACAAATGGTACGAGACACTCAACAATTATTAAAAGAGACTCGTAATATGAAAAGAAATTTAACCAATAAACCTGGTCATATAACTATGGAAAATTATTGGTAATATTTATTATATATAACTAATAAATATTGTTATTAGTAACTAATCACTAAATAAAGATTATATAACATAATAATTTATTATAAATAGATTATATAAAACAAGTATTTAAATATATATTTAAATATATTTTTTAAGGAGTATTTTATGATAGAACCATTAATTATAGGAAATTGGAAGTTAAATGGTAATCAATTAATACTTCAAAAGTTTATAAAAACTTTAAATAAAGAATTAAAAGACATTAAAAATTGTCAAATAGCTATTGCACCACCAATGTTATATCTTGCTCAGGCAAAACAACTTATTTCAAATCATAAAATTAAACTTTGTGCTCAAAACGTTGATATACATCTACATGGAGCATTTACTGGTGAAACTTCTGCACAAATGCTAAAAGATATAGGCGTAGAATATGTAATTATAGGACATTCAGAACGTCGTATTCATCATAGAGAAAATGATCAATATATTTCCAAAAAATATGCTATAGCAAAATTATTTAATTTAATGCCAATTATATGTATTGGTGAAACAGAAAAAGAACATAACCAAGGAAAAACAGAAGAAATTTGTAAATATCAAATTGACGCTATATTAGATAGTCAAGGAATTATAGCCTTTGAAAATTCAATTATTGCTTATGAACCTATTTGGGCAATTGGTACTAATCATTCTGCTGATCCTAAACAAGTACAGGATATTCATGAATTCATTAGGTATTATCTTGCTAAAAAAAGTAAAGTTATTTCAGAACAAGTAATTATTCAATATGGTGGCTCTGTTAATGAAAAAAATGCTAATTTATTACTTGATCAACAAGACATAAATGGCCTATTAATAGGAACGCATTCTTTAAATGAAAAGAAATTTATGCAAATCATTAAAGCTGCAATAGCCAAAAATATTTAAATTATATTAATTAAGTATAATATATATTATACACAGAAACATATAATTTAATATAATTGTTTAGCTATGTTTAACCAATCATATTTAAAAATGCGAGGTAAGTTTTTAACAGCATCTGTTATATTGTAATGTACCATTTTTTCATTGTTTACTCCAACACAATATCCTCCATACCCATCAATTAATAACTCAATTGCATAATTACCCATACGAGAAGCTAAAATACGATCATAAGCACATGGAGATCCACCTCGTTGAATATGCCCAAGTACAGTAGTACGTGTTTCTCTTTTAGTTTGCTGTTCAATAAAAAAAGCTAGGTCATCTATATTACAAATATTTTCTGTAATAGCAACAATCGCATGTTTTTTCCCTTTAGCAATACCAGCTTTAATTTCAGTAACTAATTCTTCTTTATTATATGGTATTTCAGGTAATACAATAAATTCACATCCTCCAGCAATAGCTGCTGCTAAAGTAAGATCACCACAATAATTACCCATTACTTCAACAATTGAAATGCGTTGATGAGAAGAAGAAGTATCTCTTATACGATCAATAGCTTCAACGACAGTTTCTAAAGCAGTAAAATATCCTATAGTGTAATCAGTTCCAGCTATGTCATTATCTATAGTACCAGGTAAACCAATACAAGGAAAACCCATTTCAGTTATTTTTTTTGCACCTATATAAGAACCATCACCTCCTATAACTACTAATGCATTTATACCACATTTTTTCATATTATTAACAGCAACACATCGAATATTCTTTTTAAGAAAACTAGGAAAACGTGCAGAACCTAAAAATGTTCCACCTCTGTTAATCATATCAGATACACTGTAACGATCAAGATTAATCATTCTATTTTCATATAATCCTAGATATCCGTCATAAATACCAAAAACTTCTAAACCTTTACTTAATGCAGAACGAACTACTCCTCGAATAGCTGCATTCATGCCTGGTGAATCTCCTCCGCTCGTTAATACACCTATTTTTTTTATCATCATTGTTACTCCTGAATGTTTCAAAATTAAAAAAGTAATTTTGATTGTTCAGTATTATTAAAAATTAATTTATAATATTGCTAACACCATAACTTGATTGATATCAGATAATATATTTTTATAAGAAATATAAGAAGAACTTGATATTATTAAATATTAATATTATTTAAATAATTATTATTTATCTACGATAAATAATTGAACTAGGATCTTGATGAATCATTATATCTGATCCAGGGAATTCTTTTAATAGAGCTTGTTTTAAATTATAAGTTACCTGATGTGCATTTGCTAAAGTTAACTGATCATCCAGTTCTAAGTGGAGTTGAATAAATTTAGTTGATCCAGATTGACGAGTACGTAAACCATGTACACCTTGAACATTTGGCCATGTACTAGACATATTTAATATTTTTGCTTTTTCTTTTTCCGGTAAAACACGATCTAATAATGATTGAATTGCATCATAACCCATATGTAATGCGCTACAAAATATAAATAATCCTATTCCTAATGCAAACGTTGCATCAGCATGAATAAAATTATAACTGCTTAATATTAAAGCAATTAAAATAGCAAAATTTATAATAATGTCTAATTGATAGTGTAACATATCAGCACGTATAGCCTGACTAGCAGTTTTACTTACAACCCATCTTTGAAAAATTACTAATAATAAGGTTGAACATAATGAAAAAATAGTGACTATTATTCCAATAATAGGAGTACGTAATGTATTAGGTGAAATAAAATATTGAATTCCAGTTAGAAATAATAAAAATGAGGATCCAGATATAAACATGCTTTGTGCTAATGCTGCTAATGATTCAGCCTTACCATGACCAAAAGGATGTTCAGAATCTGCTGGTTGTAATGAATAACGTATAATTACAAAATTCATAAGAGAGGTTGCTATGTCTACTGTAGAATCAATTAAAGTTGCTAATAAACTGACTGACCCAGTATACCACCAAGCAAAAATTTTTACAATTAATAAAAAAAATGCAAAAATAGCAGTTATTAATGCCGAACGTTTTACTAATTTGCAATAATACGGTTGCATATTAGACTCCGAATTCTGTAATAAAGAAAAACAACAATTAATTTCTAATACAAACTGATTTATTTAAATAAATCATGTAATCAAAAATACAATAAGATTTTTGAAAAAGAATTTAACTTAAATTATATATTTTAACTATTTTATTCATATTGATATATTTGATCTTTTTAATACATATAATTATCTATTATAGATAATTATATATTTATTTTAATCTGATTAAGATAATAGTTATTATTTATATATTGTTGCGATTATGTAAAAATTATGTTCTTAATTATTATTTGTATATAATATATACATAGTTAAACATATTTAACAAATAGTAATTTTATATTAAGATATGAAATGTATTAAATGCCATCTCCAAATTGAAAAACTGATGTTTCATTAAAGTATTGATTGATTTCTATTGATGGTTTATTGTTATTATTTCCCAATTGACTTACAATACGTGCAGGTATACCTGCAGCAGTAGTATATGATGGAATAGAATTTAATACTACGGCACCGGCTCCAATTTTAGCACCTTTTCCTACTTCAATATTTCCAAGAATTTTAGCTCCGGCTCCTATCATAACACCTTCACGAATTTTTGGATGTCTATCTCCAGTTACTTTACCAGTTCCTCCCAAAGTAACTGATTGTAAAATAGATACATTATTTTCAACAACTGCTGTTTCACCTATTACAATACCTGTTGCATGATCCAACATAATGCCATCACCAATTGTAGCTGAAGGATGTATATCTACAGAAAAAGAAATTGAAATTTGATTTTGTAAAAATATTGCTAATTCATGACGATCGTTATGCCATAACCAATGACTAATACGATATGCTTGTAATGCATGAAAACCTTTAAAATATAGTAGTGGTGTAGAATACTGGTTTACTGTTGGATCACGATAATGTATCGCTTCAATGTCATGAATAGCAGAATAAATAATAGATAAATTTTGTTTATAAATTCCTTTTATTATTTCATTAATAGAATTTGCTGACATTTCTGAACTAGCTAATTTATTTGCTAAGATATAACTTTGCGCACTGCTTAAACTATCATGTTTTAATAATGTTAAATAATAAAAATGAGATAATATTGGCTCTCTATTACTTAATAAAAAAGCTTCTTTTCTAATTTTATTCCAAAAAAGTTGAATTTTATCATTAAATAGCACTATTATAAATCCTATTTTGTAATATTATTTTTTTTAATTATTTATTTACTAATAATTTTTGTTTTGCATGTTTGACAAGTTAATAAACTTGTTGCTGCTTCTTGTACAGATTTTGCACAATATAATACATTATGAACTTCTTGAATAATTGGCATATTTATACTAGTGCGTATAGATAATATGCGTGCCTCTTTTATAATTTCATATCCTTCTACCACTTGTCCAATATTTTTTTTTGCATAGTTGATATTATTTCCTTTTCCTAACATAATACCAAAACGACGGTTGCGAGATTTATTATCAGTACAAGTCAATAACAAATCACCTAATCCGGCTATATCCATAAAAGTAGTAGAACGTGCTCCTAATGCAGTACCTAATTTAATAATTTCATTTAATCCACGAGTAATTAATGCTGTTCTAGCATTAGCTCCGAAACCAATACCATCTGAAATACCAACAGCAATAGCAATTATATTTTTTAAAGCACCGCCTAACTGTAAACCAATTAAATCACTATTAATACAAACTATAAAAGTTTTATCACAGTGCAGTTTATGTTTCAGTTCTTTTGCAAATTCTGTATTTGTTGCAGCCAAAGAAACTACTGTTGGTAATCCTTTAGCTAATTCTATAGCAAAAGAGGGACCAGAAATTACAGCTAAAGGTATTGTTATACCTAATATTTCATGAACAACATATTGTAATAAACGACCAGTGTTTTTTTCTAATCCTTTTGTTCCTAAAATTATACGTGAATCAGTACGAAGATGCGGCTTAATTTGTTTTAGTACATCACTAAAAACATTACTCGGCACAGCTATTAATATATCACGGTTAGATTTTATAACCTTAGACAAATTAGATTCAATGAAAAGATTATCTGGAAAATGAATGCCAGGTAAATAATTAAAATTACACCTTTCATATTGCATTTTTGCTAAATAATTTGAATTATGTCCCCATAACAATACAAAACTACCATTACGAGCTAATGTAATTGCTAAAGCAGTACCATAGGATCCAGCTCCTATAATACTAATTGAAGATTTAATCTTCATTAAAAATCCTAATTATTTTTATGGGTAGTTTTTTATATATATTTTATGTGTAAAAAAAAATCTAAGTACAATTTTAGGTTAACTTAGTACAATATATAATAATATATTGATTAAACATTTTATATTTATAATTAATATAAAATAAATATTTTTTTCTAATAAGTATGTTAAATTATGTTTAAAATGTTACAATTAATTTAGCATTTTAAATTCAGATAAAAATATATCATTTAACAAGTTATTAATAACAATCACTCTATTTATATCTTATATGATAAATATTTTAATTCTTTTTTGAAATAAAAATTATTATAAGCATATAATTTTTATTGTTATGTTAATTGATCTAAACCATTACATATATCTAATTTCAATAAATCATCATATCCTCCTATATATTTATTATTAATAAATATTTGTGGTACAGTAATTCTACCACTTCGTTTTATCATTTTTTCTCGTTCATTGACATTATTATCTATAGCAATTTCATGGAAAATTAAGCCTTTTTGAATGAATTTATGTTTTGCTTGTTGGCAAAATGGACAATTTTGTTTAGTATAAATTTCAATATTGATCACATGTTATTCCTAAATTTATTTTTTATCAATAATTAATGGCAAGTGTTTGTTATTCCAATTTGCAATACCATCTTTGAGTGCATATACTTTATTAAAGTTATTTTTGGTAAAATAACTTGATATAGAAAATGCATTTTGTGCATTTGTACATATTAAGATCACAGGTTTTATTTTATATTTTTCTAATATATTAAAGTTTTTTTTCTTGATATCGTCTATAACTAAATTTATAGAACCTAAAATGTGTCCTTTACAATATTCTTGATATGGACGTAAATCTATTATAATTGCATCTTGTTTATTCATGAGTTCAATGACTTCATTACACTCAATAATTTTGATTTTAGAAAATGATTTATTAATGCTAATTACTAGCAATGATATTAATAAAAATAACCATATTGAGCTTATAATAAGATGATTGCTAATAAAATCAATGATTTCTTGCATCGATCATTATTCTCCACAATAAAATATATAAAAATATTGTTTATAAATTATTGAATAATAGATATTATTTATAATAAATATTACAAATAATAAAAATCAATAAATTATCATTTTAGTACATTGCTACTTTACATCAGATGTATTATATTTATTAGATAAACTTATTAATATAAAAAATATTATTTATTGCATGAATATTTATCCATTGTGATGAAACGGATACGTAATTTATAAAGTATATGTTGATATTATTTATTTTAAACAATTTTTAATGATTATGTAATCATTAAAAATTGTTTATTTAATTTATTATATAATTTTTTATTTTCAAAAAAATGTAAATTCATATCATTTATGATATTTATGTATAAACATATTTTATGAATATGTTATTTATATTCCCTTGAAATTTAATATAAGATAATTATATGATTATTGTAACTGGTGGAGCAGGATTTATCGGTAGTAATTTAATAAAAAAATTAAATAATCTTGGTGAAACTAATATTCTATTAGTAGATGATTTAAAAAATAGTATTAAATTTAAAAATTTAGTTGATCTTAATTTTTATGATTTTATTGATAAAGAATACTTTCTTCATAAATTCATATTAAATACTAATTTAAATTTAGGAATAATTGATGCTGTATTTCATGAAGGAGCGTGTAGTGATACTACAGAATGGAATGGAAAATATATTATAAATAATAATTACCAATATTCTAAAGAACTTTTAAATTTTTGCCTAAAACAGAAAATTCCATTTGTATATGCTTCGTCTGCATCTGTTTATGGCATAAGAGATTCAAATTTTATTGAAGATCGTCAATATGAAAAACCTGTAAATCTTTATGCCTATTCTAAGATGCTTTTTGATAATTATGTTCGTCAATTATTACCAAAAGCTACTTCACCTATATGTGGATTGCGTTATTTTAACGTATATGGTCCATATGAAAATCATAAAAAAAATATGGCTAGTTTAGTCTTGAAATTAATAAACGATAGCATAAATAATCAAAATTTAAAATTATTTCAAGGAAGTGAGAACTTTAAGCGTGATTTTATTTATGTTAATGATGTTGTAGCATTAAATATTTGGTGTTTAGAGAATAATATTTTTGGTATTTATAATTGTGGAACTGGTTGTTCTGAATCATTAGTAACATTAGCAAATGTTATAATTGAACATTATAACAAAGGTACAATAGAATACATTCCATTTCCCAAGCAATTAGAAGGATATTATCAGTATTATACTCAAGCTAATCTCAATAATCTCAAAAAAATAGGGTATAATAAACCATTTATAAATATCAATCAAGGTATTACTAAATATATTAATTGGATAAATAATAGATTATAATAAAAATATTCAAAATGAAAGTTGTAATAATTGCTCCATCTTGGATTGGTGATATGATGATGTCACAAGGTTTGTATCGTACTATTAAATTGCAATATACTAATTCTGTAATACATGTTGTAGCTCCAAAATGGTCTATGTCTTTATTATATTTAATGAGAGAAATAGATCAAGTCTTAGAACTACCATTTAATCATGGGGAGTTAAAAATTAGAGAACGTTTTATTTTTAGCAAAAAATTAACTATACAAAATTATGATCGAGCTTATATTTTACCTAACTCTTTTAAATCTGCGATGATACCATTTTTTGCTGGCATAAAACATCGTATTGGCTGGTTAGGAGAAATGCGTTATGGTTTACTTAATGATTATAGAATATTGAATAAAAAAAAATTTCCTTTAATGGTTGAGCGTTATATTGCGTTAGCTTATAACAAAGTAATTGATTCAGCTAGTAAAATACCAAAACCTTTACTGTTACCTCAATTGCATGTTGCAAAAAATAGAGTAAATAATATTATAGATCAATTTAATTTATTTAAACAACGTCCTATAATTGGATTTTGTCCTGGTTCAGAATCTGGTTTAATAAAAAGATGGCCTCATTATTATTATGCAGAATTAGCTCAAAAATTAATTTCTGATGAATTTCAAATTATTTTATTAGGTTCTGCAAAAGATTATGAAATTGGCAATAATATCCGTTCAAGCATAATATCAACTCATCAAATATATTGCTATAATTTAGCAGGTAAAACCAGTATTGAACAAGTTGTTTTGTTATTATCAAAATGTTGTATTATAATAAGTAATGATTCTGGTCTAATGCATATAGCAGCATCGTTAAATCGTCCACTAATTGCATTATATGGTCCTAGTAATCCTAAGCATACGCCTCCTTTATCAAAAAAAGCAAAAATTATGCAAGGTATATGTACTAATAAATCTAAAATAAATTTTAAACATAATAAAAACGACTATCACCAAAGTTTAATTAATATTAAACCATTATCAGTATATCAAGAAATTATAAAAATATTTACAAATACAAAAAAAATATCATGCGTGTCTTAATTGTTAAACTTTCTTCAATGGGAGATATAATACATTGTTTTCCAGCATTAACTGATGCTATGTATTATTTTCCAAATATACGTTTTGATTGGGTTATAGAAGAAGATTTTGCTGAAATTCCTCGTTGGCATATTGCAGTTAATAACATTATTACGGTTAGTATAAGACGTTGGAAAAATCATTGGTTTAATGCTCAGATAAAACAAGAACGTTTATTATGTAAAACATTATTACAATCACGTACATATGATGCGGTAATAGATGCTCAAGGATTAATTAAAAGTGCAATGTTTATTACACAATATTCTAATGGCATTAAGCATGGATATGATGTATATAGTGCTCGTGAATGTTTTGCTAGTTGGTGGTATGATAAACGTCATAGAATAAGTAAAAAACAACATGCAATTGAAAGAATACGAGAATTATTTGCTAAAAGTCTTGGTTATTTAAAACCAAAAACAGTAGGTAATTATAATATTGATAAATATTTAAAAAACATTGAATATTCACCAAAATATGAATATAAATATTTGATATTTTTGCATTCAAGTACGTGTTTTAAAAAACAATGGCCAGAAGAACATTGGAAACAACTAATTCAATTTCTTGAAAAATCTGGACTAAGGATAAAATTACCATGGAAACTCAAACATGAATATCAAAGAGCTAAACGTTTAGCTAAAAATTTCGATCATGTTGATATATTACCAAAATTAAATATAGAAACATTAGCTAAATATTTAAATGATGCATTTGCAATAGTTTCTGTAGATACTGGTCTGAGTCATTTAGCAGCTGCACTTAACAAACCGAATATCACACTATATGGTCCAAGCAATCCAGCTTTAATAGGTAGATATGGCAAAAATCAATATTCATTAATTTCTCCAAATTATAACCTAAATTATCTTTCTTATAAAGTTGTAGCAAATAAATTGTTAGAAATCATAGAATGCAATAATATTAAATAATTTATTGTAGAACTTTAAAATATACTAGAAGTAATTATTAATATATATTTAAATTCATATAGCAAGAATATTCAATAAATAGTTATTTAAAATAATATTACAAACTGTTGCAAATTACAAAATCATTAAATAAAGCATTAGTTCTACCAACTATATTAGTAATAATAAAAAAATTAATATAAAATAAATAACAATGATAACTCTATATACTTTTTTAATGTATGTAATTCAACCGTTCATCTTATTACGCTTATTGTTTAAAAGTTATAAAGAACCAAATTATCGTAAGCGTATATTAGAACGTTATGGTTATTGTATTGGTAAAGTTAAGCCAAATGGAATTATTATTCATGCTGTTTCAGTTGGAGAAATATTAACAACTATTCCATTAATTTATGCTTTAAAAAATATTTATCCATTATTACCAATAACTATCACAACTATGACTCCAAGTAGTTCAGAAATATTTAATAAATATTTTAATAAAAAAAAAATATACCATGTATATTTACCATACGATTTACCCATTGCTATAAATAGATTTTTAAATACATTAACACCACGTTTAGTAATTATTATGGAAACTGAATTATGGCCAAATATAATCAATATTCTTAACAAACGTTCTATTCCACAAATAATTGCTAATGCACGTCTTTCTAATAAATCTGTTAAAAATTATAAAATGATTAGCAAATTTATGTATGAAAGCATACAAAAAATAAATTTAATTGCTACCCAAAGTGTTGAAGATAGAAAAAATTTTTTTGCATTAGGTGCTACAAATTCTCAATTATATATTATAGGTAACTTAAAATTTGAAATTTCTATTAATTCTAAATTATTATATTCTGCTTTAATATTACGTAGAAATTGGGCGATGAATCGTCCAGTATGGATTGCTAGTAGCACTCATGAAGGTGAAGAAACAGTTATATTAAATACACATCGTGCTTTATTACAGGATTTTCCAAATTTATTGTTAATTTTAGCGCCACGCAATCCAGATAGATTTAGCACAGTTGCCAAATTAACAAAAAAATACAAATTTCATTTTATTTTACGAAGCAGTGGAGATAATGCTTCTATATCTACAGAGGTAATTATTATAGATTCTGTAGGAGAATTAAGATTATTATACGGTATTGCTGATTTAGCTTTTATTGGTGGAACATTAGCTAAACATGGAGGACACAACCCTTTAGAAGCAGCAGTATATGGTATTCCTATACTAATGGGGCCTAATATTTGGAATTTTAAAGATATTTGTAGTAAATTCAAACAATCAAAAGGTTTTATAATTATTAATAATGAAATTTCATTAAGAGAAGAGATCAGTTATTTGTTAAATAATAAATCTTATCGTCTTTATTATGGTAATAATTTATCAAATATTGTATATAAAAATAAAGGTGCATTAAAAAGACTTTTATTTTTAATTAAACCTTATATAAAAATTTAAATATTGATAACGATATGTTAATAAAACGTCAAACTCTTTCTGTGATTATTATTACAAAAAATGAAGAACATCTTTTACCTGATTGTCTTGCATCTGTGATATGGGCAGATGAAATTATAGTAGTAGATTCTGGTAGTACTGATAATACTATTAATATTGCAAAAAAAGCTGGTGTAAAAGTGTTTTATAAAAAAAATTGGCAAGGTTATGGTAAGCAACGTCAATATGCACAAAATTTTGCAAAAAGTAATATGATTTTTATGATTGATGCGGATGAAAGAATAACAATTAAATTACGTAAATCTATAGAAGATATATTATATTCTATGCCTACTAATAATGTAGTGTATAGTGTACGTCGTTATAATATGTTTTTAGGTCATCTCATACGTTATAGTGGTTGGAATCCTGATTATGTTATACGTCTTTATCCACGCATATTAAGTTATAATGATAACTTAGTACATGAATCTTTAAAAATAAATAAGGAAAGAGTTAAAAGATTAAATGGTGGATTACAACACTTAACCTGCTATAATCTAATCAATTTTCAACAAAAACAATTATTTTATGCAGAATCTTGGGCAATACAACGTTATCAACAAGGTCAAACTTGCAATTTTTTTTCAATTTTCATGCATACTATATATAGTTTTTTAAAAACAATAATATTACATACAGGATTTTTAGACGGTAAATTAGGTTGGATTCTATCTATAATTAATTCACAATATACTTTTAATAAATATTTAAAATTGTGGTTACTAAACAATATTATTAACAACAATAATATATGAAAAAGACTGCTATATATCCAGGTACTTTTGATCCTATCACTTTAGGGCATCTCGATATTTTAATTCGTGCAGCTAAATTATTTGATTATGTAATTTTAGCTATTGCTGAAAATCCTAAGAAACAACCTCTGTTTACTTTAGAAGAAAGAATTACATTAGCTGATATAGTAACCTCTGATTTAATTAATGTTAAAGTTTTAGGATATAAAAATTTAATTGTAAATTTTGCTAAAGAACATAAAGTAAATATTTTAATAAGAGGTTTACGTTTAATATCAGACTTTACGTATGAAATGCAATTGGCCAATATGAATAGAACTCTTAATCCAATACTAGAGAGTGTATTTATAATTCCGTCAAAACAATTTTTATTTATTTCTTCTTCTTTAATTAAAGAAATAGCTTATTATGGTGGTGATGTATCTTCTTTTTTACATGTATCTGTCCATGAGGCATTAATATCTAAAGTAAAAATAGATTTAATTAATAATAAAAACTAATGTTGACAAACATCACACCAATAGGTCATTCTTTGACATTGTTTTTTAGCATTAATAACTGATGTTTTGCAAAGTAAACATAATTTATTCTTACGACCATAAACTTTTAGTTTTTGATTGAAATCACCAGCAATTCCATAAGCATTTGAAAAATTCCGTAAAGTAGTTCCACCATACTTAATTGCATTACGTAATGTATGTTTAATACTATTAATAAGCAATTTGATTTCTTTTAAATTTAAACTATTTGCTGAACGTTCTGGATTAATACCAGCAATGAATAGAGATTCATTAGAATATATATTACCTATTCCAGCAACAATCTTATTGTCTATTAATAATTGTTTAATTGACACATTTTTATTACGTGTTTTTATGAATAAATATTGTTTATTAAAATTTTTACTAAGTGGTTCTATCCCAATTTTGGATAACAAATTACTATCTGATAATTTTTTATACCATAACCAACAACCAAAACGTCTTGGATCATTATAACGCAATATAATGTGATTATGTAACACTAAATCAATATGATCATGTTTAGTTATAGTTGTACTATCATTAAATAATATACGCAAACTTCCAGACATACCTAAATGGATCATAATCCAACCGTATTGTAGCTTTAACAGTAAATATTTTGATTTACGTTTTATATTTAAAATTAATTCATCATGTAAATTTAAAATTTCTTTAGAAACTAACCAACGCAAATTTACATTACGTACCAAAATATAAGCAATTTTTTTCCCTATTAAATAAGGTTTTATATTGTAAAGAATAGTTTCAATTTCTGGTAACTCTGGCATATCTATATTTATGCAATATTTTTATGTAAATTATTTTAATTTGATTTCTTTATAACAAACATATTTACGTATTTTAGGATCAAATTTGTTTAATGCTAACTTACTAGATTTATTACGTTTATTTTTTGTTGTAGTATAAAAATGTCCGGTACCTGCAGAAGAAATTAGTTTGATTTTTTCACGCGTACTTTTTGCCATAGTTTTAGCCTATATTATTTAGTAAATTTATTTAAATTAGGTAAAATTGCCTCAATACCTTTTTGATCAATGATACGCATACCTTTTTTAGATACTTGTATCTTAATAAAACGTTTTTGACTTTCAACCCAAAAACGATGTAAATGTAGATTTGGAAAAAATCGACGTTTAGTAGCATTCATAGCATGTGAACGATTATTACCTGTCATTGGACGTTTTCCTGTAACTTGACATATTTTAGACATATAATACTTCCTTTAAATGTTTTTCATTATATTAATTATAATACAATATTGCATTAGCAAATTGATTAATATTATAAACACTTAAATGATCTATTTCAAATTATCAAATAATGCTATAATTAATTATATAATAGTATATATTATACAAATAATAGTTTGTATTTTGTTGGAATAATAATATTTAATATAATTCATTAAGTAAATTATTAGTAATTATTATAATAAAGTATTAAATATTATATAAAAATAAAAAGAACAATTAAAATACAATAAGAATGTTTTTATTGAAAAATATCTAAAAGTTAATATTTACATAGTTTTTTAAAAAAAATAAATATACTTGATTAAAAGAAGATAATTATATACACGATATATTATAAATACTAAAATATAATAATTTTTTGTAAAAAACATAAAGTATGTAATATATATGTTATTTACAAAATAATAAATGAATAATTGCTGAAAATTTATGAAAAAACAAATAAATATTCAAATTCTTGATAAACGATTAGGTAAAATATTTGCATTACCAAATTATATAACTGATGGATCTGCTGGTTTAGACTTATGTGCTTGTATTGATGATATTCTAACTATTACACCCAATAGTACTCATTTAATACCTACTGGATTAGCAATTCATATTAATGATAATAATTTAGCAGCAATAATTTTACCCAGATCAGGACTAGGACATAATAATGGTATTATTTTAGGAAATTCAATTGGTCTTATTGATTCTGATTATCAGGGACAACTTATGGTATCGATATGGAATAGAGGTAAAGAAATATTTATTATGAAACCTGGTAATCGTATAGCACAATTAGTATTTTTACCAATTGTTAAAGTAGAATTTAACATTGTTCAACATTTTACAAATAATAGTACACGTGGTGATAATGGATTAGGTCATTCAGGAACTGAATAACGCATTGTGGTATTAATAAATTTTATTGTATTTAGTATAACATTTATTATAAATTATATTAAATAAATATATAACATATATAAATTATCTAATAATATCTATTTCATTATTAAATACATACCTATTGTTGTTTTAAAAAAGCTGACAGGTTTATCAATGAATAAAAATATCAAATTTTTAAATTTAATTTTATTAAATGGTAAATTAAGACAAAAATTACAGGCAGCTTATTCAGCTGGTTTTAATCAAGTTGAAATTTGGCAAGAAGATATTTATATTCAAAACGATTTTTCTGAAATTTCTTCAATTGCACAGTTTGCTATTGAAAAAGGTATTGGTTTTACTAATTTGCAAGTTTTACGAGACTTTACTGGCATACCAATAAATTATCAAAAACAAAAAAGAAAGGAATTATATCAATTTATTAAATTAGCACAAGCAATTGGATGTGATACAATTCAAGCACCAGCTACGACAAGAACTGATTGTATAATAGATAAAATAGATGATGATTTGAAATGGATGGCATCTGAAGCAATAAGACATAATATGCGTATAATGTATGAACCTATGGCTTGGTGTAGTGTTGATAATACTTTACCATTAGCTTGGGAAAGATTACAACGCATAAATCAACCTAATGTTGGTTTAGTAATTGATCTTTTCCATATTTGCGCCTTAGGAGGAGATGTTTTACAATTAGATGGTATTCCTGTAGATCGTATTTATGAAGTGCAATTATGTGATATCACTAAACAACCTCTTAAAGATAAAAAAAGTCTTATGCAAGTAGCACGTCATGAACGACAACTACCAGGTAATGGAATTATTAATATAGAATGTTTTATTGATAAACTTAAAAGAATTGGTTATCAAGGTCCAATAGGAATAGAAGTATTTAATGATCATTTAAAATGCTTACCACCAGATGAAGTTGCATATCAAGCATGGTGTTCTTTAAATCGATATTGGCCTTAGTGTTATTTATTATGAATAATGATTATTTGCAAAAAATATTATTCTATGTTTTGTATTTGTTCGCGTATCTGTTCAATTAATACTTTTAATTCAATAGCACAAGTAGTAATATTTATATTTATGGACTTAGATGTAATCGTATTAGATTCACGATTAAGTTCTTGCATTAGAAAATCTAATCTACGTCCTACCGGTTCTGTTTTATCTAAAATATTTAAAACTTCTTGTACATGTATATATAATCTATCAAGTTCTTCTTCTATATCAGTTTTGTGTACCATCATAATTAATTCTTGTTCAAAACGATTTTTATCTATTTGTATTGATGCTTCTTGTAATTTTAATAACAAACGTTCACGTTGATATTTTAGCTCTTCTGGTATATAAATTTTTATTTTATTGATTGTTTTTATTATTTTATATAAACGAATTTCAATTAATTTTTTTAAAGATTTACCTTCATTTTCACGGTTTAAGATTAAATCATTTAATGATTGATCTATAGTTCTCATTAAGATTAAATTAATATTATTAATATTTTTATTTTGTGTATTTAAAACTCCAGGCCAATTTAAAATTTTTAAAGGATCAATAATGCCTTCATTATTTTGTAATTTAATCCAATTAGCAGCTTTTATTAATTTTTGAATTAATATTTTATTGATTATAAATGTATTATTTTGAATTATATTATTAACATATAAATTACATTCAATCTTACCACGAATAACACATTTACGAATACGTTTTTGTATGCTAGGTTCTAAAATACGCCATTGTTTTGGCAAATTAATATTAATTTCTAAAAAACGTTGATTAATAGAACGAATTTCCCAGATAATACTACCCCATTTTTTTTTTATTTCATGGTAAGTATAAGCAGTCATACTACGAATCATAAATAATACTCATTAAAAAATTAAATGAAAAATAATAGATCATTGTGCATTATGTAGTATAACTATTATTAATTTATTTAACAGCAATTATTTATTTAAATGATTGTTTATTACAAATATAATAATATTAATTATTTGATTATTTTAATACATTATTAATTAATTAATGCAATCATTTGATTAAATATCAAAAAATATGGTGATATAATATCATATTTATATGATATATAGGAATAATAAGTTGAAAAATTGGAAATATCAATTCATTGAATTTATTTTTGAAAAAAAAATAATAAAATTTGGTAAATTTATTTTAAAATCTGGAAGAACTAGTCCGTACTTTTTTAACATAGGTATGTTAGATAATGGAAGTGATTTAAAAAAACTAGGATATTTTTATACACAAGCATTAATAGATAGTAAAATTGAATTTGATGTAATTTTTGGTTTAGCTTATAAAGGTATTTTAATAGTAACTTCTACTGCAATAGCATTTGCAAATCATTACAATAAAAATATACATTACTGTTTTAATAGAAAAGAAATTAAAAATTATGGTGAAGGTGGTTTATTAATAGGGAAAAAATTATATGGTCGTGTTGTATTAATAGATGATGTAATTACAAGTGGAAAATCGATACATGAATCAGTAAATATAATTAATTCTCAAAAAGCAATGTTATGTGGTGTAGTAGTAGCTCTTGATCGTCAAGAATATAGTATAAATAGTAATACGTCTGTTATTCAAGAGGTTAAAAATAATTATAAGTGTCCAGTGATATCAATCATTACTTTATCTAATTTAATTTCATATTTAAAAGATGAACCAAAAATGTCCCATGAATTATCTAAAATTTATTCACATCAAATAAAATTTGGAATTAAATAGTATTACTTAACTATATATTTATATATGCATGTCTTAATAATAAAATAATCATTTATATAAAAATCAATAGTTAACTAATTGTAATATATAATTAAATAATGATACTGATAATTTTTTTAGTAATTCATATTTGATATTATTGTAAATTTAAAAAATTAGATATAAAAATAAGATTGATATCCAACTAATATAAATATTATTGATTTATCACTATATCTTTCATTTCTCTCATATAACTTCTAAGTTTTTGACCAACTATTTCAATAGGATGAGACTTAATAGATTCGTTTACTATACGTAGATTTTCGTTACTGATACAAGTATCTTTTACAGTGGATTGTCCTAAGTCGCCTGGTTGCAAAGTCGTCATAAATTTTTTTAATAAAGGTACTGCTTTAAATGAAAATAAGTAATTACCATATTCTGCAGTATCAGAGATAATCAAGTTCATTTCATACAAACGTTTTCGTGCTATAGTATTAGCTATTAATGGTAATTCATGCAAAGATTCATAGTAAGCAGATTCAGGTAAAATACCTACACTAATCATAGTTTCAAAAGATAACTCAACACCAGCCTTAATCATAGCAATCATTAATATACCTTTATCATAATATTCCTGTTCTTTAATCAAGATAGTAGATGGTGTAATATTATTTTCAAATTCAGTTTTGCTAGTTTTCTCACGCCAATTAAGTAAATTTTTATCATTATTTGACCAATCGTCCATCATTTTAGAAGAGAATTTTCCTGAAAGAATATCATCCATATGTTTTTTAAATAAAGGAGTTAAGATATTTTTTAATGTGTCAGCAAGTTTACAAACACGTAATTTTGCTGGATTAGATAAACGATCCATCATCAAAGTAATACCACCACATTTAAGCGATTCTGTAATAATTTCCCAACCAAATTGAATAAATTTAGTTGAAAAAGCAAGATCATAGTTTTCATTCAATAATTTTTCAAAACATAATAAAGAACCAGTTTGTAACATACCACATAAAATAGTTTGTTCTCCCATTAAATCAGATTTAACTTCAGCTATAAAAGAAGATTCTAGTACACCAGCTCTATTACTTCCTATTGCTGAAGCCCAAGCTTTAGCAATTTCTATTCCTGTATTATTTGGATTATTTACAGGATGAACTGCAATAAGCGCTGGTACACCAAAGCCACGTTGGTATTCTGCTCTAACTTCTGTACCTGGACATTTAGGTGCAACCATTATTACTGTAATATCTTTTCTTATTTGTTCTCCTTGTTCAACAATATTAAAACCATGAGAGTAACCTAATGTTGCTCCATATTTCATTATTTTTTGAACTTTTTTAATTATTTCTGCATGTTGTTTATCAGGCGTTAAATTAATTACTAAATCTGAATCTGGGATAATGTCTTCATAAGTTCCTATTTTGAAATTATTGTTATTTGCATTATGCCATGATTGATTTTTATTAAATATAGATTCTTCACGTAAAACAAAACGAATATCTAAACCAGAATCACGCATATTTAATCCTTGATGTAAACCTTGTGATCCGCAGCCAATAATAGCAATTTTGTGATTTTTCAAATAAGAAATACCCTTTATAAATTCATTTGAATTCATAAATCTACATTTTCTTAATTGTTTTAATTGATCTCTAAAATTCAATGTATTAAAATAATTAGTCATCTTTTTTCCAAATATAAATATTAAACTAATTTAATTAATTAATATCAAAAATGAGTAAATGATTCCCTTTTTAGATACAAACTGTAAAAAATAATAAATACTAAAACTAAATTTAATTTTGAGTTATTAAACAATTAATCTTAATATGAATTGATTGATCACTTTATATAAATAACTTATATAAAGTTCTGTTTTAATGTAATAATATTATTTCTTCTTTGTATAAAAAATCATTACCAATGATTTAGTTTGAGTTATAAAATTAGCATTATTGAATTAATCATTTAACGTATATTTTCTATATTATTTGAATTATATATTATGATTAAAATGATCATTAATGATAAATTTATTCTTCAAAAGAAGATAAATTATATACTTTTTTTTAAAAAGAAATTAAATGCCGGATTATCAGTTTCATCATTGAATTTATAACCTAAATCTTTAAGTTTTTTTTCTAAAAAAGATTGATCTACAGTATATTCAAATGCAGCTAATACACTACCATAATCAGTACCATCATTCCGATAATGAAATAAAGAAATATTCCAATAGTTACCTAATATATATAAAAATTTTAACAAAGCACCTGGGTATTCCGGAAATTCAAAACTAAATAAACGTTCTTGAAAATTTTGTAATGGTTTTCCACCTATTATATATTTAACATGTAATTTTGAAATTTCATTATCAGAAAGGTCTGTTATTTTATAACCATTGTTTATTAAATTGTTAATAATTTGATATTTTTCTTTTAAACCATTAGTTAAACGAATTCCAATAAATATGTATGCATTATTATTATCTACATAACGATAATTAAATTCAGTAATAAATTTATTTCCTAGAACTTGACAAAAATTTAAAAAACTTCCACATTTTTCTGGAATTATTGCTGCTAATAAGGCTTCACGTTGTTCTCCTAAATCACACCGTTCAGAAATATATCTTAAAGTATGAAAATTAATATTAGCACCTGATAATACATGTACGAGTTTTTCGCCTACAATATTGTGTTTATTAATATATTGTTTCATACCTGCTAATGACAATGCACCAGATGGTTCAGATATGGCACGTATATCTTCAAATAAATCTTTCATTGCAGAACATATTGCATCATTATCTACTGTAATTAGATCATCTAAATATTTTTGACAAATACGAAAATTTTCTTTACCTACACGTTTTACTGCTACACCTTCAGCAAATAATCCAACATGCGATAAATTTATTGGTTTACCAATATCTAAAGCTGCTTTTAAACAAGATGAATCTTTAGATTCCACAGCAATAATTTTAATTTGAGGTATTAATTGTTTAATTAAAACTATTATACCTGCTAATAAGCCTCCACCTCCAACAGGTACAAAAATACGATCAATATTCGCATCTTGATGTAATAATTCCATAGCCAAAGTAGCTTGTCCCGCTATTATCGCCGGATGATCAAATGGAGGAATAAAAGTATATTGAAATTGTTTTGATAATTTAATAGCTTTATTATTAGCTTCATCAAAGTTGTTACCATATAAATGAACTGTACTTCCAAATGATTGAACTGCATCAATTTTAATTGGTGTTGTTGATAAAGGCATAACAATAATAGATTTAATACCTAATTTATTAGCAGAATATGCTACACCTTGTGCATGATTTCCTGCTGATGCTGTAATTATGCCTTTTATTTGCTGTTTTTTACTGAGTCCACCAATCATTGCGTAAGCACCGCGTATTTTAAAACTATGTATAGGATGTTGATCTTCACGTTTAACTAAAATAGTATTATTGAAACGTAATGATATTTTTTTCATTTTTTGTAAAGGAGTAACTTGTATTAACTCATACACTGGTGTTCTTAAAATTGCACGTAAATATTCAGCATTACAAGGTTCTTTAGATAAATTTTGATATTCCATATTTACTAATTAATCTCTAAGTTTATTTAGATCACGAACAGCGCCTTTGTCAGCACTGGTAGCAAAAAATGAATAAGCACGAAGTGCAAATGATATTAAACGATGACGATTAATTGGTTTATACGCTAAATTATTACGTAATATTTGTTTTTTATGACGTTTTTGTAATTCAGTATTGGATACAAGTAACTTAATACTACGCTGAGGAATATTAATTTCAATTATATCTTCATCTTCTATTAAAGCAATTGTACCACCATTAGCAGCTTCTGGTGAAACATGACCAATTGAAAGACCAGATGTTCCACCTGAAAAACGCCCATCAGTGATTAGAGCACACTCTTTTTCTAAACCGAAAGTTTGTAAATATGTAGTAGGATATAACATTTCTTGCATACCAGGACCTCCTTTTGGTCCTTCATAACGAATTATTACAATATGACCTCTTTGTATTTGATTATTAAGAATAGCTGCAACTGCATCTTCTTGACTTTCATATACTTTAGCTTTACCACTAAATATTAAAAGTTTTTTATGCACACCTGCAGTTTTTACTATACAACCGTCTTTAGCAAGATTACCATACAGTACAGCTAATCCTCCATCTTGCGAAAATGCAAATTTACAAGCACGAATGCATCCTTTTTCTCTATCTGTATCTAGCTTGCTCCAATAATTTTCTTGTGAAAATGCTTTAAGATTATGTGTACCTGCTGGCCCTGCCCTAAACATTTTTTTTATTTCCAGATTATTAGTAACTATTATGTCATATTGAGATAATGTTTTATTAAGATTTAATCCTAATACATTAGTAACTTCTGTATTTAACAAACCAGCTCGAGATAATTCACCAAGAACGCCAATAACACCGCCAGCACGATGAAGATCTTCCATATGATATTTAGTATTATTTGGGGATATTTTACATATGTTAGGTACTTTACGTGATAAAGCATCTACATCTGATAAATTAAATTCAATTTTTCCTTCTTGAGCAGCAGCTAATAAATGCAACACTGTATTAGTAGATCCACCCATTGCAACATCCAGCATCATAGCGTTTTTAAAAGCTTTTTGATTAGCTATATTTCTTGGTAAAACACTATCATCATCATTTTCATAGTATCTTTTTGTGATATTTACTATTATTTTGCTAGCATTGATAAATAATGTTTTTCGAAGCACGTGTGTAGCTAATAATGAACCATTACCAGGTTGTGCTAATCCTAGTGCTTCAATTAAACAATTCATTGAGTTGGCAGTAAACATACCAGAGCAAGAACCACAAGTTGGACATGCTAAACGTTCAATGTCATTAATATTTGAATTAAATGTTTCTTTAATAACATCAATTAAATCTAATTTAATAACTCTATCGGAAGATTTATATAGACCTGCTTCCATAGGACCACCAGAAACAAAAATTGCTGGTATATTCAAACGAAGAGATGCCATTAACATACCAGGTGTAATTTTATCACAGTTAGATATACATACCATTGCGTCTACACAATGCGCATTAATCATATATTCAATAGAATCAGCAATTAACTCACGTGAAGGAAGTGAATAAAGCATACCACTATGTCCCATAGCAATACCATCATCTATAGCAATAGTATTAAATTCTTTGGCTACTCCACCAAATTTTTCTATATTTTCAACAACTAATTGCCCTACATTACGTAAATGCATATGACCTGGTACTAATTGAGTAAACGAATTGACAACAGCAATAATAGGTTTACCAAAATCATCATCATTCATACCAGTTGCTCTCCATAAAGCACGAGCTGCCATATTGCGACCGTGTGTAGTAGTGTGAGAACGGTAATTGGGCATATTTATTTAATCCATTATTAACAAAATAATTTTTGAAATTATCTATATTTAATATGATTAATTTATATGTCTTTATATTTAAATTATCTAATTAATTTATTTTTTTTAATTTAACAATAAACCAGATTAATTAGTTCATATAATCATAGTAATTATTTTTATAAAAAAATTACAAACATGAGTTGATTTAAAAAAAAATAAGATAGAATTTGCTAGTAAGTATTCATAACACTATTTATATAAAACAAAATGAAATTCAAATTAATTCAATCAATAGTTAACAATTAGTATAAAAATTAATTATCATTATCTACATAATCTTCAATAGTATCAATTTGTAATTGACTTCCCGATAATGTATAAAAACGCTTAGGACGTTTTATATAAGAAGTATATTTATACCATACTTGCTCAGCTTCTGTTTGTGGTTTTCTACTGCCTTGACACATTTTAATAAACAAACGTTCTTCTTCTGTCACTGGTTGACGTTTTAATAAATTCAGTTCATTAAAAGCTACACCATACTTTTCAAGTAATTGTGCTTCTTTAATAGTAAAATCTCCATGACGAGAAAAACCACGAGGATAATTTTTGTTATCAAAAAAACGATCTTTAGTTAAGAAGCTTTTTGACATAATACATATTCCTAGTTTTTTATTACTATACTATATATAACAAATATGTAATTTTTTAATAATATATTATATATATAAATTAAATAAATTATATACCTTTAGTTTTATTACAATAACAATATCCATTAATATATTAGAATAATAATGAACAAGTTTAAAAAATTAATACTAAAAACCTTGTTATTTATTTTTAATAGATTGAAATGATGCAATTATGATAACGTTACTTATTAAATATAATATGTGCAGGGGTGGAGGGACTTGAACCCCCAACAGCCGGTTTTGGAGACCGGTGCTCTACCAAATTGAACTACACCCCTTATATAAATTTTAAATTTGTAATGTAATTAAAAAATTATATATTATTTTTTAATCATCTATAGTTAGAATTATATTAATTATTAAAACAATACATAATATAATATATATAAATATTATGCAGAAATTTATCAGCAAATGCCATGATAGATTTATATTAATCTTATGCTGTCATTAACTTATGGTATTTGTTCCAAAAATAAAATTTATTTATTTTAACAATCTGATCTACAGTTATTTTAATTAAAAAATTGTATATAAACAAATACATAGATGCATATCATATTTTTAGCTAGTACTTTTATTAGATATCTTAAACTACTTTTAGTTTCAGTGTTGTTCATTACACTGTTAAATGAATTATAAAGTATTATATATAACTATTGTATTATTACTCTAATGACTGCTAGTAGGTTTCATATCATTTCATTTATAGAATAAATGAAATGAATTTATAAAAACTTTATGATATCAATTGCATCAATGTTCACCCATATTATATTATACATTTTAATAGAACAATTATATAAATAAAATACAATAACTACAACATAGCAAAGCACATATTACTATTCGATATCACTTATAGTCAAATAATTTTTTAATATTATAAAACTAACTGTTTAGTTAGTACCATGTTTATTTTGTCAACATAAACATATGTATAGAATATATACATAATATAATTTTTATTTATATATATTCTTTATTTAAATAAAATAATATATCATTAACTTTTGGCATGATTCCATGCCATAAATGAAATGAATGTGCCGCTTGATAAACTAACATACCTAATCCATTAAATAAATTATGTGCTCCTAATTGTTTACACCAGAATAAAAAAGAAGTTAATCCTTTCTGATAAAACATATCGTAGCAATATATTTTTTTATGTATTAAAGAATTAGGTAATAGTAATGTTTGATTATTTAGACTACTAGAAGTAGCATTAATGATTAAATCAAATTTTTTATTATTTAATTCACTAAAACTGCAAAATGAAATATTTCCATTAGATTGGAATTGGTATGTTAATTTTTCTACTTTACTGATTGTACGATTAGTAATAGTTAAAATTGCTCCTGAAAGCATAAGTGGTAAAATTACACCTCTTGCGGCACCACCTGCACCTATTAAAAGAACATTACTGTTTGCATTAATAATTGACAATCTTTTCAGATCACTTAATAATCCTATTCCATCAGTATTATCTCCAAATATTTTACCATCTTTATTTTTTTTTAGTGTATTCACTGCACCTGCTGATAAAGCTCTTTCACTAAATTTATTAGCAAAAGATAAAGCTTCTTGTTTAAATGGTAATGTTATATTTGCACCTAAACCTCCTTTCGCAAAAAAGTCTGATATAGCGTTATTAAAACTGTTTATTGGAGGACATATACATTGATAATCACAATTTATTCCTATTTGTTTAGCAAATACATTATAAATAAAAGGAGATTTACTATGATAAATCGGGTTACCAAAGACTGCAAATTTAATCATATTTTATCCCTGACGTATTAATCTACCAGTAACATCACGAATTTCAGATGGTTTGGCTTGACCACTAATTTCTCCTGGTAAAATAACAATTTGTTTGCCAAATCTATCTATGACATCTTTAATTTCACGACAAGGTATTTCATTTGTAAAATTAGCACTAGTAGAAATTAAAGGTTTACCAAAAGCCATACAAAGCGATTTCACATCAGGATGATTGCTGATGCGAACAGCTATTGAAGTGTATTTACCAGTTAACCAATATGGTGTAGATCGTGAAGCTGGTACAACAAATGTATTCGGTCCCGGCCAGTAAGAAAACATATACTCAAGATGAATAGGTAAAAGTTTTTTATGATTTATATAAGATTTTAATTGAGAATAATCTGATGCAACTAAAATTAATCCTTTATTTACAGAACGTTTTTTCAATATAAGTAATTTATTTACTGCTATTTTATTATCTGGATCACAACCTAAACCAAAAATCGCTTCAGTTGGATAACAAATTAAAGAATTACTATTTAGATGATTTATACAATTTTGTATTTTTTTTGAAAACATTTTATGTAAATTATATCATTAAACAACATATAAAAATATAATTTATATTATATTTATATAAAATTAATTAATCAATTGAATTGATATTTAGTATAATATTAATGTAATATATTTTTATTGACCCCGAAAAGCAATTCTTCTACTTGTTGATAAGCACTTTCATGTCCTGGAATATTAAATAATACTACCAATACAATCCATTTTAGATCTTCTAGATCAAACTCAATAGTATCAAGTGCCATAACACGATCTATTATGATTTCACGTGTTTCTAAATTTAAAATTTGAAGCTGTTCTAAAAACAGTAAAAAACCACGACTTTCTGTATTTAAACGTCTTTTTTCTCGATCAACATATATACGCATATGAAAAAACCTAGTTAATATTATTAAATATAATGAATATATTTACAAATTGTAATACATTATTAAATACATTTAATATACAATTAAATAAATACTTGGTTAACATTTTATTAAATAACTCACTGATATTTTAAAAAAATATCTTTTTGCATTAAATAGTAATTTATTATGTAATTATATATGATGTATGTAATATTTTTTATATTGGTTGCAATAACTAATAATATTTAAATTAATTAATGTTTTAAAAATAATTATATATTAAACATCTTATTTACAATTAAGATAGATAACATTATTTTTTTAATAAAAGACCTTACAATCTATTGTAAGGTAACATAAACATATATATATATTAATAATATATTGATATATTGTATGTATAAATTTTGTTTTTTATAAAAACATTATTTAATGTATTTTTTCAAATTTTATTAACTATTTAAAAATATTTTTAATAAGTATTGTTTAGAATAATATAACTTTATCTTTTATGATCGTTATTTTATAAATAATTATGTCAGTTTTACAATTACTTTATTTTCCTGATAATAGGCTTCGCAAAAAAGCAGAATTAGTAAAACAAATAGATTTTACTATTCAAAATATTATTGATGATATGCTTGAAACTATGTATTATCAAGAAGGAATAGGGCTTGCCGCTACACAAGTAAATATACATCAAAGAATAATAGTTATAGATATTTCTAACAATCACAATGAACATTTAATATTAATTAATCCAGAATTAATATATAAAAAAGGTCAAATTAGCATTGAAGAAGGATGTTTATCAATTCCAAACCAACACGCTTTCATACCTAGATATGAAAGTATAAAAATACGTGCTCTAAATAGAAATGGGAATGTTTTTGAATTAGAAGCTAATAACTTATTATCAATTTGTATTCAACATGAACTTGATCATTTGGATGGTAAATTATTCATTGACTATTTATCTCCACTAAAACGTCAAAGAATTAAAACAAAATTAATAAAATTAGCAAAAAAAAATATAAAATATAAAAAATAAAAAAGGAATTATTTGTATGTGTCAACCATTGAAAATAATTTTTGCAGGTACATCTAATTTTGCAGTAGAACATTTTAACATTTTGCTAAATTCTAAACATAAAATAGTTGGTGTATTAACTAAATTTAAAAAACCATCTAGCAATAAACGCAAAATAATACCAAACCAAATAAAAAACATTGCTGAAAAAAATAATATTCAAATTTTTCAACCTGATTTATTTTTTTTTAATATTAAAGAAACTGAAAAATTAATTGATAGTTATAAAATAGATTTAATTATTGTTGTGTCATATGGCATTATTTTTCCAAAAAATATTATTAATTTACCTAAATTAGGATGTATAAATATCCATGCTTCTTTGCTACCTAAATGGCGTGGTCCTGCGCCTATTCAAAGATCTTTATTAGCCGGTGATACCAAAACAGGTATTACGATAATACAAATGGATGATAGAATAGATACTGGTGATATATTATATCAAAAATCTTGTAATATCAGTGTAAGTGAGACAAGTAACACTTTATGTGATAAACTTGCTAAATTAGGAGCAGAAGGATTACTGAAAACGTTATCTAAAATTATTTCTAATGAGATTTATCCTAAAAAACAGAAACAATTATTAAATAATAATTATGCTAATAAAATAAAAAAAGAAGAAGCAAGAATTAATTGGGGAATTCCAGCTATAGATTTAGAACGTCGTATTAGAGCTTTTAATCCATGGCCAATAAGTTTTTTTAAAATCAATAATGAATGGATTAAAGTTTGGCAAGCTAATGTTGTCAAACATATTGATAAAACACCTGGTACAATAATTCAAGTTAACAAGCAAGGTATTCAGATTGCAACCATTGATGGAATACTAAATTTAGTATATTTACAACCTTCTGGAAGAAGAATAATGTCTGCTCAGGATTTGCTAAATTCTCGCAAAGAATGGTTTCAAGTAGGAGCTATATTAAAATAATAAAGTAGTACTCCTACTAAGTAGTTTATTTTATTACAATAGTTATAATTTTGCAAAAGTATAAAAATGAAAACTACTATCAAGTAGTTTTCATCTCTGTAACTTTTTTTATGCGGTTTAATAACTCAACATATGCCATTGGAGATTTATCCCCAATACGAAATCCACATTTTAAAATACGAGTATAACCACCTGTGTAATTGAGAAATCTTGGAGCTAAATCAGTAAATAATTTTGCTAGAATTTCTTTGTCATGTATATGCACAAATGCCAATCTGCGATTAGCGACATTATCTATTTTAGCAAGAGTGATCAATGTTTCAGCAATTCGACGTAATTCTTTAGATTTTGCTAAAGTTGTCTTAATTATTTCATGACGAAATAGAGAAGTAACAATATTACGAAACATAGCTTGACGATGACTGTCTTTTCGATTTAACTTACGACCACTCTTACGATGGCGCATAATTTCACCCTCTTATAATATAAATATATAAATCTATTCTTCACTAATATGTTCTGGTGGCCAATTCTCTAATCTCATGCCAAGAGATAAACCTCTTGATGCTAGTACATCTTTAATTTCAGTAAGAGATTTTTTACCTAAATTAGGTGTTTTTAGTAATTCAACTTCTGTGCGTTGCACTAAATCGCCTATATAATGAATTGTTTCTGCTTTTAGACAATTAGCTGATCTTACAGTTAATTCTAAATCATCAACAGGACGCAATAAAACAGGATCAAATTCTGGTTTATCTTCTTTTATTTCTGGTTGATGTACGTCTCTTAAATCAACAAACGCTTCAAGTTGTTCTACTAAAATCGTTGCTGCACGACGAATTGCTTCCTCTGGATCTATTGTGCCATTTGTTTCCATATCAATAATTAGTTTATCTAAGTCAGTGCGTTGTTCTACACGTGCTGCTTCAACGTTATAAGATATACGATCTATAGGACTATAACAAGCATCAACCAATAAACAACCAATAGGTCTTTCATCTCCTCCTGTATGAATACGAACAGAAGCAGGAACATATCCACGGCCACGTTGCACTTTAATGCGCATTTTAATATCAGCATTTTTATCAGTTAAATGACAAATTATATGCTTAGGTTTAATAATTTCAACATAATTATTATGCATAATATCAGCTGCAATTACTGGACCAACCCCAGATTTATTTAATGTTAAAATTACTTCATCTTTACCTTCAACTTTAACTATTAGACCTTTCAAATTTAATAATATTTCTAAAATATCTTCCTGTATACCTTCTTTAGTGCTATATTCATGTAATACACCATCAATTTCAACTTCAGTTACTGCATAACCTGGCATAGAAGAAAGTAAAATACGGCGTAATGCATTACCGAGAGTGTGGCCAAAACCACGTTCTAATGGTTCAAGTATTACCTTAGCTTGTGTTGAACTTATATGTTCAATATTTACCAGGCGTGGTTTTAGAAATTCTGTTACAGAACCCATGCATTGTGTCCTCTCTATAGTACTATGCTCTACTTAGAATAAAGTTCGATAATTAAATGTTCATTAATATCTGCAGATAAATCAGAACGTTCAGGAAAACGTTTAAATATACCTTCCATGTTTACTAGATCAATTTCCAACCAAGATGATTGTTTATGTTGTTTAGATAATTCTAAAGAAGCTTTTATACGAGATTGTTGTTGAGCTTTTTCGCTAATTTTAATAATATCATCAGGAGCTATTTGGTAAGAAGGAATATTAACTATGCATTTGTTGACTATAATAGCTTTATGACTTACCAATTGACGTGCTTCTGCACGAGTCGTACCAAAACCCATTCGATAAACTACATTATCTAAACGGCTCTCTAATAGAATTAATAAATTTTCACCAGTGTTTCCTTTTAAACGTGCTGCTTTTTTGTAATATTTATGAAATTGACGTTCAAGAACACCATAGATACGACGAACTTTTTGTTTTTCACGTAACTGACAACCATAATCAGATAAACGTGGTTTGCGCACACCATGTTGACCTGGTGCTTGTTCAATTTTACACTTAGAATCAATCATGCGAAAATTAGATTTCAGAAATAAATCAGTACCTTCGCGACGACTTAATTTGAGCTTAGGTCCTAAATATCTTGCCATTTTTTTTCTCCATCTATCCTATATAAACATAACTGTGTCATACTCGACGTTTTTTTGGTGGACGACAACCGTTATGAGGGATAGGTGTTACATCAATAATATTGATAATATGAAAACCAACAGTACTTAAGGCACGAATAGTAGATTCACGACCTGGACCTGGTCCTTTTACCATTACTTCTAAATTTTTAATACCATAATCTTTTACTACTTCTGCACAACGTTCTGCAGCAATTTGAGCAGCAAATGGAGTTGATTTACGTGAACCACGAAAACCAGAACCACCGGCAGTTGCCCAACCTAATGTATTACCTTGACGATCAGTAATAGTCACAATCGTATTATTAAAAGATGCATGAATATGAGCTACACCATCTGAAATTTGTTTTTTTATACGTTTTTTTGTACGAATAGATGTCTTTGCCATTTTTTACATATATCCTAATTATTTTTTTACTGGCCTACGTGGACCTTTGCAAGTACGAGCATTAGTCTTAGTGCGTTGACCTCTAACAGGAAGATTTCGACGATGACGTAATCCACGATAACAACTAAGATCTATAAGACGTTTGATATTTAGATTGATTTCACGACGTAGATCACCTTCTATAATAAATTTGGAAACTTCATCACGTAATTGTTCTATTTGTTTTTCAGATAACTCTTTAATTTTAATATTTTCACTAATACCAGCAGACTTACATATAGCTTTAGAACGAATTTTACCTATACCGAAAATTGAAGTTAATGCAATAACAGTATGTTTTTGATCAGAAACATTTATACCTGCTACACGAGCCACTATATACTCCTATAATTTTAGGTTAAAACATTCCATATATAAAATAATACTTTAATGTAAACTCAAATGGATACGTATTATATACTTAAATAAAGTTTAATAAATTTATTTTTTATAAAAAATTTCTAATCTTTATAAGAAAAGTTTAACCTTGACGTTGTTTATGTTTACCATCATTCTTACATATAACTTTTACTACTCCATTTCTACGAATAATTTTGCAATGACGACATAATGTTTTGACAGATGCACGAACTTTCATATAATTATTACTCTTTATAAGGTATATATTGTATTAGAATATATTATGATATTATATAATATAAAAATTAGTAATTAGAGCTTTTTAAATTTGCTTTTTTGATTGCAAGATCATACTGACTTGACATTATTATAGCCTGTACTTGAGTCATAAAATCCATAATAACCACTACAACAATAAGTAACGACGTGCCACCAAAATGAAATGGAACTTTCATTGCGTTTCGCATAAATTCAGGAATAAGACATATAAATGTAATATATAAAGCACCAAATAATGTTAATCTAGACATAACTTTATTAATATATTTTGCAGTTTGTTCTCCTGGACGAATACCTGGAATAAATGCTCCAGATTTTTTTAAATTTTCTGCTGTTTCACGTGGATTAAAAACTAAAGCTGTATAAAAGAAACAAAAAAATGTAATAGCAATTGCATAAATGATTATATATAATGGTTGACCTGGTTGTAAATATGAGGAAATAGTCGTTAACCACATCCAACCTGTTCCTCCTCCAAACCATGAAGCTATAGTTGCAGGAAATAAAATAATACTAGAAGCAAAAATAGCAGGAATAACTCCAGACATATTTACTTTTAATGGTAAATGAGTTCCTTGTACAGAATATAAACGACGTCCTTTTTGACGTTTTGCATAATTAGCTGTAATACGTCTTTGACCTCGTTCAATAAAAACAACAAAAAAAGTTATTACAAATATAAAAACTAAAATTAATGGCAATAAAATAATATGTAAATCACCTTCTCGAGCTTGTTCTATAGTATGACCTATAGCTGATGGAAGTCCGGCTACTATACCTGAAAAAATAATTATAGATATACCATTACCAATTCCTCTTTCAGTAATTTGTTCACCTAACCACATTAAAAAAATAGTTCCAGACACTAAACTTATAACTGCAGTAAAATAAAAAGTGAAATTAGCTGTAACAACTAAATGTTGGAACTTTAACATATTAGGTAAACCAACAGCAATACCTATTGATTGGATTATTGCTAAAACTAATGTACTATATCTTATATATTTATTAATTTTACGACGACCATCTTCACCTTCTTTTTTTATTTCTGATAATTTTGGATGAATTGACGTTAATAATTGAACAATGATAGAAGCTGAAATATAAGGCATTATTCCCAATGCAAAAATAGAAGCTCTACTGAGAGCACCACCGGAAAACATATTAAACATTTCAATAATAGTTCCACGCTGTTGTTCAAATATTTTTGTAATTATGTTTGTATCTATACCTGGAATTGGAATAAAAGATCCAATACGAAAAATAATTAATGCTCCTATCAAGAATAGTAATCTTGGTTTTAATTGACTTAAACTACTCTTAGCATTATTAATATTTAATTTAGGTTGTTTAATAACCATTTACTACATGTTTCCTTAAAGTATTTTACCACCAGCATTTTTAATAGCTATATTAGCACCTTTGGTAGTATTTAAACCAGAAATAGTTATAGGGATACTTATTTGACCAGAATTAATGATTTTAACAGATTTAATTTGGTGACTGATAATTTTAGCTGCTTTTAACTCTTTTAAATTAATTATGTTTTTCTTCATTGTGACTATATTAGCAAGAGTAATTTCTTGATGATGAATATTTTTATGAGATATAAAACCGAATTTGGGTAATCGACGATAAATAGGCATTTGACCACCTTCAAAACCTCTATTTATAGTACCACCTGAACGAGATTTTTGCCCTTTATGTCCTCTTCCACAAGTTTTTCCCCATCCTGAACCAATACCACGACCAACTCTTTTTTTAGCAAATTTGGATTTTAATGCTGGAGACAAAGTATTTAAATACATACTGTTAAGATTCCTCAATTTTAACCATATATGAAATTTTGTTAACCATACCTCGTATGGATGGATTATCTTTACAATGTACAGTATGCCCTATGCGACGTAAACCTAAACCAATAATAGTACTTTTATGCTTAGGCAATCGTCCAATTGAACTACGAATTTGAGTAATTTTAATAAATTTATTCATTATTGATATTCTATAATTTTGTTAACAGATTTACCACGTTTAGCCGCAATGCATTCAGGAGAATTCATATTACCTAATCCATTCATAGTGGCACGAACGACATTAATTGGATTAGTTGAACCATAAGTTTTTGCTAAAACATTATGTACTCCAGCAACTTCAAGAATAGCTCTCATGGCACCTCCAGCTATAATACCAGTACCTTTAGAAGCTGGTTTCATAAATATTTTAGAACCAGTATGAATACCTTTAACAGAATGTTGTAAAGTTCCATTAACTAAAGAAATACTAATCATATTGCGACGAGCTTTTTCCATAGCTTTTTGTATAGCTGATGGAACTTCACGTGCTTTGCCATAACCAAAACCTACACGACCATTGCCATCACCTACTACAGTTAAAGCCGTGAAAGAAAAAATGCGTCCTCCTTTAACAGTTTTGGAGACTCTATTAACAGCTATTAATTTTTCTTGTAATTCAGTAACGTGCTTTTCTACATTTATCATATTATACACCTATTTTAAAACTGAAGACCAGTTTCACGAGCTGCTTCTGCTAATGCTTTAATACGACCATGATATTGAAAACCTGAACGATCAAAAGAAACTTCAGTTATGCCTTTGTCAATTGCTCGTTTAGCAATAATATTACCAATTATAATTGCTGCTTCTTTATTACCAGTATATTTAATATCTTTATTAATAGCCTTCTCTAAAGTAGAAGCAGCAATAAAAACTTTAGCTCCATTAGAAGATGTTATTTGTGCATAAATATGACGTGAAGTACGATGTACAATCAAACGGGACAAATTAGATTTCTTAATTTTACAACGTGTACGTTTAGCACGTTGAATACGAGAAAATTTTTTATCCATAATTTTATTTTACCTTACTTTTTTTTAGCTTCTTTAATGCGAATTACCTCATCACTATAACGAATACCTTTTCCTTTATACGGTTCAGGTGGTCGAAAAGCACGTAATTTAGCTGCTACTTGTCCTATTAATTGTTTATTAATACCTTTTAAAATAATTTCATTTTGATTAGGACATTCTCCAGTTATACCAATGGGTAGTGTATAACTTATAGGGTGAGAATAACCAACAGATAATGTTATTAAATTATCCTTAATAGAAATACGATAACCTACACCAACTAATTGAAGTTTTTTAATAAAACCTTTTGTTACACCAATAACCATAGAATTAACTATTGATCTAGATGTACCAGCTTGTGCCCAACCATCAACAACATTTTCATCAGGAGTGAAAGTTAAAGTATTATTAATATAATGTACTTTAACTGAGTTATTTACTATATAACTAATTTTTCCATTGTTACCTTTTATGGAAATTTTTTGGTCTTTTATTTCTACTTCTACACCATCAGAAATAATGATAGGTACTTTAGCAATACGAGACATACAATTAATTCCTTTGCATTTATTTATGCTATATAGCAAATAATTTCCCCACCTATGCCTAAACGACGTGCTGTATAGTCCGCCATAACACCTTTTGAAGTAGAAATTATAGCTATGCCCATTCCAGACATTACTTTTGGAATGTCATTTTTTTTCTTATAAATACGCAGTCCGGGACGACTAACTCTTTTGATCTGTTCTAAAACACCTTTATTTTTAAAATATTTAAGTGTAATTTTTATATTTTTTTTTATATCCCCTATAATTTTAAAATCTTGAATATAACCTTCTTCTTTTAAAACTCTAGAAATAGATTCTTTGAATTTAGAATAAGGCATTATAATATCTATTTTATTTGCAAATTGACCGTTACGTATACAAGTTAACATGTCAGATATTGGATCTTGCATACTCACAATTGTATTACCTCTTAGTATTATAAATGATCAAAAATAAGTTACCAACTAGATTTTTTAAGACCTGGAATATCTCCACGCATAGCAGATTCTCTAATTTTTATGCGACTTAATCCAAATTTACGTAAAAATCCTCTTGCACGGCCAGTTTGTCGACAACGGTTGCGTTGTCGTGATGGACTAGAATCACGAGGAAGTTGTTGCAATTTCAACATAGCATTCCAACGATTACTATCTGTACTATTTAAATCAGAAATAATTGTTTTTAATTTTATACGTTTTTTATAAAATTTATTTACTAATTTTATACGTCTAGTTTCACGTGCTTGTATTGATTGTTTAGACATAAATACTCCATTATTTCCTAAATGGAAAATCAAAAGCTTCTAATAAAGCATGTCCTTCATTATTAGATTTAGCGGTAGTGGTAATAGTAATATCTAAACCACGGATACGATCAACTTTATCATAATTAATTTCAGGAAATATAATTTGTTCACGTATACCCATACTATAATTACCAAAACCATCAAATGACTTAATAGATAAACCCCTAAAATCACGAACACGAGGTATTACAACTATCAACAATCTTTCAAAAAATTCCCACATACGTACACCACGTAATGTAACTTTACACCCAATAGGATATCCTTGACGAATCTTAAAACCTGCAATGGATTTACTTGCTTTAGTTATTATAGGTTTTTGACCAGAAATAGCTGTTAGATCGTTTATTGCATTATCTATTGATTTTTTATCATTAGTTGTAGTTCCTATGCCCATATTTAATGTAATTTTATTAATACGTGGTACTTGCATAACAGAACTATAACTAAATTTTATCATAAGTTTTTGAGATACTTCTTGTTTATAAAAATCATGCAATTTAGCCATGATTTCACTCCAAATTAATGAATAAATTTTATTTAAATTTTTTTACCATTTGATTTTAAAAAACGTACTTTTTTCCCATCTTCAAATTTGAAACCAATGCGATCAGCTTTACCAGATAATGAATTAAAAAAACCTACATTTGAAACTTGAATAGCAGATTCTTTATTGACAATGCCACCAGGATTATTTAATGATGGAACAGGCTTTTGATGTTTTTTAACTATATTGATGCCTTCAATAATTAGTTTTCCTGAAGGTAAAACATGTTTAACTTTACCACGTTTACCTTTATCTTTACCTTTCAACACTATAACTTCATCATTAAGACAAATTTTAGCTGCCATTTATAAATCTCCTTTACAACACTTCTGGAGCAAGTGAAATAATTTTCATAAATTTTTCTGAACGAAGTTCACGAGTTACTGGACCAAAAATACGTGTACCTATAGGTTGTTCAGTATTATTATTTAAAACGACACATGCATTACAGTCAAAACGAATTAATGAACCATCAGAACGATGTATACCTTTTTTAGTACGAACTACTACTGCTTTTAATACATCACTTTTTTTTACTTTACCACGTGGTATAGCTTCTTTAACAGTAATTTTAATAATATCTCCAATATTTGCATATTTGCGATGTGAACCACCTAACACTTTAATACACATTACGCGGCGAGCACCAGAATTATCAGCAACATTTAATATAGTTCGTTCTTGGATCATTACTAATTCTCCATATATCAATATATTACTTATTTAGTACATTTATAACTAATAAAATAATTAGTGTAAATATAATGCTAATAAATAACAAAGATGTAATAATCAATATTTTATATAATATAAAAAATATGAACGGCTCTTTTAAGAATCGTTCATATTTTTAAGTATGTACTATAATTTTAAAGAATAGATTTTTCTATAATACTAACTAAAGTCCATGACTTTGTTTTAGATAATGGACGACATTCACGTACCTCTACTATATCTCCTATTTGACATTCATTTTTTTCATCGTGAATATATAGAGTAGTAGTACGTTTAATAAATTTACCATACATTGGATGTTTTACGAGGCGTTCAATAGCAACAATAGCAGTTTTTTGCATTTTATTACTAATAATACGACCTTGAAAAGTGCGTATTTTATTACTCATCATAAACCACCATTTTTTTCAGTGAGTAAAGTTTTAACACGTGCAATATTACGACGTACTTGCTTTAATAAATGGGTCTGTTGCAATTGACCAGATTTTGCTTGAATACGTAAATTAAATTTTTCACGCAATAGATTAAATAATTCATCATTAAGTTCTTTAGAATTTTTTTTACGTAACTTAGTTAGTTTCATTACATTACCATTTTACTGACAAAAGTAGTTTTAATAGGCAGCTTTGCTGCTGCAAGTTTAAGCGCTTCACGTGCTAATTCTTCTGTTATATTGTCTATTTCATATAATATTTTACCAGGTTTAATGACAGCAACCCAATACTCTACATTTCCTTTACCTTTACCCATTCTTACTTCTAAAGGTTTTTTAGTAATGGGTTTATCAGGAAATATGCGAATCCATACTTTACCTTGACGTTTGATTGCACGAGTCATAGCCCTACGTGCTGCTTCAATTTGAGAAGAACTTATACGACCACGACCTATAGCTTTAAGACCAAACAAACCGAAGCTAACTTCTGTACCAACAGCTAAACCACGGTTACGACCTTTATGCATTTTGCGAAATTTTGTACGCTTGGGTTGTAACACAAAAATCTCCTTACTTACGGTTTTTACGCTGCTGTTTTTTAAGATGATTGTTTTTTTGTTCTAATGGTTCAATATTAGAAACATTGTCTAAAATTTCACCTTTAAAAATCCATACTTTAACACCGATGACACCATATGTAGTATAAGCCTCTGCAATATTATAATCGATATCTGCACGCAAAGTATGCAATGGTACACGTCCTTCACGATACCATTCAGTACGTGCTATTTCAGCACCACCTAAACGACCACTAATTTCCACTTTAATACCTTTTGCTCCTAAACGCATAGCATTTTGCACTACTCTTTTCATAATACGGCGAAACATTATGCGACGTTCAAGTTGTGAACTAATACTGCTAGCTACCAATTTTGCATCTAATTCTGGTTTACTTACTTCAGTGATATTAATTTGTGTAGGTACACCAGCTATATTAGAAATAGCTGTACGTAATTTTTCGACATCCTCACCTTTTTTCCCAATCACAATACCTGGACGAGCAGTGTGAATAGTGACACGAATGCTTTTTGCTGGACGTTCAATTACAATACGTGATATAGATGCTTTAATAAGTTTTTTAAAAAGAAAAGTACGTACTTTAAAATCGCTTTCTAAATTGTTTGCAAATTCTTTAGTATTTGCAAACCAAGTAGAATTCCACGTTTTTATAATTCCTAGACGCATACCATTTGGATTCACTTTTTGACCCATTACTAACTCCATTTTTATTGAGAAGACAAAACCATAGTAATATGACTAGTACGTTTTAAAACACGATCTGAACGACCTTTAGCACGCATCATAAAACGTTTTATACTTGGACCTTCATCAACTAAAACTTTTGTAATTCTTAAATCATCAATATCAGAACCATTATTATGTTCTGCATTAGCAATAGCAGATTCCAACAATTTTTTTACTAATACAGCAGCTTTTTTATTAGTATATAGTAAAATATTTAAGGCTTCAGATGCTTTTTTTCCACGGATTAAATTCACTACTAAACGCATTTTTTGAGCAGAAGAACGAACATGGCGATGTCTAGCAATAGTTTCCATATTAAATCCTACTTACTTTTTTTAACTTTCTTATCAGATGTATGACCACGATAAGTGCGTGTTGGTACAAATTCCCCTAACTTATGACCTACCATTTCATCTGAAATAAATATAGGAATGTGTTGACGACCATTATGAACAGCAATCGTTAAACCAATCATTTTTGGAAAAATTGTTGAACGACGTGACCAAGTCCGCAAAGGTTTTTTTTCATTATTTTCCAATGCTTTTTCTACTTTTTTCAGTAAATGTAAGTCTATAAAAGGACCTTTTTTTAGAGAACGTGGCATAACTTATCCTCTATAATGTATTATTTGTTACGCCTACGTACGATAAATTTATCAGTACGTTTATTATTACGAGTTTTTTTTCCTTTAGTTTGAACACCCCAAGGAGTTACTGGATGTTTACCAAAATTACGTCCTTCCCCTCCTCCATGAGGATGATCTACTGGATTCATTGCAGTACCTCTGACTGTTGGACGTATTCCACGCCAACGATTTGCTCCAGCTTTACCTAAAAGCTTTAACATATGTTCAGAATTACCTACCTCGCCTAAAGTTGCGCGACAATTAGATTCAATTTTACGAATTTCACCTGAACGTAAACGTAAAGTAGCATATAAACCCTCTCGTGCAATAATTTGTGCATAAGATCCAGCAGAACGAGCCATTTGAGCGCCTTTACCTGGCTTCATTTCTACATTATGAATTATAGAACCTAATGGTATATTCTTTATTGGTAACGCATTCCCTAATTTAATAGTAATGTTTGTACCAGATTCAATATGATCTCCTATTTTTAAACCTTTAGGAGATAAAATATAACGACGTTCCCCATCTTTATACAAAACTAATGCAATACTTGCAGAACGATTAGGATCATATTCAAAACGTTCTACTAACGCAGGTATATTATCTTTATTGCGTTTAAAATCAATTAAACGATAAAATCTTTTATGGCCACCACCAATATGACGTGTGGTTATACGACCATCATTATTTCGCCCACCAGATTTGTTCATTTTTTCTAACAGTTTTGTAAAAGGTTTTCCCTTATACAATTCTGATCTTACTACTTTTACTACATGACGACGACCAGGAGATGTTGGTTTGCATTTAATAACTACCATTATTATTTTTTTCCTTTTCCTCCAATTTATTCAGCACCGTTAATAAATTTTAAAGTTTGCCCTTGAGCTAAAGTGATGTAAGCTTTCTTCCAATTTTTAGAATAACTATTATGGTTTTTACGGCGCTTAATTTTACCTTTAATAATTAAAGTATTAATTTTTTTTACATTAACTTCGAATAACATTTGAATAGAATCTTTAATTTCTTTTTTAGTTGAATTTTTAGCAACTTTAATTGTAAATGTATTATGTTCTTTAACTATATTAGATGATTTTTCAGAAACATGAGCAGAATGTATTATCTTTAGTAAACGTTCTTTATAAATCATTCTAATATACCTTCAATTTGTTTAATTGCACTAGCAGTAATAATTACTTTTTTGAAACCGATCAGACTAATAGGATCAAGATTATTTGCAGTTTTTATATGAACTCTATATAAATTACGGGCTGAAAGAAAAATTTTTCTATCCATTTGACTAATTATTATCAATACATCTTTAACAGATATTTCCTTAAGTTTATTTATCAACAATTTTGTTTTTGGCTCTTCTATGATAAACGAATTAAAAACAATTATTCTATTTTGACGTATCAACTCAGAAAAAATACTTTTTAATGCACCACGATACATTTTCTTATTAACTTTTTGACTATAATTTTTTGGTTTTGCAGCAAAACTAACTCCACCCGAACGCCAAATAGGACTTCTTAAAGAACCTGCTCTTGCTCGACCAGTTCCTTTCTGACGCCAAGGTTTTTTACCTGAACCACTTACTTCAGCCTTACTTTTTTGTGCATGACTACCTTGTCGAGCACCAGATGCGTAAGCAACAACTACTTGATGAATTAAAGATTCATTAAAAGGTAAACCAAAAATAGATTTGGAAACAGTTATAGAACTTTTAGTATCTTGCAACACTAATTCCATTATGACTAGTCTCCTATTTTTTTAATGCTGGCTGGATTACTACGTCACTACCAATAGCACCAGGAATAGAACCTTTAACTAGTAGTAATTTGCGTTTATTATCAATTTGTACTATATCTAAACTTTGAATAGTAACTTTTTCATGACCTAAATGACCTGCCATTTTTTTTCCCTTGAATACTCTACCAGGCGTTTGATTTTGACCTATAGAACCAGGAACACGATGGGATAATGAATTACCATGAGAAGCATCTTGTGTTCTAAAGTTCCATCTTTTGACTGTTCCAGCAAAACCTTTACCTTTTGAAATACCGGTTATGTCAACTTTATTAAATGCAGAAAAAATATCAATGTTAATCATTTGACCTACAGAATATTTTTTAGATTCGTTAGTTCGAAATTCCCATAATCCTCTACCAGGTTCAATACCAACTTTTGCAAAATGACCAATTTTTGGTTTAGTCATACGATTAGTTTTATAAATACCAGTAGTAACTTGAATTGCTTGATAACCATCTTTTTCTAAAGATTTAATCTGCACAATATAATTTTCTTCAACTTTGATTACAGTTACTGGAATATATGAACTATCTTTATTAAAGATACAAGTCATACCTAATTTTTTACCGACTAAACCAATCATTATTGTAGCCTCTCAATTGTGCGATAACAAATCAGTCTAAACTAATTTGTACATCAACACCTGCAGCAAGATCTAAACGCATTAGAGCATCAACAGTTTTTTCAGTTGGCTCAACAATGTCTACTAAACGTTGGTGCGTACAAATTTCATATTGATCTCTTGCATCTTTATTAACATGTGGAGAAATCATAATAGTAAAACGTTCTTTACGTGTTGGTAACGGAATAGGACCACGAACTTGTGCTCCTGTACGTTTAGCAGTTTCAACTATTTCTATAGTAGATCTATCAATTAAACGATGATCAAATGCTTTAAGACGAATACGGATTCTTTGGTTCTGCATGTGATCAACACTCCAATTTTTTTAGAAAATACAGTTCTTAACTATTATTAATTAATAAAAATGTTATCATGTAGTAAATAATTTATAAAAGTAAGAGTTGTTTTAAATTAAATAAATAATTTGTTATTTTTAAATTATAACTCTCTTAATATACATAATTTTACTATTGTTATGTAATTAAAATATAAGTTATATTTTGTAGTGTATAATACACAAAAAAAATAATTATCATGTAACACGGCATATATTGTATATCTTTTTTGCAATCAAAGCAATATGCTATCAGCATATTAATAAAAATAAAAATAATTAATTATTGTGAATTAACATGAATTAAATATTAATGATTTATTTTCTATGTTATTAAAATAAATATCATGATATTATGGATATACCTAAATTAATAATATATTTTATGTTGATTTTAAAGAATTATATATTTAATATTCAATGCATTGATAATAGTGGCCTATTCACTGGCCACTGATTGTTTTAAATATAATAATTAAGAAATAACCTTAGAAACAATACCTGCACCAACCGTTCTACCACCTTCACGAATCGCAAATCTTAATCCTTCATCCATTGCAATTGGATTTATAAGATTAACAATCATTTTAATATTATCACCAGGCATAACCATTTCAACATCTTTTGGAAGCTCTACTGAACCGGTAACATCAGTTGTGCGAAAATAAAATTGAGGACGATAACCCTTAAAAAATGGAGTATGACGACCACCTTCATCTTTTGATAAAACATAAACTTCTGATTCAAATTTTATATGTGGTTTAATAGCACCTGGTTTAGATAATACTTGACCTCTTTGTATATCTTCTCTTTTGATACCACGTAATAAAATACCACAATTTTCTCCTGCCTGTCCTTGATCTAATAGTTTACGAAACATTTCAACGCCAGTACAAATTGATTTAACTGTTTTTTTAATGCCAACTATTTCAACTTCATCTCCGATCTTTATGATTCCACGTTCTACTCTGCCAGTAACAACTGTACCACGACCAGAAATTGAAAATACGTCTTCGATTGGTAACAAAAATGGCAAATTAATTGCACGAACTGGTTCAGGAATGTAACTATCAAGATAGTTAGATAATTCCATGATTTTATCTTCCCATTCTGATTCACCATCTAATGCTTTTAAAGCAGACCCTCGAATAATTGGTGTACTATCACCTGGAAAATCATATTGAGATAATAAATCACGTACTTCCATTTCAACTAATTCTAAAAGTTCTTCATCATCAACTAAATCACATTTATTTAAAAATACAATTATATGAGGCACTCCAACTTGACGAGCTAATAATATATGTTCTCTAGTTTGCGGCATAGGACCATCAGTAGCGGCAACTACTAAAATTGCGCCATCCATTTGTGCTGCACCAGTTATCATATTTTTTACATAATCAGCGTGTCCTGGACAATCAACATGAGCATAATGACGAGATAATGTTTCATATTCAACGTGAGAAGTATTAATGGTTATACCACGAGCTTGTTCTTCTGGTGCATTATCAATTTGCTCAAATGCACAAGCTCGTCCACCATATTTTTTTGATAAAACAGTAGTAATAGCAGAAGTTAAAGTAGTTTTACCATGGTCTACATGACCAATTGTACCTACGTTAATGTGAAGTTTTTTGCGTTGAAATTGCTCTTTAGCCATAGCGATATTCCTTAGTTATTATATAATTTTTTTCTAAACTAGAAATTATTTATTTAGTTTTATTATAGATATTTTATTTACTACGAACTTCAATAACAGATTGAGCAATATTATTTGGCGCCTCATCGTATCTAATAAATTCCATTGAGTAAGAAGCACGACCTTTAGTTAAAGAACGTAATTGAGTTGCATAACCAAACATTTCAGATAAAGGAACTTCTGAATATATAATAACACCCATTGAATTTGACTCTTGCCCTTTAAGAACACCTCTACGACTGCTTAAATCACCAATAACATCCCCTGTATTTTCTTCTGGTGTTTCTACTTCAACTTTCATTATAGGTTCAAGTAAAATAGGTTTGGCTTGTTTAAATCCATTTTTAAATGCTATAGATGCAGCTATTTTAAATGCTAATTCTGATGAATCTACATCATGATACGATCCAAAATGTAAACGTACACCAATATCAACTACTGGATAACCAGCTAATGGACCTGCTTTTAACTGTTCTTGAATTCCTTTGTCAATTGCGGAAATGTATTCATTAGGAATAACACCACTTTTAATATCATTGATAAATTCATAATTATTATGGTTTAACTTTAATAATGGATAAAGATCTATTACAACATGACCATATTGTCCACGACCACCAGATTGTTTTATATATTTACCTTCAATATCTATAACTTTTTCTCGTATAGTTTCTCGATAAGATACTTGCGGCTTACCTACATTAGCTTCAACATTAAATTCTCTTTTCATACGATCGACAATTATGTCTAAATGTAATTCACCCATCCCTGCAATAATAGTTTGATTAGATTCTAAATCAGTCCAAACACGAAAAGATGGATCTTCTTTTGCTAAACGATTTAAAGCAACACTCATTTTTTCTTGATCGGCTTTTGTCTTAGGTTCAACAGCAATAGAAATCACCGGTTCAGGAAATTCCATACGTTCTAGAACTATTGGTTGATTTAAATCACATAGAGTGTCGCCAGTTATTACATCTTTTAATCCTATAGCAGCAGCTATATCACCTGCACGTACTTCTTTAATTTCTTCCCGTTTATTTGCATGCATTTGTACTATGCGGCCAAAACGCTCTTTTTGAGATTTTACAGAATTAAATACAACATCTCCAGATTTTACTATACCAGAATAAACACGAAAAAAAGTCAAGTTACCAACAAATGGATCGTTTGCTATTTTAAAAGCTAAAGCAGCAAATGGTTGTGTATCTTCAGCTTTTCTAATCTGTATTTCATTATCCATATCATTTAATATTCCATTAACTGCAGGTATATCAGTGGGAGCTGGTAAATAATCTATAATAGCATCTAATAATGCTTGTACACCTTTGTTTTTAAAAGCAGATCCACAGATGACAGGTATAATTTCATTATTTAATACTCTTTTACGCAAAGCATTTTTGATTTCTATTTCGCTAAGTTTTTCTTCATTAAAATACTTATCTAATAATTCGTCAGATGATTCCACAGCAGCATCAATTAAATTTTGATGCCAGATTTTAGCTAAATTTATCATATTAATTGGTATGCTTTCATATTTAAAGATAACTCCTTGATCATCTTCATTCCAATGAATAGCTTTCATTTTAATTAGATCAATAACTCCTGTAAATTTTTCTTCAGCTCCAATTGCTAGTTGTAGAGGAACTGGATTAGCACCTAAACGATTTTTGAGTTGTGCTACAACTTTTAGAAAGTCAGCACCCATTCTATCCATTTTATTAACAAATGCAATTCTTGGAACTTTATATTTATTTGCTTGGCGCCATACAGTTTCAGATTGTGGTTGAACACCACCAACTGCACAGTAAATCATTACTGCTCCATCTAAAACACGCATAGATCTTTCTACTTCTATAGTAAAATCTACATGTCCTGGAGTATCAATAATATTAATTCTATGAGGTTTAAATTGATTAGCCATACCAGACCAAAATGTTGTAGTAGCAGCAGAAGTAATTGTAATACCTCTTTCCTGTTCTTGTGCCATCCAGTCCATAGTAGCTGCTCCATCATGCACTTCACCAATTTTATGATTTACTCCAGTATAAAATAAAATGCGTTCAGTTGTAGTAGTTTTCCCAGCATCAATATGTGCACTAATACCAATATTTCGGTAATTTGTAATGGGCGTTTTGCGAGCCATTGTGTTCCTCAAATTCTAGATTTTAAAAATAATTTAAATATGTCAAACCTTAAACAAACTTTTATTTATTAATAATAATAAATTTAGATATGATTTGTTTGTTGAAACAATATAATTTTATTTTAGTATATTACCAACGATAATGAGCAAAAGCTTTGTTTGCTTCTGCTGTTTTATGAACTTCTTCTCTTTTTTTAACTGCTGCTCCTTTATTTTCCTTAGCATCAGTTAATTCATTAATTAATTTAAATATCATAGACTTATCGTTTCTTTTCCGAGCAGATTCTATAATCCAACGCATTGCTAATGCGTTGCGACGAATTGGACGTACTTCTACAGGAACTTGATAAGTAGAACCACCAACACGACGTGATTTAACTTCAATTGTTGGTCGTACATTTTCTAAAGCAATTTCAAAAATTTCTAATTCATTTTTGTTAAAACGTTTAGCTAATTCTTTCAGAGCAGAATAAACTATTGATTCAGAAATGGATTTTTTACCATTAATCATTAAAATATTTATAAATTTACCTAATAACTCTGAACCAAATCGTGGATCTGGTAAAATTTTGCGTTGCCCAATAACACGACGACGTGGCATATATTACTCCGTTAGTAATTTGATTAATATATCAATATTATTTTAATAATGTATCATTTAATAAATAAAAGTTATTTTTTTATTTTTTTTACACCATATTTTGATCGTGCTTGTTTTCTTTCTTTAACACCACCACAATCTAAAGCTCCTCTTATTGTATGATAACGTACACCTGGTAGATCTTTCACTCTACCTCCTCTAATAAGAACTACAGAATGTTCTTGTAGATTATGTCCTTCACCACCTATATAAGAAGTAACTTCAAAGTTATTAGTTAAACGTACACGACAAACTTTACGTAATGCTGAATTTGGTTTTTTGGGTGTTGTAGTATATACACGAGTACATACACCTCGTTTTTGTGGACAAGATTCTAACGCTGGTACATTGCTTTTAATAATTTTATGGATACGTGATTTCCTAACTAATTGATTAATTGTTGTCATAAAACCATTCCTAGATTCATGTTTATTTAATAAATATTGAAAATATTAGATTTCTCTTATAATACTGTCAAGTATAAATAGAATATTATAAAATTACCAAACCATTTGTTGTTGATGTTTTAATGTTAAGTTTACAAAACCAATATAATCTGTTATCATGATTTTATCTGAAAGTTGTTTTATTAAACCTCTCGCAATCAGATCTTCTTCTAGCACCCATATATTTATAGAAAAATTTATATTTAATATTTTTTTTAACATTAAGTTACCATCTATTGCTGTTATTACTCCATCTTGTAGTAATAAGATTTCATCTGTAATATCTATTATAGATAACAATGATATAAAATCGCTATAAGTAGGAGAATTCATTATGGTATGTAACATTTTAAATTTATGCCTAAAACGTAAGAATATGATTATATTTTGTTAATTGTTTTCGTATTTCTTGAAGGGTTATTATTTTAATATGTAATGATTTATATAAATTTGCAATTAATAAACCACGTTCTGTTAAGGAATCTTTAGATAAAAAAAAACTTTTAATATTAAAACACTTTAATACACTAAAAGTAGAAAGATAACAATGATTTAAGATAACATTAGCATTTTGTTGACTATACAGTTGTAATACTCCATCTCCAATAAAAAAAAGACCGATATCAGTAGTAAATGTACTAATAGATAGTGCAGCATTTAGTCCTTCTAAACCTACGCTGCTACCATATGGCGTACGAGTAAAAATAAAAGCTATATTTTTCATTAAAATTGAACCACACGATCACAATCAATTATCAATTTTGCAAAAGTTCCTAATCCAGTTAACTCAAAATAAGATTGTAAGTTATATCCAGTTAAATTATATTGTTTAGATTCCTTTAAATTAATTATCCCTCTTGATAAAGCAGCTGTTATGCATACATAAAGTTTAATTCCTTGTTTTTTACTCAAAGTTTGCCATTCACTTACTAAATTAAAATTATTAGCAGGAATAATAAATTTATTGGCATTAGATACACCTTCTCTATAAAAAAAAATACTTTGCAATTCATGACCAGTTTTTATAAGAGCACGTGAAAACATTATAGCACTAGTTGCTTGTTGTGTACCATAAGGTGGACCAGTGACTAATAAGTTATAACGCATAAAGCAAATGATTCCTTATGTTTATTATTAAAATAATAATTATAAAATTACATGAATTTAAATTAATATAGCAATATTATACCAATAAAAATGATACTTTCTTTATTATTGATAGTATTATATTGATTTTTAATTTATTGTAAAAATATTTAATTTAATTATTACTTATAATTAAATTAATATAATCAACACTAGTATCTGCTTTAACATTCTAATATTATAAAACATGCAGCATACATCAAAAAATACAAAATAACATATTTATTTTTGCTAAAAAATTTAATTATTTTTAGATTAATCAATTCGTAACATTATTTATATATGTGTATGACATATTATAAAAATATAAATATTGTATAATAAATCAAAATATTTTTATTAAATAATTTATGATTATATAGTAATATATTTATGATATTAAATCATAAATGATAATTTTTACTAAAAACAAATAAGTTTAAAGTTACATTGACCGATTTTGTATTAACTGAATAGTTCATTTTAACATAAATAATATATGCTATTTAACATATGCTAAAATAGTATGTTGATAATAAGTTTTATTTTTATAAATGAATATATTATTTATGTTATACCAAAATAAGATATTTATCACTAGCAACAAGTGATGATATTATTTTTGAAATTATAATCTATATTTACTTAGTAATATATTTTTTTGATAGTTATTTCCCATCAATTTACAAAATTAAATTATTTTTAAAATTTTCTAGATTGATAATAACCATTAAATACTTATCATAAATAAAGTTAAAATGATATTTATATTAATAAATAATATTTAATTTATATTAAACATTATAATTTAATAAATGTAGATATCAAGTATGTTTAATTAAATATTTCTATTTATCTTTATTAATACAAGTGATATTATACCAAATTATAATGGCATTTATTATTCAAAACAATATAATATAATTACATTATTATCTTTTTAGAGATAATATATATGTATATTTTATGAAGTATCTTGATTTATATTTAACTAATTGTAAATTACTTTTGAATAAATAGCTAATATGTTTTCATGAAATATTTAAATTTAATTCATCAATTAATTAATTAAATTTAAAAAAATAAATAAACAATATTTCAAGAAATTTATTTATATTTTAATCAATTATAATATTATTGAATTTGATTTTTAAGTAATATTCTTTTATTTTTTTTTTAAAAGTATGTAATTTATATTTTTATAGTGTGATTACAATAAAGGACATTAGCAAATGGTTTTCGGTAAACCACAAATAGATTCTACAATTGAATGGTTTTTGTCGCATTGTCATATTCATAAATATCCATCCAAAAGTACTATAATTTACCAAGGTGAAAAAGCTGAAACACTTTATTATATCTTAAAAGGATCAGTAGTAGTTTTAATTAAAGATGATGAAGGTAAAGAAATGATTCTTTCTTATCTTAATCATGGTGATTTTATCGGAGAAATTGGATTATTCGAAGAGAATCAAAAACGCAATGTTTGGGTACGTGCTAAAATTGCATGTGAAGTAGCAGAAATTTCATATAAAAAATTTCATCAATTAATTCAAATAAATCCAGAAATATTAATACGCTTATCGTCACAAATTGCTCGTCGTTTACAATTAACATCAGAGAAAGTTAAAAATCTTGCATTTCTTGATGTAACAGATCGTATTGCTCAAGCATTAATTAATCTGGCTAAAGAACCAGATGCTATTACTCATCCTGATGGTATGCAAATTAAAATTACCCGTCAAGAAATTGGTCAAATTGTTGGTTGTTCACGTGAGACAGTAGGACGTATTTTAAAAACATTAGAAATAAAAAATCTAATATCTGCACATGGTAAAACTATAGTCGTTTATGGAACACGTTAAGACATTTTATTAACGACATGAGACATGATGCATTCATGTCGTTAATATTGATATTTAATTATTAATAACAAACTCTTATATTATTGATATAAAATTTACGTTCAGATTTATTTAACACAATGCTTTAGCAAAGTACATTTAGCATTTAAAGTTATTAAAAAAAACAATTTATAGTTACATAATATAAGAACGTTTTATTTTTTTTATTCAACAATATATACATCTAATATATTAAAGTAAATAAATTATGATTAATAATTGCATGATAAAATATAATTTATGAAATAACTAAAATAGTTATAAAATATCAAAATCGATATACAATCCAATTGCTTTATAAACTTTAATTAAAGTTTTTCTAGCTTGAAGACGTGCTTTATTTGCTCCATCTAACATAATCTGTTTAAGAGATGGTTCATCATTGCGGTAATATTGATATTTTTCCTGTAAGTTTTTTAGCTTTGAAGAAACTACTTCTGCGACTGCATGTTTTAATTGACTATACATTTGTCCTTTAAAATCTTTTTCTAATTGAGTAATATTTGTATTAGTTAAATATGATAATATAACTAATAGATTTGAAATACCTGGTTTTTCTTTTATGTCATAATTAATTACTGGTGGATATGTAGAATCAGTTACTGCTCGTTTAATTTTATCAATAACATATTTTGGATTTTCTAGCAAACTTATAACATTATTACGGTTACAATCAGATTTAGACATTTTTTTGTTAGGCTCTAAAAGAGACATAATTTTTGATCCTGAATTAGCAATAACAGGATCTGGTATTTTAAAAAGATTACCATATTTAGAATTAAAACGTTGTGCAATCTTACGACTAAGCTCTACATGTTGCTTTTGATCTTCTCCTACTGGTACTTGATCAGTATTATATAATAAAATATCAGATGCCATTAGTACTGGATAATTAAATAAACCTGCATTGATTTTTTTTTTAGATGTTATCTTATTTTTAAATTGTGTCATACGAGAAAGTTCTCCATAATAAGTATGACAATTTAAAATCCAAAAAAGCTGAGTATGCTCTACTACATGTGATTGTACAAAAATAATACTTTTATTTGGATCTATTCCACATGCTAAATAAATAGCTAATGTATCTAAAATAGTTTTATTTAATATATTAGAATTTTGAAAAACTGTAATAGTATGTAAATCAACAATACAATACATGCATTTAAAATTATCTTGCATTTGTACCCATTGATTTAATGCTCCTATGTAATTTCCAATAGTTAATTCGCCTGATGGTTGAGCAGCACTAAAAACTACAGGTTTGTTCATACTTAGTTCCTTTAAGTATATTTAAAATATTTCAATATTTATAAATTAATAATCTGTGCTATAAATATATTTATATTAATATAAATATTAACCAATATATATAAAATATATAGTTTTGACATACTCACAATGTTATTACATAATAAGCAACTAAAATAGTTATAGTAAATATTATAATTTAATTAATCAAATTACATATAAGTTTTTATTAATTTTTTACGCATATTATTAATGACTATTTGATAATCGGAATAATCAAAAATTGCAGAACCTATAATAAACATATTAGCGCCAGCTTCAGCAAGCTTGTCTATATTATTCATGGTTATTCCACCATCTACTGCAAGAGTAATCTCATACCCACTTTGATCAATTAATTTACGTGCTTCATTTAATTTTCTTAATGTACTAGGAATAAATGTTTGACCACAAAACCCTGGATTAACTGACATTAAAATGATTATATCTATTTTATCTATAATATAATTCAAATAATTTAATAATGTAGTAGGATTAAAAACTAAACCAACTTTACAACCATTTTGTTTAATTAATTGAATAGTTCTCTCAATATGATTAGTAGTTTCAGGATGAAAATTAATAGAATTAGCACCAGCTTTTACGAATTCAGGAATTATTGAATCTACAGGATTGATCATTAAATGAACATCAATAGGAGCAGTAATTCCATATTGGCGTAAAGATTTCAATACCATTGGACCAACACTTAAATTAGGAGCATAATGATTATCCATAACGTCAAAATGAATTATGTCTGCTCCTGCATTTATTACATCTTTCATTTCTTTACCTAAGATAGCAAAATTAGCTGCAATCATTGATGGAGATAATAAATATTTTTTCATTTTTTTCCTATTTTTGATTATGTCGTAATATAATATATATTATATAATCGTTATGTATTAAATAAAGCTAACAATTCATTTACTTTTATGCGGTTATTAATATTTCTACTTATATAGCGTTGAGTTTGGACTGAATGCAATATAGCTTTTTGATACCATAATCGTGTTAATAAAGTATCATGGTTAGATATGAGTATTGGTATATTACGTATTAATGCAATTTTTTCAGCTAATTGTGCTAAACGTTTTTGTTCATGTATATTAAAATGATTAGTATAATAATAAGATGTGAATTTTGATGTTGTAGATAATGGTAAATACGGAGGATCACAGTATATAACAGATCCTCTAGTTGCTTTTTTTAGGGTCTCATCATAAGTTTCACAAACAAATGTTGCTTTTTGTGCTCTTTCAGAAAAAAAGAAAAGTTCAGATTCAGGAAAATAAGGTTTATTATATCTACCAAAAGGTACATTAAATTGCCCTTGTAAATTATACCTACATAAACCATTATAACAATGACGATTAAGATATAAAAATAATAAAGAACGTTGGTAAATATCAGTATTAATATGAAATTCTTTTCGTCTATGATAATAACATTTTGCATTATTACTGTTTGCAGTAAATAACAATTGAGCATCAATAACAAAATTTGATATTTGATTTTTTACTATATTATAAAGATTAATTAAATCACTGTTAATATCTGCTAAATAATATTGATCAAAATCAATATTCAAAAACACAGTACCAGAACCTACAAAAGGTTCAATTAGGCAATCACCTTGTGGCAATAACCGATATATATCTTCTAATAAGGAAAATTTTCCTCCTGCCCATTTTAGAAAAGAGCGATTTTTTTTCATGCTTTTTATACTAAAATTACATATAATATATTTTGCAAATGTTTTTATGAATTTTCAATTAATTATTTTAGTTAATATAATTACATATAAATATTGATCTATTTTAAATATTTTATATTTACTAATAAAATATATTATATTATTTATATTTGTTAAAATATTAATAATTTATTATTTAATTGAATTAAATACAATTATTGTTGATATAATATATGCAATTGCATTAGTTTTATGATATATATTGATTAAAAATTAAACTAATTAATTATATTTTTTATTACAATCACTAATAGCATTAAATAACATTTCATGAGATAGATTAGTACATATTTCAGCAGATCCTATTGAAATAGGAATGATTAAACGTAAATTATTTGTTAACATTTTTTTATCACGAATTATATACGGTAAATAATCTCCAGGTTTCATTTCTAAAGGACCGTGTATAGGTAGTTTAGCACATTGTAATAAATGTACAATTTCATCTAAATTTGAATGATGCATTTTATTCATATTTATTGATGTTTGTGCAGCCATTACCATTCCAGCAGATATAGCCTCACCATGAAGCCATTTGCCATATCCCATATATGATTCAATAGCATGACCAAAAGTATGACCTAAGTTTAATATTGATCTATAACTTTTTTCATATTCATCACATATAACTACACTAGTTTTTAACCTGCAGCATCTACTGATACAATATTTTAATACTTGATTATTTAAACTAAACAATAAATTAATATTTTTTTTAATCCATTGAAAAAAATCATTATCTAAAATAATACTATATTTAATTACTTCAGCTAAACCAGAAGAAAATTCACGAATAGGTAAGGATTTTAGAAATGTAGTATTAATTATCACCGATGTAGGTTGGTAAAATGCACCAATCATATTTTTACCTAATATATGATTTACAGAAGTTTTTCCGCCAATTGAAGCGTCTACTTGTGCTAATAATGTAGTTGGTATTTGAATAAAACGAACTCCACGTTGATAAATAGCTGCCGCAAAACCAGTTAAATCACCAATTACACCGCCACCTAATGCTATTAATGTTGTGTCGCGACCATGTTTTTTTTGTAATAAAGCAGTAACAATATAATTTATTGTATCAATTGTTTTATATTTTTCTCCATCTGGTAATATTATATAATCTATTTTTAGATTTAATGACCTTAGTGAGGTTATAATTTTTTTTAAATATAAATTAGATATATTTTCATTAGTAATTAACATAACATTATCTCCTGACTTTAAAGGCCAAAAGATATCTACTAAACTAGTATGATTAAATAATTTATCAGTAATGATAATATGGTAGCTACGTTTTCCTAATGAAACATTAATTTTTTCCATAATGTTAAACACCTAATACAAAAAAAATATTCAATATCATTAATACTTTGCTAATATAGAAATAATTTTATTAACTACAAATTTTGTACTTTGTTCATTAGTACTAATTGTAATATCAGCAATTTCTTCATATAAACAATTACGTTCACTAGCTAATTTCTCAAGCATTTCTTGTGGAGGTATATCTATTTGATTTAACAATGGCCGTTTTTTATCGCGTTGAGTACGTGCTAATTGTTTTTCTATTGTCGTTTCTAAATAAATTACGATACCACGTGCTGAAAGAAAATTACGAGTATCTTTATCTTTAATAGATCCTCCACCAGTGGCAAGAATTATACCTTGTTTTTTAGTTAATTCATCTATTATTTGTTGTTCTCTTTTTCTAAAACCTAATTCTCCTTCAATATCAAATACCCAATTTATATCAGCTCCAGTACGATGTTCAATTTCTTGATCTGAATCAAAAAACTCCATATTAAATTGTTGAGCTAATTGACGTCCAATAGTACTTTTTCCTGCACCCATCGGTCCAATTAAAAAAATATTGCGTTTATCTATCATTTTTTTTGTATTAATGAATAAAGTTTGTTAATAGTACGTCTCTACTTATTTCAATTGACTAATAGAGACAAGTATCAAGACCTTGATACAAAAGATAATTAATATTTAAAGTTAAAAATCACTAATAATATTTTGTATATTATTACAATAATTTAATCCTGTAATATAAATATTGTATAATGTATGTGTTTAGTTAATATAATGATTTTATTATATATTTATAGATTATTACTACCTTTATTTAAACATAATATATCATATAAAACAATAAAGATAATTATAATAAGATATAATTTATTGATGTATTTACTAATTATTTGTTGTAATTAAATAACAAACCATTATCATAAAAATATTATTTTTTTTTGTATTATTTATATATTTAATATTATATATAAGTTTAATGCCTATAAAGATAAGGTATGTATTAATTTATTTAATTAATATATAAGTTAAACATTGTTAATAATACATATGAATGAGATCTATCTAATAGATATTTTTGTGCTATATTGAAATAAATATATTTTTTATAGAGAACATAATTTGATAAAAATATAAAACTATATTATACAAAGTGTATTATATATTATTTAATAATTTATATAACCTGTTTTGACTAACCATTCACGAACTACAAATAATGCACTTACATTACGTGTTTCACAAAAAGTTGGTTTTTTTAATAATTCTAACATATGTTTAACAGGCCATTGTTCAGTAATAAGAGGTTCTGGTTCATCTCCTAATAATTTTTCTATATAAAGATTTTTAGCTACTACTATATGCATAGTGTTAAAGAAATAAGAAGGTGATATAATTAATTTATCTAATACAAACAATTGTTTAGCACCAAAACCAATTTCTTCTTTAAGTTCTCTATTTGCTGCATCTTGTACGGATTCTTTATAATTTATTAATCCTTTAGGAAAACCTAACATATAATTTTCTATTCCAACAGCATATTCATGAATCAAAATTAAATAATTATTGATTATTGGTACAATTATCACCATTTCTGAATTATGTGATTTTATACGTTCATAAATTCTTTTTTCTCCATTACTAAACATTAAATCAATTGATTCAATATTAAACAATTTTGTATTTGCTACTGTTTTTATATTTATAATTTTTGGTAAATTTATTTTTGTTTTCATGTTTAATTATTAAAAAATTATGCATTGTGGCTAATTATAATTGTTTTTTATATAAAGCTTTGTATATATTATTATATAATATTTTTTTTTAAAAAATCTTTATTTGATAAGCATTAAATAAAAATTTATTAAATTGAATTTATTTTTTAAATGTTATATATAAATTTATGCATATAAGTTATATAAAATTTTAATTCATCTAATTGAAACTGGATATAGTTAATCATTGATATTTATTTAAGATGAATATCCATATAAATTATGACCTATATAATTTACATATCTTGACTATATAACTGTAATGCATTATAAATTTTTAATAATGTTCTATATCTATTGGTAATTAATTCTAGACAAAAAATTAGTAATATGATAACAAAAATTATCGACATGAGATATAAAAGGAACATGTGCTGCTTGTTCTATTATAACTGAAGATGATAAAGGTATTAATCTATCTACTTTTGGCACAACTTGACGGGGTACTAAACTATCTAATGCACCATATATTCGTAAAAATGGCAGTTTGATAGAAGATACCATTCCTCTAATATCCATGTTAGATAAAATATCTAATCCATGATTAAGTATTTCAATCGATGGTTTATGTTGAAAAAATAATATTTTCCGTATTTCATATGTATTAAAATAATTATTTTGTGTTCCTAATGTTTGTAATAATAAAAAACGTTCTATAGTTTGATAAAAATCATATTTTAATTTTTCCTTAAAAGCTTTTAATAAGTTTATTCCAATACCTGGCCAATTATTTTTAGCAATAAAACAAGGAGAAGAAGCAACGGTAATCAATCCATTAATTTTATTAGGTACAGTAAATGCTATTTGAGTAGCTATTAATCCACCTAAAGACCAACCTATTAAAACAGAATTCGAAGGTAAACAAGATATTACTTTTTTTGATATACCATTTAATGTTACTTCATATACATCTTTATTAAATCCATAACCAGGTAAATCAATAAAGTGTAATTGATAACTTTTATTTAATTTAGAAACAAGATGTTTCCATATGTTTGAATTTAATCCCCATCCATGTAATAACACAATATTCTTGCTACCATTTCCATAAGTTTGCAAATAAAGTGAAGTTGACAAATTTTTATCCAAATGATTAATAAATATATTCTGATAAACCATATCATATTATTTAAAATAATTATTATGTGATAATTATTTTAAATTTAACTATATATTAGTAAATATTTAATCTTTAATTTATTTAAATAAATATATAAATAAATTTAAAAGAAGATATATATAATATATATAAAGAATTGACTTTAATATATTTTTTTATTTATTGTTATAAACAACATTAGTTGTAATTATTTTAAAATAAATATTTGATATATTATTAATACATAATAATTTTATTTAAGATAAATAAATATACATAATATTTTATATTATTGATATTATAGATTTAAATAACATTGAGTATAAAAATGATTGTAATTACTAAAGCAGCAGAAAAATATTTTTTAACATTATTAGCTAAACAAAAAAATGGCACGCAAATTCGCATATTTATAACAAATCCAGGAACTTCGAAAGCTGAATGCGAAGTTGCTTATTGTTCACCAAATAATATTACAAAAACTGATAAAAAATTAAAATTTGGTCAATTATATGTATATATTGATGAAATCAGTGCACCGTATTTAGAAAAAGCAGAAATTGATTTTATTGTTGATGATCTTGAATCTCAATTAGTATTAAAAGTTCCTAAAATTAAATCATCTAATGAATTGACAGAATCTTCTATATTTAAACGTATTCAGTATTTTTTATATTCTCAAATTAGTCCACAATTGTTAACTCACGGTGGATATGTATCATTAATTGAAATTAATAATGATGGTTATGTAGTTTTAGAATTTAAAGGAGGATGTAATGGTTGCTCAATGATTAATATAACTGTAAAAAATCATATAGAAAGAGAATTGTTATTACATTTTCCAGAAATAAAAGGAGTTATAGATATTACTGAACATAAACGTAATATGCATTCTTACTATTAATAACATGATTAATTACAAGATAATATTTTAAACAGTAGAATAGAATTATTATTTTAAATAATTAATTTATATGTTTTATTTATTATCAAAATAGTTAGCTAACAATAGATTCTAACTATTTTGATTAATCAATTCAAATAATGATATTTAATACTTTAAATACTTGTTATAAATATATTGATATATTTATTTAACTAAAAAATTTAACATACGTCTTAACGGTTCAGCTGCTCCCCATAACAATTGATCACCTACTGTAAAAGCAGAAATATATTTTCTGCCCATATTCAATTTTCTCAAACGTCCAATAGGTATATTTAAAGTTCCTGTTACTGCAGTTGGGGTTAGTTCATGTATTGTTGTTTCTCTTTCATTTGGTATTATTTTAACCCATTGATTATGTGATGTAATTAATTCTTCTATATCTTGTATGCTTATTTCTTTTTTAAGTTTAATAGTGAAAGCTTGACTATGGCAACGTAATGTACTAATTCTAACACATAAACCATCAATGGGTATCATTTGTTTTGTATTAAGAATTTTATTAGCTTCTGTTTGACCTTTCCATTCTTCTCTAGTTTGACCAGTTGTTAATTTATTATCTATCCAAGGAATTAAACTGCCAGATAATGGTACATTGAAATTATTAATTGGTAATAAATTAGAATTAGTAATATTTCTAATTTGACGTTCTATGTTTAATATTGAAGAGTTTAAATTATTTAATTCTTGAGATATATGATTATAAATAACATCAGTTTGTTTTAATAATTCATAAACGTATTTAGCCCCTCCACCTGAAGCAGCTTGATAAGTAGCTACGGATATCCATTCAATTAAATTATTAGTAAATAAACCTCCAAGTGACATTAACATTAAACTAACAGTGCAATTGCCACCAACAAAAGTATGAATTCCATTATTTATACTTTTATTAATTATTTGATAATTAATTGGATCAAGAACAATAATTGCATCATGTTTCATACGTAATAAAGATGCTGAATCTATCCAATAGCCTTTCCAACCTATAGATCTGAGCTTAGGATATATTTCACTAGTATATTTACTTCCTTGGCAAGTAATAATAATATCTAATTCTTTTAATATATTTAAGTTAAAAGCATCTTGCAATACACCATTATTTTTACTATTAAAGCTTGGTGCTATATTTCCTATTTGTGATGTAGAAAAAAAAATTGAATTAATATAATCAAAATTATTTTCTTCAATCATTCTAGACATTAATACTGAACCTACCATACCTCGCCAACCAACAAAACCAACGTTTTTCATATCACATCCGGTTTAAAATATTTATATATCTTATTGTTTATTTAAAATAAGACATTAAAATGTTATGTTAACTAAATTATGTGCAATAATTAAATTTATTAATAATGATTAATTGTATAAAATATAACTAATTATATGTAATAATAAAGCACTTCATTAATAGAGATAAAAAAATAAATGAATGAAATGGTTTCTGGAATAATACTATTATTTTTAATTATGGATCCGTTAGGTAATTTACCAATTTTTATGTCAATTTTAAAATATGTTGAACCTAAACGAAGACGTATGATATTAATTCGTGAAATGTTTATTGCTTTAATTATTATGTTTGTATTTTTAATATTTGGAGAATATATTTTAATATTTTTAAATTTGCGTACTGAATCAGTTTCTATTTCTGGAGGAATAATTTTATTTTTTATAGCTATTAAAATGATTTTTCCTTCTTCTGATGAAAATAATATGGGGTTATCCTCTGAAAAAGAACCATTTTTAGTTCCTTTAGCAATTCCTTTAATAGCTGGTCCGTCATTATTAGCTACGTTAATGATGTTATCTCATCAATATGCTAAACAAACAATATATCTTATAGGTATTATAATTATTTCTTGGGGGTTATCATTAATTATTTTACTATTATCAAATTTATTTTTTAAAATATTAGGAGAAAAAGGTGTAAATGTATTAGAAAAACTTATGGGTTTAATTTTAGTAATAATAGCTGTACAGATGTTTTTAGATGGCATTAAAGTTTATATGAAATTGTAGATGTTAATTCATTAATATAATTGTATTAAATGATAATATACTAATATATATTAATAATAAATTAAATATATAACAATCTATTCTATTTAGTAAAAATATAATTTAAATATTCAGTATATATCGAAATAATGTTACATAAATTATTACGTTAAGATTCTATAGCTATTCTAAGTTTTTTCATAGCATTTTTTTCAAGTTGTCTAACCCGTTCGGCCGATACGCCATACTTATTAGCTAACTCTTGAAGAGTAGTTTTATTATCTTCTTCTAACCAACGAGTACGTATGATATGTTGACTACGTTGATCTAAACCTTTTAAGGCATAACTTAACTTATTAGCAGCATGTGCGTCCCAATTATGTTCTTCAATACTATATGCAAAATCAGAAGTTTTATCTTGAAGATACAGTACTGGGGCCATGATTCTATTATCATTAGATTCGTCATCACTAAATATATCGAAAGTCATATCTTGTGCTGCCATACGCGATTCCATCTCACGAACATCTTTACTACTGACTCCCAATTCACGTGCTACCATTTCTACTTCGTCTTGATTAAACCATCCTAAATGTTTTTTTGTTTTACGAAGATTAAAAAATAATTTACGTTGTGCTTTAGTAGTTGCAACTTTTACAATACGCCAATTTCGTAGAACATATTCATGAATTTCAGCTTTAATCCAATGAACAGCAAAAGAAACTAGACGAACACCTACTTCAGGATTAAAACGTCTAACTGCTTTCATTAATCCTATATTACCTTCTTGAATGAGGTCTGCTTGTGGCAGACCATAACCAGAATAATTACGAGCAATATGAATGACAAAACGCAAGTGAGATAAAATTAATACTTTAGCTGCTTTTAAATCACCTTGATAATGCAAACGTTCAGCTAATGTTAGTTCTTCTGCTGCTGATAACATTGGTAATGTATTAGCAATTTGGATAAAAGATTCCAAGTTACCAAGGGGAGCTATAGCTAATGTTCCCATTTTTTTTGCCATTTAATCCTCACTAAATTTACATAATTGATATTATATTATTTTTGAGTTATATTTACAATAAATTACAATTTGATATATATGATTAATATTGCTATTTAATATAATAGATGTTATTGAGACAAAATTGCAAATTATATCATGTATTAATATGTTGGTAATCAACACAAATATCTTTTTAGTTAAATAATAAAATTGTAAACAATATTGTATATTATATAGCATTGATAGATAATACTAATCTCAATTTAAGATATGATGAATAATTTTAAACAAGTTAAATTAATTGATATCATCTAAAGCAAATAAAGCACTAATAAACTCTTCAGTTTTAAATATTTTAAGATCATTAATTTTTTCGCCTACACTTATATATCTAATAGGAATATGAAATTTAGTAGCAATTGCAAAAATAATTCCCCCTTTAGCAGTACCATCTAATTTTGTAATCGTAATTCCAGTTATATTCATATATTGATGAAATATTTTAGCTTGATTAATAGCGTTTTGTCCAGTACTAGCATCTATAATTAACATGATTTCATGTGGTGCTGTATTATCTATTTTTTTTATAACTTTAGTAATTTTTGTCAATTCATCCATTAATTGTAATTTATTATGAAGTCTACCGGCTGTATCAATAATTAATATATCAATATTACGAGCTTTAGCAGACTGTATAGCATCAAAAATAACTGCAGCTGAATCTGCACCAATTTTTTGAGCAATTACAGGGATATCACTATATTTACTCCAAATTTGCAATTGTTCAATTGCAGCTGCTCTAAAAGTATCTCCTGCAGCTATCATAACTGATTTACCAATAGTTTTATATTGATAGGCTAATTTACCAATAGTACTAGTTTTACCAACACCATTAACACCTACTATCAAAATAACAAATGGTTTTTTATCTTGTATTTGTAAAGATATGTCAACTGTTTGTAGAATATTTGTCATTTCCTCTTTTAATGAATTATAGTATAGTTCTGCATTAGGAGAATGTTTGAGATTATCTAATTTAGATATTATGCGTTTTGTTGTTTCTATTCCAAAATCAGAAATTAATAACTGTTCTTCTATTTTATTTAAAATGTGATCATTAATAGCTTCTCCACGAAATAATTTAATTATATTAAAACTTAAATTTTTACGAGTGTTAATTAATTTACGTTTAAATCGCATAAACAAATTATCTTTTTTATTAGAACTATTTTGGATAGAATTTAATATCATACTTTCACTAACAGTTTGTATTTTGTTGACTTTGGAATTTGTATTTTGTATTTCTTGTTCTGTTGTTTGTAAACATTCTTTGTTTTTTTTATTTTTCTTTTTATTAAACAAAGAAAAAAAAATATTTTTTTTCTTTTCTGCCATGTTAAAATTTTATCCTAAAGAAATTATATATTGATATAAATATAGAAGTAATTTTAAATATACAACTTTATTGCAAATATTTTATAAATTTATATTTATTTTTTTAAAAATTATAAATCTAAGCATAATATGATGACAAAAGTAATTTCTAATAATTATAAATTAGGTAAAATACGCATTGTTGGTGGTAAATGGCGTGGATATAAATTACCTATTTTAAATAATATAAAATTGTTACGTCCTACTACTGATAGTATGCGTGAAACCTTATTTAACTGGTTATCACCTATAATTAAAAAAGCTAATTGTTTAGATTGTTTTTCTGGTAGCGGAGCACTAGGATTAGAATCGTTATCACGCTATGCTAATTCAGCCACTATGCTTGATTTAGAATACTCTCTTGTAAATCAAATAAAACAAAATTTACAAAAATTTAAAGCAATGAATGCTAAAGTAATTCAAACAGATACTTTAATTTGGCTGAAAAAACAAGGTCAACCTTTTGATATAGTGTTTATAGATCCACCTTTTCAAAAAAATTTAATAGACAAAACTGTAAAATTGTTAGAAAGTAATGGATGGTTAAATACAAGATCATTTATATATATTGAAAATTCTTTAGGTAACAATAGCCCATCAATACCACAGAATTGGCAATTATATAGAAAAAAAATTACAGGAAAAGTTATTTATTATTTATATATTCGTTAATTAATAATTTTGTTATTAATGAGTGATGTAACTCATTAATAATAAAAAGGAATTCACTATTGTTTTAATAAAAATTATTTAATTTTTTTAATTAAGAATTGGTAAGGTAGTATATTAGTTTGTTTGAATAATAAAATATGACCCATAAAGTGACAAAAATTAGGAACGTCATGTATAGTTGATATATCATCTGCAATTATTAATAAATTATCTCCTAATGTAATGTCGCGAATAAATTTACGTATAAACATGAGAGGGTCTGGACAACGCATACCGCAAATGTCTAGTTTATAGTGATAAACAATATCATTTATGAGTTGTTTAGCCATAATTTATTTCAATGTTTTACTAATTATTATATATAATTTATATTTTAATGTGAATACATTAAAATCAAAACATGTGTATATCTACAATCAACTAAATCCCCAAATGATATTATATATTAATTAATTAATATATAAAATATTTAATTAATATCTATTTTTTTAAGTAAAATTATATTTTCTATTTAAAATATTTATTTGTTGAATAATTATATAGTATCGATTCAAAAAAATCAATTTAATACTAATATATACAATTATTTGTGTTTCCTAAATTACATATTATAATTTAAGAATAATAAATGCGAAAGTTAATTTATGTTGTTATATTCCCTTGCTAGATAGTAATTATAGATTCATTATCTATTAACTTATTTAGTTTATATATTTGTATTATTAGTTATTTTATATAAATTTATATAACAATATCAATATATCACCAGTAATATCCTTATGTTATATGCTCAATACATATTATAAATCAATAAAAAGAGCACAAACAATATTATTTTATTAATTATTATCTATTGGAATAGGTTATGTAGTTATTAATATATATACCAAATTATAAATATATTAATGAATATACTACAAAAAAATTTATTATTGTAAATTCTAATGTATAAATCAACATAAAAATCACATTAAACTCTTTAAGTTTAATAAGGAAATTATATAAATCATTCTAAATATTTTTATAAAAATATATAATATTATTAATTATGCAAAGTACTATAAATATTAATTTGTATATAAGTTGATCCAAGTTATTATAATAGTAATAATTTTCTAGTCACATCAAATATAATTAATATTATTATAAATAATTTAATAATTATATAAAATAAAATGACATTATTTATAACTAAAATAACTGTAAATTTTTAAAATTCAAAAAACATTATATATAATGCAATAAAAATTGTAATAAGTAATTTAATATAGAATATATTAATACCACTAATTCTGTATAATCTATTCATTGTTAACATTATATATTAATATTAATAACTTACAAAGTAATTTTAGGAGTTGCTAGTGATTAAATTAGGTATATTAATGGATCCTATTGCATCTATTAATATTAAGAAAGACACTACATTTGCTATGTTATTAGAAGCACAAAATCGTAATTATAAAATATATTATATAGAATTGAATGATTTATATATCGATAATGGTATTAGTTATGCACATGCTTCTTTACTTAATGTTCAATATAATGTTAAAAATTGGTATAAATTAGATAATAAACAAAATATTCCACTTGCTGAGCTGCATGTAATTTTAATACGTAAAGATCCACCATTTAACATGGAATATATATATGCAACATATATTTTGGAATGTGCTGAAAAATTAGGTACCTTAGTATTTAATAAACCACAAAGTTTACGTGATTGTAATGAAAAATTATACACTATTTGGTTTAAAAATTTTATTCCTAATACATTAATTACTAGAAATAAAGAAAAAATACATATTTTTTGGAAAAACAATGGTAATATTGTTGTTAAACCATTAGATGGGATGGGAGGTAAATCTGTTTTTTTTATAAAAAAAACAGATTTAAATTTTTCAGTTATTATTGAAACATTAACTCAAAATGGTAATATTTTTTGTATAGCACAAAATTATCTCCCAGCTATTAAACAAGGTGACAAACGTGTTTTAGTAATAGATGGTGAACCGATTCCCTATTGTTTAGCTCGTATCCCCAAAAAAGGTGAAATAAGAGGTAACTTAGCAGCTGGAGGGAATGGTGAAGTACGTTTATTAACTGAAACAGATTGGCATATTGCTTATAATATTGGTTTAGTTTTAAAAGAAAAAGGATTAATTTTTGCTGGGTTAGATATCATAGGTGATAAATTAACAGAAATTAATATAACTAGTCCCACTGGGGTCTGTCAAATTGAAAAAATATATCCAATGTCATCCATTACAAAAAAACTATTTGACGCTATTGAACAACGCTTAAATTTAACTAAATGATATATTTTTATAATATATTAAAATATCATGTATTTTTTTACTTTCTTATTGTGTAAAACCAATGAATTTAAAACATCATTTTTTGATTGCTATGCCTTCTCTTAAAGATCCTTTTTTTAGGCGTTCTGTTATATATATTTGCGAACACAATGATGAAGGAGCAATGGGTTTAATAATTAATAAACCTATGGAGAATATTACAGTAGAAGATATTTTAAAAAAACTTAAAATATTTACAGAAAATAGAGATACTACTATAAAACTTAATAAACCAGTATTTATAGGGGGACCTTTAGCAGAAGATCGTGGTTTTATTCTTCATTCTGCTCAACGCGTTTTTAATACTAGCATTCATATTTCAGATAACACGATAATCACAACTTCACGTGATGTATTAGAATCAATAGGATCAAGTTCGCAACCAACAAATATATTAGTTGCTCTGGGTTATTGTGCATGGGAAAAAAATCAATTAGAAAATGAATTAATTGACAATACTTGGTTAACTACACCTGCTAATAGCAAAGTTATTTTTCAAATACCAATATCTGAACGATGGCGTGTAGCAGCATTAAGCATTGGTGTTAATATTTATACAATAGCAAATAATATTGGACATGCATAATGAATCCAAAAATTATTTTAGGATTTGATTTTGGTATGAAAAATATTGGAGTTGCAATAGGACAAACTATCACTAGAATTTCTAGTCCATTAATGACTATAAATTCTAAATGTAATAAAATAAATTGGTCAAAAATTGATAGTTTATTAACAAAATGGCAACCCAATTTAATTATAGTAGGACTACCATTAAATATGGATGGGACTGAACAGTCTTTTACTAAGATAACACGCAAATTTGTTAATTGTTTAAAAGATAAATATAAAATTCAAGTATATTTACAAGATGAACGTTTAACAACAGTGCAAGCTCGTATTGATTTATTTGAACAAGGTGGATATAGTTGTTTAAAAAAAAAACTAATTAATTCTAAATCTGCAGCAATTATTTTACAAGATTGGATAAATAAATATATTAATTGATTTATAATATTTATCTTTATATTAATATTAATTAATATCTTAAATTAATGAGATTAAAATTTATAATAACAAATGTTTGATTGACAATTTTAATAAAATCCATAATTAATATTATTATTTAATTTTATAATTTTTAGTAAATTAAATTTTTGATAAGTTTAATGTAAATTATTTTTTAAATAAAAATTCAATCATTGCTTGTTCTATTTTTTTTATATCATCTTGATTCATTAAATTTAATTGTTTTTCGTTTATTAAAATAGTTTGTTTGATAATCCACTTGTCCCAAGCTTTTTTTGAAATTTCATTATAAATTCTTTTCCCAATCTCTCCATGGTAAACTGACATATCTAAACCTTCAGATTTACGTTGTAAAAATGTACAAAAAATTATACGACTCATTATTATCTCTTACTTATTTTTCAACAGATAAAATCAATTAAATAATGTTTAATTAATATTGTATTTATTATTTGTTTTTTAAAAAAATTTCTAATAAAAAGTTAAGAAATAAATGACCTTTTTTAGTAACATGCCAACCTTTATTAGTTTCAAACAAATAACCTCTTTTTATTGCAATATCTATATCTAAACGAATATTCTTTTGAGATAAACCAGTATAATATTCAAATTCATTGTACGAAATAGCTTCGAATAAACGTAATCTATTCATAAAATATTCAAATGGTTTTTCAATGTCAGCAACATAGTATCGTTTATATAGATATGCACCATTCATAAATTTATTTGGAGAAAAATTTTTTATACTTCTTATAATTTGTTTATTTGATTGTGTAATTTTTCCATGTGCTCCACATCCGATGCCAACATAATCTCCAAAACGCCAATAATTAAGATTATGTTTACAACAAAATCCTGGTTTTGCGTAATTAGATATTTCATATTGTATATAACCAGATGAAATTAATAAATCATGTCCATGCTTAAAAAAATTCCATATTAGATCTTCATCAGGTAGTTTTATAGTATTTAAATGAAATTTTGAATAAAATAATGTATTTGGTTCAATAGTTAACTGATACCATGATATATGAGTAGAACATGTTGCAATAGCTTCACTTAAATCATTAATAGATTCTCTTAACGATTGATTAGGAAGACCATACATTATATCAATATTAAAATTACTAAATTTAACATTTTTAACCATTGATATAGTTTTTTTTATTTCTTCTACATTATGTATTCTGTCTAAAGTTTTTAATTGTGTTAAATTAAATGATTGTGCTCCAATAGAAATGCGATTAATTCCAACAGACTTATAAGTGATTAACTTTTCAATATTAATAGTTCCAGGATTGACTTCAATAGTAATTTCTACATTTTTAACTAAAATTAGATATTTACGTATGCCATTCATTAATAATGTAATAGCATTATTATCTATTAAACTGGGTGTACCACCTCCTATAAAAATACTATGTATTTTCCTGTTATTAATAAATAATAATTCATTTTTAAGATCTAATAATAAATGCTGCACATATTCAATATAAGATACATTCTCTTTAAGCTTATGTGAATTAAAATCACAATAAGGACATTTTTTTATGCACCATGGAATATGTATATATAAACTTAATGGTAATAGAATAAACATTTATACGTCTTATCAATCTATAATATTTATTAAATTAATTCATCTAAATTAATTTAATAATTTATATATAATATATAATTATATTTCTGTTATAATCATTATTTATTATAAAATTATTGAATCATGTTAATTAAAATTAATAATTATGTAGCATATAAAAAGATATTTTATGTATCAAAAATATCTTTTCCAATTCTGATCATTGTGCTTCCAGCAATGATAGCTGATTCCATATCATTGCTCATACCTAAAGAAAGTGTATCAATATTATTATATTTTTGTTGTAACATATAAAAAATATTAGCTATTTTATTATATATTAATAACTGATTTGCAAATATTTTTTCCAGTTTAGGAATAGCCATAATCCCACGTAATTTTAATTTTGGTAAATTGATAATTTTTTCAGTTAATGATGTAACATCATTTATTAATATACCTGATTTTTTAGGTTCAAGACTAATATTGATTTGAATTAATATATTTAATGGTTTATATCCAATTGGTCTGTGATCATTTAATTTTTGAGCAATTTTCAATCTATCAACAGTATGGCACCAAGAAAAATTCTCAGATACTAATTTGCTTTTATTAGATTGCAAGTGACCAATAAAATGCCATTCTAAATTATCATAGGATTTAGATAGATTATGAATTTTATCTATACTTTCTTGCACATAATTTTCACCAAAAGACGTTTGTCCAGCATCAATAGCACTTATTATTTGCATAATAGATCTATTTTTGCTAACTGCTATTAATTTTATTTCATTTGGATTACGATTACACTTAATAGCAGATGTATGTATCCTGTGAAAAATTTTTGTTAAATTATTTTGAATTTTGTTCATTTTATATGATACATCTCTTTTAATGTACATATTAAAAAACATAAATATATTTTTATATATATATCTCATTTAATATAAAATTACTTATATTAATATCTAAAAAATATTACGTGACAATATATATATGATATACGCAATATATTTCCCAAACAATTATTTTATTAAAATATTAGATACTCAATTCTAATATTAAAATTTTTAAATCAATTATATCATCTTTAATATCTATGCGATGTTTTTCCATATGTCTCATTTGTTGATGATATTCTAAATAACGTAACGATTTCCATTTCTCTAAAATGAAAACAGAATTAGGCAAATTATATTTCCAAGGTATTTGAGCTTGATAATCTAATAGAATATCATATTGACAACATCCCTCTTCATCTAATACAATTGGAACAATTTTTTTTATAGCTTGAAGAACTATTTGACGACATCCTGGCTTAACACAAATTTCAGAAACTACTGTTAACATTATTATACTTTTCCAATTAATCAATACTTTTATCTAATAATTCTATTTATAATAACATTTAATAGTATTTAAATAATATTTAATAAAATTTTAAAAATGACATTTATAGATATAAAATAAAATTTATACAAATTTTTTTTAAATAAATATTCGTTATTTAATAAATTAATTTAAATATTATAATTAATAAAAAAATTATTTGTGAAAATTTTTATAATTTATTTAGATAAAATTAATATAATTAGTTCATATATTAATATTAATATATCTAATCAATCAATGCTATTTTTAATGTTAATAACTTAATTCTTTATTGTTTTTTTTATTTAATTATTAAGTAATTTATTTAAAATAATGTTTTTATGATATATAGATTAAATATTATAATTAATTTATATAGTTTTTGTTTATTATTAATATAGATAAAATGTATAGAATCTAAAATAGAATTTTGTTATTCATAATTTTTGATAAAAATACATTAAATTTAGAACTAATATATGATTTCATAAATAATTGTTTATTAATAATAAACTGTTTCCATATAATAAAATAATTATTAATATATAAAATACAAATTTGTTATATAATTATATTAATTCATTTATTAAAAAACTGAGTTAAATATGTTATTGGTATTACGTTTTATTATCATGTTAGTTTATGTATTATTAGTTTGTATAATTGGGTTGATTTTCTGTATATTTTCTCCAAAAAATAAACGTTACACTTCAACTTTTGGTCAATTATTTAGTAAATTATCTACTATATTTGGCATAACAGTTGAAACAAGAAAATTACAATTTTTTAATAATGCAATTTACATATGTAATCATCAAAATAATTATGATATGATAATTACATCTAGAATTTTGCAACCAAATATGGTAACTGTTGGAAAAAAAAGTTTGTTATGGATTCCCTTTTTTGGTTTATTATATTGGTTGACAGGAAATATATTAATAGATCGTAAAAATTCTTTCAAAGCACATAAAACAATTAACGAATTAATTAAAAAAATTACTCATGAAAAAAATTCATTGTTAATATTTCCTGAAGGCACTCGTAATTACAAACAAGGGTTATTGCCTTTTAAAAGTGGTGCTTTTCGTATTGCTTTAATATTGGGTTTAAAAATTATACCAATTGTAGTATCTAATACACAAAATAAAATTTATCCAAATCGTTTAAATAATGGTTTAGTTATTATAGAAATGCTCCCTCCTATAGATTTTAAATTATATTCATCTTTTTCAGCAAAACAAATGGCTAATCATTGCTATAATATTATGTTAATTAAATTAAGAGAATTAAATCAAGAAGTTAAAAAACGCGAAAAACAAAATATAACAATGAAATATTAATGATTAGTAAAATTGAATTTTTTGACACATTAAGATTGATTTTAACTAAATTGGTTATGTAATAAATAATTATTTATGTGCTTTCAATTAGTTTATATTATTAATACATTATATATTTATCAATTGAAATTTAAATACAATAATATACATTGTTTATATTCAAATCTTGTCAAACATTTAATTTAATTATATATTTAAGATTTACGCTAAAAAAATACATTACTAATAGTTAATTTTTTTAATTTAATTTTAAATCAATATGTAAGTCTTTAAATAATAATATTATAAAATGTAATTTATAAATTATTGTTTAGTATCATAATATAAAATTAAGTCTTCAATAGTTACTAATGGCATTAAATATTTTTTTGCAAATATAATTGCTTCTTGCATACGCACCATTGAACCATCATCATTCATTAATTCACAAAGAACCCCTGCAGGTTTAAAACCTGCTAATGTAACTAAGTCAACTGTAGCTTCAGTATGACCTCTTCTAGTTAAAATCCCACCTATACTAGCACATAAAGGAAAAACATGACCAGGACGATTTAAATCACTTGGTTTTGCATTATCAGATATTGCAGCACGAATAGTAGTAATACGATCTTTAGCTGACACACCAGTGGTAACTCCTATAGCAGCTTCAATAGTGACAGTAAATTGAGTACCATAAGTACTTGTATTATTTTTAACCATCATGGGTAAATTCAATTTTTTACGTAGTGATTCAGTTAAACATAAACATACTATACCACTACCATGACGAATTGTTAATGCCATTTGTGAAACTGTCATAGTTTCAGCTACAAAAATTATGTCACTTTCATTTTCTCGATTTTCATCATCTATCACTATTACGCCATTACCTTTACGTAAAGCATCAATAGAACGTTCTACACGTTGTTCTGGTGTACCAAATTCAGCACATAGCTTCAGATTCATGATAATAAAACCTTATAAATGTTTTAGTTACTAAAATCAAAGCAAAATTAATGAGAGAAAATAATTTAAATTAAATAATATATAATTAATATAATTTATTAGACAATCGCACTGTTTCTACTTCCAATTAGTATTTTTCTTGCAAGTATAATTAATTTATATATATTAAGCATCAAATAAGCTTGCGTATTATTAATAATATTAATACAATTTCATTGTATGCATAATAATTAAAAATAGAAATTTATATGCCATGAATATATCAACATATTTAATATTTAGTTTTTAGATTTTTTTATAATTTACTCCAATATATAAATATCAAATATATTAACATTATAGATTAATTTGTTGTAAATTTTATTGCATAAATAACTTATTTATTTAAATTAATTTAATTATTTTAAATTTAATTATTAGAAATAATTTTAATGATATCAGTAGTTGAAGTACATTTTTCAAATTTTAATATACGTACTTCTCCACCATTTGCTAATACTTCTTTACTTCCTACAATATCTGTTATACTATAATCGCCACCTTTGACTAAAAGATCTGGTAAAATTTCTGAAATTAATTGTTGAGGTGTATCTTCTTCAAAAACAACTACCCAATCTACTGATTTTAATGCTGATAGTACAATCATTCTATTATTTTGTGAATTTATAGGTCGATTTTTACCTTTTAATCGTTTAGTTGAATCATCACTATTCACCGCAACAATTAAACGATCTCCAAGTTTGCGGGCATTATTTAGATAAGATATATGACCAGGATGCAATATATCAAATACCCCATTAGTCATTACTATTTTTTCTCCTTTTTTACGAGAAATATTAACAACATTTTTTAATTGTATTTGATCTAGAATACCAAAAACTTGTTTATGATATTTGTCATATATAAATTTTTCAAATTCTAATTTATTGACAATTGATGTGCCAATTTTTTTAATTGCTAATCCGGCAGCAATATTAGCTAAAAAACATGCCTCTTCTAATGAACTACCAGAAGCTATTGCAACAGATAAAACTGCAATTACTGTGTCACCTGCACCAGTAACATCAGATGCTTTTTGAGTTTGTGCAGGTAAATTAAAAGGTGTCTTATCTGGCTGTAAAAGTATCATTCCATCTTCGGCACGAGTAACTAATAAACCAGATAAATTATACTTTTTAATTAACAACATTCCACGTTTTATTATATCTTTTTCATTTTTGCATTTACCTACCACTGCTTCAAATTCTAATAAATTTGGTGTTAATAAAGTAGCTCCTCTATAACGAGAAAAATCTTTGCCCTTTGGATCAATTAAAATTGGTATCTGTGCTTTTTTAGCTAACATAATCATATCTTGTACATTTTTTAATGTGCCCTTAGCATAATCAGACAATACTAATATATCAACGTTAGCTATATTTTTATATATTTTGTTTATAATCAGTTTTGACATAATTTTTGTAATTTTTTTTTCAAAATCTAGTCGGATAAGTTGTTGATTATGAGATAATATACGTAATTTAGTAATTGTTGAATAATTTTTTATTGATAGAAAATCATAATTAATATTAAATTTTTTTAACATCTTAGTTAAGATATTTGCAGAATTATCTTGTCCTGTAATCCCTATTAGAAATGATTTAGCATTAAGAGCAGTAACATTCATTGCTACATTTGCAGCACCTCCAGGACATTCTTCTATATAGTTAATTTTTACTATAGGTACTGGAGCTTCAGGAGAAATATGAGTAGCAAAACCATGGCAGTAACGATCTAAAATGATGTCACCAATAATTAATACTGAAGTTTTATTAAATATAGGTAAAGTAATTTTCATTTATAATGTGTTCCACACTGATATGTGTATCATTGATATATTATATGTGATTAAAAAATACTATTTATTTAATAGCATTTTAAAGGATATTGTATATATCTGATTTAAATAGATAGTGTTTAAAATATTTAATAAAATTTATAATAGTTTTATAATTATAAATTAATATTCACGATGTTATCAACATATACCTATAAGTTTTCATGCAAGTAAATAAAAATAATAATTTCAATTACATAATAATTATCTTAAATATAAACAAAAATAATTTGATTTATGAAAAAAATTTTTTGTTCAACTCATGTTATAATAATAGCATTATTTTGATATTTACATGAATAATAGTTTTTTATTTTAAAAAATATATTAGAGTTTAACAAATGAAAATATTTCTTGTTGGTGGTGCAATACGTGATGAATTGTTAAATTTACCAGTTCAGGACAAAGATTGGTTAGTAATTGGAAGTACTCCAAAAATTATGATTCAACAAGGTTATCAACAAGTTGGTAATGGTTTTCCTGTTTTTATTCATCCTCAAAGTAAAGAAGAATATTCTTTAGCACGTACAGAAAAAAAATATGGAAAAGGTTATAATGGATTTGTTACTTGGTCAACACCAGATATTACATTAGAACAAGATTTACAAAGACGCGATCTCACAATTAATGCTATTGCGCGTGATAGACAAGGAAATATATTCGACCCATATAATGGTTTAAATGATCTTATTAATCGAAAATTACGTCATATATCTATAGCTTTTAAAGACGATCCATTAAGAGTGTTAAGAGTAGCTAGATTTGCTGCACGTTTTGCACATTTAAATTTTGTTATTGCTGATGAAACTAAAAAACTAATGTATCAAATGACTAAAAATGGTGAACTTCTCAATTTAACAGCTGAAAGAATTTGGAAAGAAACTAGTAAAGCACTTACATCATATAATCCTCAAATATATTTTCATGTTTTACGTGAATGTGGAGCATTAAATGTATTGTTACCAGAAGTTAATTATTTATTTAATATTCCAGAAACCAATCAATTACATCCTGAAAATACAGGAATCCATACATTAATGTCTTTAACAATAGTAGCATCTTTATCTAATTCAATAGATGTAAGATTTGCTACTTTATTTCATGATATAGGCAAATCTATAACACTTTATAATCAACCAATTGATAATAAAAATTATGGTTTATCGGGAGTAAATATATTAAAAAATATATGTAAACGTTGGCACGTACCTAATTCAGTTAGAAACTTAGCATTAATAGTTACTGAGTTTAATGATTTAGTTCATACTATCAAATCAAAATCTCCTGAATCATTAGTGAATTTTTTTAATCGCATAGATGCTTGGCGTAAACCATATCGCATTAATCAAATAGCTATTATTAGTGAAGCAGATGCAAGAGGGCACTTAGGATTAGAGAATGTCAAATATCATCAAGGTAAATATTTACGTCATTTATTTTCTTTAGCACAAAGAATTACTGCTAAAGAGATAATTAACAAAGGTTTTTATGGAATAAACATATTACAAGAATTAAATAAACAAAGAATTATAGCTATTAAAAATGGAAGATCTATTGATTATTGATCAAACTTAATCTTAATTATATAAAAATTCCTCTTTTAATTTTAACTCCAACTTGTTTAGCTTGAGCAATTGCATCTGGTTTAATTATTTTTACATATATTCCTGGTATGTTAAAATTTGTCATTAATAAATTTGCAATTTCTTCAGCTACTTTTTCTATTAGAGAAAAATGATTATTATCTAAATATTTTATAACTAATTCTGAAATTGTGCAATAATTTAAACAATCATTTAAGTCATCATTACTAGATGATAATTGATTATCAAATAGTATTTGTATATCAATTAGTAATTTTTGTTTGATAGTTTTTTCCCAATTAAAAACTCCAATATTTGTAAATACTAATAATTCTTTTATAAATAAAATGTCCATAATATATAATCTTTACACTAGCAATCATTTAATAAAGTTATCTATTTAAAATACAATATATATGTTTTTTCTTTAAAGTTTAGATATATCCATAAGAGACCATTTAGGATTTACATTAATACTTAATGGATTTTGTATAATATTACTAAAACGTAAATAACCAGTGTATGCAATCATAGCTCCATTATCTGTACAAAATTCTAAACGTGGAAAAAAAATTTGTTCTTTACGTTTATCCATCATAATAGACATTTTTTGTCGTAATGTATAATTAGCACTTACTCCTCCTGCAATAATTAATCGTCTTAATCCGGTCTGTACTAGAGCTCTTTCACATTTTATTATTAACGTATCTACAACCGCGTCTTCAAAAGCACGTGCAATATCACAAAATGTTTGCTTATTATTAATGTTATTGCGAATAATATTAGAAGCAAAAGTTTTTAAACCAGAGAAACTAAAATTTAATCCAAATTTTATCATAGGACGAGGAAACAAAAATCTTTTAGAATTACCCAATTTAGCTAAATTAGATAACATTGCTCCACCAGGGTATTCAAGACCTAACATTCTAGCTACTTTATCAAAAGCTTCACCAACAGCGTCATCAATAGATTCTCCTAATATTTTATACTGTCCCAATTGTTTTGCATAAACTAATTGTGTATGCCCGCCAGAAACTAACAATGCTAAAAATGGAAATTTTATTTCATTATTATCTAACATTGCAATTAACATATGGGCTTCCATATGATGTATAGGAATTGCTGGTATTTTTAATGCAAATGCTAAAGTTTGACTAATTGTTGCACCAACTAATAGTGATCCTACTAAACCTGGACCAGAAGTATATGCTATTCCATCTATTTGATTTAATTGTAAACTTGCTTGTTTTATTACAGATCGAATTAAGGGAATAATTTTTGATATATGATCTCTAGATGCTAATTCTGGCACTACACCACCATAGCAAGAATGTAATTGTGCTTGGCTATATATTTGATTGCTTAACAAGCCTACTTTATTATCATATAATGCAACACCAGTTTCATCACATGAAGTTTCAATGCCTAATATTATCATTTTTATATTTTACATAATTTACAAATTATTAATTTAATTAATTGTGACTTATTAAAGTTAATGATTAAGATCACATCTAGTTTATGTTATAATATAAAAATTATTTAATTACAATTAATTATTTATTTATTAAAATATGTTTTTAATGCATAAATTGTTTAAATTTTAAGAACATTGTATTATATTATACCTTATGGAGAAAAGATAACAATGCCTATAGTTAATGTGCGTGAAAATGAACCTTTTGATGTAGCATTACGTCGTTTTAAACGTTCTTGTGAAAAAGCTGGTATACTGACTGAAGTACGTCGTAGAGAATTTTATGAAAAACCCACCGCTGAACGCAAACGTGCTAAAGCATCTGCAATAAAACGTCATATCAAAAAATTAGCTCGTGAAAATGCACGACGTATTCGTTTATACTAAATCAATATTTTTTATAAACCATCTTTCATTATATATGAGCTTAGATACAATTCAGATAAACATCATATGTTATATTTGTTTAAACTAGTTATTAGGTGATGATCTGACAAGATAAGATTTATGGCTAAAAGAATTTCAAAAATATTTATTAATAATTTACTTTCATATACTGATATTACTAATTTTATCAACATTAAAGTAAATTTAAACAAAAAAGGTAAAAATTATTATGCATATTGTCCTTTTCATAAAGAAAGAACACCTTCTTTTGTAGTAAATAGTGAAAAACAATTTTTTTACTGTTTTGGTTGTGGTATTCATGGTAATATTATAGATTTTATAATGAATTACGAAAAAATTACATTTGTAGAAGCTATAGAAGAGTTAGCAGCTTTTAATAATATATCTATATCTTATGAAAATTGTACTAATTTTGCGATTAATTCAAATTGTCAACGTTTATCTTTATATCAACTAAATGATAAAATAAATACATTTTACAGAATATCTCTGAAAGATATTAATGCAAAATATGCTAAAGATTATCTTATTAATCGTGGGTTAAGTAATGAGATTATTGATTTTTTTGAAATTGGATATGCCCCAGTTGGATTGGATAATATTTTAAAATATGTTGGAAACAAACCAGAAAATCGTGAACTATTAATAATAACTGGAACTTTAGCGAATAATAATAATAATATTTATGATCGATTTCGTGAAAGAATTATATTTCCAATTCGTGATAAAATAGGTAGAATCATAGGTTTTGGAGGAAGAACATTAAAAAATATTACACCTAAATATATTAATTCTCCAAAAACACCTATTTTTAACAAAAGTCGATGTCTATACGGATTATATGAAGCACTAAAAATTAATAAAAAACCAAATTATTTATTATTAGTTGAAGGGTTTATAGATGTAATATCTTTAGTACAACATAACATAAATTTTGTTGTGTCTCAATTAGGTACGTCAATAACTTCTGAACATATTCAACAATTGTTTTGCAATACTGAAAATATTATTTGTTGTTATGATGGGGATACAGCAGGATACGAAGCCGCTTGGAAGACGCTTAAAGTTGCATTACCATATATGTATGATGGACGTCAATTAAGATTTATGTTTTTACCTGAAGGTGAAGATCCAGATACATTAATTCGCAAAGAAGGTACAATTTTTTTTAAAAAAAGAATAAAAGAATCAATACCTCTTTCTTCTTTTTTATTTGACAAATTATTAATGCAAGTAAATCTTAATTGTTGTGATAGTAAAGCTAAATTAAGTTCTTTAGCATTACCTCTGATTTCTCAAATTCCAGGTAATACATTAAGAATGTATATGCGTCAAAAATTAGGTTATAAATTAGGCATTTTAGATGATAATCAACTTGAAAAAATAATGCCTAAATTAATAACTAATAATAAATTATCTTATTTTTCTTCGTTTAAATTTACTACTATAAGAATTTTATTATCTTTATTAGTGCAAAATCCTCAATTATCAATTTTAGTTCCATCTTTTAAAAATTTTTTAATATTTAAAATTTCTGGTTTATCTATATTTATTGAATTAGTTAAACAATGTAATAAATATCCTGGATTAAATACAGGACAATTATTAGAATTATATCGTGGAACAAAATTTAGTCATATGCTTGAAACATTATCAGTATGGAACCACATGATAGTTGATGAACAAACCGAAATAGTATTTAAAGATTCATTGAATAATATTTATAATATTTTGCTTAAGCAACAACTTGAATCTTTAATCACTCTTGAACGCACTCAAGGATTAAGTAGCAAAGAACGACATAAATTTTGGACGTTAAGTAAATATCTTGCAAAAAAATAATATGTTTGTGTATATTTTTAAAAAAGTTTTAAATATTAATCATATAATTATTAGTAATTAATTAATTTATAATTTTTATAATTATATTTAATCTATGCACTAATAATATTATTCTGAAGATTTATTTTTTTATTATTAAACATCCTAATATATAAACTATAGGATACAATAGAGTAAAATATATATTGTTACTGCTATATGTTGGTTTATGGCTTATGATCAATAATGTAATTAATAGGAGTGTGGATACTGTCTTATGGAACAAAACCCACAGTCACAGCTGAAACTTCTTATAACTCGTGGTAAAGAACAAGGATATTTAACTTATTCTGAAGTTAATGATTATTTACCAGAAGATATAATAGATTCTGATCAAATAGAAGATATTATACAAACAATCAATGATATGGGAATTCAAGTGGTTGAAGAACCTCTAGATGCTGATGATTTAATTTTAAATGAAAACAACTCTAATACTGATGAATATGCAGCAGAAGTAGCTGCTCAAGTATTGTCAAATGTTGACTCTGAAATTGGTCATACTACTGATCCAGTTCGTATGTACATGCGAGAAATGGGTGCTGTAGAGCTACTGACTCGAGAAGGAGAAATAGATATTGCAAAAAGAATTGAAGAAGGTATTAATCAAGTGCAATGTTCAGTTGCAGAATATCCAGAATCAATTAATTACCTATTAAATCAATATGATAAAGTTGAATCAGGCGAATCACGTTTATCTGATTTAATAATTAATTTTGTTGATCCTAATTATGAAGAAAATATAATCATAACAGATCAAATATGTTCTGAGTTGCCTGATGAAAAACATTTCGATGATTTAAATAAAAATCTGAATAATGAAGATAATGAAGATAATGAAGATAGTGAAGATAGTGAAGATAGTGAAGATAGTGAAGATAGTGAAGATAGTGAAGATAGTGAAGAATTTATAGATCCTGAATTAGCACGTGAAAAATTTTTCAAACTACGTACTGAATACGAAATGACTCGTGATATTATTAAAATTAAAAGTCGTAATCATTCTGATTCTATTGCTAAGATTCAAAATCTTTCTGATTTATTTAAACAATTTAGATTAGTACCAAAGCAATTTAATTATTTAGTAAATAATATGCGCAAAATGATGGAACGTATACGTTTTCAAGAACGTTGCATTATGAAATTATGCATAGAATTGTGTAAAATGCCTAAGAAAAATTTTATTAATTTATTTACTGGTAATGAAAGTAATATAAATTGGTTAAATATTGCAATATCTATGAATGAAAATTGGTCTATAAAATTAATAAAAGTTAAACAAGATATCATTAAATATTTACATAAACTATCACACATAGAAAAAGAAACTGAGTTAACTATAGAACAAATAAAAGATATAAACCGCCGTATGTCTATTGGTGAAGCTAAAGCAAAACGAGCGAAAAAAGAAATGGTTGAAGCTAATTTACGCTTAGTGATTTCAATAGCTAAAAAATATACTAATCGTGGTTTGCAATTTTTAGACCTTATACAAGAAGGTAATATAGGTTTAATGAAAGCAGTTGATAAATTTGAATATCGTAGAGGTTATAAGTTTTCTACATATGCAACATGGTGGATTCGTCAAGCAATCACTCGTTCTATAGCTGATCAAGCACGCACAATTCGCATACCTGTCCATATGATTGAAACTATTAATAAACTAAATCGCATTTCACGTCAAATTTTACAAGAAAGAGGTAGAGAGCCTTCTCCAGAAGAATTAGCTGAACGTATGTTTATGCCGGAAGATAAAATTCGTAAGGTATTAAAAATTGCTAAAGAACCGATTTCAATGGAATCTCCTATTGGAGATGATGAGGATTCACATTTAGGTGATTTTATTGAAGATTCTAAATTAGAATTACCATTAGATTCTGCTACAACAGAAAGCTTGCGTTCAGCTACTCATAATATTTTATCTGGACTTACTCCAAGAGAAGCAAAAGTATTAAAAATGAGATTTGGAATAGATATGCATACTGATCACACTTTAGAAGAAGTAGGTAAACAGTTTGATGTTACTCGAGAACGTATCAGACAAATAGAAGCTAAAGCATTGCGAAAATTACGTCATCCAAGTCGTTCTGAATTGCTTCGTAGTTTTCTTGAAGATTAAAAAAATATAATTAATTATATTACAATTATTCATATGTTAAGTGATTTTAATAAATAGTTTTAACATGGCCCCTGCTGGATTTGAACCAGCGGCCAAGCGATTATGAGTCGCCTGCTCTAACCTCTGAGCTAAGGGGCCAATTAATAATTTAAATAATTATAATGTATAAATTTAATTATATCAAATAAATCCATTTATTGCTAATAATATTATAATAAACTATTTAGAAAAACTATATTTGTATAGTATTTATTTTAAATAAATTAATTATTTAAAACTTAATACATATTACATTAACATGTATAATATGAAGGTATAATAGATTTAATTAAATTACATGTTTTCCATAATTTTAATATATATAATGTATATCTTTTACAAAAATGTAAATTATTTGCACGTATTGACCAAATTGTCCATAGATTATAAATTTTTATAAAATATGTTTTAATAATTATGAATATTGACCAAATTTTATAATATAAATTGATATGTTTAATTAAATCATTTGTAATTTTTTTAAAAATTAAGCGTTGTTTGTATATTTGTTTAAGTAGTATATCAACATTACAATTTTTATTTTTCATAATTATTACTTCCTAAATAATTCGCTATCTATTTCTAATTCTTTATAAGTGTGGCATAATAACGTTAATTGACGCGATTTTGTTACGCTCCAGATACCAAACAATATCGCTAATAAAAATAGTATGACAGTATTAATAATAATAGCAATAAAACGATATTGAGGATTAATAGACCATATAATGGTTATGATTAGACTAATAATTCCAAATGCAGTAAAAAAAACAGTTAATCCGGATATTAATAATAATTGAATGAAATTTATTTTTTCTTCTTTTAACTCTAAAATAAATAAATTTATGCGTGTTTTTATGATATTAAAAATTTCATTAACAATATTTTTACTAACATTTAACATGGTTCTACCAAATTTTTGATGATTCATAAAATTAAACATAAGTAACACCATAATACTAAATTAATATTTTTATAACTTGAAAATTTGTTTTGTCAAAAAATAAAGTATATAAATCATGCATTTATGATGTATATTTAAAATAAACATGAAATATAAATATTTATGCTATATATATAATAGTATATATGAATTTAATAATTTATTTAAAATATTTTAAATAAATTGAAGAATACATTAATATATAATTCAGTAAAATGGTCTTAAGATATGATATAATAATATTGTAATATAACAATATTATTATATTATTGATAATAAGGAATATTAAATTGATTAATGTAATTGGTTACAATTTGAATGATTTGAAATAATTTACATTAACTAAATTAAAGTAAGTTAATTATACTGAGAAAATATTAATTTAAAATAATCTGCTTAGTTTAAAGATATTGTATGTATAACTTTGCTTTATTTTATTAATATAAAAGAAGCTAACCGTTAAGCCGGGTTCTGTCGTGGACAATCATTCATCTAGATTAATAATTACTTATTAATTCAAGCGGCTTACCCGGGTTGAGTACGGGTCGTACTAAATAACCCCTATTTAGCCTTGCTCCAAGTGGAGTTTACATCGCCACAAATTGTTACCAATTGTGCGGTGTGCTTTTACCACACCTTTTCACCCTTACTATAAATCTATTAAAATAATATTTTTTTTAGAGATAAGCGGTTTATTTTCTGTTGCACTAGTCGTAGGTGTTTACCTCCCAGGCATTACCTGGCACTTTAACCCTAGGAGCCCGGACTTTCCTCTCTTTCTTCGATTAATATTTATATATAAACATTAAATAGAAACAGCGATTGTCTAGTTAGCTTCATTGAAACATAATACAACATTTGATTTATTTTGTCATTGTCTTTCTTATAAATTATTTAATAATTAGATAATTATTACTTATATAATAAAATATTTAATAAATATAATAACTGTTTAAAAAAAGTTTTAATATGTTAAGAATTTTATATACCTTCCATATATAAGATATATTTTAATAATTTTAGCAATATCATAAATATTAAAACTATAATACATATTTATATGCATAATTATATGAAGTTCATATATACATACATATACAAAATATTGATTTATTAAATACTAGTAATAAAGCATTATTTATTAATATGTATTTTTTTTAAATATTTAATATCAGCTGTTAATAAGGAATATTTATGAAAATATTTAAAATAGCATCTTTTTTATCAATGATTATAATATTTCAAAGTTGTATTGCTTTTATTATAAATGGAGGTATGCTAGGGGTTTTATTATATTCTACTAAAATATTAGCAGAAGATTCACACCAATCTATTAATAAAGAAGATGATAATATATTACGAGATTGTATAAGTATAACATTATCAAGAAATAAACAAATTAAATCTAATTCAAATGTTCATATTAATGTTGAGGTTTATGGAGGTGAGGTTTTATTGACTGGTCAATCACCTACAATAAAAATTATACAACTTGTTGAAAACCTGATAAAAGGTATTAATGGTATATCTAAAATATATAATTACATTCACATTAAAAACAGCATAACTTTGATAGATAAAACTAAAGATTTATGGATTTCTACTAAAATAAGAACACGTTTTTTATTACATAAACCTAAAATTAGAATGTCTCATTTAAAAATGATCACAGAAGATAGAGAAATATTTTTTTTAGGAGAAGTAACTAAACGAGAAGCAGATTTAATAGTGAACATAGCAAAGCAAATACATGGAGTTAAAAAAGTATATACAATATTTCACATAAAAAAATCTTAAAAAAGTTTTAATTAATTTAAAATCATTATAAATATATTATTTAATGTTAGTATCATAGCATAACATTAAATACTTATCTTAGGAAGATATATTATGAGTTTAAGTGAAGTCCCGGCAGGTAAAAGTTTACCAGAAGATATTTATGTTGTAATTGAAATACCTGCAAATTTTTCTCCTATTAAATATGAAATTGATAAAAAATCAGATATTTTATTTGTAGATAGATTTATAAATACACCAATGTTTTATCCATGTAATTATGGATACATAAATAAAACTTTATCTTTAGATGGTGATCCAGTTGATGTATTGGTACATACACCTTATCCATTAGAGCCAAAGTCTGTGATTAGATCTAGACCTATAGGAGTTTTAAAAATGGAAGATGATTCTGGTGAAGATACTAAAGTTATTGCAGTTCCACATAATACTATATCTAATGATTACAATCATATACAAAATATAGAAGATATTTCAGAATTATTACGTACTCAAATAGAACATTTTTTTCAGCACTATAAAGACTTAGAAATAGGAAAATGGGTAAAAATCAATGGTTGGGGTAATCTCCAAGAAGCACAAATTGAAATTATTGCTTCTTGGAATAGAGCAAATGCGTAATTTTTTTAATGAAATATTTTAAATTTATTATTATTTAATAATAATTACAATTGGTTAACTATAAAGTTAATGTGATAATAATTCTTAATATACTAAACATTGTATTAATAAAATGTGTTACGATATAATATTTTTATAAGTTTGTTACTTTTTTTTATTGATTAATAATTTTTTACAACAAATTTATCATTATAAAACTAAAGAGCGACAAATATATCTTGGTTGCTCTTTTTTTTGGTTAATATTTTAAATACCTGCCTATCTCTCTTTTTTTAAAATAGATAAATTATTGATTTATTTTCTACTATGCTTAGCATGTTAATTAAATATACAATAATTAATGAATTTTGATTTTTTAAAATTAATCAATAGGATTACCTTACCAATCATGCACATATAATACTTCCACCAGCATCTTGGCATGCCTGTAATGTATCCTAAAAATATTTATAGGAGTAAATCTAGGATTTTAATTAAGCTTTTCCTTCTGCTATTAAACAAAATTTTATTGAAAAACTTATTTGAATAAATTTAGATAAATCTAATTAATTTAAATATGTTGTAATTTGATTTTTACCATTATTATAGATTTGACTAATAACTACTACTGGTAGATTTAAATTACATACATTAATGTGTTTACGTACAACATTATTATGCTCTTTCTAAGCTTTTGTTTCTTCGATTATATAACAAACACATTTAAGACGTGGTATACATTTTTTAATTAATGCTACATTAATCGTAAATGAACTACTATAGTTTATAAATTCTTGTATACTATCCCCGGATCTATTAACCAATAGGTATATCATATCAATGTTAATATATTCCTCGTTGTTTCAATATTTTCTTCTGATATTATTGGTGTATTTGCTGTTATTAAAGTTAATTTTTTAACAATTATATTATTTTTAATAACTGCTACATTAGTTACTAGTGAATTGTTAATTATTAAAAATAACTTTGCAAGTTAATGTTCATTATTGCTGTACCTGCTTCACGCATCAATGAATAAACTTTTCTTATCAGTATTTATTATATAAAGCTGTATTTAAAGTAATTATTAGATTATTTAATAATATTTTATTATTTGCGATAGATATAATTAATAATATTGTATACTTTTATATAAAAAATATTAACTATCTACAACATTTACAATTAATTTTGCAAAAACTTTACTATGCAATTGAATACCAATTTCATGTTCACCTACATGCCGTAAAACACCGTTAGGTAAACGTATTTCATTTTTATTTATTTGAATTCCTTTTGAAGTTATAACATTTGCAATATTCTTGGCACCAACAGAACCAAAAAGCTTGCCTTTATTACCTGCTTTAGAAGAAATAGTAATTTTTGTTAAAGAATGAATCTTTTCTCGTTTTATTTTTGCTTCTGATAGGATTGCATTTAGTTTTGCTTCTAATTCTGCTTTAATCAATTTAATTTTATCAGTATTTTGTTTTGTAGCAATAATGGCTTTTCCTGTTGGTATTAAATAATTTCTTGCGTAACCTGCTCTTACGTTAATTATATCACCAATATCACCTATTATACCTGTTATATTATTTAGCATAATAACTTTCATCAATTAATTCCTTAAATTTTTATAGTTTATATAATTACTCTTTATTGATGATGATCAGTGTATGGTATTAATGATAAATAACGTGCTCTTTTGATAGAACGAGCTAATTGACGTTGATATTTAGCACTAGTACCAGTTATGCGACTTGGTACTATTTTCCCATTCTCCGCAATATAACTTTTAAGCATTGCAATATCTTTATAATCTATTTCTCGAATACCTTCCACAGTAAAACGACAAAATTTACGACGACGAAAATAACGTGTCATTTAATAATTCTCCATAATTTCTAAAAATCAATTTTAATATTTATGATTCAGTTATATTTTTTTGATTTAAAAGTTGTTTACAATAACTTAATTGATCTTTATTTATCATTGTAATATGTAAAATTTGTTATAAAAATTTTTAGTCTTATATTAAATACTAAATTCTTAATTAAAAATTTATATTTAAATATCTTATAAAGATTTGTTTTATAATCTAATAAAACTATTTTACATATTATATAAAATAGTAAACAAACATTTAAGTATCAAAGATAACAAATATACTATATGCAGTATAGTAATATTTAATTAAAAATAGTTAGATTACTTGCTAAGTTCTTCACTTTTGTCTTTTATTTTAATCATAGGTGATAACTCGGTTATAGCTTTTTTAACTCGTATAATCATACTGCGTATTATAGAATCATTAAGACGTAAATTATTTTCTAGCTCATTTAAAATAGTTTTTGTTACTTCAATGTTAAGCAATATATAATGAGCTTTGTGAAGTTTATTAATAGGATAAGACAGCTGGCGACGTTTCCAATCTTCTAAACGATGTATCTTGCCTTGAGCATTAGTTATCAAATTACTATAATTACTAATCATACTAGTAACCTTTTCACTTTGGTCAGGATGAACCATAATTATTATTTCATAATGACGCATTAAACATGATCCTTATAAATTATTATTTTTAATTATCTAATTAAAATGTCATATATATAATATAAATTATATTAATTGTTTGAATATTAAGTTAATGCAATCCATATATGTATTATATAGATAAACAATACCGATTTTTTATTATATATATTGTATATAAACTAATACAACAATTATTAAAAAATAAACAAATATTTTTTTTAAGTGTATGATTTATAATTTCATAACATGTACAATTATATTTTTATAAATGTCTAAAAATTTTTCTGGATATATTAAACATCTAGATTTTGTTGACGTAATATTTCAAATAAACATATACCAGTAGCTACTGATACATTTAAAGATGATACGCTGCCTAACATTGGTATGCTAATAAATTCATTACAATTTTTACGAGTCAAACGGCGCATTCCTTTATTTTCTGAACCCATGATTAAAGCTATAGGCAATGTTATTTTTTTTCTATAAATATTATGTTCTTCTTCAATTGTAGTACCAATTACTAAAATATTATGTTCTTGTAATAGTTTTAATGTTCTTACTAGATTAGTTACACGAATCAAAGGTATATTCTCTGCAGCTCCACTAGCTACTTTTTGCACTGTTGCTGTTAATGAAGATGAACGATTTTTTGGTACTATAATAGCATGTACACCAGCTGCATCTGCACTACGCATACAAGCTCCAAGATTATGAGGATCAGTAATATTATCTAAAATTAATAAAAATGGTTTGTTTCTGTTTTTTAATAATAAAGATAAAAATTTTTCATCATACTTATAATTATTTGTAATAATTGCTACAATTCCCTGATGTATACCACCATCAGATTTTTTATCAAGTATATAACTATCAACTAATTTAACGTTAATGCCTAATTTTTTTAATCTCTGATAGATTAAATATAATCTATTGTTTTGATTTTTTATTATAAAAGCTGAATTAAAAGATTGATAATTACTATTAATTACAGCTTCTACAGCATGAATGCCAAAAATTACTTTTACCATTATTATACTTATTTATAAACAATTCAAAATAAATGGTTAATTTAAATGAAATTAAATCACTAAATGATTTAATTTTGATAAAAAATATAAGATATCATTAATTGATAATTTTGCATCATCTTTTTTTACAAATAATTTTATTTATTAAATTTAATAATATAGTTATCATCAAATAATTTAAATGTAATTAATTTATCAGTATACAATCAATTTTACGTTCATGAATATTTACAGATTCAATATAAACTTTTACTGAATCTCCTAAACGATATATATGCATTCCTGATTTACCAATTAAACATTGACCAATTGGATCAAATTGATAATGATCATTGTTAAGAGTAGATATATGTATTAATCCATCAATTAATAATTTATTAAGACGCACAAAAAACCCAAAATTAGTAACATTAGAAATGACACCTTCAAATGTACTTCCAATTTTATTTTTCATAAAATCACATTTTAACCAATCAAAAACATTACGAGTGGCTTCATCTGCTCTGCGTTCTGTAAAAGAACAATGCTGACCTAACTTAATCATTTCACTCATTTGATAGTGATAACCACCATTTTCTAAAGTAAATATTTTTCTTAATGATATTTTTTCTTGAGATAATAAATATTTAATAGAACGATGTAACAATAAGTCTGGATAACGACGAATTGGTGAAGTAAAATGTGCATACGACTTTAATGCTAAACCAAAATGTCCTCTGTTATAAGGATCATAAATTGCTTGTTTCATTGAGCGTAGCAACATAGATTGTATCATTTCAGCATCTGGCCGTTCAGCTATTTTTATCAGTAATGATGCATAATCAATTGGATTTGGTTTGTTCCCACCTGATAACACTAATCCTAACTGATTTAATATTCTATTAAAACTTTTAATGTTTTTTTCACTAGGACGATCATGATCTCTAAAAAGTGCAGGTTCTGCACTTTTTTCAATAAATATAGCAGAAGCAATATTAGCTAGGATCATACATTCTTCTATCATTTTATGTATTTCGTTACGATAATTATGCTCTATACGTTTTATGCGATATTCATCATTAAAAATAAATTTTGCTTCTGTTGTTTCAAATGAAATACCTCCTCTTTTGTGGCGTGCTCGTTCTAATATTTGATACAATTGATAAAGTTGTTTAATATTTTGTATGATTAATCTGCTTTGTTTGTTTTTAACATAATTATTATTTAACATCTTTAATGCTTCAGAATATGTTAATCTAGCGTGCGAATTCATTATAGCTTCATAATGTCTGAAACTAATTAATTTTCCATTAGATGAAATATTCATTTCACATACCATACATAAACAATCAACTTTTGGATTTAGTGAACATAACTCATTAGATAATTTTTCTGGTAACATTGGTATAACTATTGAAGGAAAATAAATAGATGTACCACGTAAATAAGCTTCATGATCCAATGCAGTACCTGGACGTACATAATAGCTTACGTCAGCAACAGCTACCCATAATAGCCAGTTGCCATTATGCTGTTTTTTACAATAAACTGCATCATCAAAATCACGAGCATCTTCATCATCAATTGTAATCAATGGCAATTGTCGTAAATCGACACGTCCTATTTTATCTTTTTCTGTAATGTTAGAATTTAAGTTGTTAATTTGAATTAATACTTCTTGTGGCCAATTATAAGGAATTTCATAAGTTCTTAAAGCTATATCAATGGCAAGTTTAGTGCCTACATTTGTTCCCAAAACTTCTATTATTTTACCTATAGCTTGAATATTTCGAAATGGACGTTTTATTAAATCTACTACCACTATGGAACCAGTAATAGCATTCATATTATTTATTACAGGTACAATAATATTAAAATTCAATCTACTATCATATGGTACAACAAAACTTTTATTAGATTTGTTAAAATAACGACCAATAATTTTTGTACTACGTGGTTTATGTATATTAATTACTTTTACTTCAGGACGTCTTTTACTTTCTTTGATAATTAATTTAGCATTAATAATATCCCCATGCATACATAATTGCATTTGTTCAGCAGATAAATAATAATCTTCTTTTTTATTTTCTATACGTAAAAAACCATATCCATCACGATGACCAATAATTTTACCAGACAATAAATGATCTTGTTTTAGTATATAATAATATTGATTATCAGATATTAACTGTCCATCTCGTTCCATAGCACGTAATCTACGACTTAATGCTTTAATGTGTTTAGCATTTTGTAAACACATTTTTTGTATTAACTCTTTTTTATTTGCTGGTTTTCTACATTTTTTTAAAATTTCTAAAATAAACTCTCTACTTGGAATAGGACTTTTGTATTTTTGAGCTTCTCTATTATAAAAAGGATCTCTTAACATTATGATTCCTCCGATGTCATTTAAAAATTACTGCCACCGGTTTTTTTAGATACATTTGTATAAAGACAAATAAAACTTTAATATAAACATTTAAATATGTATAAATCTTTAATAAAACAACTTATAATATTATTTTTATAAAAAAATATTCAGTTATTTTAAATAAATGATAATATAAATATATGACTTAAATCTGTAATATTATATATTTTAAAATATATGAAACAAGATATAAAAAGTATACAAACAATATCTACATAATAGATATATTTATAGTTAATAAAATTTATTAATTTGAATATATAAACTATATTTGATAATAATACACGGAATTACAAAATTTGTTTTTATATATATGAAACATAAATTATTAATTTTGTAATTGAAATACATTAATATAAATATATTGATTTACAATAAGTATATAGATAATATTAGATATATTTCGAGAATTTTTATAAATCAAAAGGATTACGTAAAATTATAGTATCCTCTCGATCAGGACCAGTAGAAATGATATCAATAGGAATTCCAATTAATTCTTCTATGCGATTGATATAATTACGAGCAGCCTTTGGTAGTTTATCTAAATTTTTAATACCTAAGGTTTTTTGATGCCATCCATCTAAAGTTTCATAAATAGGTTTAATATTTTGTAAATTGTCAGTTAACATAGGTAAGTGGAATGATTTACTTCCATCTGGCATTCTATAAGCTATACAAATTTTAATTTTTTCAAAAGAATCTAAAACATCTAACTTTGTGATACACATACTTGAAAGAGAATTAATTTGTACTGCATGATTAATCAGAACAATGTCTAACCAACCAGTTCGACGACGACGACCAGTAGTTGAACCAAATTCATTTCCTTTCTTACATAATAAATCATCAATTTTACCAAACGTTTCTGTAGGAAATGGGCCAGATCCAACTCTAGTACAATATGATTTCATGATACCTAATATATGATCTATATGATTAGGACCTATTCCAGAACCAGTTAATACTCCACCAATAGTGGTGTTAGAGGAAGTAACATAAGGGTAAGTTCCATGATCAACATCTAACATTGTACCTTGTGCACCTTCAAATATAATAAAATTTCTGTTGTTTCTTGCTGTATGTAATATCTTAGTTATATTCATTGACATTTTTATTAAAGTATCTGATTTAATCATTATTTCACTTAAAATTTTTTTATAATTAACTGGATTACTTTTAAAATAATGCACTAATTGAAAATTATAATAATCTACTACTTCTTTTAATTTAGATGCAAATTGGATTGGATTATAAAGATCATTAATTTTTAAACTTCGACGTGCTATTTTATCTTCATATGCAGGACCAATACCTTTTCCTGTTGTTCCGATTGAAGTATGTTGTTTAAATTGTTCACGAGCTAAATCCATAGCTATGTGATAGCTTAAAATTAAAGGACATGTTTCAGAAATTAATAAACGTTCCCTTACAGGAATATTACATGATTCTAATTTTTTTATTTCTGAAATTAAATCATCAGGAGAAACAACTACACCGTTACCAATAATACTTATCACTCCATCATGAAAAATACCAGATGGTATTAAATGCAATATATTTTTTTTACCATTAATAACTAGGGTATGACCAGCGTTATTTCCTCCTTGATAACGAACTACATAATTTGCTCTTTCAGTTAAAAGATCTACTATTTTACCTTTACCTTCATCACCCCATTGGGTTCCTAATATAACAATGTTATTATTCATTTAATATCATTACCTATTAATTCAAAATTATTATTAATTACATTAATTTTATAAAAAAGTGATATTATTATTTAATAATAAATAATTAATATTGTTGCATTTAGATCTTTTTGACGAAATTAAATTTGATTATGTTTAAATATGTTATTAATATTTAATTAGCATCTACAATAGTTTTGGTATTAAAAATTCATGCTTAAATTAAATAAGATTTTAAAAACTGACTATTTTGTCGGCTAAAAATATTTTTTAGCATTTATTTTTCAAATAATGGCATATTCATATATCGAAACAAATTGTTATTTACATTTAATAATAATAAATCATTATTGTGGTAAAAAATTTTTTCGTATGCTTCAAGACTTCTAAGAAAGATATAAAATTCTGTACTTTTACCAAATGCATCAGAAATCAATTTAGCAGTTATTTTATCACTATCACCTTTGATTATTAATGCATTGCGTTTAGCTTCAGAAACAATTGATGTGGCTTTATAATCTGCTTGAGCACGTAATTTTTCAGCTTCTTGTTGTCCTTGCATACGTTCATTATCTGCTATTGTTTGATGTTCAATACGCATTCTTTTAAAGACAGCATCTGATATTTCAGCAGGTAAACTAATTCGTTTGATACCTATATCAATTACTTCAATGCCGAATTCTAACATATTATTGAAATTACAAACACTTTCTTCATTTTTATTTTTTGAGTTGAATATAACTTGTTTTGAATTACCATGATTTAAAAAATTGCGTATATTATTTGTTAAATTGTTATGTGAATCATTAATAATATCTTTAATCTGTAAATTACTAATTTCAGAATGTAAGCGATCATTAAATTGACGTTTTAATAATATTTCAGCTTTTGTGATGTCACCACCTTCAGTAAAAAGATAATATTTGCCGAAATTATTAATGCGCCATTTAATATACGAATCAATAATTAAATCTTTTTTTTCTTTAGTAATAAAATGATCTCCCGTATTGTTCATTAATTGAATACGATTATCAAATAATTTAATAGTGTCAATAAAAGGAACTTTTAAATGAAGTCCTGATGTAAACAATTTTGGATAATTATTACTATCACGTAAAATTTTATCAAAACGTAATACGATACCTATTTGGCCTTCATGCACTATAAATAAAGAAGTTTGAAACAATATCAATACGAAAATAAAACATGTGATTATTATTTTATACATAAATTATTCTCTTTGTTCTCGATAGACATTTTTTCTAATTGAATTAGCTAAACGTAGATCTGTAATGTTGTCATGTTTGTTATATGATGATGGTTTATCATTACTAATATTAGCATTGGATGTTTTATTTATTTTTTTGTTATTAATAATATTTTTATGTTTCTGTGTATTTACATTAATTATTTTACTATATTCTAGATTATCAAAAGGTATTAAAATTACATTTTTAACATGATTATCAATCAATATTTTTTTCTTATTTTTAAGAATTTTTTCCATTTTTTCTATATACAAACGTTTTTTGGTAAGTACTGGAGATTTTTGATATTCTGGCAATAATTTTTCAAATCTTGATATTTCACCTTTTATTTCTAATATTTTTTTTATTTTATATTTATGTGCTTCTTCAATAATTTTATTAGCTTTAGCTTGGGCACGTAATGTAATTTTATTAGCATAAGATTGTGCATCTTGTATATATTGTTTTTTATTTTCATTAGCAATAATTGTATCATTAAAAACTGATTGAACTTCTATAGGAGGAGCAATTTTTTGAATATTAACATCTAATACAATTGTTCCCATATTATATGTATTAATAACTTTATTTATCTCTTGTTTTATATTATATTTTAACAAATCATATCCTTTCGTTAAAATATAATCCATAGTATATCGTCCTACGATACTACGTAAAATACTATCAGTCATTTGGTGTAAAATATCATCAGAATTAATTACTGAATATATATAATTCTTAGGATTTGTTATCATATATTGTAAATTAATTTCTACATTAACCATATTTTCATCAGATGTAAGCATTAATGCAGCAGTAGATATTTCTCTTGCCGATTTTACATCAATTGCACATAGATGATCAACAAATCTTAATCTCCAATTTAAACCTGGTGTAACTATATGATGAAATTTACCAAATCTTGTAATTACTCCACTTTCTGCTTCTTTAAGAATATAAAAACCGCTTACAATCCAACTAATCAATGAACATAACAAGAATATGCTAAAATTTTTAATATAACTATTTTTTGATTTTTTTTTATTTTTAATGAAATTATTGAAATTTATTTTTTTGATTAATTTTAAAAAAAATTTTTTTAAATTAGTGATTATTAAATAAAAATATTTTTCTTTATTATTAATTTTATTTTTTTGTTTTTTCCAAGGATCATGATCTTGTTCATTTTTTTTAGGATTATTCCACGTCATAATATTTTTTGCTCCATTTAAAATAAAAATCGCATATACTAACAATATTTTACTATATAAATATAAAATATTTTGCAAAAAAAATTAATAAAAATTTTTTACTAACAGGTATGTAAATAAATTAATTTAATTGATTTTAAGTTAAATTTAATATTTTATAAACAATGTATCAATATTAGTAATTTTTATAAAAAATGAATTTTTAATTATGAATTTATAATATTACTCTATAATAGATGTTATTATGTAATAATTTATTAAAAATTAAAGTTAATTTTAATATATGAATACTGTAATAAATATTATTTAATTGCATTAGTTAAAAAAATAAGATTATTTATATATTTTATTGGTAATTATTTTTAATATATAATCGATAGCTAACTTAGGATGATCACTATTTAACCAATAAACATTTTTCCAATTTTGTAACCAAGTAATTTGGTGTTTAGCAAATTGCTTAGTAGCATGAATAATTTTATCAATCATTTCATTATAAGTAATTTGACCATGCATGTAAGACCACATTTGAGGATAACCAAGACAACGCATAGCAGGCATATCTATATTTAATTCACCAGTAGCAAATAAATTTTTAGATTCATTTTCAAAACCTAAATCTAACATTTTTTTAAAACGTAATTCAATACGTTCATACAATATGTTTCTATTGCTTGGGATAAGTGCAAATTGATATACATCATAAGGCAATGATTTCCCAGGTATTTTTATATGTTCAGTTAAAGTTTTACCAGAAAGTAAAAAAACTTCTAAAGCTCTTGTAATTCTTTGAGTATCATTAACATGAATTCGATTAGCAGAAATGGGATCAATCACAGATAATTGACAATGCAAAGCATCCCAGCCTTTATTTAAAGCGATTTCGTGAATTTGTTTTCTAATATTAATATCAGATGATGGTAATGGAGATAATCCTGTTAGTAATGTTTTAAAATACAACATAGTTCCACCAACAAGAAATGGTATTTTACCATTTTTGATGATTTCTTCTATTGCAATTAAGGCATCATTTTGAAATTCTGCAACTGAATAAGTTTCTGAGGGGTTTTTAATGTCTAATAATCTATGGGGAATTAATTTTAATTCTGTAATAGACGGCTTAGATGTACCAATATTCATTTTACGATATATTAAACCAGAATCTACACTAATGATTTCAATTGGTAATAATTGACTTATCGTTATTGCTAAATCACTTTTTCCTGAAGCAGTTGGTCCCATTAAAAAAATAATTTGAGATTTTTTTTGAATATCATTCATGTTTAATATACTTCATGTAATTTATTTATTAAAGTATCAATATTAATATATACTAATAAATTTTTTGGAGGTGATTTAAATATTTCAGGAGATAAAAATTCAAGTTCTGACAATAAAATAGAAGCTTCTTTACTATTCCATTTTAAAAAATCTGTGTTTTCATTTTTTGATAACCAATCAATTAATTGTTCTATAGAACAATTTTGATCTTTAGCTAAATATGATAACAACTTAGGAAATAAAACATCTAAATTACTATTATGTAAAACTAAAGGGACCGAAATTAAAATTATTTCATGTTGTTTTAATCGAATATTTATTCCTATGTTTAAAAGTAATTTATTATATCTTTGTAAAACTTCATATTCATTGTTTTTAATTTTAAATGTTACACTATTTAATAAAGATTGTGAATTAAATTTAATATTATTATTTTTAAATTGTATTTGCTTTATACAAGATAATGCTGTAGGTAAATAAATTAAAATTAGTTTTTGATCTTTTTCAATTAATGCATAATGGTTTTGTAAGACTGTTAATACCTGTCCAAAACGATATTTATAAGCTACAAATAAGTCTTGATATACTTGTTTTTCTAAATTATTAGAATTATGATGATTATTTAAATATGCATAATCATTTAATACAATTTTGGTATTATATTTATCATGTGTACTAGACATATTAGTATGCGATTGATTTAATAAATTAGAATTTTTTAAGTTAATTACATTTTCAGTACATAAATTAAATTTTCTATTTTGATTCCAGTTTAAAACATTTTGTATTCCTTGAAATATAAAATTATGTATTAATTTTGATTGGTAAAAACGAATTTCATGCTTTGCAGGATGTATATTTATATCAATTTGACTAGGATCTATTTCTAAATATAGTACATAAGATATATTTTTATTATATTGTGAATGAGTATAAGCATATAAGGCTTGTTTAATACCATGATTTATAATTTTGTTATATATAATTCTTTTATTTATATAACAATATTGAATATTACGAGATCTATTCAATATAACATAAGGGTTAGTGATCCAACCACAAAGTACAAGATCATTAGATCTGTAATCAACAGATAATGCATTTTTTTGAAAATTTGTTCCGCAAATAGCTATTAATCTTTTATCTTTTTCATTGTCATTCCTAGCTGCTTTATGGCAAAATATTAACTTGTCATTATGACTAAGTGAAAATGTGATATCAAAACGTGATAAAGACATTTCACGAATTAATGAATCTATATAAATAAATTCAGTTTTTTCAGTTTTCATAAATTTACGACGTGCTGGCATATTATAAAATAAATCAAGTATTTTAACAGTAGTGCCTATCGGATGATTAGCTGGTTTCAATATTACCTGTAACCCTTCAGAGTAAATTTGCCAAGCTTGTTGTTGGTCATAACTTCTTGAAGTTAAAGTTAAACGAGAAACGGAACAAATACTAGATAAGGCTTCACCACGAAATCCAAAACTTTTAATTGCTTCAAGATCATTTATGCATGTAATTTTACTAGTTGCATAACGTGCTAATGCTAAATTTAATTCATCTTTAACTATGCCATAACCATTATCTTGAACTTGAATTAATTTTGTACCACCTTTTTTGATATGTATATCAATATAATTTGCACCAGCATCAAGACTATTTTCTATTAATTCTTTTACAACTGATACAGGACGTTCAATTATTTCCCCTGCTGCTATTTGATTAATTAATTTAGCAGACAAAATTTTAATCGACATAATATGTCCTTTTAATTAATAGAATAATTTTAAATATAAAATATTTTAATATTTAAAATTAATAAAACAATTAATGTATTGAAATATTTTTAAATAGTTTCAATATTATTCAAATAAATTATTTTTATTATAAATAATAACGCATCGTATATATTGAAAATTAGATAATAATATAAATTATGCTTAATAATTTGTTCATGAATAAATTATTTAAAAGAACAAAATATAGTAGATTTAATTTCTATCATTTTTTATGAATAATAATTTATAACAATTAATGATATATCAAGTTAGTGAAAACAGCATTATTTTTTATTAAAAACAACAATTCTAAATAATACAAATATATATAATAGTATGTATTATATATATTTATAAAATAAAATTATTAATTATTATAATTTATATATATTTTTTATCAAATTAACATTTATTGATGAATATGTAATTAATTCTACTTTACGTGAATTAAAATTATAATCAAACGTTAGTATTATATCTGCTTCAGGAATTTTATTTATACCATTTTGAGGCCATTCTATTAAACAAATTGTATTTTTTTGAAAATATTCACTAATACCTATAAATTCCAATTCAGATGCATCCGCAATACGATAAAGATCCATATGATAAACAGATACAGTTCCTATTTGATAAAACTCTACTAATGTATAAGTAGGACTATTAACAATACCATTGTAACCTAAACCACGTAAGAATCCTCTAATAAAAGTAGTTTTACCTACACCAAGATCACCATATAAATAAATAATTCCTGTATTATAAAATTCATAAGATAATTGTATACCTAAAGTTAAAGTAGCTTGTTCATCAGATAAATAGACAATATATTTATTCATATTTTATAAACTTATGCTTTGGGATTAACATATTTCCATAAAAATTTCATTAAATCCATCGCTAACATACCTCTTTCCCCATATTTAAGAGCTATTTCATCTGCTGCTGCACCATGAACAACACAACCAGCAGCAGCGGCATTAAATAATGTTAAATTTTGACCGACAAAAGAAGCTATGATACCACTTAATACATCACCCATTCCACCCGATGCCATGCCTGCATTTCCTACATCAATACAAGCTATGTCTTTACCATTCGTAATAATTGTTACTGCACTTTTTAATACTACAATTCCACCATATTTTTTTACTAAATTATTTGCAGCAAGTAAAAGATTATTTGTAATTTCTTCAATATTTATATTTAATAAACGGCTGGCTTCTTTAAGATGAGGTGTAATAATACGATTATTGTTTTTATTTTCGTTAATTGCCAGTAAATTAAGTGCATCAGCATCCCAAAGCATTGGTTTATTACTACTAGAAATCATTTGTATTATTTTTTTACTCCATTCGTCTAAACCTAAACCAGGTCCAATGATGACAACATCAGCCCAATCTAATTCATAATCTATACTTTTTATGCTTAATACTTTCACCATAAGTTCAGGTCTTGTATTAACTGTAGAAACAACATTATTTGGATGAATTAATATTTTTACTAATCCACTACCACTTCTTAATGCTGCTTCTCCTGCCATGTAAACAGCACCAACAGTGCCAACATTACCACCAATTACTAATATACGACCATGATTACCTTTATGAGATATTGGATTACGTGGTTGTAACCAATTTATTAAACAACTAGCATCGAAACGATAAATTGGTGGTTTTTTTGTTGATAGAAAAGAACTCAATCCTAAATCATTACAATATAATTTTCCAATAAATTCTTTTGCTCTACCAATTAATTGACCTGGTTTTAATGTAATTAAACTAAGAGTATGTGTAGCATAAATTGTTTCTCCTGTTGTATTACCATTATTAGCTAGTAAACCAGAAGGTATATCGATAGATACAATTGGAGCTGTATTGATATTTGCTAATTTAATTAATTTTAAATAAGATTGTTGAAGAGGCCTAAGTTTGTTACCTGTACCTAATAATGCATCAATGATTATATCTATTTTTTTTGGCCAAATCATATCTGAAGGATTAATGACACCATTAACTTCTAACCAAGAATTTGATGCTTTTTTTGCTAATATAGATAACGTTTTATTGTCATTACATGCTATCAAGGTTACTCGTTTACCTGATAATTTCGCTAATCTAGCTACTATATAACCATCACCTCCATTGTTGCCATGACCACATAAAATCAACCAATTATTAGCATCAGGCCAATGCATACAAATGTGTTCATAAACAACGTATCCAGCGCGTAACATAAGTTCGTATAAATCAATTCCTAAACTTTGAGTACATTCATATTCTAGATGTTTTAATTGTTCTACTGTCCATACAGAATAAGGTAAATTATTTTTGCTTTTTTGAAAACAATTGATCATATCCTTAAAAATCTCTAATTTTGTTAAATTGTTCAAACTATATAATTTATAAATTTAAATTAAGTACATTACTTTAATAAATGATATTATCATATATGTACTAATTTAGTTAATAAGTAAATTTTAACTAAAATAATCACTTTTAAAACTCTTGTTATCAATATAATTTAAATTTATTTTCATTTATTAATTATAAATAATTATCAAAAAACATTTTATATTATTATTTTACCTTTGTAAAAAAACATTATTGTAATAAAAATAATAATGGTTATAAGATAAAATAAATATAAATAATCAATATCATTTTTAAAAATCATAATAATGTATGAAAACATATTTAATTTAATGAATTTAATATGTTTTCACTACACAAAATTTATATTTAAATATTATATTATTCATTTTTAATCAAGGATGGTTTACATCATGCGTGTATTAAAATTTGGTGGAACCTCTGTAAGTAATGCAAAACGTTTTATTACTGCAGCTAATATTATAGAATCTAATAAAAACGATGAACAAATTGCAATTGTATTATCTGCTCCAGCTAATGTTACTAATCATTTAGTACAGATGATTAATGATGCTACTGAAAACAAGTTTTTATCTAAAACAACAAATGATGTTGAACAAATTTTTTTTAGTTTGTTAAAAAATATATTAGATCAAAATGAACCAATTAACATTGAGTATATTAAAAAACACTTAAATTATGAATTCACTAATTTAAAATATCAGTTATATAGAATTAGTTTGCTAAAACATTGTTCTGATAATATTTATGCTTCTGTGATATCTATTGGGGAAAGACTGTGTGTATTTGTAATGAAAGAATTATTAAAATCACGTGGTCATCATATTACTATTATTAATCCTCAAGAAAAACTATTAGCAATTGGTCATTATTTAAATTCAACTGTTGATATAATTGAATCAACTAATCGTATTCAATCTACTGATATTCCTAAACAAAACATAATTCTTATGGCTGGTTTTATAGCTGGTAATGAATTTGGTGAATTAGTTCTGTTAGGACGTAATGGTTCAGATTATTCAGCAGCAGTTTTAGCAGTGTGTTTAAATGCTAATTGCTGTATTATTTGGACTGATGTGAATGGTATATATACATGTGATCCACGTAAAGTTATTAATACTCGTTTTTTAAAATCACTTTCTTATATAGAAGCAATAGAATTATCTTATCTTGGAGCAAGAATTTTACATCCTCGTACTATTGCTCCTCTTGCACAATTAAAAATACCTTGTGTAATAAAAAATATTATGCATCCTGAATTATCTGGAACGGTTATTAGTGAACAATGTTTTCAACACAATAGTTATATTACAGGAATAACTAGTCTTGATAATATAGTAATGTTAAATTTTTCTGGAGCAGGTATAAACAATACAGCTAATATTATTAATCGCATATGTAATATTATATCAAAAATATGTGTATCAGCAATATTAATTATCAAATCATCTTCAGAATGCAATATTAGTTTTTGTATAACAAATAATGAATATTTATGTATTAAAAATGTTTTCAAAAAAGCATTTCATCTTGAAATTCAAACTGGATTACTTAAACCTATTACAATTATTAAACATTTATCAATAATTTCTATTGTAGGATATCAAATAAATAAATCACATGCATTGCCTGCAAAAATCTTTTCAGCATTATCAAATACTAAAATTAATACAATAGCCACTGTACAAAATTTTTCAGGACACTCCATTTCAGTAGTTGTTGATAGTAATAAATCAATAACTGGTATGCAAGCTATACATCAAATGTTATTTCATACTGACCAAATAATTGAAGTTTTTTTAATTGGGGTAGGTGGAGTTGGAAGCACGTTATTAAAACAAATATATAGTCAAAAACCATTATTAAGACAAAAAAATATAAATATATGTGTGCATGGTATTGCTAATTCAAAAGGATTGTTACTTAACATGGATACTGAAATTGATTTAAGTAATTGGGAATCAACTTTACATAATAGTAATAAATTATATAATATAAATTATTTAAATGGTTTAATGAAAACATTTAATCTTATAAATCCAGTAATTATTGATTGCACTGCTAGTCAAATGATAGCTGATCAATATGTAAATTTTTTATCTAATGGTTTTCATGTAATAACATCAAATAAAAAAGCTAATACCTCTTCTTGGAAGGCTTATCAAAAAATACGTCATATAGCAATTAAATATCATCGTAAATTTTTATATAATACTAATGTAGGTGCTGGTTTACCTATAATTGAAAACTTACAACATTTATTAAACGCAGGAGATAAATTATTAGAATTTTCAGGTATTTTATCAGGTTCATTATCTTTTATATTTGGTAAATTAGATGAAGGTATTAGTTTATCTAAAGCAACAAAAATGGCTTGCGAAATGGGATTTACTGAACCAGATCCTAGAGATGATTTATCTGGATTAGATGTAGCTCGTAAATTATTAATTTTAGCAAGAGAAGCTGGATATAAATTAGAATTAAATGATATTCAAATCAAACCTATTTTACCAATCGATATACGTGATATTAAAAATCCAGAACAATTTATAACAATTTTGTCACAATTTGATGATGAATTCGCAAAGCGTGTATTAAAAGCTCAGAATAACAATAAAGTACTAAGATTTATAGGTACAATTAAACATCACGGTATTTGTGAAGTAAAACTTGATGAAGTAGATACAAATCACCCATTGTATAAAATTAAAAATGGCGAAAATGCTTTAGTCTTTTACAGTGATTACTATAAACCAATCCCATTAGTAATACGTGGATATGGTGCTGGTAATGCTGTAACAGCAGCTGGTATATTTGCTGATTTATTTCGTATTTTATAATAATACCCTAGGAGTCTTGAGTATGGTTAAAGTTTATGCACCAGCTTCTATTGGTAATGTTAATGTTGGATTTGATGTATTAGGTGCAGCTATTTCTCCTATAGATGGTTCATTGTTAGGTGATTGTATTACTATTGAAACTTCAAAAACATTTAATTTAATTAACACTGGTGTTTTCAAAAACCAATTACCAATTGATATGAAAAATAATATTGTGTATCAATGTTGGCAATATTTTTGTTTAGCAATCAATAAAACTATGCCATTTAGTATTATATTAGAAAAAAATATGCCAATTGGATCAGGTTTAGGATCTAGTGCCTGTTCCATTGTAGCAAGTTTAATGGCCATGAATGAATTATGTAACAAACCTTTAAATAATAATCATTTATTAATTCTAATGGGTAAATTAGAAGGTATGATATCTGGTAGTATACATTACGACAATGTAGCACCATGTTTTTTAGGCGGAATACAATTGATTTTAAAAGAAAATAATATTATTAGCCAAAAAGTTCCTAGTTTCAATAATTGGTTATGGATTATAGCATATCCAGGAATTAAAATATCTACTTTTGAGGCACGTGCAATACTACCAATTCAATATTATAAAAAAGATTGTATTAAACATGGTCGTTTATTGGCAGGATTTATTCACGCTTGCCATACATATCAACCACAATTAGCTATCAAATTTATGCAAGATGTAATTGCAGAACCATATCGTATTAAACTTTTTCCTAATTTTAAAAAAATACGCTACGCATTACAAAAAATAGGTGCTTTAGTATGTGGTATTTCTGGTTCTGGTCCAACAATTTTTACTATATGTGATAAAATCAATACTGCTAAAAAAATTGCAAATTGGTTGAATTATCATTATATACAAAACGATAACGGTTTCGTTCATATTTGTCATTTAGATTCTATGGGTGCACGTCAATTAAGGTAAAATATGAAATTTTATAATATTAAAAATAATAAGGAACAAATTAATTTTGTTCAAGCAGTTCAACATGGTTTAGGATCTCAACAAGGATTATTTTTTCCTATGTATTTACCTGAATTTAGTAAATCTGATATTAAAAAGTTATTAACAATGGATTTTATTAGTCGTAGTTGTTTAATACTTTCACAATATATAGGAAATGATATTCCTCATGATCAGTTATTTAAATGTGTTAAAAATGCATTTTCATTTCCTATACATTTAAAAAAAATCATTAATAACATATTTTGTTTAGAATTATTTCATGGACCAACTTTAGCATTTAAAGATTTTGGCAGTCGTTTTATGGCTCAAATTTTATCTTATACAAAAAAATCTGAACAAAAAATAACTATTCTTACTGCTACTTCTGGTGATACTGGTGCAGCTGTATCACATGCTTTTTATGGTATGAAAAACATACGTGTTGTAATTTTATATCCAAAAGGTAAAATTAGTTTACTACAAGAAAAATTATTTTGTACGTTAGGTAATAATATTGTAACTATTGCTATAGAAGGAGATTTTGATGTTTGTCAACAATTAGTAAAAATGTCATTTGATGATATAACATTAAGAAAAACAGTTTTTCTTAATTCAGCAAATTCTATCAACATTAGTCGTTTATTAGCACAAGTATGTTATTATTTTGAAGCGATAGCTAATATACCAGTATATAAACGTAATAATTTAGTAATATCAATTCCTAGTGGTAATTTTGGTAATTTGACTGCTGCTTTATTTGCTAAGTCTCTTGGTTTACCTATTAATAAAATTATAGCTGCAACTAATATTAATGATACCATACCACGCTTTTTAGCTACCGGTAATTGGAATCCTAAAAAAACTATTTCTACTTTATCAAGTGCAATGGATATTAGTGAACCAAACAATTGGCCACGAATAGAAGAATTATTTTATCATAAATCTTGGAATTTACATGATTTAATTAGCAATTCTGTTTCAGATGATTGTACTAAGATAGCAATTAAAAAATTAGCAAAAATTAATTATATTGCTGAACCTCATACTGCAATTTCATGGTATTCATTAATCAATAATTTAAAAAACAACGAATGTGGAATATTTATTGCTACTGCACATCCTATAAAATTTAAAGAAATTATAGAAAATATTCTTGGATGTACATTAAAAATAAATCATGATTTAATAGATTATATCGATCGTCCTACATTATCTTATAATATGCCAGCTAATTTTCAATTATTACGTAATTTTTTATTACAATAGACATAATTATATATAAATATATTTTTAATATTCATATTTTTAATAAACACTAATTACAGAGTTGATCATTACTAGTAATCTATTACAATATGTATTTATAATACTTCAAGTTTAATATGTGGAATAAATATTGATATGACTAATATATTCTAAATAATATATTAATGAAACATGTAAATTTTATTTTTAAATTAACAAAGGTTTAAAAAAAAGATTTTCATTCAATTTACATAATAAGCTTTAAAATATCTTAAATATTACAAATGTGTCACTTAACAAGTTTTCTGAAAAAAACATTCTAAATATATTTAATATTTATTTAAATCTAAATAATATTTATAAAAATTATTTAGATTTATAATGAACTTGCTAATTTAGTTTTACAAATGTATTGTCATTGTTTGTTTACTAAATAGCTATAAAATATTAAATGAATATGTTGTTTTTAAATGAGTTATTTGAATTTAATATATAGTTATTATTTAATTAATTATAACTGCAGCAAAAACTACTATAATACAATGTTATTACTTAATATTATTTTAGGTATTATTAAAACATAAATAAAGTGAAATAACAGCAATTAATGTTCTTGTTCCAATATAAAATCCTTAGCTAGTAGTTGATAATAAATACAGGTATTTTGATTAATTAATTAAATAATAGTACTATTATATATAATATTCTTGTTTTTTTATAAAAAATAATAATTAATTTTTAATCTAGCCCTTGATGCTAATATAACCTACCCCCATTTACCTGTCATTGATTGTTATAAAATCTATTAAAAAGCATATGAGTATAGGTTGAAACTAAATGACCTGCCCTCATATATATGGCTCACAACCCAATTTGGCAAAATTTTAAGGGGGAGACGTTTAGATGGGTAAAATTATTGGTATCGACCTAGGTACAACTAATTCTTGTGTTGCAATTATGGATGGTACACAAGTCCGTGTACTGGAAAATGCTGAAGGGGATCGTACTACGCCATCTATTATTGCTTATACGCAAGATGACGAAATTTTGGTTGGTCAACCAGCTAAACGTCAGGCAGTGACCAACCCACAAAACACTTTATTTGCAATTAAACGTTTAATAGGTCGTCGTTTCCAAGATGAAGAAGTACAGCGTGATATTAAGATCATGCCATATAAAATTGTAAGTTCAGACAATGGTGATGCTTGGTTAGAAGTCAAAGGTAAAAAAATGGCTCCTCCACAAATTTCTGCAGAAGTGCTGAAAAAAATGAAAAAAACAGCAGAAGATTTTTTAGGGGAATCTATAAATGAAGCTGTAATTACCGTTCCTGCTTACTTTAATGATGCACAGCGTCAAGCAACAAAGGATGCTGGACGTATTGCTGGATTAGAAGTTAAACGCATAATTAATGAACCAACAGCTGCTGCATTAGCATATGGTTTAGATAAAGCTAAAGGTAATAGAACTATTGCAGTGTATGATTTAGGAGGAGGTACATTTGATATTTCTATCATCGAAATAGATGAAGTTGATGGTGAAAAAACTTTTGAAGTTTTAGCAACTAATGGAGATACACATTTAGGTGGTGAAGATTTTGATAGTCGTTTAATAAATTACCTTGTATCGGAATTTAAAAAAGATCATGGTATTGATTTACATAAAGATCCATTAGCTATGCAACGATTAAAAGAATCAGCAGAAAAAGCGAAAATCGAACTTTCTTCTATACAACAAACAGATATCAATTTGCCTTATATTACAGCAGATTCAAGTGGTCCAAAACACTTGAATATTAAATTAACTCGTGCAAAATTAGAATCATTAGTTGAAGACTTAGTTGTTAAATCTATAGAACCATTAAAAGTAGCACTACAAGATGCAAATTTATCTGTATCTGATATTAATGACGTTATTTTAGTTGGTGGTCAAACACGTATGCCTCTAGTTCAATCCAAAGTAACTGAATTTTTTGGAAAAGAACCTAGAAAAGATGTTAATCCAGATGAAGCAGTTGCAGTTGGCGCAGCAGTACAAGGTGGTGTTTTAGGAGGAGAGATAAAAGATGTCCTTTTATTAGATGTTACTCCGTTATCCTTAGGTATTGAAACTATGGGTGGAGTGATGACTCCATTAATTAATAAAAATACTACTATTCCAACTAAACATAGTCAAGTATTTTCAACTGCTGAAGATAATCAATCAGCAGTTACTATTCATGTTCTTCAAGGTGAACGTAAACGTGCTAATGATAATAAGTCTTTAGGTCAATTTAATTTAGATGGTATTCAACCTGCATTAAGAGGCATGCCACAAATAGAAGTTACATTTGATATTGATGCTGATGGTATTTTGCATGTTTCAGCAAAAGATAAAAATAGTGGTAAAGAACAAAAAATAACTATTAAAGCATCTTCTGGTTTAAATGATAAAGAAATTGAAAAAATGGTAAATGATGCAGCAGCTAATGCTGAATCTGACCGCAAATTTGAAGAATTAGTAAAAGTACGTAATCAAGGTGATCAAATTGCTCACAGTACTCGTAAACAACTTGATCTAGTTGGTACTAAATTATCTAATGAAGATAATAGCGCAATTAAAAAAGCTTTATCGGAACTAGAAGTTGCATTAAAAACTGAAGATAAAACAGAAATTGAAATTAAGATACAATCTTTAATAAAATTATCAGGCAAATTAGCAGAATTATTACAAAAAACTAAAGAACAAACTACTGATTCTGCAGTAAATGATTCAGTGAAAAAAGATGATAATGTAGTAGATGCTGAATTTGAAGAAATAAATGATAATAAAAAATAACATCTTCTAAATAAACATCAATTAGTACCTAATAATGATTTAATTTTTTTAGTAAATGGGTGTGGACGTAAGAGCATGTTCTGCACCCTTGCGGTGTATTGAGGATTTAAAATGGCGAAAAATGATTACTATCAAATTTTAGGTATCGCCAAATCTGCAAATGAGCGTGAAATTAAAAAAGCTTATAAACGCTTGGCAATGAAATTTCACCCAGATCGCAATCCTGGGGATAAATTGGCAGAATCAAAATTTAAAGAAGTAAAAGAAGCATATGAAGTTTTAATAGATACTAATAAAAGAGCATCTTATGACCAATATGGTCACGCCGCTTTTGAAAATAGTACTAATAGTAATTCTGCAGATTTTAGTGATATTTTTGGAGATGTTTTTGGTGATATTTTTGGTAACAATCGCCAACGTACATCTAGAGGAGCTGATCTGCGTTATAATATTGAACTAACTTTAGAAGAAGTAGTAAAGGGTATCACTAAGGAAATTTATATTCCTACATTAGTAGAATGTAAAATATGTAAAGGACAGGGTATTAAACAAGGTAAAAAACCGCAAACGTGTTCTACTTGTCGCGGTGTTGGTCAAATTCAAATGCGTCAGGGTTTTTTTACTGTACAACAAACTTGTCCTAATTGCCATGGAAGAGGTTCATTTATTAAAGATCCGTGTAATATTTGCCATGGTCATGGACGCATTGAAAAATCTAAAACATTATCAGTAAAAATACCAAGTGGCGTAGATAATGGCGATCGTATTCGATTAACCGGAGAGGGAGAGGCTGGTAGAAATGGTGCTCCAGCAGGTGATCTGTATGTTCAAGTTTCAATTAAGAAACATGCAATTTTTGAGCGTGAAGATAACAATCTTTATTGTGAAGTACCAATAAGTTTTGTCATGGCAGCTCTTGGAGGTGAAATTGAAGTACCAACTTTAAACGGTCGTGTTAAATTAAAAATTCCTGCTGAAACACAAACAGGCAAATTATTTCGCATACGTAGTAGAGGGGTTAAATCTATTAGAAGTGGAATATTTGGAGATCTATTATGCAAGGTTGTAGTGGAAACTCCTATTAAACTAAATGATAAACAAAAAAGATTATTACGTGAATTGGAATATAGCTTTGGTGGACCTACTGGAGATTACAACAGCCCTCGCTCTAAAAGTTTTTTTGATGGTGTTAAAAAATTTTTTGATGGTTTGACTAGTTAAGTTTTTAATTAAAAACTAAGACATTTTATTTATTTGCATAAATAAATTAGATTTATAACGCGCTGCTTTATTTTTATAAATCAAACCCTTATTTGCCTGACTATCTACTATTGATTGCATGTTTCTGAATTCTTTTTGTGCAGATAATTTATCACCTGAAGCAATTGCTGTATGAACTTTTTTTACAGAAGTACGCATCATGGAACGAGAACTAGAATTGTATTTACGACGTTTGTCAGCTATTAAAGCTCTTTTTTTAGATGATTTAATATTAGCCAATGTATTAGTTCCTAATTATTACATAATAATAGCTAATATTATCTCAATTATTTTTCAATTGTCAATAGATTAATATAAATGTCAATTAAAACAATATATTTTACATATATATCCAATCTATAATAAATTGAATATAATGTTTTATTGATTAATAATTTACATTATTAGCATTTATTATAATAATATATTTATTTATTTTTATAAATATAAGTTGAATATGGAGTTTATTCGCGGAATTCATAATATCAATGATAAGCATAGTGGTTGTGTTTTAACTATTGGTAATTTTGATGGAGTACATCTTGGTCATAAAGCTCTTTTATTAAAACTTTGTAAAGCAGGGAAAAAGCTTAATTTACCAGTTACAGTAATAATTTTTGAACCACAAACATTTGAACTACTTTCTAAAAATAGAATACCAGCTAGATTGACTTGTTTACGTGAAAAATTAAAATATTTATCAGAATGCAACATTGATAAAATATTATGTATTCGTTTTAATTATCAATTTTCTCAAATGCCAGCAAATGTTTTTATATTTGATTTATTAGTTAATAAATTACAGGTAAAATACCTACTTGTAGGTAGTGATTTCAAATTTGGAGTAGGTGGCAAAGGAGATGTTTGTCTGCTAAAAAAAGCTAGCAAAAAATATGGGTTCAAAGTTGTTGTTTTTAATACATTACATAAAGATAAATATCGTATTAGTAGTACAGTTATAAGAAAAATGCTTGCCAAAGACAATTTAATATTAGCTGAATACTTACTAGGACATTCTTTTACTATTTCCGGTAAAGTAATACATGGTAATAAATTAGGACATATGTTAGGTTTTCCAACAGCAAATATTTCTTTATATGGCAGAATATTACCTATACAAGGAGTTTATGCAGTTGAAGTTCAAGGAGTGACTATCAAGCCAATTTTAGGTATAGCCAATATTGGCATACGTCCTTCAATAAAAGATTGTAATTATTTGCTCGAAGTGCATTTATTTGATATTAACATAAATATTTATGGTAAATATATAGATGTATCTATAAAATATAAAATAAGAGATGAAAAACAATTTACATCTTTAGAAACATTAAAAAATCAAATTACAAAAGATGTCCTAATAGCTAGGAACTTTTTTAACTTAGGTTGTAATATTAGTAACAATGGAATATAAACTCTAATGATCGATTATAAATCTACTTTAAATTTGCCGAAAACTAAGTTTCCAATGAAAGGAAATTTAGTGAAAAGTGAACTAGCAACTTTAAAACGTTGGCATGATACTAAATTATATACAATAGTTCGTAAATCTAAACAAGATAAAAAAATCTTTTTTTTACATGATGGACCTCCATATGCAAATGGTTCAATTCATATAGGTCATTCTGTTAATAAAATTTTAAAAGATATAATAATCAAATCTAAGGGTATGGGAGGATATAATGCTCCATATATTCCTGGATGGGATTGCCATGGTTTGCCTATTGAACACAAAGTTGAACAAATGGTTGGAAAACCAGGAGAAAATATTAGTTATTCAGATTTTCGTAAAGTATGTCGTAAATATGTTAATCAGCAAATTGAAAATCAAAAAACTGATTTTATAAGATTAGGCATATTAGGAGATTGGGAAAATCCATATTTGACTATGAATTTTAAAACTGAAGCTAATATAATTCGTTTGTTAGGAGATATAATTCACAATGGATATTTATATAGAGGTGTAAAACCAGTTCATTGGTGTTTAGATTGTTGTTCTGCATTAGCAGAAGCTGAAGTAGAATACAAAGATAAAATTTCTGCTTCTATAGATGTAATATTTGATTCTATTGATAATAATGATTTATATAGAATATTTAATATACCTAATAATAATAATCCTATATCAATAATAATTTGGACTACAACACCTTGGACAATACCATTAAATTGTGCTATTTCTGTGCATCCTAAATTTACTTATCAACTGATACAGGTTAATAATCGTTTAATAATTATAGCTAAAGAATTAGTTAAAGATGTATTAACCAGGTTAAATTTATATAATTGGACTATTTTAGGAGAATGTTTAGGAGCAGATCTTGAGTTTAGAAAATTTAAACATCCATTTTTAAATATTATATCTCCTGTTATTCTTAGTGACAACATTAAGTTAAATGTTGGTACTGGTGCAGTACATATTGCTCCAAATCATGGTTTAGAAGATTATATTCTATCTAAAAAATACAATCTTAAAATCGTAGATGCGATTAACCCAAATGGATCATATTCTAAAGGTATTCATCCTATTTTAGATAATATGAACATTTTTGAAGCTAACGATATTATTGTAAATTTATTAAAAAATAAAAATGCATTATTTAGTAATGAAAAACATTTGCATAGTTATCCTCATTGTTGGCGGCATAAAACACCAGTTATTTTTCGAGCTACTCCGCAATGGTTTATTAGCATGGATCGAAAAAACATCAGAGAACGTTCTATTCAATTAATTAAAAATGTTAAATGGATTCCAAATTGGGGTAAAACATGTATGGAATCAATGTTATTAAATAGACCTGATTGGTGTATTTCACGTCAGCGTACTTGGGGAGTGCCGATAGCTCTCTTTATACATAAAGAAACTAAACAGTTACATCCAGATACTATTCAATTAATACAACAGGTTGCTTTATTAGTTGAAAAATATGGTGTTCAAATATGGTGGGATCTTGATCCATCTTCTATTATTAAACAAGATGCTAATAATTATATTAAAGTAATTGATACTCTTGATGTATGGTTTGATTCTGGTTCTACTATTTATACAATAATACATGATTATCCTAATATTAAAAATGATAATATATCAGATTTATGTTTAGAAGGTTCAGATCAATATCGTGGTTGGTTTATGTCTTCATTAATTATTTCAACTGCAGTAAAAAATCAAACTCCTTATCGTCAAATATTAACTCAAGGTTTTACTGTTGATGAAAACGGACAAAAAATGTCTAAATCGCTTGGAAATGTAATATCTCCTCAAAGCATAGTCAATAAATTTGGATCTGATGTTTTAAGACTTTGGGTTGCGTCAACAGATTATTCAGCTGAAATGAAAATTTCTGAAAAATTATTAACAAATGCAATTGAGTATTATCGACGTATTCGTAATACTGCACGTTTTTTTTTAGCAAATTTAAATGATTTTAATCCTTCAATAGATTTAATTCAACCAGAAAATATGATTTTGATAGATCGATGGGCAGTCAGTAGAGCTAACCAAACACAAAAAAATATTATAGATGCTTATGAAAATTATAATTTTCATGAAGTCATTCAACATCTAATGCAATTTTGTTCAGTAGATATGGGTTCTATTTATCTTGATATAATAAAAGATCGTCAATATACTGCAAGAAAAAATAGTTTAATACGTAGAAGTGCTCAAACAGCATTATGGCATATTATTCAAGCATTTGTTCGTTGGATATCTCCTATTATATCTTTTACAGCTGATGAAATTTGGGGTTACTTAATCAAAATAGAAAACAATAAAATTCATTGTATTTTTTCTGAAGAGTGGTATCGAAGTTTATTTGATTTATCAAAATCAGAAAAAATCAATAATGATGATTGGAATACTTTATTGAAAATACGTTGTGAAGTAAATAAAATAATTGAACAAGCTCGTACCAATAAATATATCGGTAGTTCTTTAGAATCTTCTATTAATTTATATGTTGATATGAGTTTAAGTCGTGTATTAAAATTATTAGGAGATGAATTGAAATTTTTTTTAATAACTTCGAATACTAAAATAATTAATTATAATTATGCTGATAAGTTAGCGAAACAGAGTAATATATTAAATTTAAAAATTTATTTTTGTAAAGCAGATGGTAGAAAATGCCCTAGATGTTGGCATTATACTACAGATATTGGCCAAAATATCCAACATATTGATGTGTGTCAACGTTGTTATCTCAATATGTTTGGTGAAGGTGAAAATCGCAATTTTATCTAATATGAATAAATTATTTCTTACAACTGGTTTGCGTTATTTATGGTTAGTATCAATTATTATTGGAATAGATATTTTAACTAAGCAAAAAATAATGCAAAATATGTACTTGCATGAAACTAAACCATTACTAAATTTTTTAAATTTATTTTATTCTCATAATTATGGAATAGCATTTGGTTTTTTATCTAAGCAAAATAGTTTTTATAAATGGTTTATTATAATAATTATTAGCATGATTATTTTATATTTATTGTTTATAATGTATTCAAATCATTGTAATCAAAACATTAATATTGCTTATGCAATGATTATTGGAGGAGCTTTAGGTAACCTTTTTGATCGTTTTTATTATGGTTATGTAATAGATTTTATTGATTTTCATATTAATAGTTGGCATTTTCCTACATTTAATATTGCAGATTGCAGCATATTTATTGGAAATCTATTTGTGATGATAGATAGTGTATTTATAGTTTATCATTTAAAAAAATAAACGATATCTGTAGTATTAACTGCAATAAATTATTATTCAATCATAAGTAAATCGATTAATATAAATAATTATACATACATGCATTTTTTAAAATGAATGTATTGCAATCTGTTTATATAAATTCAAAATTGAGTATGATATTACAATGCAAATTTTATTAGCTAATCCTAGAGGATTTTGTGCAGGTGTGATTAGAGCAATTGATGTTGTTGAACAAGCATTAAGAATATATGGAAAACCAATCTATGTTTATCATGAAATAGTTCATAATAATTATGTAATCCAAAATTTATGTAAACAAGGTGTTATTTTTATAGAAAATCTTAAAGAAGTTCCAGATAATTCTGTTTTAATTTTTTCTGCTCATGGCGTATCACAAAAAATTAAATTAGAAGCACAAACTAGTAATTTTAATGTAATATTTGATGCTACGTGCCCATTAGTAACTAAAATTCATAATGCAGTATTACGGGCTAATATAACTGGTTCTGAAATTATTGTAATTGGTCACCATGATCATCCTGAAATAAAGGGAACAATAGGTCAATATAATAATATTAAAAATGGTGGTATTTATTTAATAGAATCAACAGAAGATGCATTAAAGTTAATTGTAAAAGATGCAAATAATCTTAGGTTTGTTACTCAAACTACTTTGTCCGTACAAGAAACTAGCACGATAATTAAAGTATTACGCAAACGCTTTCCAAAAATACTCGGGCCAAGTACAAATAACATTTGTTTTGCTAGTACTAATCGTCAAGAAGCAGTGCGTATATTAGCTACTAAAGTAGAATTGATATTAGTTATAGGTTCAATACATTCTTCTAATGCTAAAAGTTTAATTCAATTAGCACAACAATTAACTAAATCAGCTAAATTGATTGATTCTGTTAATGATATTAAAAAAGATTGGATAAAAGGAGTTAATTCTATTGGTATTACAGCTGGTGCTTCTGTACCAGATATTTTAGTGCATAAAGTTATAGACTATCTATCAAAAATTAATGTAAATAACTGTACTATTCATGAATTAAGTGGAAAAAAAGAAAAATTTGTCTTTCCAAAAGAATCAATAATCAAAACATTTAATATTTAAATAATTAATTATTGATTTATCTAATAATTAATTAAAAATTTAATTATTATAATGAATATATTGAATGTAAATTATATTACTATTAAATACATATTTATTAAAATATTTTTAAGAGAAAATACATATGAACAAAAATAGAATTGCTATATCTGGAGCAGATGGTCGTATGGGAATAAATTTACTAAAAGCTATAAATAATCAAAAAGATATCTATCTAAGTGCAGCTTTAGTAAAAAAAGGATCTTTAAAAGTTGGTTATGATATTGGAGAATTATTGTCAATTCCTAAAACTGGTATAAAAATTCATGATGATTTAAATAATGTAATAGAATCTTTTGATATTTTAATTGATTTTACTAATCCAAAAAGTACATTAGAATATTTACATATTTGTCATAAGTATAAAAAATCTATGGTTATTGGTACCACCGGTTTTGACAAATTAAGTAAATTAAACATCTATAATGCATCAAAAGATATTGCCATTGTTTTTTCTGCTAATTTTAGCATAGGAATGAATCTAGTTTTAAAATTATTAGAAAAAACAACTAAAGTAATGGGAAACTCTGCAGATATAGAGATATTAGAATTCCATCATAGTCATAAAATAGATTCTCCTTCAGGCACAGCTTTAGAAATGGGGAAAACTATAGCTAATATCATGAATTGGGATTTTAATAATCATGTTATTTATAATAGGCAAGGATTATTGGCAGAAAGAAAGAAAAAAACAATTGGTATTTTGTCACTAAGAGCTGGAGATGTTGTAGGTGAACATACTGCAATATTTGCAGATAAAGGTGAACGTATAGAAATCACACATAAAGTTTCTGATCGCATGATTTTTGCCAAAGGAGCCATTAAAGCAGCAACATGGTTAAAGAACAAACAAACTGGTCTTTTTAATATGTTTGATGTTATCAATTAATGAAGATAATAAACTATATGTTTATATCCAATAAACATTAAATTATATTTATAATTATAAAATATTTAATTAAAATAATGAATAATTGATTTTTATAATAATTTGAACAATCTTTAATAATCAAAAATAATTATATGTTATACATTTCATTAAGAATCAGTATATTGATCAAAGCAATAACGCTAAATAATTATTCAATACTATTCATACTAAATATAGTATGTAACTTGTAATATTTCGGAGTATATTTTGATTACACCAGCTATTTTAGTTTTAGAAAACGGAACTCAATTTACTGGCCGATCTATTGGAATTACTGGTTCTACAAGAGGTGAAGTAATTTTTAATACCTCAATGACTGGCTATCAAGAAATTTTAACTGATCCTTCTTATTATCGCCAAATTATAGTTTTAACTTATCCTCATATTGGCAATGTAGGTATTAATAATAATGATAACGAATCTGAAAAAATTTATGCCCAAGGTTTGATTATACGTGAATTATCTTTAATTGATAGTAACTTTAGAAGTACCGAAAGTTTATCAAATTATCTTAAACGTAATAATATTATTGCTATATCTGATATTGATACTAGAAAATTAACTCGTTTGTTAAGAAGAGAAGGAGTGCAAAATGGATGTATCATTGCTGGATATAGTCCTAATTTTAAATTAGCATTACATTATGCTAAAACTTGTCGTAGTTTAAAAGGAATAGATTTAGTAAAAAAAGTTACTACTCCACATATTTATACATGGAAATACAATACATATAAGTTACAAGATGATTTAATGAAACAAAAACAAAATGAAAAATTATTGTATAATATAGTTGTTTACGATTATGGGGTTAAAAAAAATATATTAAGAATATTAGTAGAAAAAAAATGTCATATCACAGTTGTCCCAGCACATACATCTTTTCAGAAAGTTCTTGACATGCGTCCAGATGGTATATTTCTTTCTAATGGGCCTGGTGATCCAGAATCTTGTAGTTATGCTGTTAAAATTATAAAAAAATTTTTAAAAATCAATATACCGATGTTTGGTATTTGTTTTGGCCATCAATTATTAGCATTAGCCAGTGGAGCCAAAATTATAAAAATGAAATCAGGTCATCATGGTAGTAATCATCCAGTAAAAAATTGTATTGACAATACTGTAATGATAACTACACAAAATCATGGTTTCGTTGTTGATAAAAACAATTTACCTTCTAATTTATATATAACTTATATTTCATTATTTGATGATAGTATTCAGGGTATTCATTATATTGATAAACCAGTATTTGGTTTCCAAGGACATCCAGAAGCTAGTCCTGGACCACAAGATGCGATGATATTGTTTGATCATTTTATTGAATTAATTGATAAATTTCTTTTAAAAAAATAATTAAGAGCTAATAATGCCAAAACGTGTAGACATACAATCTGTTATTATTTTAGGTGCTGGTCCAATCGTTATTGGTCAGGCCTGCGAATTCGATTACTCCGGTGTTCAAGCATGCAAAGCTTTACGTGAAGAAGGTTATCGTGTAATCTTAGTTAATTCTAATCCAGCAACTATTATGACAGATCCAGAAATGGCTGATGCTACTTACATTGAACCAATTCAATGGGAAGTAGTACAAAAAATTATTGAAAAAGAACGCCCAGATGCATTATTGCCAACTATGGGAGGTCAAACAGCCTTAAACTGTGCCTTAGAATTAGATCATAAAGGAATATTAAAAAAATTTAATGTAATTATGATAGGAGCTAATGCTACTGCTATTCATAAAGCAGAAAATCGTCAACTGTTTGATCAGTCAATGAAAAAAATTGGATTGCAAACTCCTCGTTCTGGTCTTGCTCATAATATGTGTGAAGCATTTGCTATTATTGAACAAATTAGTTTCCCGTGTATTATTCGTCCTTCATTTACTATGGGAGGCACTGGTGGCGGTATTGCGTACAATTATAAAGATTTTAAAGAAATATGTCAAAAAGGTTTTAGTCTTTCACCAACTAATGAATTATTAATTGATGAATCACTTATTGGTTGGAAAGAATATGAAATGGAAGTAATACGTGACAAAAATGACAATTGTATTATAGTATGTTCAATTGAAAATATTGACGCCATGGGTATTCATACAGGAGATTCTATCACTATAGCTCCAGCGCAAACTTTAACCGATAAAGAATATCAAATTATGCGCAATGCTGCAATATCAGTATTGCGTGAAATAGGAGTAGAAACTGGAGGCTCTAATGTTCAATTTGCAGTAAATCCAGCAAATGGCAATTTAGTGGTCATAGAAATGAATCCACGTGTATCTCGTTCATCTGCATTAGCATCAAAAGCTACTGGTTTCCCAATTGCTAAAATCGCTACTAAATTAGCAATAGGATATACTCTAGATGAATTAAAAAATGATATAACTAATGGCTTAACACCTGCTTCATTTGAACCAACTATTGATTATATTGTTACTAAAATTCCACGTTTTAATTTTGAAAAATTTCCTGGTGCAGATGATCGTTTAAGTACTCAAATGAAATCTGTTGGAGAAGTTATGGCTATTGGTCGTACTTTTCAAGAATCTATACAAAAAGCATTGCGTGGTTTAGAAGTTGATGTACATGGTTTTGATTCTAAAATAGATTTGAATAATAAAAAAAATATTTGTATTGATAATGAATTAAAAAATGCTAGTTCACATCGTATTTGGTATATTGCTGATGCATTTCGTATAGGTATGTCTATTCATAATATAGTTCAATTAACAAATATAGATTACTGGTTTCTATCACAAATACAAGAATTAGTTGAACTTGAAAAAACAATCACTAATAAAGGCATAAGTATTTTTAATAAAACATTTTTACATATTTTAAAAAGTAAAGGATTTTCAGATTTACGGTTAGCATATTTAGTTGGAGTAAAAGAAGATGAAATACGTCAACTGCGACATAAGTATCATTTACATCCAGTATATAAAAGAATAGATACATGTTCTGCAGAATTTAATACAAATACTGCTTATATGTATTCAACATATGAAGAAGAATGTGAATCATTACCGACTCAAAATAAAGAAAAAATAATAATATTAGGCAGTGGCCCAAATAGAATTGGGCAAGGTATTGAATTTGATTATTGTTGCGTCCATGCTGCATTAGCATTGCGTGAAGATGGTTATGAAACAATTATAATAAACTGTAATCCAGAAACAGTATCGACTGATTATGATATATGTGACAGACTTTATTTTGAACCAGTAACTTTAGAAGACATATTAGAAATTATACGTATTGAAAAACCTCTAGGAGTTATTGTTCAATATGGTGGACAAACACCATTAAAATTAGCCAAAGCATTAGCCAATGCTGGTGTACCTATTATTGGCACTAACCCAGATGATATTGATCGTGCAGAAGACCGTGATCGTTTTCAAAAAATAGTTAAGTTACTTAAATTAAAACAACCAGATAATGCTGTTGTTGTAAATTTAGATGACGCTATTAATCAAGCAATTTATATTGGTTATCCTTTAATGATACGCCCCTCATATGTATTAGGCGGGCGTTCTATGACAATCGTTTATAATGAAGATGATCTTAAAGATTATTTTAATAATCATATATCTAAAAATAATAATACTCCAATACTGTTAGATCATTTTATTGAAGATGCTGTTGAAGTAGATGTAGATGCTATATTTGATGGTCAAAATTTATTCATTGGGGGAATTATGGAACATATTGAACAAGCTGGTGTTCACTCCGGAGATTCTGCATGTTCATTACCAGCTCATACACTAAATCATAACATTCAGAATGCAATACGTAAACAAGTAAAAAAATTAGCAATAGAACTTAATGTAAATGGTTTAATGAACGCCCAATTTGCAATTAAAAATAATGACATTTACTTAATTGAAATAAATCCTCGTGCTGCACGTACTATTCCATTTATATCTAAAGCAATTGGTATTCCATTAGCTAAAATTGCTGCTAAAGTTATGATTGGTAAAACTTTGATAAAACAAGGAATTATAAAAGAAATAATACCACCTTATTATTCAGTTAAAGAAGTAGTTTTACCATTTAATAAATTTCAAGGTGCTGATCCGATACTTGGTCCAGAAATGCGTTCAACAGGAGAAGTTATGGGGATAGGTCGTACTTTTGAAGAAGCTTTTTCTAAAGCTATGTTAAGTGCACAAATCAAAATCAAAAAAAATGGAAGAGTATTATTATCAGTACGCCAAGGAGATAAAAAACGTATTGTTGAACTTGCAGCTATTTTACAAAATATTGGTTTTGAATTAGACGCAACTTATGGTACTGCAAAATCCTTACAAGCATCAGGTATACATGCACGTTTAGTAAATAAAGTAAAAGAAGGTCATCCAAACATTAAAGATCGTTTAATGAACAAAGAATATACATATATAGTTAATACTACTTTTGGTAAACAAGCTATTGAAGATTCTAAAATTATTCGTCATACTGCAATTCAATTAAAAGTGCATTATGATACTACTATGAATGGAAGTTTCGCTACAGTTATGGCATTAAATTTTAATCCTATAGAAAGAATTATTTCTCTTCAAGAATTACATAAACAATTAAAAAACAAATATTTAAAAAATTTTACTATAAAATAATATTTTTATTATTATGATAAGCCTTATTGCTGCTTTAGGAATTAATCGCTGCATTGGAATAAATAACTCTATACCTTGGTATTTACCTGCAGATTTAGCATGGTTTAAAAAAAATACTGTAAATAAGATAATAATTATGGGTAGAATTACTTTTGAATCTATAGGTTGTGTTCCTTTGCCTAAACGTTTAAACATAGTTATTAGTAACAATATATTTAATTATTCAAATATTTTTAACAATAATATAATTTGGGTTAAATCATTAAATGAAGCAATTAAATTAGCTAATATGCTATCTAATAATAAAGAAATTATGATAATAGGTGGAGCAAGTATTTATAGTCAAACATTACGTCATGCTGATCGTCTTTATTTGACACACATTGATTGTTATATTGCTAGTGATATTAAGTTTCCATTTTATAACTTTAATAAATGGAAATGTATATTTAAAGAATATCATAATGCGGATAATAAAAATATATATAATTATTATTTTGAAATTCTTGATAAATATTAATATATTTCTTATCAAGTATAATTCAATTACATATTCCTATAATATGTAATTATATTTTTTTTAATTGTTTTATTATTCACTTGATAATATTTATTTTTTTCCCAATCTAAAAGCGTTAAACTACCTCCCCAACAACAACCAGTATCTAATCCAATAACATTTTTTGGCGTACCTCTTCCTTGTAAGGCAGACCAATGACCAAATATAATAGTATATTCAGAATGTATTTGACTTTTAAAATTGAACCACGGTTTTAATATTTTTGATATACCAGAATCTAATTTTTTTTCATAAAAATTGGCTAATCGTCCATTATTAAAACAATAGCGCATTCTTGTTAAAACATTTACACTAAAACGTAATCTAGATGAATCAGTAAGGTTTTCATTCCAATCATTAGGCATATCACCATACATTGAATTAAGAAATAATTTGTAATTATCACTAGATAATATGTTTTCTATTTCTTTTGCACATGTTTTTGCCGTATTTAAATCCCATTGAGGAGTAATTCCAGCGTGAACCATAATTATTTTTTTTTCTTCATCAATTTGTAATAACGGTTGACATCGTAACCAATATATAATTTCATCAATATCTTTTGCTTTTAAAATTGTATTTAAAGAAATTTTAGGTTTTTTATGAAAAATACCAGAATATGAAGCTAAAAGATTTAAATCATGATTGCCTAAAACTAATCTAATATTTTTATTAATAGATTTAACATAACGTAATACGCTAAGAGAATCTGGCCCTTTTTCTACTAAATCTCCTGTTAACCATAAAACATCATTATTAGGATTAAAGTTAACATAATTCAGTAGAGTCATTAGCTCATTATAACAACCGTGAATATCACCAATTAAATATGTACTCATAAATATTATAATCCAATACAAAATTATTTTATATATATCATGAATAATAATTATTTATATTATGAACATCAATAATTTTACTTTAAAAGATTAAATGACCAGTTATTTTAAAAAATTGTCTATAAATAGAAATCTTATAAATAATAAATTAAGAAGTTATTATTAAATTATTATTATTAGTTAACGAATTCACTAAATTACAATATTGTAATATTGTAATATTTTCTGCTCGCAAATTAGGGTCAATAGATAATTGATTAAAAGTATTATAATTAATTAATTGTTTTAAACTATTGCTTATTTTTTTTCTACGTTGACTAAAAGCCATTTTAGTAATTAAATCTAATAATTTAACATTTTTTAATTTATATGGAGATGTTAATTGATTAAATGGGATTAAACGTAATAAGACAGAATCAACTTTAGGTTTAGGAGTAAAATAGTAATATGGTACTTCTAATAACGGAGTAATTTTAAAATAAAATTGCGCCATTATGCTTAAATGACCATAATTTTTATTTCCTGGACCTACAATCATACGATTAGCTACTTCTTTTTGGAACATGAAATGCATATCTTTAATAAGATTAATATAATTTAAAAGATAAAATATTAACATAGTAGAAATGTTATATGGTAGATTTCCAAAAATTCTTAATGGTTGTTTATTATCTTTAACTAATTGGTTAAAATCAAACGTCATAACATCTTGTTGATAAATAGTTAATTTAGAATTTAAATTTTGATTTCCTTTTAAAAAAGAAATTAATTCATGATCTATTTCAATAACAATTAATTTATTAATATTTTGAATAATAGGATAAGTTAAAGCTCCTAATCCAGGACCAATTTCTACTAAATGATCATGAAATTTAGGGTTTATAGATGCTACTATGCTATCAATGATATTTATATTATTTAAAAAATTTTGACCAAAATGTTTTTTAGCATAATATTTAGAATTATTATAGTTGTTCATTACGACTTTTAATCATGTTTATTGCTAATTGAATCGCTTTAATAAAACTTTCTGCTCGAGCTTGACCTGAAGCAGCTAATTCCAGTCCAGTTCCATGGTCGACTGATGTTCTAATAAAAGGCAAACCAAGGGATACATTTACCGATTTATTAAATGCTTGAAATTTCAATACTGGTAATCCTTGATCATGATACATAGTTAAGATTGCATCTGCCTTTTGTAAATTTTTTTTTTGAAATAAAGTATCTGAAGCCAATGGTCCTATTACATTGATTCCTTGTTTTTTAAATTTATCTAATACTGGAATCATAATATTAATTTCTTCTTTGCCTATATAACCATTTTCACCAGCATGAGGATTTATACTACAGACGTATATACATGGTTTTGTAATACAAAAATATTTTTGTAAATTTACATACAAAATACTTATGATTTTATATAATTTATTATGTGTAATGGATTGTGTAACATATTTTAATGGTATATGTGTAGTAGCTAATGCAACTCTTAGTTTTTTAAAAACAAACATCATCACTACACAATCACTCTTTGTATGCTTACTAAAAAATTCAGTATGCCCTGTGAATCTTATTCCAGCTTGATTAATTATACCTTTATTGATTGGCCCAGTCACTAATGCATTAAATTCACCTTTTGTACATCCATTACAAGATCTAATTAAAGTATTTATTACATATATACTATTATCTGCACATAAATTGCCAGGAATAACTGATTTGTTTAGTTCAATAGGTAATATTGTTAATGTACCTGCTTGTTGTGGCTTAGCATTTATGTCAGAACGATAATTAAATAAATTTAATGGCAAATTCAATTGATTA
>VOQV01000021.1 GCA_016642085.1 Pantoea sp. Brub | reverse complement strand
TGCAATTCTTATATTAGGCAATATTTCTCCTTCAATAACAATTTCAGCTTTTGCAATAGCTTTTTGTTTAATGGTTAAACATTCTACTAATTCTATTGGTTTTTTACGCAAACCTCCAGCTATATATAATTCATTAAAACCAAATGGTGTAATCGGTGCTTCAAATCCTGCTCCAATATAAATAGCAGGATCTAACCCTATATTAATTGATATAGGTAATGATTTTCCAACAGACTCAGCTTTTTTACGAAAAATATTAATATGACGACCAGGTGCTAAAAAAATTGATAACTCATCTTTGCTTTGTATACATAAACGATGAATACTTACATTTGTATTAATTCTATTTTCAATATCACTACCAAGTACTAAACCTAGACAAAAATAAGGCCCAGCATCTTCTACAGTATTAGTTAATGAAGGCAAAATTTTTCTTAAATCAAATTTTTTATCATTAGCAAAATAAATTACTTCTTGACATAATGCTTTATTTACAAAAATAGGAGCAGTTTTGTTTTTTCTCGCTAAAACCATCTGCATGCCAAGTTCTTGCATTGGAGCACCTAATAACAAGCTTACTCGTTTACGACTGGCCATTAAACCTACTAAAATACGAAAATCAGGAAAATCTTTAATATTATTAAAGATCATTGTAGGAGCTATTTGTGTTGGTCGTATTATTGTACTAGCAGCACTAACATAACTATAAACTCCTGCTAATTCAATCATTGGATCTACTTTACGATTAGTTTCAATATATTGATCAGGAAAATTTTTTAAAAAACTTATTGCAGAACGTAAATCATCAATTGGAGGTGTTTGCCAATTGTGAGTATCATTTTTATTAAGCTTTAACATATTTATACTCCACAATATTTTTTTATAGTACAATATTATTTATTATCTATATTATAAATGTACTAGCTTAGTAGGGATGCTATATAATATGTGCTGCTATATATAAATAAAAAAATAAATTTTTATATCTAATAAACATTTAATATTTATCTCTAACTATAGTGAATAATCATTTTTTATACTGTATTTGTTATATATTAGTTGATATTATTAATATGTTTTATTCCATCTAATTTAGGCATTCTACTATGAATAATAAAAAAAATAGAACGGCCTCTTTTGATTTCAGAATAATCTAGATAACCAATGTTTTTTAATTGTTCCATAGCACGTCTTACTACATAATTTTGTGTAGTAATTTTAGAAGATAAATTTAAGCGCATACGTAATCTAGATAGAGCGATTGGAATTGGATTAATTGGTAAACTTTCTAAAAATGTATAAAGAGCTTGAGCAGATTCTTTGCGTTTAAGATGCGATATAGCTCTTAAGTGAAGTAAAACTTTATGATCAAATTTATATAATTCAAATAATTTTAAATCTGCTTGAATACGAACAATATCTTTTTCTCTATCATAATATGCTGATTGTACTAGATGTGTATGATATACTTTACCATTTCCTTCAAATGACAGTGTATTAGTTGCAATACGGCGAAGTGAAGCGTCTAAACGATTACGTAAGATAGTAGAAGAATTTGCAGTTGAAATTCCACACATTTTAACAAATTTTATAAATGATAAAGTAACAGTATCACCCTTTATAACATAACGTGAGAAAGATTGAATTATACCTGCCCATGTTTTGAAATCATTATCCATATCTAATCTAGCACCAGTAATAGTAATTTTTTGATAACCTTCAGCTTTAACTAATGATAAGTTTTTTAATTCTTGTGTAGCATCTGTAAAAGCCATTGAACCAGTTTTACCTCGTGCAGTAGATTTTAATGTTGGCACAAATAATCCTAATCTCATTAAAGCTGCTGGTTGAACAGTATTATTTTTATTTGGATTTAGTTGAATAACTTCTCCAGTCGTTTTACATACTGATACAAAGTGTTTTAGTAACATCTTGTTTTTATTATATTTATTTTTCATAGAAAATTTTATTATATTTTTATGTGTTTGTTGTTAAAACATATCATAGTGAATGTTATTACTAACTATAGTGAATCTTTTACTGATTATAGTGAATCTTTTACTGATTATAGTGAATCTTTTACTGATTATAGTGAATATTAATGCCTCTTAATCCCATATATTATCTATCCTACAGCGATCTGGGATCTATTAGGATCTATTAGGATCTATTAGGATCTATATAGGATCTACTTTATGTATAAGTGAATAACTTTTAAAATATGTTAATAATTAATCATTTATATTCATATATATAAATATATCTATATACAAAATAACATTACATTTATTTGTAATAAAAATAAATATCGAATAATTTTTACTATTCAGTTTAATTAATATAACATTCAAGTACTTGATTTTTTTTTCTATGTCCCAATAGTTATCTACAGTAAAGACTAGGTGATTACTAAATTAGCAATTAAAGGAGGACAAGATGACTTATCGTTCTTTCTCTCTTATGCCAACATTGGGTAACAGCATATTTTCTGATCGTTTTACTCAAATGGATAATTTATTTAGTCGATTAACTGGCGAAAAACCAATTAATGAGACTCCACCTTATAATTTAAAAAAAAATAAAGATAAATATGAATTAGTTGTTAGTGTGCCAGGTTTCTTAAAAAACGAATTGGATGTTTCTGTATTAAATAATCAATTAATTATAAACGGCAAACCTAATGTTGATAACAAAGAAACCAATAATAATGACAAAGAATCTGTTAACAAATGGTTACATCAAGGCATACAAAAAAATGAATTTTCTATAAGTTTTAATCTTGAATATAGAATAAATATTAAAAATAGCAGCTTAAACAATGGGTTGTTAACCATTCAATTTACTTATGATATTCCTGAACAAGAAAAACCCAAAAAAATTAATATTGGAATGCAAAACGAAACAGGACGAGTTATTGAACATAATGTATCTTAGTAAAAACTTACGCTTCGGATACTCCGAAGCGTAATGAACCTAATCTAAATTAGATTATTAATAATACAAACAAATTTCATTTCAAATACAAACATATCATATAACAAATTTTATTTAATTGTAAAATTGCAAATATTATAAACTAATTAATATAAAGCTATTATTAGTTTTAATAAAAAAATAATATCCAATTCACAACATAATTAGTTATTAAATAAAATTCAAAATAAATAATTTTTCTATAAAAACGTTATTAAAATAAAAAAACATCGATTTGAAATAAATCTATTTAATTATTTAAATAACCTATTTAACTAAACACCATTATTCTAAGCTATATTTTAAAATATATTTTATATAAGGATGTATTTATAATAAAAAATCATTTCATTAAACAAAATTAATAACAATTTCATAAATAAAAAAATCAACAAATAATTACAAGTTCAACAATCCTTAATTAATACTAAATATTAACTGAAAATTATCAAGGATAGTTAAATGAATAAAATATCAAGAAGAAAATTCATAGCATTGACAATAGGTAGTACAATTGCACTAGCAGCAAAAAAATTCTATGATTACAAAAGTATTAAATTACATAATCATAATATTGCTAAAAAAAATACACATCCAAATGTTACACATCCAAATGTTACACATCCAAATGTTACACATCCAAATGTTACACATCCAAATGTTACACATCCAAATGTTACACATCCAAATGTTACACATCCAAATGTTACACAT
>VOQV01000016.1 GCA_016642085.1 Pantoea sp. Brub | reverse complement strand
ACATCCAAATGTTACACATCCAAATGTTACACATCCAAATGTTACACATCCAAATGTTACACATCCAAATGTTACACATCCAAATGTTACACATCCAAATGTTACACATCCAAATGTTACACATCCAGATATTACAAATCCTCCTATTACTGATAATGGGACCTTACCAAATCTCCGTTATGCTTTTAGTGACTCTCACATTAAAAAAGGCACTGGAGGATGGACTCGTCAAGTAACTCAAAGAGAACTTGAAATATCAAGTACTATTGCAGGTGTCAATATGCGTCTAAATAAAGGAGGTATAAGAGAACTACATTGGCATAAAGAAGGAGAATGGTCATATATGATTTCTGGTAAAGCCCGCATAACTACTTTTGACATTGATGGAACATGGTATATCAATGAAATTAATGCCGGAGATTTATGGTATTTCCCAGCAGGAATTCCACATTCTATCCAAGGTCTTGAACCAGACGGTTGTGAATTTATATTAGCATTTGACAATGGCGCTTTTGATGAAGAAAGTACTTTTCTACTTTCAGACTGGTTTAAAAATATTCCATTTGATATTTTAGCCAAAACTTTCAATGTAACTCCATTAACTTTCTCTAATTTACCTAAACCACATGACAGATATATCTTTGCCGGTACAATTGATAAAAATCAAATAATAAACAATTTTTCAAATGCTAAAAAATCATTTATTTATCAACCTTTAAAAAAAAATATAATTCATGCTTCAGGTGGCACAATACAAATAATAGATTCTTCAATCTTTCCTATAGCTAAAACTATAGCAGCAGCAATAGTAGAAATTAAACCAGGTGGATTACGTGAATTGCATTGGCACCCCAATAATGATGAATGGCAATATTATTTAGAAGGAACAGCTCGTATGGGTGTATTTGCATCTTCAGGTCAATCTAGAACGTTTAACTATAAAACTGGAGATGTTGGTTATGTTCCTTTCGCAATGGGTCACTATATTGAAAATATAGGCAATACAAATGTAAAGTTTCTTGAATTATTTAGAAGTGATTATTATGCAGACATTTCTTTATACCAATGGCTTGCAAATACTCCTAACTCATTAATAAAACAACATTTAAATGTAAATAGCAATTTTACAACAACACTATCTTTACAAAAAGACCCTATAATAAAATAATCATAAACAACAGCAATATCTTTTAAAAAATTAATTATATATCAATTTGTTATTTCATATTATGATCATACTTAATTTAAATTAATACCATTATAAATATTACAATCTATTTATTTAGTTGCAATTTTTACTTATTTTATTATTACAAAAGTATAAATATCTAAATATAAACAATATAATGCTATAAAAATAATATTGTTATATATAACATATTACCACCACTTATAAAAATGATGCAAAGGCCCAACACCTTTTCCTACATTCAATTTATCCGAATACAATATTGCACTTTGCAACCATTTTTTAACTATTTTAAAGGTTTGAACCCAACTGCTACAAGACGGCCTAACTGCAGCTAACGCTGCAGATAATGTACATCCAGTTCCATGAGTATTAATTGTATTAATTCTAGGACTACTAAATCTTATTTCTTTATTTACGGAAATAAACCAATCTGGACTAAATATCCCAGCTAAATGCCCACCTTTAATAATCACTGCTTCACAACCAAAAGTTAAAAGTTTTCTGCCTTGATGAATCATTTCATTTTCATTTTTTGCTTCAGGACAATTTAAAATTCTAGATGCTTCATATAAATTAGGAGTAATAACAGAAGCTAATGGAAATAACATTTTTTTTAATGAATTAATTGATTCATCATCTAATAATATTTTATTATTTTTAAATATCATAACAGTATCTAAAACTATCCAACGAATGTTATGTTCTTTAATTTTTTTAGCAACTAAACGAATAATATCAGTCTTATAAAGAAAACCAATCTTGATGCTATCAATTTCTATATCAGTTAAAACAGAATCAATTTGTTTCTCTACAAAAGATGATTTAATTGGATAAATATGCTGTACTCCGCAAGTATTTTGAGCTAAAAGAGAAGTTATAACGGATGTTCCATATACACCAAGTGCCGAAAAAGTTTTTAAATCTGCTTGAATGCCTGCTCCACTACTTGGATCAGTACCTGCAATACTTAAAACATTATATTTTTTTTTTTAAATTAAAATCTGTAGACATAATTTATATCCAATAAATGTTTAATATATAATATTTTATATTTTGATTACTACATGCATCCTAAATAACTATCCCAATCTTTCCAAACAGGTTGAAGTCCTAATGATAACATTTTATTGGCAACCTCTTGAGTAGTTCTATTATCACAAGTCATAAATTGTTCTAACTCTATTTGATTACTTGCATATCCTCCAGGCTGAGTTTTAGAACCAGCGCTAATACTATTTACTACAATAGGCGTTACATAATCTCTAAATTTTGGAGATTCACGAGTGGAAAGAGATATTTCTACTTCTGGTGCTATAATACGAAATGCACACATCATTTGCAACAAATCTAAATCATCCATAACTTCAAATGATTTATCATTAGCTTGACCAACACAAGGGCGCAAACGAGGAAAAGACAAAGAAAAAGTACTTCTCCAATAAACTTTACGTAAATAAAGAAGATGTTTAGCTAATATGTAAAAGTCTGCTCGCCAGTTATTGGAAAGTCCAATTAATATTCCTAATCCTATTTTATGTACTTTAGCACGACCTAAACGATCTGGAGTTTCTAATCTCCAAAAAAAATCTCTTTTTTTACCTTTTAAATGATGTTTTTCATACATTAATTTATTATATGTTTCTTGATATACTAATACTCCATTTAATCCAATTTGTTTAAGTTTCATATAATCTTCTTGGTACATTGGTTGTACTTCTATTAATACAGAACTACTATAATTTTTAACTATAGGTATAATTTTACAAAAATAATCAATACCAACTTTTGTTTTATGTTCACCTGTGACTAATAAAAAATGATCAATACCTTTAGCACGTATTGCCTTACATTCTTCAATAATTTCATCTGTATTAAGAATTTTTCTTTTTATATTATTACTTATAGAAAAGCCACAATATGTACAATCATTTGAACATAGATTAGATAAATAAAGAGGTAAATAAAAATTAATAATATTACCGAAACGTTGGCGGGTTAACTTTTTAGCTATTTTAATTAATAAATTTATATATCTTTTAGCAGAAAAAGATAAAAGTGATATTATATGATTTTCTACATTAACATCAAAATTTAATATTGCTATATTTGCATCTTTTGATGTTTGTTTCGAAATTCGAAAACAAACATCATCCCAATTAATATGTTCCCAATATTGAGTAAAATTTGTCATTTGCTTTTTTTATAATCATAAAGAAAAATCAGTTAATGGACTAGTACTGTTTGCTCTACAACTCTTAACACCTAATCCAACATTCTTAACTATATCTCCTGCTTGTACTGCTAATTTAAAAGCTAAAGCCATTGATATAGGATCCTTAGCCACTGCAATTGCAGTATTAACTAATACTGCATCAGCGCCAAGTTCTAAAGCTTCAAGAGCTTGACTAGGAGTACCAATACCAGCATCAATAATTACAGGAACAGTTGATTGTTCAATAATAATTTTTAAAAAATCTTTAGTTTGTAATCCTTGATTAGAACCTATAGGTGATCCTAACGGCATTATTGCAGCACAACCAACTTCAATTAGTCTTCTGCAAAGAACAGGATCTGCACTACAATAAGGCAAAACTATAAATCCTTCTTTAACTAATTTTGTAGCTGCTTTTAAAGTTTCTATAGGATCAGGAAGTAAATATTGTGTTTCAGGATGAATTTCTAATTTAATCCAACAAGTAGATAATGCTTCTTTGGCTAAACGAGCTGCAAATATTGCTTCATTTGCATTTGTAGCTCCAGATGTATTTGGTAAAAATCTGATTTTCATATTACTTAATTTTTGTAAATAAATATCATTATTTTTATCTTTTAGTTGTATTCTACGAATTGCTAATGTAACTAATTCAGTATTAGAAATAGAAATTACTTTTAGCATTAAATCAATATTAGCAAATTTACCTGTTCCTATAAATAAACGTGATGTGAAACTAATATTAGCAATACTAAACATACATAATTTAACCTCCAGTAATTGCTTGAAATAAAAGAATATCATCACCATCTTTTATTTGATATATAGACCAATTATGATGAGGTATAATTTGTTTATTTACTGATACAGCTATATTATCCATATTAACACCTATTTGTTTAGATATTAAATTATCCAAATAAATAAATTCATTTAATTCCATAAAATGATTATTTAAAGTAATTTTCATGAAAATATACCTATTTAATATTTAATAAATTAAGAACAAATTGAGCAATTAATATTTTTAGTTAAACTTATAAAGTTCCATTGTAAAGATTTGCCATTAAATAATAAAATTTTATTGTTTTTTGAAATCACAGTTTGAATTTTGCAAATTATTTTTATTGCTTCTAAAGCTTGCAAAGAACCCATTATACCTACTATAGGACCTAATATTCCAGAAGAACTACAATTATAATATATTTCTTTTTTGCTAGGAAATAAACATGCATAACAACCATTATTCCAAGGAGGCATTAATATTATTAATTGACCATCAAATCCAATAGCACTAGCACTAATAAGTGGTTTATTATTTAAAACACAAGCAGCATTAATGTCATGACGTGTAGTGATATTATCAGTACAATCCAATACTAAATCTACTTCTTTTACATATTTAATTAAAATCTCTCCTTCGAGACGATTTGAAAAACAAATATATTGTCCATCTGGATTAATAGACTTTAAACATTCATGAGCTAATATTGTTTTTAATTGACCTAATTGCTTATTTTTATATAGTATCTGTCGTTGTAAGTTAGTGACATGTAAATTATCATAATCAGCTAATATTAATTGACCAACTCCTGCTGCTGCAAGATACATAGCAGCAGGAGAACCCAATCCTCCTAATCCTACTATAAGAATTTTAGATAAATTAAGTAATTTCTGTCCTTTTAATCCTATTTCCTTTAATAAAATTTGTCTACTATAACGTAAAAAATATTCATTATTAATCATAATATTTAATTAATTTAAACTAATAATAATTTATTATTAAATGTTAATAATAAATCATTAAGTTGATATTATTTATTAAAATATTCACATGTTGTCCATCAACAAATATATAGTACTTAAATAATATATTGTATTATTTGTGTGATGTCTAAAAAATATAATAAAATTATATTTAGTTTTTAATTAATACTTATAATGTTTAAACAATAGAAATATATAATAATTAAATTTTGATTATCATTTGTTAATTTATCTATATAAAATAATATTTATATTATTTTTAAAATAACAATCATCATATTTAATGATATTAAAATACATTTTATATTAAATTTATAAAAATATTGAAATTCTTTATATATAACACGTATATTTAAATATTAATTACAATAAATCATGTTAGTTATTAGATACAATATATTCTACTTATTTATAATATTTGTAAAATTTAAAATTTAATAAATAATAATAAATTAATATTATTACCTTATTTCCTAAATATTAAACATATTTCATTATGTTAGTACAATTAACAATTTCAAATTAAAAATTATTAGTTTATTTAATAGGAAATAATATATTAGGTAATATTTGAGGATCATTAGATGCAATCTTCTCATGTAAAGTCACGTAGCATAAACCGTTCTCAAGCAAAAAAATTTATAAAAAATCCACATAACAATATTTTCCCTAATTCAAGACGAATTTATGTAAAAAGTAATAAATTTAATATAAAAGTCCCAATGAGAGAAGTTATTTTAGATTCATCTAATGATAATATGTTAGATAATAACAAAATACATTCTCAATACAAAGCAAATACACCAGTTTTAATTTATGATACTTCAGGTCCTTATGGTGATCATAAAATAAATATTGATGTATATAAAGGTATTCACAGATTACGTGATATATGGATTCAGGATCGTAAAAACATTGAATATTCTGAACAATTCAAACTTAATAATCATAGTAATTATATTAATCAAAAAATCAAAAAATTAATTTTTTCTAATTCATACATACCTCGCAAAGCCAAATTAGGTTACAGTGTTACTCAATTGCATTATGCTCGAGCTGGAATTATTACCCCTGAAATGGAATTTGTTGCTGTAAGAGAAAATATGAAACGTGATGATCTAAGTAATACACAACAATTAAAAAATACCAATCATGTTAATAACATCACAGCAGAATTTGTACGAAATGAAATAGTTTCTGGTAGAGCTATCATTCCTAGCAATATTAATCATCCTGAAGTAGAACCTATGATTATTGGAAGAAATTTTTTAGTTAAAGTGAATGCAAATATTGGTAATTCAATTTTAACTTCTTCTATTGAAGAAGAGGTAGAAAAATTGATATGGGCTACTCAATGGGGAGCTGATACGGTAATGGATCTTTCTACTGGTCGTTATATTCATGAAACTAGAGAATGGATTTTACGTAATAGTCCAGTACCTATTGGTACTGTACCTATTTATGAAGCATTAGAAAAAGTTAATGGAGTGATAGAAAAACTTAATTGGCAGATTTTTAAAGAAACTTTAATAGAACAAGCGGAACAAGGTGTAGATTATTTTACTATCCATGCTGGAACACTATTAAATTATATTCCGATGACAAAAAATAGACTTACTGGTATAGTTTCACGTGGTGGTTCTATTATAGCAAAATGGTGTTTACAACATAATAAAGAAAATTTTCTATACGAAAATTTTAGAGATATTTGTAAGATTTGTACTACTTACGATATATCATTATCACTGGGAGATGGTTTACGTCCAGGATCAATTTATGATGCTAATGATGAAGCTCAATTTGCTGAATTATATACCTTAGGAAATTTAACTAAAATTGCTTGGGAATATGATGTTCAAGTCATGATCGAAGGACCTGGCCATGTTCCAATGCATATGATACAGCATAATATGACTGAACAATTAAATCATTGCCATGGAGCTCCATTTTATACATTAGGACCATTAATTACAGATATAGCTCCAGGATATGATCATTTTACTTCAGGTATTGGAGCAGCTTTTATAGGTTGGTTAGGGTGTTCTATGTTATGTTATGTTACACCTAAAGAACATCTTGGTTTACCTAATAAAGAGGATGTAAAACAAGGTTTAATAATGTATAAAATAGCTGCTCATGCTGCTGATTTAGCTAAAGAACACCCTGGTGCACAAATTAGAGATAATGCTATTTCTAAAGCTCGTTTTGACTTTAGATGGGATGATCAATTCAATTTATCGTTAGATCCAATGACTGCTCGTGCTTATCATAATGAAACAATATCATATCAATCAGGTAAATCAACTAATTTTTGTTCAATGTGTGGTCCTAAGTTTTGTTCAATTAATATATCAAAACAAATTAAAAAACATATCGATATGTAATATATAAAAAATAATAAAATAAATCATGAATAATATTAATAAAAATTTTCCCTCTGTTCCACATAGATTAGGATTATACCCAATAGTAGATTCTTCAATCTGGTTAATGAAGTTATTAGATTTAGGGGTTAAAACACTGCAAATTAGAATTAAAGAAAGATCAGAAAAAGTGTTAAATCAAGAAATTGAAACTGCGGTTTTATTAAGTCATAAATATGATGCTAGAATATTTATTAACGATTATTGGCAGTTAGCTATAAAATATAATGCTTATGGAGTGCATTTAGGTCAAGAAGATATGGAGCATGCAGATATGTATGCTATACTCAAATCAGGTATGCGTTTAGGTTTATCTACACATAATGAATCAGAGTTATTAACTGCATTAACTTGGAATCCTTCTTATATTGCTTTAGGCCATATTTTCCATACAAAAACTAAAAGAATGTTATCGAGACCTCAAGGCTTAGAACAATTAATGTATTTAGCTAATAAGATTAAACATATTCCAACTGTAGCTATAGGTGGTATTACTTTAGATAGATTAGAAGCAGTGTTAAAATGTGGTGTAGGAGGAATATCTGTAATAAATGCTATAATTGGTAATCTTGATTGGCGTAAAAACACTATTAAATTTTTACAAAAAATTCAATCTTGGGAGGAAAAATATATAAATAATAAACAATAAATTTCATTTATATACAACTATTTAAACTAAACCCAATTTGAATACTTAGCCAGGGTAGATTCCTCTATCTTTACGAGCCATTAAAATTCTTTCACATGCTATAATATATGCTGCAGTGCGCAATGAACAATCTTTTTCTTTTGATTTTTCCCATATATGTATCATGGCATCAATCATAATTTTATCTGAACGTTTATTAATTTCATCTTCAGTCCAAAAAAAACTAGCCATATCTTGTACCCATTCAAAATAACTCACTGTAACGCCTCCAGCATTACATATTACATCTGGTACTACGATTATACCTCTCTTTTCTAAAATGTCATCAGCATTAGTATAAGTTGGTCCATTAGCTCCTTCAAGAATTAATTTACAATTAAGATTTTTAGCTCTTTGAGTATTTATTTGCCCTTCTAATGCTGCTGGAATTAATATATCTATATCTTTAGACCAAAATTCTTCTGCATGTATATCTTGTGCTTCAATAAAACCAGCAATTTTTTTATTTTTAATCTGCCAATTTAGTAAATCTGGAATATTAATTCCATTTTTGTTAAAAATTGTAGCTGTATGATCTTGAATGACTACAATATTTGCACCAGCTTCACTAAATAAACGTGCAGCTTCACTACCTACATTGCCAAATCCTTGTATGGCTACACGTGCTCCTTGAATTTTTATATTTTCTCGACATGCTATTTCACATCCAGTAACAAATACGCCACGTCCTGTAGCTTTTTCACGTCCTAATGAACCTCCAAGATGAATAGGTTTTCCAGTGACTACCCCTGTTACTGTTGTACCTAGGTTCATAGAATATGTATCCATCATCCATGCCATGACTTTGCTATTAGTACCTACATCAGGTGCTGGTATGTCTTTTTGTGGTCCAATAATAATACCTATCTCACTGGTATAACGACGAGTTAAACGTTCTAATTCTCCTTCCGATAATTTAAAAGGGTCCACTCTAATACCACCTTTAGCTCCACCGTAGGGTAAATTTACAGCAGCACATTTAATTGTCATCCATGCAGCTAAAGCCATAACTTCATTTAAATCAACTTGTGGATGGTAACGAATGCCTCCTTTACCAGGACCTCTAGATAAATTATGCTGAACTCTATATCCTTCAAAATGACATATACTTCCATTATCCATTTGTAATGGAATATCAACAATAAGAGTACGTTTAGGGTGTCGTAGTGTATCTATCCAATACGATAGATTTCCTAAGTAAGTTTGTACTCGGTCAATTTGTTGCAAATATGTTGACCAAGCAGATGTGCGTTCGTCAAAAACATATGATAATTTGCTCATAAAAACCTTTTAGTGAGTTCAATTATTTTATAAAATTAGAAATATAAATTTTACTAAACGCACATCATTATATTTTAAATATAGCATGATAATTATTTGATTAAAATATACATTAATAAATGAAATTTGTATTTAATTTATTAAAATAAAATATTTAATGAGCATCTTTTTAATTATATATTTGTAATAAATATTATTAATTACAACATGTAAATAAAATGTCATATAAATATATAACGATGTTTTTAAAATTAAAATAAAATATTTTTATATTTACAGATATATATTTTTATAAAACATTACACATTCAATTAATTGCAATTAATTGATATAAAATTAAAAAATAAATATTTTATTTATTTATGTTAAATAAATAAATGTGAATTAATATAATTAATTTAGCTATATTATATAATCACATAATTGAAGTGTCAATTAAATAGTACAATTGTAATATGTCATCATTAAGTTTTTATTTAATTATATTTAGTTTTATTATTAAATAATGAAGGATTCCATAAACTAGGATTCACTTCTTTAAAATTGGTTCGCGTAAATTTTTGTTTAACGATATAAGGAACTGTACAGTCAAATATTGTTTTAGTAAAAACACCTTGTTCGCTAAATTTATTATTATAATTATATTTTTGTGAAAAATCCAAAACATGTCCTGCAATACCAGGAATACATAATGTATCTATATCACTAGAATAACGTGTTTGCATAGCCCACAATACATCATTAGTATCAAATAAATCCACATCTTCATCGACCAAAATAATATTTTTTAATTCTCGATAAATTGCTAGTGCAATTAAAGCTGCTTGACGTGTCATACCATCATCATATACATTGCGTTTAGAAACTTGTATTATAACAAGTAACTTACCGCCACCAGAACTATGTGCATATACGTTTTTTACCAATCCAGGTATTGCATTTTGACATTCTATATAAATACTAGCTTCTATTGGAATTCCAGTTAAATTAACGTGTTCTTCTCCAGGTCCTATTAAAGTTTGTAATATAGGTTGTTTACGGGTTGTTATTGCTTTA